>NZ_JBEZVL010000053.1:0-1061 GCF_040636975.1 Streptomyces sp. NPDC032198 | reverse complement strand
CATCAGCGGGGCATGCGCGTGATCATCGACTTCGTGATGAACCACACCAGTGATCAGCACCCGTGGTTCAAGGAGTCCCGCAGCGACCCCGAAGGCCCCTACGGCGACTACTACGTCTGGGCCGACGACGACAAGCAGTACCAGGACGCGCGCATCATCTTCGTCGACACCGAAGCCTCCAACTGGACCTTCGACCCGGTGCGCAAACAGTACTTCTGGCACCGCTTCTTCTCCCACCAGCCCGACCTCAACTACGAGAACCCGGCCGTCCAGGAAGAAATCATCTCCGCCCTGCGCTTCTGGCTCGACCTGGGCATCGACGGCTTCCGCCTGGACGCCGTGCCCTACCTCTTCGCCGAAGAGGGCACCAACTGCGAAAACCTCCCCCGCTCCCACGCCCTGCTCAAACGCGTCCGCGCCGAAATCGACGCCCACTACCCCGACACCGTGCTCCTCGCCGAGGCCAACCAATGGCCCGAAGACGTCGTCGACTACTTCGGCGACTTCAAAGACGGCGGCGACGAATGCCACATGGCCTTCCACTTCCCCGTCATGCCCCGCATCTTCATGGCCGTACGCCGCGAATCGCGCTACCCCGTCTCCGAAATCCTCGCCAAGACCCCCGCCATCCCCTCCGGCTGCCAATGGGGCATCTTCCTGCGCAACCACGACGAGCTCACCCTCGAAATGGTCACCGACGAAGAACGCGACTACATGTACGCGGAATACGCCAAAGACCCCCGCATGCGCGCCAACATCGGCATCCGCCGCCGCCTGGCCACCCTCCTGGACAACGACCGCAACCAGATCGAACTCTTCACCGCCCTGCTCCTCTCCCTGCCCGGCTCGCCGATCCTCTACTACGGCGACGAGATCGGCATGGGCGACAACATCTGGCTCGGCGACCGCGACGCCGTCCGCACCCCCATGCAATGGACCCCCGACCGCAACGCCGGCTTCTCCTCCTGCGACCCCGGACGCCTCTACCTCCCCACCATCATGGACCCGGTCTACGGCTACCAGGTCACCAACGTCGAAGCCTCCATGTCCTCCCCCTCCTC
>NZ_JBEZVL010000052.1:0-1198 GCF_040636975.1 Streptomyces sp. NPDC032198 | reverse complement strand
GTCATCTTCCTGGCGGAGGCCTTCACCCGCCCGGCCATGATGCGCACCCTCGCCGCGATCGGCTTCCAGCAGTCCTACACCTACTTCACCTGGCGGAACGCCAAGGGTGAACTGACCGACTACCTAAGTGAGTTGTCGGGCGAGACCGCGCACTACCTCCGGCCGAACTTCTTCGTCAACACCCCGGACATCCTGCACGCCTACCTCCAGAACGGCGGACGCCCGGCCTTCGAGGCCCGCGCGGTGCTCGCCGCAACCCTCGCGCCGACGTGGGGCGTCTACAGCGGGTACGAACTCTGCGAGAACGCCCCGGCGCGGGCCGACAGCGAGGAGTATCTGAACTCGGAGAAGTACGAACTGCGGCCGCGGGACTGGCAGTCCGCAGAGCGCACCGGCTCCACCATCGCACCCCTGATCACCACGCTGAACCGCGTACGGCGCTCCAACCCCGCCCTGCGGCAACTGCGTGACCTGCACTTCCATCCCACAGACCAAGAAGCGGTGATCGCGTACTCGAAGACGGCCCACGACGAGGGCGGATCGAACACGGTTCTGGTGGTCGTGAACCTCGACGCCCACCACACCCAGGAGGCCACGGTCTCGTTGGACATGCCGGAACTCGGCCTTGACTGGCACGAGACCGTGCCGGTGCGCGACGAGCTCACCGGCAGCACCTATCACTGGGGCAGGGCCAACTATGTGCGCCTCGAGCCGGGCCGCACGCCCGCGCACATCTTCCGCGTCCTGCGACCGTCCTCACCGTTGATCGGAGGGTCACCCACACCATGATCATCAACGAGCCCGTCCAGGACACATTCGAGGACACGCCCGCCAAGGACCGAGACCCCGAGTGGTTCAAGCGCGCCGTCTTCTACGAGGTCCTGGTCCGCTCCTTCCAGGACAGCAACGGCGACGGCATCGGCGATCTCAAGGGGATCACCGCCAAGCTGGACTATCTGCAGTGGCTGGGCGTGGACTGCCTATGGCTGCCGCCGTTCTTCAAGTCGCCGTTGCGGGACGGCGGTTACGACGTCTCGGACTACACCGCCGTCCTCCCCGAGTTCGGCGATCTCGCCGACTTCGTGGAGTTCGTGGACTCCGCGCATCAGCGGGGCATGCGCGTGATCATCGACTTCGTGATGAACCACACCAGTGATCAGCACCCGTGGTTCAAGGAGTCCCGCAGCGACCCCGAAGG
>NZ_JBEZVL010000051.1:0-1210 GCF_040636975.1 Streptomyces sp. NPDC032198 | reverse complement strand
CCTTCGGGGTCGCTGCGGGACTCCTTGAACCACGGGTGCTGATCACTGGTGTGGTTCATCACGAAGTCGATGATCACGCGCATGCCCCGCTGATGGGCCGCATCGATGAATTCGACGAAATCCCCCAGGTCGCCGAACTCGGGTAGCACGGCGATGTAATTGGCCACGTCGTAACCGCCGTCGCGCAGTGGTGACGTGAAGAAGGGCGGCAGCCAGAGGCAGTCCACGCCCAGCCACTGCAGATAGTCCAGCTTGGCGGTGATGCCCTTGAGGTCACCGATGCCGTCCCCGTCACTGTCGTGGAAGGAGCGGACCAGGACCTCGTAGAAGACGGCGCGCTTGAACCACTCGGGGTCTCGGTCATTGGCGGGCGCGTCCTCGAACAGGTCGGACACCGGCTCGTTGATGGTCATGCATCCTCCGTTGCCGCAGAGCTGGGGGCGCGTGCTTCTTGCCCGGCCTCGACTTACTCGGCCTCGACCGCGCAGACGTGCGCGGGGGAGGCGCCCGGTGTCAGACGTACGAAAGTGGACTCGCCCCATGTGTAGGTCGCGTCGCCCAGTTCGTCGTGCACGCGGAAGGTGGATCCGGGGGCGAGGTTCAGACGGGTGAGGTCGAGGCGCACGGTCGCCTGCTGGGTGTGGTGCGGGTCGAGGTTGACGACCACCAGCACCGTGTCGCCGGGCTCATGACGGCTGTACGCGATCACCTGGTCGTTGTCCACGGGGTGGAAGTGCACGTTGCGCAGCCCGTGCAGCGCCGGATGGCGTCGGCGGATCGCGTTGAGCGTGGTGATCAGCGGCGAGATGGTGCGTTCCGCACGCTCCGCCGATTCCCAGTCACGGGGCCGCAGTTGGTACTTCTCGGAGTCCAGATAGTCCTCGCTGCCGGGCTTGAGGGGCGCGTCCTCGCAGAGTTCGTATCCGCTGTAGACGCCCCATGCCGGGGAGAGGGTCGCGGCGAGCACCGCGCGCAGTTCGAAGGCGGGGCGTCCGCCGTTCTGGAGGAACTCGGGCAGGATGTCCGGGGTGTTGACGAAGAAGTTCGGCCGCATGCAGGCGGCTGATTCCCCTGCCAACTCCTCTACGTATTCCGTGAGTTCGGTCTTCGTGTTGCGCCAGGTGAAGTAGGTGTAGGACTGCTGGAAGCCGATCGCGGCGAGGGTGCGCATCATGGCCGGGCGGGTGAAGGCCTCCGCCAGGAAGATGAC
>NZ_JBEZVL010000050.1:0-1276 GCF_040636975.1 Streptomyces sp. NPDC032198 | reverse complement strand
ATCATCTTCCTCGACGAGCCCACCACCGGCCTCGACCCCCGCTCCCGCCACAACATGTGGGCCATCATCCGCGAACTCGTCACGGACGGCGTCACCGTCTTCCTCACCACCCAGTACCTCGAAGAGGCCGACGAACTCGCCGACCACATCGCCGTACTCAACAACGGCAAGATCGCAGCCGAAGGCACCGCCGAAGAACTCAAGCGCCTCATCCCCGGCGGCCACGTACGCCTGCGCTTCGACCACCCGGACACCTACCAGATGGCCGCCACCGCCCTGCACGACGTCACCCGCGACGACGAGGCACTGGCCCTGCAGATCCCCAGCGACGGCACCCAGCACGCACTGCGCTCCCTCCTCGACCGGCTCGACTCGGAGGGCATCGAAGCCGACGAACTGACCGTGCACACCCCCGACCTCGACGACGTCTTCTTCGCCCTCACCGGCCCGGCCACCCTCCCCCACCAGCCCAAGGAGAACGTCCGATGAGCTCCCTGCCCCTCGCGCTGCGCGACTCCTCCACGATGCTGCGCCGCAACCTCCTGCACGCCCGCCGCTACCCCTCCCTCACCCTGAACCTCCTGCTCACACCCATCATGCTGCTGCTGCTCTTCGTCTACCTCTTCGGCGACGTGATGAGCGCGGGCATCGGCGGCACCGGCGCCGACCGCGCCCAGTACATCGCCTACATCGTCCCCGGCATCCTGCTCATGACCATCGGCGGCACCGTCGTGGGCACCGCCGTCTCCGTCTCCACCGACATGGCCGAAGGCATCATCGCCCGCTTCCGCACCATGAACATCCACCGCGGCTCGGTCATCATCGGACACGTCATCGGCAGCGTCCTGCAATCCGTGGCCAGCGTCGTCCTGGTCGGCGCCGTCGCCGTGGCCATCGGCTTCCGCTCCACCCACGCCACCCCCCTGGAATGGCTCGCCGCCTTCGCCCTCCTGGTCCTCTTCGCCACCACCCTGACCTGGATCGCCGTCGGCATGGGCCTGGTCAGCCCCAACGCCGAAGCCGCCAGCAACAACGCCCTGCCCATGATCCTGCTGCCGCTCTTCTCCAGCGCCTTCGTCCCCGTCGACTCCATGCCCACCTGGTTCCAGCCCATCGCCGAATACCAGCCCTTCACCCCCGCCATCGAAACCCTCCGCGGCCTCCTCCTCGGCAGCGAAATCGGCCACAACGGCTGGATCACCCTCGCCTGGTGCCTCGGACTCTCCACCCTCGGCTACCACTGGTCAAAGACAGTCTTCAACCGCGACCCGAAGTA
>NZ_JBEZVL010000049.1:0-1573 GCF_040636975.1 Streptomyces sp. NPDC032198 | reverse complement strand
TAGCTACTTGCCCCTGAAAAAGGGTTTGGGCTGGTGGCGGGGCCAGCACTGCAGGACGGCGCTGTGCCGCTGGCCTGTCGGCGGCCTGTCCCTCATCAGCTGAGGACGGTCATCCGCTGGAGGTTGTAGGCGAAGATCCCCAGTCCGGCCCAGGTCTGCGCGCCGGCCAAGCGACGCAGGCGCGTGCAACGGAAACCGAAGCCGCGCTTGAGGTGACTGATGCGGGCCTCGACGCCGACTCTCCAGTTGCGCATCCGCCGGAATGGGCGGCTCTGTTCGTACTCGCGCCGTGCCTTTCCAGGCTTCCCGGCGCGTTGCAGTCCGATCCGCTGGACACCGAGTTCAGCCAGGGCAAGATCGTTGGCCGCGGTGCCGAAGCCGCGGTCGGCGACGACCGTGCCGGGCGGGCGGCCGGTCAGGGACACGGCGCGCTCCACCGAAGGAACCAGTTGCGGCGCATCGGCCGGATTCCCGCGCTGGACCTGGTGGTCGACGATGAAGCCGCGTTCGTCTTCGGCCACGAGCGCGGTGTAGCCGAACTGGGTGGGGTGCTGGGGCTTGCCCTTACGAATCGGCCGGGCGTCGGGGTCGGCCAACGAGACCAGCCGGTCGGGGATGGTGCGGATGCCCGCCAGCCGCAAGGCGGTCTGCTCCAGCAGTCGGCGGGTTCCCGCCGCGGTCTCGGCCAGCTCACCCACCAAGTGCGCAAGTCGTCCCGAAGGCTGCTTGCCCAGCGTGCGCCGGGCATTGCGCTCCACCGCCGCCACGTCCCGCAAGGTCGCGCGGGCCACGGCGGCGATGTCACCTGTGAGCCGGTCGATCTCGCCCAGCGCCTGGCCGGTGCGTCGCCGCAGCGTGCGCGAGATCTCCTTCAAACGGCGTCCCGCCGCCCGGCTGCGATCACGGAAGCGGGTGCGCCTGGCTGCCCCGGACGCCTTGATCCGCCCAACCAGCCGGCCCAGTTTGCGTACCCCGTGTTCGAGCAGGTCGGCGTCCGTGGGGTGGTCGATGTCTGCTTCCATCACGGTCGTGTCGATGCGCAGCTTGCGGCACCGCAGCAGCTTGTCCTCGACCAGCTTGCCCAGCAGGGCCGCGTTCAGCTCTTCCACAGCCTGCGCTCCGCCGCGGCGAACCAGCTTGACCAACGTGGTCGGGTGCGGCACCGGAGAGGTCAGCGGGATGCGGCAGAACCGGCGCCAGCTCAGCGAGTCCGCGACCTCACGGCACAGGGTCTCGTAACCCAGTTGGTAGCGGTGCTTGAGATACAGCAGGCGCAGCAGCGTCTCCACCGGCACCGACGGCCGCCCCAGCCGCTCGGCGAACATCGCCCGCCACGGAGCGATGAATCGCTCGTCGTCCAAGAACGCATCGACCAGGCTCAGTTCGGCGGGTAACTCCCGCCCCTGCTCCGGCAGTACCTCCCACCAGGCGTCTTGCACTCCCGCGACACGTAACATCGCCCCACCCCCGGCCGCAACTACCCGCCTCCACTGTGACGGCCATAGCCCTGCCCTCACCAGCTCGCCCCAGAGGACAACCCAGAGGCAGACCCGGACTTCTTCAGGGGCAAGTA
>NZ_JBEZVL010000048.1:0-1631 GCF_040636975.1 Streptomyces sp. NPDC032198 | reverse complement strand
GCGACCTAGGAGAGGTCGGGGCCCCCTTTAGGGCGGCGTGGGCCTGCCTATATGCCTACCCTACTACTCCTGCTGCGCTGGCTGCGTTTTAGGTGGGCGGGGTGGTTATAGTGCTAGGCTGATGCTTTGTTACGTGCGGCTTCTGGTCAAGCCTGGCGGCCACCTGCTCCCTCTAGCGCCCCCCGTAGATGGGCATAGCGATAGCAGCGTACGCCAGGGCCTTCGGCCAGGGCCTCCCTATAGCGCTTCTAGCCTCTAAAGCCTCCTGGTGGCGCCTGTGTCGGGGTGCAGGGTAAGGCCTACCCTGAACCTACCCTGTACCATCTGGGGGCGGCGGCAAGGGCAAAAGAAATACGTGGGCTGGCTGCTGGCAGGCCTGGGGGCGCGCTGGTGCCGAGAAACCCGGCGCCGAGAGGGGGGGGTGGTGCGTTGTTGGAAATGTATGTTCGTGAGTCGATTTTTTGGATTTGCCATACAAATGAATTTTGCGGGAAATCAAAAGTGGCCAACGAGTGCCGGGTGGCGGGGGCGCCCCACCAGAGAGCTCGGAGGGTATGTGAGAGCGGGTGGCCAGTCGAGCAATCGGCCGGCCACAACACAACCGCAATCAAACAACTGTACCATATCTTGAAGACTTTCATTGCGTGGTCCCTTGAACAGGCTTGCAGGCTCCGGTCTCGCTAGCGAGGGATTCATAGTGTTGGTCGGCCCCCACGAAACCGGTCGCTCAGGCTTCACGGCGTACTGGGGATGCCCTGAAGGCGACGAATGCCCCGGCAATCGCCGCTGTAGGGATGGGTTCTGTGGATTACTGGCCTCTGGCGAGTTCTACCATCGAGCAACGGAAGGCAACCACGCCCGCCGGACGCCGCAATGGCTGAAGTCGGGCGCTGAGTCCTTCTCCTGGCGTGCCCCAGGCCACACGCCGCCCGTTCGGGCTCAGTGTGGTCGACGGCTTCGCTGGGGAACACATGAGTGGGAAAGCGGATTGCCGGCTCGCACGGCGCCCACGGCTCCTGCCGCAGGTGCTTTGCCCGGCGCGTCTCCGGACGCCACCCAGTGAACTTGACATCTCTCCGGCGCTGCTCGCAGCACCGGTTGCCGTTTTTCCGCGGCGGACGATAGTTATCTGGTTGATTCTGCCAGTAGTCATATGCTTGTCTCAAAGATTAAGCCATGCATGTCTAAGTATAAGCAATTATACAGCGAAACTGCGAATGGCTCATTATATAAGTTATCGTTTATTTGATAGTACCTTACTACTTGGATAACCGTGGTAATTCTAGAGCTAATACATGCTAAAAATCCCGACTTCGGAAGGGATGTATTTATTAGATTAAAAACCTATGCCCTCTGGGCTCTTTGGTGTTTCATGATTACTTCTCGAATCGCACGGCCTTGCGCCGGCGATGGTTCATTCAAATTTCTTCCCTATCAACTTTCGATGTTTGGGTATTGGCCAAACATGGTTGCAACGGGTAACGGAGGGTTAGGGCTCGACCCCGGAGAAGGAGCCTGAGAAACGGCTACTACATCCAAGGAAGGCAGCAGGCGCGCAAATTACCCAATCCCGACACGGGGAGGTAGTGACAATAAATACTGATACAGGGCTCTTTTGGGTCTTGTAATTG
>NZ_JBEZVL010000047.1:0-1710 GCF_040636975.1 Streptomyces sp. NPDC032198 | reverse complement strand
CACCCCCCTCGCCAACGGCGACGGACACCTCCTCACCGGACGCCTCTCCCCCACCCAACACCCCTGGCTCACCCACCACACCGTCTACGACACCGCCCTCACCCCCGGCACCGGACTCCTCGAACTTGCCTGGGCCGCTGCCGCCGAGGTCGGCGCCTCGTATGTCGCCGAACTGACCATCGGTGAACCGATGTTGCTCCCCGAGAGCGGCAACGTACGCCTCCAGATCACCGTCGGTCACAGCAACGGCGACGGGCTCCGGGAGATCGCGGTCCACAGCCAGCCCGAGGGGGACGACGACGCCTGGACCTGCCACGCCACCGGTGTGCTCGCCGACACGGCTGGGGAGCCCGAGAGCGCGGACGTACTCGCACAGTGGCCCGTCCCGGGGGCCGAGCAGGTGGACTTGGACGGGCTCTACGAGCGGCTGCACACCCAGGGGCTTCAGTACGGTCCGGCGTTCCAGGGCCTCACCGAACTCTGGCGCAAGGACGACCACGCCTACGGCCTCATCCGCCTCCCCGACACCACCACACCCGACGACTTCGGCATCCACCCCGCCCTCCTGGACGCCGCACTCCACACCCTCACCGCCCTACGCAGCACCGACGAAAACGTCGTCCTCCCCTTCGAATGGACCAACGCCCACCTCCACGCCACCCACAGCACCGAACTCCGCGTCCACATCACCCTGAACGACGCGCAGTCGAGCGCCGCCCTGCTGGCGACGGACCCGGCGGGGAACCTGGTGGCGTCCGGCACGCTGGCGCTCCGCGAGGCCACCCGCGAACAGATCCGCGGGAACCGCAACGCCGACCACCTCTACCGGGTCGACTTCGTGGCACCGCCCTCCCTGGACGAGTCGGACGACGCGGACGAGGACACGCTCTGGGTGCTGGGCGCCGAGGGCGTGATCTCCCGCGCCCTCGGCGCGGAGGCGGAGGCAGTGTCCGACCTGGCCGCAGCGCTCGCCGGACTCGGCGATGACGAGGTGCCGCCCGCCCGCATCGTGGTGGACGCCACCGATTCCGTACCGGCGACAGATCCCGCCGCGGTGCGCGGCGCGACCGCACGGTCACTGGAGCAGATCCAGGCCTTGCTGGGCGAAGAGCGGCTGGCCGCAACCGAGTTGGTATGGGTCACCCGTCTGGCTGTCGGCGAAGGTGCCCAGGACCTGGCCCACGCCCCCTTGTGGGGTCTCGTACGGTCTGCCCGCGCCGAGCACGCCGACCGTTCGCTGCGCCTGGTGGACCTGGGCGAGGAGCCGGACGACCTGGAGGAGCTGGCCCATGCCCTCTCCGTGAGGGGCGAGCCGGAGATCGCGGTCCGCGAGGGCGAGGTGCGCGTCGCCCGCCTGATACGCGCCCGAGCCACCGGCACCACCGCCGCCCAGCCCCCGCGTCTCGATCCCGAGGGCACCGTCCTGATCACCGGCGGCACCGGAGAACTCGGCCGCCAGATCGCCCACCACCTCGTACAAGAACACGGCGCACACCACCTCGTCCTGACCTCACGCCAAGGACCCGACCACCCCGACACCCCAGAACTCATCACCCAACTCCGCGAACGGGGCGCCCAAACCGTCGACGTCCGCGCCTGCGACATCACCGACCCGCAGCAGACCGAACACCTCATCACCACCCTGGAACGCCCCCTCACCGCCGTCTTCCACCTCGCCGGCATCCTCGACGACGGCCTCCTCACCAGCCA
>NZ_JBEZVL010000046.1:0-1881 GCF_040636975.1 Streptomyces sp. NPDC032198 | reverse complement strand
TACTCCAGCCGTAGATCGTGATCATGGATACGGAGGCTGCTCGCCGGTAGCCTGCCTGGGTGGCTGAGATCTGGGGCGAAGAGCAGTTGATCGCGGACGGCTTCGAGCGTGTGTACACCGAGTCGGAGTGGTACGGCGAACCGTTGGCCGGCCTAGCTGACATCGACGGGAAGCCTCACTACTTCGCGATGCACGTCTACGACCACAGCCATGAAGTCAATGAGTACCAGGTCTGGCCCGCAAGCGAGTCGGTGGCGGAGCTGGAGCGCGAGCAGTGGGCGATCTACGCCAGGTGGTATGAGCGCCAGCAGGCGGGCGAGGTCGGACAGGAGAGCCATCCGGGCCACGGCGGAGTCGACGCCCGCTATGACGAGCTGGAGCTGCTGTTGGCGCCGCACCGCTTGGCGCCGGACGGCGCCCGTCGGCTCGTGTGTGAGCTGCGGTTCGTCGCCGGTGTCGACGTTCGCTACCGAGTCGAGGGGCCCGACTACTGGCTTCGGTGGCGTCCGAGGCCGCCGTTGATCATGGGGTGTTGTGTGGACAACCAATGATCACGCGGCGGCCTCGGACGCCGACGTAGTGCCTGCCCACTGGCAGGAGGCATTCGAAGGACTGATGAGCCGGATCGCCGGCCGGTTCTCCCGAGTTGAACCCCGTCGCCGGGTGCGGCGGTTGGTCTCCGGGCTGCTGTCGGACCTGCCGAGGAAGAACTGCTGGACCCTGGCCGAGCACGCGGGCGATGCCACTCCGGACGGCATGCAGCACCTGCTCCACCGGGCGAAATGGGACGCCGACGCGATTCGTGACGACATACGCGCCTACGTGGTCGAGCACCTGCGCGACACCGAGGCGGTGCTCGTGGTCGACGAGACGGGCGATTTGAAGAAGGGCACCGCGACCGTCGGCGTCCAGCGTCAGTACACCGGCACGGCCGGCCGAGTCGAGAACGCCCAGGTCGCCGTTTATCTCGTGTACTCCGCCGCCCGCGGACACGCCGCCATCGACCGAGCCCTGTATGTGCCGCGCTCGTGGACCGAGGCACCGGACCGTTGCCGGAGCGCGGGCATCCCCGACGGCCTGGCTTTCGCCACCAAGCCCCAGCTTGCCGCCCGCATGGTCGAGCGGGCCTTGGACGCGGGAGCACCCGCGCGCTGGGTCGCGGGCGACGAGGTCTACGGCGACAACCCGCACCTGCGGACCGCCCTGGAACATCGTCGGACCGGCTACGTCCTGGCAGTGTCCAGCACCCACTCCGTCATCACGCCCGCCGGTAAGTTCCAGGCGAAGACCCTGGCCGCGCGGATCCCGAAGCGGGCCTGGCAGCGGCTGTCGGCCGGAGCAGGCGCGAAGGGTGAGCGGTACTACGACTGGGCCCAGATCGACATCCACGACGCCGCCGGTTGGCCCGGTCAGTGGTGCCTATTGGTCCGTCGCAACCGTCGCACCGGTGAACTCGCCTTCTACCGCTGCTTCTCACCGCGTCCGGTGCCGATGTCCGAGCTGGTGCGGGTGGCCGGACGGCGCTGGACGATCGAGGAGACGTTCCAGGCAAGCAAGGGCTTGATCGGCCTGGACGAGCACCAGGTCCGCCGCTGGACCTCCTGGCACCGCTGGGCCACCCTCGCCATGCTCGCCCACGCCTTCCTCGTCTGCACTGCAGCCGCCGAACGCCGCGACCGACCCGCCCCCGACGGCCTGATCCCCATAACCGGCAACGAGATCCAGCACCTGTTCGCGGCATTGATCCGCCCAGACCTCGACCTCGCACACCGCCTGCGCTGGTCACACTGGCGACGTCGGCATCAAGCCCGCGCCCGCCGGTGCCACTACCGACATCAAGCGGCCGTCCAGCCATGAAGATCACGATCTACGGCTGGAGTA
>NZ_JBEZVL010000045.1:0-2062 GCF_040636975.1 Streptomyces sp. NPDC032198 | reverse complement strand
GCGCTGGAGAAGAGGACGAAGGCGGTGAGGGGGTGGTGGGTGGTGAGGTGGTGGAGGTGGAGGGCGCCGTCGACCTTGGGGGCGAGGACGGTGGCCAGGCGTTGGGGGGTCTGGCTGGTGAGGAGGCCGTCGTCGAGGATGCCGGCGAGGTGGAAGACGGCGGTGAGGGGGCGTTCCAGGGTGGTGATGAGGTGTTCGGTCTGCTGGGGGTCGGTGATGTCGCAGGCGTGGACGTCCACCGACTCGGCACCCAACTCACGCAACTGGGCGGCGAGTTCGGAGGTGCCGGGAGCTTCGGGTCCTTGGCGTGAGGTGAGGACGAGGTGGCGTGTGCCGTGTTCTTGTACGAGGTGGTGGGCGATCTGGCGGCCGAGTTCGCCGGTGCCGCCGGTGATCAGGACCGTGCCCTCGGGATCGAGACGCGGGGCCTCGGCCTGTACCGCCTCCACCCGGATCAGTCGGGGCACATACGGCGTTCCCTGCCGCACGACGACCTCCGGCTCGGCGCCCAGGGACAGAGCGCGGGGCAGGGCGTTGAGGTCGTCCGCGTCGTCGCCCAGGTCGAGGAGGCGGATCGAGCGGTCCGGGTGCTCGTTCCTGGCGACCCGCACCATCCCCCACAGGGGGGCGTGGGTCAGGTCCCGCACGTCCTCGCCGGTGGCCCTGCGGGTGGCCCACACCAAATCGGTGTCGGCCAGACGCTCTTCGGCGAGGAGGCGCCGCAGCGTCTCCAGAGCAAGAGCCGAAGCCTCGTGCACCGCGTCAGCGGCAATCCCGAACTCGGACCCGTACTCGCCCCCGTCCTCCTCCCGGGCCCCGGCCTTGACTCCGCCCCCGCCCTCGTATGGCGCCGTCGCGTCGATCACGAGCCGCGCGGGCGGGGCCGTACTGTCTCCTTCCAACAGGGCGAACAGAGCGTCCAGGTCCGGCACTTGATGCGCCCCGAGCGCCGTCGACAGCTCGCCCTCGCCGCCCAGGACCCAGCTTCGGCTGCCGTCCACGGGAGTGCCGGGCAGAGGCACGGCCTGGAGATCGACCCGGTAGAGGTGCTCCACCGGACGGCCGGCCCGGATCTGCTCGGCGGTGGCCGTGCGGGCCTGCAGCCGCGCGTGGGCCACCGGGCTTCCCGTGGCGTCCGTGACCCAGATCCGGGCCTCTGCCGTGTCCTGGTCCCAGTCCGCGCGGACCCGCAGCTCAGTGCTGCCGACCCGGTGCAACTCGGCCGCGCTCCACTCGAAGGGGAGCAGTACGCCGCCGGACTCGACATCGTCCGTACGCACCGCCGCGAGCGACTGAAGGGCCGCGTCGAGCAGGGCCGGGTGTACGCCGTAGTCGGACGCGTCAAGGCCTTCCGGCAGCCGTACGGTGGCGTAGGCGCTGGTCCCGCGCCGCCGCAGATCGGTCACGCCCTGGAACGCCGGGCCGTACTCCAGGCCCTGCGCGCGGAGTCGTTCGTAGAAGGCGACAGGGTCCACGGACTCCGCCCCCTCGACCGGCCACTGAGCCAGCTCCGAGAACTCCGGCTGCGGTGCGCCCTCCTGGAACGAGGGATCGTCGGCGAGCGTGCCCGTGCCGTGGCAGGTCCAGTCGCTCTGGGTGTCCTCGCGCCTGCTGTGGACCGAGAGGGTGCGTCGGCCGTCACCGTCTGAGGGGCCGACCGCGATTTGAAGGCGTACGTTGCCGGTCTCTGGGAGCAACAAGGGCTCCGCGATGGTGAGTTCAGCGACGTGTGCAGCGCCGACCTCGGCGGCTGCGGCCCAGGCGAGTTCGAGGAGCCCAGTGCCCGGAGCGAGCACCGTACCGAAAACGGCGTGATCGGCGAGCCAGGGCTGCTCGGCGAGGGAGAGACGCCCGGTGAGGAGATGACCGTCGCCGTCGGCAACCGCGGTCACCGCGCCCAGCCAAGGGTGCCGGAAGGAGTCCAGGCCGAGGGATGCCGGGTCGCCCTGCCGGGGCGAGGGCTCAAGCCAGAAGTGTTCGTGTTGGAAGGGGTAGGTGGGGAGGGTTTGGTGGTGGGGGGTGGTGTGGGTTGGGGGGAGGGTGTGGGTCCAGTTGATGGGGT
>NZ_JBEZVL010000044.1:0-2072 GCF_040636975.1 Streptomyces sp. NPDC032198 | reverse complement strand
GCGTGTTCGTCCTCGCTGGTGGCCCTGCACCTGGCCGTGACCGCGCTGCGCCAGCGCGAGTGTGACGTCGCGCTGGCCGGTGGCGTGACGGTGATGTCGACGCCCTCGGTCTTCGTGGAATTCTCCCGCCTGCAGGGCACCGCCGCCGACGGCCGCTGCAAAAGCTTCTCCGCCGACGCCGACGGAGCAGGCTGGTCCGAGGGCTGCGGCGTACTGGTCCTCAAACGACTCTCGGCCGCACAGGCCGCCGGCGACCGCGTGCTGGCCGTCATCCGCGGAACGGCCATCAACCAGGACGGCCGATCCCAGGGACTGACCGCCCCCAACGGACCCTCACAACAGCGGGTAATTGAACAGGCGTTGTCGCGTGCGGGGCTGTCGCCCTCCGACGTGGACGCCATCGAGGCGCACGGCACCGGAACACCGCTGGGTGACCCGGTCGAAGCCGGGGCACTGGCCGCCGTCTTCGGGCCCGGACGCCCCGCGGAACGACCGGTCTGGCTGGGCTCCTCGAAGTCCAACATCGGCCACGCCCAGGCCGCCGCCGGCGTCGCAGGCGTCATCAAAATGGTCCTCGCACTGCAACACGAAGAGCTGCCCGCGACCTTGCACGCCGAACAACCCAGCGACCACATCGACTGGCAAGACAGCAACCTCCAGCTGCTGAACACGGCACGCCCCTGGCCACGCGAGGAAACCCGTACACGGTACGCAGGCGTGTCCTCGTTCGGCCTGTCCGGCACCAACGCCCACCTCGTCCTCGAAGAAGCACCGACGCTCACGGGTTCCACGGCGGAACTCGAAGAGGTCTCGCCCGAGGCCGGTGCCTCCTCCGGTGGTGTGCTTCCGGTGGTGGTGTCGGGTCGGGACGCGGGTGTGGTGCGAGCACAGGCCCGCCGCTGGGCCCAGTGGTGGCGCGAGCACCCAGAGGTCCCGCTGGAGCGCGTCGCCTCGACGGCCCTGTGGAACCGCAGTTGGTTCGACTCCCGCGGCGCCGTCCTGGCCACCACCCGTGACCAGGCCATCAGCCGACTGGAAGCGCTCGCCGAGGGCACCGATGCCATCGGAGTGATCGGCCCCATCGAAACGCTGGGCGGGGAGGCACTCCAGGAGGCCGGCCCTGGGGGTATATGGGTGTTCCCGGGGCAGGGTTCGCAATGGGAGGGCATGGGCCGGGAGTTGTGTGAGCACTCCCCCGCCTTCGCCGAAACCGTGGCCGCCTGCGATGCCGCCCTACGGCCCTGGACCGGATGGTCGGTCACCGAATGCCTCACCGGCCAACGCCCCCTCACCGGCGTAGAAGAAATCCAGCCCGCACTGTTCACCATGAGCCTGGGCCTGGCCGCCTGGTGGAAATCCATGGGCATCACCCCCCACGCCGTCATCGGACACTCCCAAGGCGAAGTCGCCGCCGCCGTCGTCGCCGGCATCCTCACCCTCGAACAAGGCGCACAAATCGTCGCCACCCGCTCACAAGCCGTCGCCACATGCCACGGCCAAGGCGGCATGGCCGTCATCGAACGCGGCCACCAATGGATCCGCGAACGCCTGACCGGCACCAACCTGTCCATCGCCGCAGTCAACACCCCCACCTCCACCATCATCTCCGGCGACAACCACGCCCTCGACACCCTCCTCACCCAACTGAAGACCGAAAACATCTTCGCCCGCCGAGTACAAGTCGACTACGCCTCCCACAGCGCACACATGGACCCCCTCCTCCCCCACCTGGCAGAAGAACTCGCCGACCTCCAACCCACCCCCGGACACACCCCGCTCTACTCCACCGTCCACGGCCGCCTGATCCACGGCACCGAAATGAACGCGGACTACTGGTGCGCCAACCTGCGCCAAACAGTCCGCTTCGACCAGGCAGGCCAGGCAGCCATCGACGACGGCCACCACACCTGGATCGAGATCAGCCCCCACCCCGTCATGGCCATGGCCCTCGACCAAATCACCCAGCACCACGGCGGAACCACCGTCGCCACCGCCCACCGCAACCACGCCGACACCACCGACGTACTCTCCGCATGGGTCCACGCCGGACTCACCCACGCAGACACATGGCC
>NZ_JBEZVL010000043.1:0-2683 GCF_040636975.1 Streptomyces sp. NPDC032198 | reverse complement strand
AACAGGGCGGGCTGGACGACATCGACGCGGTCCAGCGGCGGGTTGTCGGGGTGGTCGGGGTCGGTGAGCACGCGGCGCACGGACCAGCCGGTGTGGGGCATGAGGGCGGTGTCGCAGGCGTCGATGGCGGCAGTGAAGGCGGGGTTGTGGGCGTACAGATCGGTGCCCATGCCATGCCACTGGGAGCCCTGGCCGGGGTAGACGAACACAATCTTCCCGCGTGGGGTGGCCGTACCGGTGACGGTGTTGTCGTGGGGTTGGTCGGTGGCCAGAGCGCGCAGGGCTTGCGTGGCTTCCTCGACGGTTGAGGCCAGGACGGCGCCCCGGCTGTCGAAGTGTGTACGGTGCAGGGCCGCGGTGGTGGCCACGGCGCCCAGGTCGGCGGTGTCGTGCTGCTGGAGCCAGTCGGCCCACCGTCCGGCCTGCTCGCGCATGGCGTTCTCGGTGCGCCCGGAGACCACAACCGGTAGCACACCTACGGGAGTTGAGGCCTCTGGTGTTTCGGCGGCCGTTTCGTCGTCCGAGTCGGCGGGGGCCTCTTCGAGGATGACGTGCGCATTGGTGCCGCTCAGGCCGAACGACGACACACCTGCCCGGCGTATGCGCTCGCCGCGCTGCCAGGGCTGGTTGTCCTGGAGCAGTTCCAGCCCGCTGCCGTCCCACTCGATGTGGCTGCTGGGCGCCTCGGCATGCAGCGTCTTGGGAAGGCTCTCGTGTTGCAGTGCCAGGACCATCTTGATGACCCCGGCCACACCGGCGGCGGCCTGCGCGTGCCCGATGTTGGACTTGGACGAGCCCAGATAGAGGGGCCGGTCCGGGTCCCGCTCCGGGCCGAAGATTTCGGTCAGGGCGCCGGCTTCGATCGGGTCGCCCAGCGAGGTGCCGGTGCCATGCGCCTCAATGGCGTCGATGTCGGCGGGGGAGAGGCGCGCGGCCGTCAGCGCCTCCTGGACGACGCGCTGCTGCGAGGGCCCGTTGGGAGCGGTCAAGCCCTGGCTGCGGCCGTCCTGGTTCACTGCCGAACCCTTGATCACCGCGAGTACGTTGTCGCCGTCGCGCCGTGCGTCGGAGAGACGCTTGAGAACCAGTACTCCCGCGCCCTCGGACCAGCCCGCGCCGTCCGCGTCGGCCGAGAAGCTCTTGCACCGTCCGTCCGAGGCCATGCCCTTGAGACGGGAGAACTCCACGAAGATGGCTGGCGTCGACATCACGGTCACACCACCGACGAGCGCCAGTTCGCACTCGCCGGTGCGCAGGGCGTTGATGCCCAGGTGCATCGCGACGAGCGACGAAGAGCAGGCGGTGTCCACGGTGAGCGCCGGGCCCTGGAGCCCCAGCGAGTAGGAGAGACGGCCCGAGATGATGCTGCCCGCGTTGCCGGTGCTGACGTAGCCGTCCAGATCACCCAGACCGGCGTTCTTCCCGTAGTCCGAACTCATGCTGCCGAGGTAGACGCCGGTGCGGCTCTCGGTGAGCGTGTCGGGACGGATGCCCGCCCGCTCCAACGCCTCCCAAGAGGTCTCCAGGACCAGCCGCTGCTGCGGGTCCATCGACTGCGCCTCGCGGGGCGAGATGCCGAAGAACTCGGCGTCGAAGCCTTCGACGTCGGTGAGGAAGCCGCCCTCGCGGGCGTAGCTCTTGCCCACCGCCTCCGGGTCCTCGTCGTAGAGACCCAGGTTCTCCCAGCGCTTGGGGAAGCCGCTGATGGCGTCGCCGCCCTCGGAGAGGAGGTCCCAGAAGGCCTCGGGCGTGTCGATGCCGCCCGGCAGCCGGCACGCCATCGACACGATGGCTACGGGTTCGACCTTCGCCGCACGTTCGGAGGCGAGGTCCTTCTCGGTCTCCAGGAGCGCGTTCGTCGCGCGCCGCAGATAGGTCTCGAGCTTCTGCACTTCGGTCGCGCTCACTTGCCCACTCCAAACTTGCGGTCCAGGAACTCCAGGAGGTCTTCCTGGCTGCTGTCTTCGATGTCGACTTCCGGCTCACCGGGGGTGGCGGCGGTCTTCGCCAGCGCCGCCTGAAGGTCGAAGAACCTGGACACCAGGCCTTCGGATTCGAGTAGTTGGGGCGTCGAGGAACGCAGGAGGTCCGCGAGCTCGCTGATCTGGTCCTTCGTCACCCGGGGTGCCGATGCCGATGCCGATGCGCGTGCGCCGCCCAGCTCCAGCCGGTCGAGGACGAGTCCGGTGATGGCGGTGGGGGTGGGGTGGTCGAAGGCGAGGGTGGCGGGGAGCGGGACGCCGGTCGCGGTGGAGAGGCGTCGGCGCACTTCGACGGCCATGAGGGAGTCGATGCCGAGGTCCTTGAGGACCTGCTGCGCTCCGATGGAGGTGGCGTCGGAGATCCCCAGGACGGTGGCGACCTCGCGCCGCACCAACTCGGTCACTGCCTCGGGCCGGTCGGCTTCGGGCAGCGCCAGCAGCCGGTCGCGCAGCGCGTCCGGGGTGTGCTCGGCCTCGTCCGCGCGTCGCAGTCGGGCACGCACCAGGGACCGGAAGAGCGTGGGTACGTCGCCGCCGCGGTCCTGTTCGCGGTGCAGAGCCGAAAGCTCGAGTCGTACCGGCACCACATGGGGGCGCTCGCTCCTCATCGCGGTGTCGAGGAGGGTGAGTGCTTGGGTGGTGGTGAGGGCGGTGATGCCTTGGCGGCGCATGCGGTTGAGTTCGGGGGTGCCGAGGTGGGC
>NZ_JBEZVL010000042.1:0-3452 GCF_040636975.1 Streptomyces sp. NPDC032198 | reverse complement strand
ACCACCGTCGCCACCGCCCACCGCAACCACGCCGACACCACCGACGTACTCTCCGCATGGGTCCACGCCGGACTCACCCACGCAGACACATGGCCATGGAAGTACGCGGTGCCGCAGACTTCGGTGGAGACCACCCTCCCCACCTACGCCTTCGACCGCCGACGCCACTGGCTCCCCACCCCCGGCGGTGCCCCGGCCGACCCCTCGGCCTGGGGCGCGGACGGGCTCGGCCACCCCTGGCTCACGCTCTCCACTCCGCTGGCTGACGACGACGGACTGCTCCTCACCGGCAGGATCGACGCCACCGACGGCGCGCAGGGCTGGCTGGGCGACCACCGCGTATTCGGCACCGCGCTGCTACCCGGCACCGGAATCCTGGACATGGTCCTCACCGCCGCCGAACGCGTGGACGCCACCGGGATCAACACCCTCACCCTGACCACCCCCCTCGTCCTCCCCGAAACCGGGCCGCTGCGGATTCAGATCGCCGTCAGCGGCACCGACGGCAACGGACACCGCCAAGTCACCGTCCACACCCACCCCGACCCCGACACCCACCCCGACACCCCCTGGACCACCCACGCCACCGCCCAACTCACCCACCTGGCAGTCGGCGACCCCGACGGCCACGGGTTCCGGGACCTCCGGAGCTGGCCGGTGGCGGGCACCACGTCAGTGGATCTGGACGGGGTCTACGACCAGTTGCGCGAGCGCGGCATCGACTACGGACCCGCGTTCCAGGGCCTGGTGGAGCTTTCCCGCACCGGCGACACCGCTTACGCCGTGGTCCGCCTGCCCGAAGCCGCGGCCGAGAGCGCGGCGGCAGGCGGCTTCGCCGTGCATCCGGCGCTGCTGGACGCGGCGCTGCACGCGATATCCGTGCTGGACGGCGACACCGCGCGGGTGTCGCTCCCCTTCGAGTGGACCGGAACGGAGCTGTACGCCACCGGGGCGACCGAACTCCGCGTCCGGATCGAGCTGGACCCAGCGTCATCCGAGGCCCGGCTGTGGCTGGCGGATGCCCACGGCGACCCGGTGGCGTACGTCGAGGGGCTCGTTCTGCGTTCAGCGACCGAGCAGCAGCTGCGGCAGCGCACGGCCAGCAACCTCTACCGGCTCGACTTCCAGCTTCCCCGCACGACGCGCGAAACGCCGGCCGAGACCTGGGTCCTGGGCGGCTCCGATGATCTCGCCCCGGTGATCGGTGGACAGTGCGTCACCGACGTGGACGATCTGCGAGCCCGGCTCGATGCCGGGGACGAGGCACCGGCCCGCCTCGTCGTCGACGCCACCACGCAGGACCCGGGTGATCTGGCGGACGCGGTGCGCAAGGCCGCCGCCACCGCACTGCACGTCGTACAGGCTCTGTTGGCCGAGTCCCGGCTTGACGGGACCGAACTGGTCTGGGTGACCCGTCACGCGCTGTCCGTGGACGAGGGCGAGACCGTCGAACTCGCATCGGCGCCCCTGTGGGGTCTACTGCGTGCCGCGCGCGCCGAGTACCCGCTGCGATCGCTGCGCCTGGTGGACGCCGGTTCCGGACCCGAGGATGTCGCCGCGCTCGCCAGGGCCGTGTCCGTCACGGACGAGCCCGAGATCGCGGTACGGGGAGGAGAGATCCGGGTCGCGCGGCTCATCGCGGTCGAGCCGGAGCTGGAGCCGGAGCCGGAGCCGGGAGACGCAACCTCGGCAACTCCGTTGTCGGAGGGAACGGCGCTGATCACCGGAGGAACCGGTGAGCTGGGCAGCGAGCTCGCCCGGCATCTGGTGCGCACCCGTGGGGTTCGGCGCCTCGTGCTGACCTCGCGTCAGGGTGAGCGGGCCCCGGGGGCCGCTGACCTCGCCGCCGAACTCGCCGGACTCACGGGCGCCGGGGCCGACAGCGTACGGATCGTGGCCTGTGACGTGGCCGACAGGCAAGCCCTTGCCGGTCTGATCGGTTCCATCGACGATCTGGACTCGGTATGGCATCTGGCCGGTGTGCTGGACGACGGATTGCTGCACGACCAGAACACGGAGCGGCTGGAGCGCGTACTCGCTCCGAAGTTGGACGCCGCGCTGCATCTGGACGAACTCACCCGGGACCATGCGCTGTCCGAGTTCGTCATGTTCTCATCGCTCGCCGGAGTGTTCGGAAGTGCCGGTCAGAGCACGTACGCGGCAGGCAACGCGTTCCTCGACGCCTTCGCCATGTGGCGTGCGCACGCGGGCCTGCCCGCCAGGAGTCTGGCCTGGGGACTGTGGGAGCAGGCGGGAACGGGGTTGACCGCGCAGCTCGGCCAGGCCGAGCTGACCCGGATCCGGCGCATGGGCGTGGAGCCGTTGTCCGTGGACGAGGGACTACGGGCACTGGACGCGGCGCTGGCGACGGACACGTGGGGGCATCTGGTTCCCGTGCGGCTCGGTCTTGCTTCGTTGCACCGTGGCCAGGACGAGGTACCGGCGCTGCTCCGCGGTTTGGTCAGGAGGCGCCTGCGGCAGGCGAACGCGGGTGAGGCACTCTCGCCCTCGGGTCTGCGCGGCAGGCTCGCAGCGCTCTCCCCCGACCAGCGACGGGAGTCGGTGACGCTGCTGGTGCGGTCGGCGGCGGCGAGCGTGCTGGGTCTTGCGGACGAGGGTGCGGTGTCGGCGCAGCAGGTGCTCAGGGACCTCGGCCTCGACTCTCTGTCGGCCGTGGAACTGCGGCGCCGGGTCTCGCAGGAAACCGAGGTTCCCCTGCCCGCGACACTGGCGTTCGACTACCCGACCCCGGCTGCCATGGCGGAGTTCCTGCTGGAACGGATGGACCTGTCACAGGCAGCGCTGCCCGCCGAGGCCGACGCTGTCGTACGGGCTGCGGACGAGGACGACGATCCGGTCGCGATCGTGTCGATGGCGTGTCGGCTGCCGGGTGGGGTGGGGACGCCGGAGGAGTTCTGGGAGTTGTTGTCCTCGGGCGGGGATGCGATCGAGGGCTTCCCGTCGCGGTGGGACGGCTGGGACGTGTACGACCCCGACCCGCAGGCCGTGGGCAAGACCTATGCGCGTACCGGCGGATTCATTCAGGACGTCGAGGAATTCGACGCGGACTTCTTCGGGATCCCCCCACGCGAAGCGCAGGCAATGGACCCCCAGCAACGCCTGGTCCTGGAAGCCTCCTGGGAAGCCCTCGAACGCGCCGGATTCCGTCCCGAAGCCCTTGAGGGCAGCAACACCGGTGTGTACCTCGGTGCGATGGGGTCGGACTATGACCGTCTCCACAAGCATGACCTGAGTGCGCTCGACGCGTACGGCTCGATGGGCAGCGCGAGCAGTGTGTTGTCGGGTCGGGTGTCGTATTCGCTGGGGCTGCAGGGCCCGGCGGTGACGGTGGATACGGCGTGTTCGTCCTCGCTGGTGGCCCTGCACCTGGCCGTGACCGCGCTGCGCCAGCGCGAGTGTGACGTCGCGCTGGCCGGTGGCGTGACGGTGAT
>NZ_JBEZVL010000041.1:0-3793 GCF_040636975.1 Streptomyces sp. NPDC032198 | reverse complement strand
ATACGTGGCCAACAACGCCTGCGCCTCGATCGGATCACCCAGCGACGTACCCGTACCATGCGCCTCCACCACATCCACATCCAACGGAGACAACCCGGCGCCATCCAGGGCGGCGCGGATGACACGCTGCTGGGACGGGCCGTTCGGCGCGGTGAGCCCGTTGCTCGCGCCGTCCTGGTTGACGGCCGAACCCCGCACCACCGCAAGGATGTTGTGACCGTTGCGGCGAGCGTCGGAGAGCCTCTCAAGGACCACGACGCCGACGCCCTCGCCCCATCCCGTGCCGTCCGCATCCGCGGAGAACGCCTTGGAGCGGCCGTCGGGCGCCAGCGCGCGCTGCCGGCTGAACTCGATGAACGCCTTGGGCGAGGAGACCACCATGACGCCGCTGGCGAGCGCCAGCGTGCTCTCTCCGCTGCGCAGCGACTGGGCTGCCAGGTGCAGGGCGACCAGCGACGAGGAGCACGCCGTGTCCACCGTCACCGCCGGACCCTCCAGACCGAAGGTGTAGGCGATCCGGCCGGAGACCACGCTGGAAGCGCTGCCGGTGGCCGCGAAGCCCTCCAGTTCGGCGGGTACGCGCAGCGTGGCGAGGTAGTCGGAGCCCATCGCCCCGGCGAACACTCCCACGGCGGAGCCGCGCAGCGAATCCGGCGCCAGGCCGGCTCGTTCGAACGCCTCCCAGGAAGTCTCAAGGAGCAGGCGCTGCTGCGGGTCCATCGCCAGCGCCTCGCGCGGCGGGATGCCGAAGAACTCGGCGTCGAAGTCACCGGCCGCGTCGAGGAACCCGCCGGCCCTCGTGTAGTTCTTTCCGATGGCGTCCGGGTCCGCGTCGTACATGGCCCGGACGTCCCAGCCGCGGTCGTCGGGCAGCGGCGAGACGGCGTCCTTGCCGTCGCGCACCAACTCCCAGAGATCCTCGGGGGTTTCCACGCCTCCGGGGAAACGGCAGGCCATGCCGATGATCGCAAGTGGCTCGTCGGCGTCCACGGTGTGCCGCACGGTGGCGGTCGCACCCCCGCGAGCGCCGACGAGCACGGTGCGCAGATGGCGGGCGAGCGTCGCGGGGTTCGGGTAGTCGAAGACGAGGGAGGCCGGAAGCCTCAGGCCGGTGACCGCACCGAGCCGGTTGCGCAGCTCGACTGCGGTCAGCGAGTCGAAGCCGAGATCACGGAACGCCTGGTCCGCCTCGATGCCCGCGGACGAGCTGTGGCCGAGCACGGTCGCGGCCCGGGTGCGCACCAGGTCGAGAAGCACGCGCTCCTGCTCGGGCTCGGACAACGCGGCCAACTGCAGCGCCAGGGCATCGGCCTCGCCGCCGCCGGTGGCGGCGGTACGGCGCACCGGGACCCGGACCAGGCCGCGCAGCAGCAGCGGCAGCGTACCGCCGACGGCCTGGGCGCGCAGGGCCTCCTGTGCCAGGCGGACCGGTACGAGCAGTGAGTGCCCCGCGGTGAGGGCGAGGTCGAACAGTTCCAGGCCCTGCTCGCGGGAGAGCGGCGCGATGCCACCGCGGGAGAGCCGGGCACGGTCGCCGCCGCCGAGCCGGCCACCCATGCCGTCCTCGGCGCCGTCCTCGGCCCACAGGCCCCAGGCGAGAGAGGTGGCGGGCAGGCCCTGGGCGCGGCGGTGCTGCGCGAAGGCGTCGAGGAAGGTGTTCGCCGCGGCGTAGTTGCCCTGTCCGGCGTTGCCGAAGACACCGGCCGCCGAGGAGAACAGCACGAACGCACGCAGTTCGAGACCGGCCGTGGCTTCGTGGAGGTTGACCGCGGCATCGACCTTGGCGCGCAGTACCGCGTCGAGGCGCTCGGGGGTCAGGGCGGAGAGCATGCCGTCGTCGAGCACACCCGCGGTGTGCACCACGGCGGTCAGCGGATGGTCGGCCGGGATACCGGCGATCATCATGTCCACCGCGTCCTTGTCGGCCACGTCGCAGGCGACCACCGACACCGAGGCGCCCGAGTCCGCGAGTTCCGCGCACAGTTCGGCCGCGCCAGGGGCGTCGGCGCCGCGCCGTCCCGCGAGGAGCAGATGCCGGACGCCGTGCTCGTTCACCAGGTGCCGGGTCAGCGTCCGGCCGAGGGAGCCGGTGCCGCCGGTGATCAGGACAGTGCCCTCGGCGTCCCAGACCGGCGCCTCGTCCGGTGCGGTCACCATGTCGGCGGCGCGGGTGAGGCGGGGTGCCAGGGGACGCCCGCCGCGCACGGCGACCTGCGGTTCACCGGTGGCCAGCGCCAGGCGAACGGAGTCCTCCCAGTCGTCGGGGGCATCGGTGTCCACCAGGACGAACCGGCCTGGGTTCTCGGACTGGGCGGCACGCACCAGACCCCACACCGGGGCCTGAGCCAGGTTCTCCACCAGGTCGTCACCGGCGGCCACGGCTCCGTGCGTGACGACCACCAGGCCCGTGTCGGCACACTGCTCGGCGGCGAGCCAGGTCTGGATGACGCCGAGGACCCGAGCGGCGCACTCGCGCGCCGCGGCAGCCGTGCCCTCGCCGTCCGTCGCGGATACGGCGGACGGCGGCAGTACCGCCCAGTCGGCGCCGAACGCGCCATCGGGCAGTGAGAGTTCGGGACCGACGGGCGACCAGGACGTCACCCGGCCCTCGGTCTCGCCCGGCACCGCGGTCCACTCGACCGCGTAGAGGGGCGCGCTGCGGCCGGCGGTCACCGACCGCTTCAGCTGCTCGGCCGACACCGGCCGGGAAACCAGTGCCTCGACCGAGGCCACCGGGCGCCCTGCGCTGTCGGCGACCTCCAGGGAGACGGCGTCCGGGTCAGCCAGCGACAGGCGTACCCGCAGCTCGGTGGCGCCCAACGCGACGACGGTCACCCCGTGCCACGCGAACGGCAGCCGGATCAGGTCACCGTCGAGACCGTCTGCGGCGGACACCGCGTGCAGCGCGGCGTCGAGGAGTGCCGGGTGCAGGCCGAATCCGCCTGCCTGCTCCGCCGTCTCCTCGGGCAGCGCCACCTCGGCGTACACGTCGTGGCCGTCCCGCCAGACGGCCGTCAGACCCTGGAACGCGGGCCCGTACCCGTACCCGGCGTCCGCCAACTGCTCGTAGAACCCGTCGAGTTCGATCGCCTGCGCACCGGCCGGCGGCCAGGCCGTCGCCCGGAACGGCTCCGTGTCACCTCGGGGTGCGACCAAGCCTTCGGCGTGCCGCACCCATGTGTCGGGGGCGTCGTCGGCACGCTGCGAGAACACTCCGACCGGGCGGCGGTTCTCGGCGTCCGGTGCCCCGACGCGGACCTGCAGGGCCACCGGCTCGTCGGGCAGGGCGAGCGGCGCCTCCAGGGTCAACTCCTCGAGGCGGGCGCAGCCGGCCTCGTCACCCGCGCGCACGGCGAGCTCGACGAAGGCGGTACCGGCCAGCAGCACCGTGCCCGCCACCGTGTGGTCGGCCAGCCACGGGTGCGTACGGGTGGAGACGCGGCCGGTGAGCGCCACGCCCTGCCCGTCGGCGAGCCGGACCACGCCGCCAAGGAGCGGATGGTCGGCCGCACCCATGCCGAGGGCGGCCAGGTCGCCGGCGCCGCGGCCCGGGTCCTGCAGCCAGTAACTCCGTCGCTGGAAGGCATAGGTGGGCAGGGCCACTCGGGTGCCGGCGGCGAGGACGGAGCCCCAATCCACGCCGACGCCGTGTGCGTACCCCTCGGCGACACCCGCCGTGAACGACTCCGCTTCGTCGTGGTCCTTGCGGACCAGCGCGACGGCGATGCTCTCAGCGGACACCTCGTCGAGGGTGTCCTGCGCCATCGCGGTCAGCACCCCGGCAGGACCCACC
>NZ_JBEZVL010000040.1:0-4348 GCF_040636975.1 Streptomyces sp. NPDC032198 | reverse complement strand
CTGGGAGCGACGCGACGACATCCACGAGGCCTTCCTCAGCCTCGCCACCTGCCTGACCACCCACCGACACGTCCAACGTCTTTGTCAGGACCTCTAAGGACTCCGGCCGGATCCACCGCTCGGGCAGACGCAGCCCTGGTGGTAGCGGCTGCTGGGAGGTGGCATCAGTCCGGTCGGGGGCCGACCACCGTGCTGGGGAGGCCGACCCCGCGGCAAGGCCTCAGTGGATGGAGGTGACCCGCTTCTCCTTCAGTGCGGCACAGTTGGAGCCGTAGACGGACACATAGACGTTCTTGATGTTCCCGCCCCAGTCGACGCAGTGGCCCTTGCCGTAGACGGTGGCCGGCCCGGCGTAGGACGTGTAGTTGCCGGAGTCAGAGGCCCCCTGGTCGGTGTCGGCGACGTAGATCCACGTCCCCGTGTCCACGGCCGTTCCGGGAGTGCTGCGGATGGTGGCCACGCAGTTGCGGCCGGTGGAGGCGTTGTACGTCAGGTAGACGGTGCCCAGCGAGCCCACCGGTGCGGAGTTGACGGTCTTGTAGCTGCTTCCGCAGACCTTCTGCGGGGTAGTGTTCGCCGCCGCAGATGCCGATGACGACAGGACCACTGTGGAGCCAGCCGCCAGCGCAGTCACCGCAGCTACGGACAACATGGCACGCTTAAGTTCCATATCTCCCCCTTGTGTCGCTTGAAGTGTTTCTTCCTGCTAGGTGTGACACGTCCGCTGGGGGAAGGGTTGTCCTGTGTTCTACGGTGTGGCTGATAACCGATTAATTGTCCGAAAACCCTGCCCCCTGTATGCGCTTGGCAGGGTATAGATCGCACCCGGACAGCGCCGATCGTGACGGTGGGCTGGCACTCTTCTCTCACCCACGCCAACTGCACGGCCGGGGGGGGAAGCGGCACTGGCTCGCCTCCGTCCAGGTCAAGGCCCACGCCTGATGCGGAACCTCACTGTCCACGAACGCAGGCAGGAGGTCACCGCGCATCATGCCAGCGGTAAACGGCAGCTGGCTGCGGTGCCACGGCTCACGCTTGGTTGGGGAGCAAGAGCTCGCTCTGTACGACTTGGCAGGCTCGACCTTGCCGAGCGCCCTCCAGTACGCACCGCGGCACGGCGGCCTCGCGCCGGGCCTGTCGCGGCGCCGCAACGGCGTGGTCCTCACCGATTTCGCGGCAATCGAGCCATCCTTCATCTTGCGTGGGTATCCCCGGCTTCAGCCGGGGAGGGAAACGCATCTCAGGACCGCTGTGACCCGCAGATCACAGCGGATGTTCTTGCTGCTCGATGTACTGACGGATCTCGGTAAGTGGGGCGCCCCCGCACGAGACGGCGAAGTAGGAGCGCGACCAGAAGGCGGAGCCCATCTCGGTCCGGTTGTTCCGGCCGGTGTACTCGGCGCGCAGGTATCGGGAGCTGACGCCTTTGAGGGAGTTGATCAGCTTGGACAATGCGATCTTCGGCGGGTAGTGCACGAGCAGGTGGACGTGGTCGGTCTCGCCGTTGAACTCCCGCAGCTCCACCTCGAACTTGCCGCACACCTCCCGCATGCTCTCCTCGTACCGTTTGAGCATGGCGTCATCGGAGACACCGTGCCGGTAGCGACGCGGGTGGTGGTGTCGAGTCCGCCCTTCACGAGCCGGCGGACGTGGGCCCATCGTTGATCTTGCTTGACAAGGCCCATCGACGCACCCTTGGGCGGGATCGGGGCCAGGGCGCAGTGCGCATGACGGTTTCGTACTGACCAGACCAGGAAGGTCCGGGCGAGATAGCGGACCCAGATGTTGGTGGCCAGCCAGTCGTCGATGTCGTGCTGGGTGCAGGCGGCGAGGTGGCACCCAGCGGACTTCGCGGTGATAACGACGGCACGCTGCGCGAGGCCACGCGTCTGCACACGGAACGTTCACCATCGCCGTATCCCACCTCGGCGACGACTCAGCCGTCATTTGCCTCGACGGACCCCATGCTCTATCTGGGCTCGCCGACGGCGCCCCCACCAGAGAACTTCGCCAGAATCGCATCGACGTCGTCTTCGGCCTTGCCCCCGCAGGCGTCCGTCTCGCTTGGCCTTTTGCGCGTCAGTCCGGCAGCCAGTGCAGCTCGTGCGCCAGGGTTTTGGCGACGGCGCGGATGCGGCGGTGCAGCGGCGACTGCTCTTGTGGGAGGACCAGGTGGAGCGTCAGGCTGGGCGCGCCTCGCAGCGGTCGCCAGGTGAGACCGGCCGGTTGTGCCGTGGCCGCGGCTTCTCCGGCCGGGGCGAGGGTGAGCCCGTCGCGCAGGTCGCGTTGAGACATGTCGAAAGAGACCGCGGGCGTGTGGAATCGGGGGTGTGGTCGGGTGTCTTGGAACAGTGCGGACAGCTGATCGTGGATCACGGGGTTGGTCGCACGGTCCGGGAGTCGCAGCGGATACGCGGCAGCGTCGGCGATCTCGACCTCCGGGTGTTCGGCCAGCGGATGGTGCTGCGCCAGCTGGACCCCGATGCGCGCACGCCGCAGCAGGGACCGGCGCACGCCACGGCCCGGCTGTTCACCGCGGGTGATCCCGGCATCGATGCGGCCCTCGGCGACCGCGGGGGAGATCTCCGGTGTCGCCATCGGGACCGCGGCGACCTCGAGTCCGGTGTTGCCCCGCATCAGCCTGTCCACGAGGGCTGGTGCTGTTTCGGCCCCGGCGCTGAGGCTGTATCCGATGCGGAGCGTGCCCAGTTCACCGGCTGCCGCGCTGCGGGCGGTGTCCCATGCCCGGTCCAGCGCCGCCAGCGCGGGCGGCGCGGACTCCGCCAATGCCGCACCGGCCGTGGTCAACCCGACGCTACGCGTGTTGCGGACCAGCAGGGCTGTACCGAGTTCCGCTTCCAATCGGCGTATCCGGGAGCTGAGTGCGGGCTGTGCGATACCGATGCGAGCGGCCGCGCGGGTGAAGTTCAACTCCTGCGCCAGTACCAGGAAGTAACGCAGGCTCACCGTGTCCGGTGCCACGTTGCCTCCCTGCCGATTGATAACGATCCGTTCTGAGCCTAGCCCGTACCGGTCTTTCCCTCGGCCGCATATCAAGCCCTAACCTGCGCCTATGGCGATTCAACTGCCCGCAGTGCCCGTCGCCGGGATCGATCGATCGATGCGTCAATTCGACGTCGGACGTGTCCGGCCGAACACAGGAGGTTTCCATGGCTAAGGGTTACTGGGTCAGTGTCTACCCCGCCGATTCCGGCCCTGAGGGGCTGGCTGCCTACGACAAGCTGGCCGGTCCGGCTGTGCAGGCTGGGGGCGGGCGCCTCCTGTCCCTCCTCCCGTCCCGTGGCGGTCGAGTCGTCGCCCACGAGGCCGGAATCACGCAACGCGTCGTTCTGATCGAGTTCGACAGCTTTGAACAGGCCGTCGCGGCATACGAGAGCGAGGCATACCAGAAGGCGCTGGTGGCCCTCCCCGACGGCTTCGAGCGCGACTTCCGCATCATCGACGGCATTGACTGACCGCCGGCCCAGCCATCGCTGAGCATCTGTCACCTGATACGCACACGGTGCTGAGCGACGACTCACGAGACTGTTCGAAGCCATGCCCCGCGTCCCAGTTCGTCGTGGACGTCCTCGACGGCCTGATCCCTGTCGGGTGGATCGAAGAAGCGACACGACATCCGGGCCAGCTGGCTTGTCTCGCTGACCTCGTCGACGAAACTCACCATCACCCGAAGCGAACAGCGAACCGTTCCTCACACGACAGATCGGTCCAGCGAACACAAGGCTTCGATGACCATGAGCGCATCCTGCATCCGTTCCCGCTCCGTCAGCACCTGGAACAGCAACTCGGCTCCACGCCGGTCGAGTTCCGTGCAGCCAAGCTCATCCATACAAAACCGCTGTAACCAACGACGTTGACCGCCTTCGGCTGACCACCCTCTCCGAGCCGTAGAAACCGAGTCCAGACCATGGTCGGGCCTACCGCGGCCGTTGTGGCCTCATCGTGACCGTGGTCGGGGCTTTATGGCCGGTGGTCTGGTCGGGGGGGGCGGCGGTCTTCCTCAAGGGCAGCAACAACTCCGTGCTGACCAAGGAGCTCCACCATGGCTGCCGCCAAGAAGGGATGTCCCGCCGCGTCGTACACTCCCCCAGTCCGGCGAGCCGCTGCCCGACCATCTGCTGTCCGCGCTCGCCCAGCACCGGCTGGCCACCACCAGGCAGCTCCGCGATCTCCTCCGGCCGAACACCACCCGCCGGACCGTCTCCACCCCAGTCAACTTGACCCGGCCCTTAAGAGGTCCTGACAAAGACGTTGGACGTGTCGGTGGGTGGTCAGGCAGGTGGCGAGGCCGAGGAAGGCCTCGTGGATGTCGTCGCGTCGCTCCCAA
>NZ_JBEZVL010000039.1:0-4383 GCF_040636975.1 Streptomyces sp. NPDC032198 | reverse complement strand
TGCGGCTCTAGGGCGGCGTCGCAGGCGTCGATGGCTTCGGCGAAGGCGGGGTTGTGGGCGTACAGGTCGGTGCCCATGCCGTGCCACTGGCTGCCCTGGCCGGGGTAGACGAACACAATCTTCCCGCGCGCCGTCGCCGTACCGGTGACGGCGTTGGGGTGGGTTCCGCCCGAGGCCAGCGCGCGCAGGGCTTCGGCGGCTTCCTCGACGGTTGAGGCAACGACCCCGGCCCGCACATCGAAATGCGTACGGTGCAGTGCCGAGGTCCGGGCGATGTCCGACAGGCTCGCCTCGCGATGGGCTGCCAGCCAGGTGGCCCAGTGGCCCGCCTGGGTGCGGAGGGCCTTGGGGGTACGGGCGGAGAGCACGATGGGAAGGGCGCCGAAGGGAGCCGGTTCCGTCTCCACCGGGGTGCTCTCCGGGGCTTCTTCGAGGATGACGTGGGCGTTGGTGCCGCTCAGTCCGAAGGATGAGATGCCTGCTCGGCGTATGCGCCCTGTGCCGCGCTGCCAGGGCTGGTTGTCCTGGAGGAGTTCCAGGCCGCTGCCGTCCCATTCGATGTGGCTGCTGGGCGCCTCGGCGTGCAGCGTCTTGGGGAGGCTCTCGTGTTGCAGTGCCATGACCATCTTGATGACCCCGGCCACACCGGCGGCGGCTTGCGCATGGCCGATGTTGGACTTGGAGGAGCCGAGGTAGAGGGGCCGGTCGGCAGCCCGGCCGGGGCCGAAGATTTCGGTCAGGGCGCCGGCTTCGATGGGGTCGCCGAGAGGGGTGCCGGTGCCGTGCGCCTCGATGGCGTCGATGTCGGCGGGGGTGAGGCGAGCGGAGCTCAGCGCTTCCTGGACGACGCGCTGCTGCGAGGGCCCGTTGGGGGCGGTCAGCCCCTGGCTGCGGCCGTCCTGGTTCACTGCCGAACCCTTGACCACGGCAAGGATCTTGTCGCCGTCGCGTCGGGCCGCCGACACGCGCTTGAGTACGAGGATGCCCACGCCCTCGGACCAGCCCGCACCGTCCGCGTCATCGGAGAAGCTCTTGCAGCGTCCGTCCGTGGCCATGCCCTTGAGGCGGGAGAACTCCACGAAGAGCGAAGGCGTCGACATCACGGTCACGCCACCGACGAGCGCCAGTTCGCACTCGCCGGTGCGCAGGGCGTTGATGCCCAGATGCATCGCGACCAACGACGACGAACAGGCGGTGTCCACCGTGAGCGCCGGGCCCTGGAGCCCCAGTGAGTAGGAGAGGCGTCCGGAGATGATGCTGCTGGCGTTGCCGGTGCCGAGGTAGCCGTCGAGTGCGTCGAGGTCGTGGTTGTGCTGGTTGTCGTAGTCGGAGCCCATGGTGCCGAGGTAGACGCCGGTGCGGCTTTCGGTGAGGGTGTCGGGTCGGATGCCGGCCCGCTCCAGGGCTTCCCAGGAGGTCTCCAGGACCAGCCGTTGCTGGGGGTCCATGGCGATCGCTTCGCGGGGGGAGATGCCGAAGAACTCGGCGTCGAAGCCTTCGATGTCGGTGAGGAAGCCGCCTTCGCGGGCGTAGCTTTTGCCGGCTGCTTCGGGGTCGGGGTCGTAGATGCCGAGGTTTTCCCAGCGTTTGGGGAAGCCGCTGATGGCGTCGCCGCCCTCGGAGAGGAGGTTCCAGAAGGCTTCGGGTGTGTGGATGCCGCCGGGGAGGCGGCAGGCCATGGAGACGATGGCGATGGGTTCGTCGGCCTGGGTGAGGGTGCGTGCGGCTTTACGGCTCTTCTTCGGCTTGGCCGTGAGTTCGAGGCGTTGCAGGAGGAGCCCGGTGATGGCGGTGGGGGTGGGGTGGTCGAAGGCGAGGGTGGCGGGGAGGGTGACCTCGGTGGCGGTGGAGAGGCGTCGGCGCAGCTCGACGGCCATGAGGGAGTCCATGCCGAGGTCCTTCAGGACCTGATCGGCCCCGAGTTCGCTCGCGTCGGCAACGCCGAGAACGGTGGCGGCCTCGCCACGGACCAGACGGATCAGTTCATCCCGGCGCTCACTCTCGTCCAGCGGCGCCAACCGGTCCCGAAGATCCGACGGGGCTGCCTGCGAGCCGCCCGCCCTGCGAGGCTTGGCGCGCACCAGGCCACGGAACCGGGCCGCCACGTCCTCGCCTCGGTCCGCGCTGCGCTGCAGCGACGCCAACTCCAGCTTGATCGGGGCCAGATGGGCGTGGGGCTGGTCCAGCGCCGCATCGAGGAGCCGCATCCCCTGGGTCCCGCTCAGGGCACTGATGCCCTGACGGCGGATGCGCGACAGGTCGGCCTCGCCCAGCCGTGACGTCATGCCGACACCGGCCAGCTCCCAGAGGCCCCAGGAGAGGCTGGTGGCAGGGAGGCCTTGGGCCTGGCGGTGGTGGGCGAGAGCGTCGAGGTAGGTGTTGGCCGCCGCGTAGGTGCTCTGTCCCGCACTGCCGAGGATGCCGGCGGCGCTGGAGAAGAGGACGAAGGCGGTGAGGGGGTGGTGGGCGGTGAGGTGGTGGAGGTGAAGTGCGCCATCGACCTTGGGGGCGAGGACGTGGTGGAGACGCTGGGTGTCCTGGCCGGTGAGGAGGCCGTCGTCGAGGATGCCGGCGAGGTGGAAGACGGCGGTGAGGGGGCGTTCCAGGGTGGTGATGAGCTGTTCGGTCTGCTGCGGGTCGGTGATGTCGCAGGCGTGGACGTCGACCGACTCGGCACCCAACTCACGCAACTGGGCGGCGAGTTCGGTGGTGCCGGGAGCTTCGGGTCCTTGGCGTGAGGTGAGGACGAGGTGGTGTGCGCCGTGTTCTTGTACGAGGTGGTGGGCGATCTGGCGGCCGAGTTCGCCGGTGCCGCCGGTGATCAGGACGGTGCCCTCGGGATCGAGACGCGGGGGCTGGGCGGCGGTGGTGCCGGTGGCTCGGGCGCGTATCACGCGGGCGACGCGCACCTCGCCCTCACGAACCGCGATCTCCGGCTCGTCGGCCAACGCAAGAGCATCGACGAGCAGTTCGGCCCCGTGCTCGTCGAGGTCGATCAGACGCACGGAACGCTCGGAGTGCTCGGTCGCCGCCGCGCGTACCAGTCCCCACAGCGGCGCGTGGCCCAAGTCCTGAGCTCCCTCGCCCACCGCGCGGCGGGTGACCCACGTCAACTCGGTCTCGGTCAGCCGCTCTTCGGTCAGCAGCCGCTGGAGCAGCGTGAGCGCCCGAGTGGCTGTTCCGGTCGGGTCGCCGCCCTCCACCGGCACGGTGGCATCGACGAGGATGCGCGCCGGTACGTCCTCGGAAGCCAGCAACGCGTCCACGTCGGCGAACTGCGGCACGCCCCCGAGAGCGGCCGCCAGCTCGGAGCCTGCGCCGAGCACGGCGACGTCCTCGACCTCTGTCGTACGGGACGCTCGCGGTGCCACGAAATCGACCCGGTAGAGATGCTCCACCGGCTCCGTGGTCCGGATCTGCTCGGCCGTGACCTCGCGCAGTCGCAGCTCCTCAATGGAGGCCACCGGCTGACCTGCGCCGTCCGCCACACGGATTCGCGCCACCGATGCGGCTCGGTCCAGGGTGATGTGGACGCGGAGTTCGGTGCTGTGGGTGGCGTGGAGGTGGGCGTTGGTCCATTCGAAGGGGAGGACGACGTTTTCGTCGGTGCTGCGTAGGGCGGTGAGGGTGTGGAGTGCGGCGTCCAGGAGGGCGGGGTGGATGCCGAAGTCGTCGGGTGTGGTGGTGTCGGGGAGGCGGATGAGTCCGTAGGCGTGGTCGTCCTTGCGCCAGAGTTCGGTGAGGCCCTGGAACGCCGGACCGTACTGAAGCCCCTGAGTCGCGAACTCCTCGTAGAAGCCGTCCAGTTCGACCTGCTCGGCTCCGGCGGGCGGCCACTGCGCGAGTGCCTGGAACTTGGGATCGTCGTCCTCGCCGGCGGAAGCCGACTCGATCAGCTCGCCGATGGCGTGCTGGTGCCAGACCCCGTCGAGAGAGTTCTCCGGCTGGCTGTAGAGGGAGATGCTCCGGCGACCCTCGGCCTCCGCACCGACCACCACCTGCAGCCGGACCGCGTCACGCAGGACCAGCGGCTCCGTCATGGTCAGCTCGCCGACGGCGTCCGCGCCGACCTCCCGCGCCGCGGCGAACGCGATCTCCAGCAGTCCGGTGCCGGGGGTGAGGACGGTGTCGTAGACGGTGTGGTGGGTGAGCCAGGGGTGTTGGGTGGGGGAGAGGCGTCCGGTGAGGAGGTGTCCGTCGCCGTTGGCGAGGGGGGTGGTGGCGGCTAGCCAGGGGTGGGTGGTGGTGCGGAGGCCGATGGTGTCGGCGTTGGTGGGGGTGTGGGTGGTCTCGGTCCAGAAGTGTTCGTGTTGGAAGGGGTAGGTGGGGAGGGTTTGGTGGTGGGGGGTGGTGTGGGTTGGGGGGAGGGTGTGGGTCCAGTTG
>NZ_JBEZVL010000038.1:0-4504 GCF_040636975.1 Streptomyces sp. NPDC032198 | reverse complement strand
GGGGTACGGACGTTGGCCGGTCAAGGCGTCGATGTCTTCCTTGAGTTGGGCCCTGCCGGAGTGCTGACCGCGATGGCCCAGGACACCCTCGACGAAACGCGCCCGGACGCCCGTGCGGTGGCGTCGGCGCACAAGGAGAAGCCCGAGCCGCGCGCCTTGGTCGAGGGCTTGGCCCGCGCCTGGACGTACGGGACAGGCGTCGACTGGACGGCACTGCTGCCGGGCGGCCGTCGGGTGGACCTGCCGACGTACGCCTTCCAGCGGCAGCGGTACTGGCTGGAGGGAGAGGAGTGCGGCCCCGTCGACCTGCCCGCGGTCGGGCTCGGCGCGGCCGGACACCCCCTGCTGGGTGCCGCGGTGACGCTCGCCGAGGACGGCGGGGTGCTGCTCACCGGAAGACTCGACCTGCGCACCCGCCCCTGGCTGGCCGACCATGCCGTGGGCGGCACGGTCCTGCTGCCGGGCACCGCCTTCGTCGAACTGGCCATCCGCGCCGGTGACTCCGTCGGCTGCGACCGCGTCGAGGAACTGACCCTTGAGGCGCCCCTGGTGCTGCCCGCCGAGGGCGGTGTGACCGTGCAGGTGCGGGTCGGCCCGGCCGACGAGTCCGGTCGGCATGCGCTGAGCGTGCACTCCCGGCCCGCGGCCGACGACGACTTCGACCGGGACGGGGCACCGTGGGTGCGGCACGCCGATGGCGTGCTCGGGACCGGCGCAGCGGACGGCTTCGCCCCCGCCGTGTGGCCGCCGGAAGGTGCCGAGCCGGTCGAACTGGACGCGTTCTACGAGCGGTTGGCGGGCGCCGGGTACGGGTACGGGCCCGCGTTCCAGGGCCTGACGGCTGTCTGGCGGCGCGGCGAGGAGACCTTCGCCGAGGTGGCGCTGCCCGATGGTGTCGACGCCGAAGGGTTCGGCCTCCACCCGGCGCTGCTCGACGCCGTGCTGCACGCGGAACTCGCCGTCGGCGAGGCGGGCGGTGAGGTGCGGCTCCCGTTCGGCTGGAACGGCATCTCCCTCCTTGCTCAGGGGGCGCGTACGGTGCGCGCCCGGCTGGCCCCGGCCGGACCGCAGGCCGTCACCATTCAGCTGGCCGACGGCGCGGGCCGGCCGGTCGCCCACATCGACGCCCTGGTGTCCCGAGCGGTACAGAGCGACCGGCTGCGTACGGAGTCCGCGGCGGCCGTCGATGGCGCCGCCCTGTACGGCATGGAGTGGACCCCGGCCGCCCGCGGCGGCGAGCCCGTCACCGAGTGGACGGTGCTCGGGGAGGACGGTGCGCACGACGCCCAGTGGACCGTCCTGCCGTACCTGCCGGTCGCCGGCGCCGATGTCGTGACCGTCCTGCACGAGGACACAGCTGCCGCGCTGACAGCCGTCATCGGGTGGCTGGAGGCCGAAGTCCCGGACGGGGCACGGCTGGTGGTCGTCACCTCCGGCGCCGTCGCGGCCGGTGAGGAGGACGTGCCGGACCTCGCACACGCCGCGTTGTGGGGCCTGCTGCGCTCCGCGCAGACCGAGCACCCGGACAGGCTCGTCCTCGTCGACATGGACGATCCGGAAGCCTGGCGGACGCTGCTGCCCGCGGCTCTCGCCACCGGTGAACCGCAGGTCGCCGTGCGGCGCGAGGTATCGCTGACGCCCCGCCTGGCCCGTACGCACGTGCAGTCGACGGCGGCTGCGTCCCTCGACCCGGAGGGCACGGCGCTGATCACGGGCGGCACCGGCTCGCTCGGTGCCCTGTTCGCGCGGCACCTGGTGCACGAGCACGGGATACGACACCTGGTCCTCGCAGGACGGCGCGGCCTCGACGCGCCCGGTGCCGTGGGCCTGAAGGCTGAGTTGGAGGCGGCCGGTGCCCACGTGACCGTCGCCGCCTGCGACGTGAGCGACCGCGCCGCGGTGGACGCACTGGTCGCGGGCGTGGCCGCCGAGCACCCCCTGACCGCGGTCGTGCACACGGCGGGCGTCCTCGACGACGGCGTCCTGACCTCGCTGACCGCCGACCGGCTCGCGGCAGTGCTGCGCCCGAAGGCCGATGCCGCCCGCCACCTGCACGAGGCGACCCGGCACCTGGACCTGGCCGCGTTCGTCCTCTTCTCCTCCACCTCCGGTCTCGTCGGCGCCGCCGGCCAGGCCAACTACGCGGCGGCGAACGCCTTCCTGGACGCCCTCGCCGAGCACCGCCGGGCCCAGGGCCTCGTGGGCGTGTCCCTGGCCTGGGGCCTGTGGGAGCAGGCCGGCGGCATGACCGGTGGGCTCGACGGGACAGGTCGGCAGCGGCTCACCGCCGACGGCGTTTCGGCCCTGACGGATGCCCAGGGCAGTGCGCTCTTCGACCGGGCGCTGGCGGCGGCCGGCCTGGTGTCGCCGGTGCACTTCGACGCTGCGGCCCTGCGGGCCCGGGCGGCCGACGGCACCCTGCCGACCGTGCTGCGCGGTCTGGTCGGGACGCCCGGCCGCCGCCGTACCGTCGCCGCGGTCGGCACCGCCGACGAGTCGTCAGCCTTGGTGCGGCGGCTGGCGGGCCTGTCGCAGGAGGAGCAGGAGCGCGTACTGCTCGACCTGGTGCGCACGCACGTGGCGGCCTCCCTCGGCCATGCCGACATGTCGGCCGTGGTGCCCGGGCGTGGATTCCATGAGATGGGCTTCGACTCCCTGATGGCCGTGCAGCTGCGCAACTCGGTCAATGCGGCTGTCGGGCTCCGTCTCCCCTCCACACTGATCTTCGACCACCCGACCGCGCTGGCCCTCGCACGCCACCTGCGCGACGAACTCGTCGGCGAGGAGGCTGCCCCCACACCGGCCGCCGCCACGCGCACGGCCGCGGCGGACGAACCGATGGCCATCATTGGCATGGCGTGCCGCCTCCCCGGCGACGTCCGTTCACCCGAGGAGCTGTGGACACTGCTCAGCGAGGGCCGGGACGCCGTCTCGCCGTTCCCCTCGGACCGTGGCTGGGACCTGGAAGCACTGTTCAACCTCGACCCCGAGGTGCCCGGGACCAGCTACTCCAACCACGGGGCGTTCATCCGGGACGTCGCGGACTTCGACGCCGAGGCGTTCGGGATCTCCCCGCGCGAGGCGCTGTCGATGGACCCGCAGCAGCGGCTCCTGCTCGAAACCCACTGGGAGGCCCTCGAGCGCGCAGGCCTTCCGCTGGACTCGCTGCGCGGCACCCAGGTCGGTGTCTTCGCCGGATCGATGCCCTCCGACTACCTGTTGAGCCTCAACGAGATCCCCGGCAGCCTCGAGGGCTACACGATGACCGGCAACGCCTCGGCGGTCATCTCCGGCCGGATCGCGTACGCCTTCGGCCTGCAGGGGCCGACCTTCACCGTCGACACCGCGTGCTCCTCCTCGCTGGTCGCCCTGCACCTCGCGGGCCAGTCGCTGCGCAGCGGTGAGTGCTCGCTGGCCGTGGTCAGCGGCGTGACGGTGATGTCCGGGCCGCAGGAATACATCGAGTTCGCCCGGCAGCGGGGACTGGCCCCCGACGGGCGCTCCAAGTCCTTCGCCGCCGCGGCCGACGGGGTCAGCCACGGCGAGGGCGTCGGTGTCCTGGTCGTCGAGCGCCTTTCGGACGCACGGCGCAACGGCCACGAAGTGCTGGCCGTGGTGCGGGGTTCGGCGGTGAACCAGGACGGTGCGAGCAGCGGACTCACCGTGCCCAACGGTCCGGCCCAGCAGCGGGTGATCCGCGCCGCCCTCGCCAACGCGCGGCTGTCCGCGCACGAGGTGGACGCGGTGGAGGCGCACGGCACCGGCACCACGCTCGGCGACCCGATCGAGGCGCAGGCGCTGATCAGCACGTACGGGAAGGACCGGCCCGCCGACCGCCCGCTGTGGCTCGGTTCGCTGAAGTCGAACATCGCGCACACCCAGGCCGCGGCCGGTGTGGCCGGCGTCATCAAGATGGTTCTCGCGATGCGTGCGGGCACCCTGCCCAGGACGCTGCACGTGGACGAGCCGACGCCGCACGCCGACTGGTCGGCCGGCAACGTCCGACTCCTCACCGAGGCCCGGCCGTGGCCGGAGACGGACCGTCCGCGCCGGGCCGGTGTGTCCTCGTTCGGCATCAGCGGCACCAACGTCCACGTGATCATCGAGGAGGCACCGAGGACCACCGCCGCGACGCCCGGTGACCGCCCGCCGGCCGGCACGGTGCCCTGGGCCCTGTCGGGGCGGACCGAGGAGACCCTGCGCGCCCAGGCGGCCGGCCTGCACGCGCACCTCACCGAGCGTCCGGGCCTGGACGCGGTGGACGTCGGCTTCTCGCTGGCGACCACCCGTACCGCGCTGGAGCACCGGGCCGTGGTGCTGGGCCAGGACCGCGACGCACTCCTGGACTCCCTGGCGTCCCTCGCCGACGGCCGCCTGCCGGAAGCCGCTTCGGTCGTACGGGCTCAGTCGCGGACGGCGTTTTTGTTCTCGGGTCAGGGTGCGCAGCGTGTGGGGATGGGGTGTGGTTTGGCTGCTGCGTTTCCGGTGTTTGCCGAGGCGTTGG
>NZ_JBEZVL010000037.1:1547-4749 GCF_040636975.1 Streptomyces sp. NPDC032198 | reverse complement strand
AACACAGTGGACGCGAGCAACTGAGGACAAGCCCTCGGCCTATTAGTACCAGTCACCTCCACCCGTTACCGGGCTTCCAGATCTGGCCTATCAACCCAGTCGTCTACTGGGAGCCTTAACCCCTCAAAGGGGGTGGGAATACTCATCTCGAAGCAGGCTTCCCGCTTAGATGCTTTCAGCGGTTATCCTTTCCGAACGTAGCCAACCAGCCATGCCCTTGGCAGGACAACTGGCACACCAGAGGTTCGTCCGTCCCGGTCCTCTCGTACTAGGGACAGCCCTTCTCAATATTCCTACGCGCACAGCGGATAGGGACCGAACTGTCTCACGACGTTCTAAACCCAGCTCGCGTACCGCTTTAATGGGCGAACAGCCCAACCCTTGGGACCGACTCCAGCCCCAGGATGCGACGAGCCGACATCGAGGTGCCAAACCATCCCGTCGATATGGACTCTTGGGGAAGATCAGCCTGTTATCCCCGGGGTACCTTTTATCCGTTGAGCGACGGCGCTTCCACAAGCCACCGCCGGATCACTAGTCCCGACTTTCGTCCCTGCTCGACCCGTCGGTCTCACAGTCAAGCTCCCTTGTGCACTTACACTCAACACCTGATTACCAACCAGGCTGAGGGAACCTTTGGGCGCCTCCGTTACTCTTTGGGAGGCAACCGCCCCAGTTAAACTACCCATCAGACACTGTCCCTGATCCGGATCACGGACCCAGGTTAGACATCCAGCACGACCAGAGTGGTATTTCAACGTTGACTCCACGAACACTGGCGTGCCCGCTTCAAAGTCTCCCACCTATCCTACACAAGCCGAACCGAACACCAATATCAAACTGTAGTAAAGGTCCCGGGGTCTTTCCGTCCTGCTGCGCGAAACGAGCATCTTTACTCGTAGTGCAATTTCACCGGGCCTATGGTTGAGACAGTCGAGAAGTCGTTACGCCATTCGTGCAGGTCGGAACTTACCCGACAAGGAATTTCGCTACCTTAGGATGGTTATAGTTACCACCGCCGTTTACTGGCGCTTAAGTTCTCAGCTTCGCACACCCGAAAGTGCACTAACCGGTCCCCTTAACGTTCCAGCACCGGGCAGGCGTCAGTCCGTATACATCGCCTTACGGCTTCGCACGGACCTGTGTTTTTAGTAAACAGTCGCTTCTCGCTGGTCTCTGCGGCCACCCCCAGCTCAGAGTGCAAGACTCATCACCGGTGATGGCCCCCCTTCTCCCGAAGTTACGGGGGCATTTTGCCGAGTTCCTTAACCATAGTTCACCCGAACGCCTCGGTATTCTCTACCTGACCACCTGAGTCGGTTTAGGGTACGGGCCGCCATGAAACTCGCTAGAGGCTTTTCTCGACAGCATAGGATCATCCACTTCACCACAATCGGCTCGGCATCAGGTCTCAGGCTTGTGCTGTCCGGATTTACCTGGACAACGCCCTACACCCTTACCCCGGGACTACCACCGCCCGGGCTGGACTACCTTCCTGCGTCACCCCATCACTCACCTACTACCACCTTGGGCCGGCGGCTCCACCACTTCCCTTTGCCCGAAGGCTCCAGGACGGCTTCACGGCCTTAGCATTAATGGGCTCGATGTTTGACGCTTCACAGCGGGTACCGGAATATCAACCGGTTATCCATCGACTACGCCTGTCGGCCTCGCCTTAGGTCCCGACTTACCCTGGGCAGATCAGCTTGACCCAGGAACCCTTAGTCAATCGGCGCACACGTTTCTCACGTATGTATCGCTACTCATGCCTGCATTCTCACTCGTGAACCGTCCACCACTAGCTTCCGCTGCAGCTTCACCCGGCACACGACGCTCCCCTACCCATCACAGCGGGCGTTGGCCCTATAGCTGCAATGACACGACTTCGGCGGTACGCTTGAGCCCCGCTACATTGTCGGCGCGGAATCACTTGACCAGTGAGCTATTACGCACTCTTTCAAGGGTGGCTGCTTCTAAGCCAACCTCCTGGTTGTCTCTGCGACTCCACATCCTTTCCCACTTAGCGTACGCTTAGGGGCCTTAGTCGATGCTCTGGGCTGTTTCCCTCTCGACCATGGAGCTTATCCCCCACAGTCTCACTGCCGTGCTCTCACTTACCGGCATTCGGAGTTTGGCTAAGGTCAGTAACCCGGTAGGGCCCATCGCCTATCCAGTGCTCTACCTCCGGCAAGAAACACACGACGCTGCACCTAAATGCATTTCGGGGAGAACCAGCTATCACGGAGTTTGATTGGCCTTTCACCCCTAACCACAGGTCATCCCCCAGGTTTTCAACCCTGGTGGGTTCGGTCCTCCACGACCTCTTACAGCCGCTTCAACCTGCCCATGGCTAGATCACTCCGCTTCGGGTCTTGAGCGCGCTACTGAATCGCCCTATTCGGACTCGCTTTCGCTACGGCTTCCCCACACGGGTTAACCTCGCAACGCACCGCAAACTCGCAGGCTCATTCTTCAAAAGGCACGCAGTCACGACGCACCAAGTAAACTTGATGCGCGACGCTCCCACGGCTTGTAGGCACACGGTTTCAGGTACTATTTCACTCCGCTCCCGCGGTACTTTTCACCATTCCCTCACGGTACTATCCGCTATCGGTCACCAGGGAATATTTAGGCTTAACGGGTGGTCCCGCCAGATTCACACGGGATTTCTCGGGCCCCGTGCTACTTGGGTGTCTCTCAAACGAGCCGCTGATGTTTCGACTACGGGGGTCTTACCCTCTACGCCGGACCTTTCGCATGTCCTTCGCCTACATCAACGGTTTCTGACTCGTCTCACAGCCGGCAGACTGTGAAAGAGAGATCCCACAACCCCGCACACGCAACCCCTGCCGGGTCTCACACGTATACGGTTTGGCCTCATCCGGTTTCGCTCGCCACTACTCCCGGAATCACGGTTGTTTTCTCTTCCTGCGGGTACTGAGATGTTTCACTTCCCCGCGTTCCCTCCACACTGCCTATGTGTTCAGCAGCGGGTGACAGCCCATGACGACTGCCGGGTTTCCCCATTCGGAAACCCCCGGATCAAAGCCTGGTTGACGACTCCCCGGGGACTATCGTGGCCTCCCACGTCCTTCATCGGTTCCTGGTGCCAAGGCATCCACCGTGCGCCCTTAAAAACTTGGCCACAGATGCTCGCGTCCACTGTGCAGTTCTCAAACAACGACCAACCACCCGTCACACA
>NZ_JBEZVL010000036.1:0-4991 GCF_040636975.1 Streptomyces sp. NPDC032198 | reverse complement strand
CCCCTCATCATCAAAAACAGCGGCATCCAACCCCAACGCCGCACACACCTCACCCAACGCCTCGGCAAACACCGGAAACGCAGCAGCCAAACCACGCCCCATCCCCACACGCTGCGCACCCTGACCCGAGAACAAAAACGCCGTCCGCGACTGAGCCCGTACGACCCCTTGGGCGACTCCTGCGGGAGTGGTGCCATCGGCCAGTGCGGCAAGGTCCGCGAGAAGCCTGTCGCGGACCTGCCCCAGCACCACGGCCCGGTGATCGAGGGTGGCACGGGTGGTGGCCAGGGAGAAGGCCACATCGAGCGGGTCGAGGTGAGCGTGTGCCGTCACGTGGGCGTGCAGGCGTTCGGCCTGCGCGCGCAGACCGTCCGCGGTGCGCGCCGACACGAGCCAGGGCAGGACGGGCGGTGCCTCCGCGTCGACTTCCGCGGCCTCGCCGTCATTGACGTCGTCGGCGTCCCCCTCGTTCTCCAACTCGTCATCGGCACGCGGCGGTTCGGCCACGATGACGTGCGCGTTGGTACCGCTGATGCCGAACGACGAGACGCCGGCCCGGCGCGGCCGGTCCTCCTCTGCGATCCACGGCAGCGCCTCGGTGAGCAGTTCGACGTTGCCCTCAGACCAGTCGACGTGCGAGGAGGGCTCGTCGACGTGCAGCGTCCTGGGCAGGATCCCGGCACGCATCGCCATCACCATCTTGATGACGCCGGCCACACCGGCCGCGGCCTGGGTGTGCGCGATGTTCGACTTCAGCGAACCGAGCCACAGCGGGCGGTCGGCCTCGCGTCCCTGTCCGTACGTGGCGAGCAGCGCCTGCGCCTCGATCGGGTCACCGAGCGAGGTACCGGTACCGTGCGCCTCCACCGCGTCCACCTCGTCGGCGGACACCCGGGCATCGGCGAGAGCGGCCCGGATCACCCGCTGCTGGGCCGGGCCGTTGGGGGCGGTCAGTCCGTTGCTGGCACCGTCCTGGTTGACCGCGGAGCCCGCGACGACGGCCAGTACCTCATGTCCGTTGCGGCGTGCGTCGGACAGCTTCTCCAGGACGAGGAGGCCGACGCCCTCACCCCAGCCGGTGCCGTCCGCGCTGTCGGAGAACGCCTTGCAGCGCCCGTCGGGCGCGAGCCCGCGCTGCCGACTGAACTCGATGAACACCGAAGGGCTCGCCATCAGGGCAACGCCACCGGCCAGCGCCAGGCTGCACTCGCCGCTGCGCAGCGACTGGGCCGCCAGATGCAGGGCCACCAGCGACGAGGAGCACGCCGTGTCGACGCTGACGGCCGGGCCCTCAAGGCCGAAGGTGTACGAGATCCGGCCGGAGGCGACGCTGGCCGCGCTGCCGTTGCCGAGCAGGCCCTCGTACTCGTCGGGCAACGGCTGGATGCGCTGGCCGTAGTCGTCGTACATGACGCCGGTGAAGACACCGGTGCGGCTGCCGCGCAGGGAGTCAGGGGCGATCCCTGCGCGCTCGAAGGCCTCCCAGGTGGTTTCCAGGAGCAGCCGCTGCTGCGGGTCGATGGCAGTTGCCTCGCGTGGGCTGATGCCGAAGAAGGCGGCGTCGAAGCGGTCCGCGTCGTAGAGGAAGCCGCCCTCGCGGGTGGAGATGGTGCCGCGGTGGTCCGGGTCGGGGTCGTAGAGCCCGTCCAGGTCCCAGCCGCGGCCCGCCGGGAAGTCGGACACCGCGTCGGTGCCGCTCTCCACGAGCCGCCACAGGTCCTCGGGGGACTTCACTCCGCCCGGGTAGCGGCAGCTCATCGCGACGATCGCGATGGGCTCCTGGTCGCCGGACTCCAGTTCCGCGAGCCGTTCGCGGGCCTCTTGCAGGTCCGCCGTTACCCAGCGGAGGTACTCAACGAGCTTCTCGTCGCTAGCCATTACCTGTTGCCCTTCTTGCGGCCCAGTCCGCGGTCGATGAAGTCGAGGATTTCGTCGGCTGACGCGGTCTGGAGGTGGTCGCGCCCCTTCGTCTGCTGCTTGTTCGTCTGCGGCGCCCGCTCGTCCCGGCGGCGCGCCTGTGTCCACTTGGAGAGCACCGCCTGGAGCCGGCTGGTGATGCGCAGCGCGGCTTCACCGTCGGGTGTCATGCCGAGCAACGCGCCTTCCAGTGCGTCGATTTCGGACAGCATGCGTTCGGCCGGGTCGACCTGTTCGGGTCGCACCAGGGACCACAGATGGACTCCGAGCACGGCCGCGGACGGGTGGTCGAAGACCAGCGTGGACGGCAGCCTGAGGCCCGTGGCCGCGGCTAGCCGGTTGCGCAGTTCGACGGCGGCCAGCGAGTCGAATCCGAGGTCCTTGAAGGACTGTTCGGGGTTGACCTTGCCCGCGGTGTCATGGCCGAGGACCCCCGCCACGTGCCCGTGCACCAGGTCCCGTACGTGGCGTTCCTGCTCGTGCTCCGGCAGGTCGGCCAGCTGTTCGCTGAGCGGGCGTCCGCTCACCGGCGCCGCCGGTCCGCCCGCCACCCGCCGGGCGGGTGCCCGGACGAGGCCGCGCAGCATCGCCGGTAGGTTGCCGGCGCCCGCTTGGCTCTGCAGCGCCACCGAGTTGAGTCGCAGCGGGAGCAGCAGGGCCGTGCCGGCGGCCGTGGCCTCGTCGAAGAGAGCGAGGCCCTGCTGCTCGGAGAGCGCGTCGAACCCCGTACGGGCGAGCCGTCCCCGGTCCTCACCGTCCAGGTCGCCCGTGATGCCGCCCTCCTGCGCCCACAGGCCCCATGCCTGCGCCTGGCCGGGCAGACCCTGGGCCCGACGGTGCTGGGCGAGGGCGTCCAGGAAGGTGTTGGCGGCGGCGTAGTTGGCCTGTCCCGGTCCGCCGAGGACACCGGCGGCCGAGGAGAACAGCACGAACGCCGCCAGCTCGATGTCGCGGGTGGCCTCGTGCAGGTGGACGGCCGCGTCGACCTTGGCCCGCAGCACGGTGGCGAGCCGGTCCCGGGTGAGCAGGTCCACGAGTCCGTCGTCGAGGACGCCCGCGGTGTGCACGACCGCGGTCAGCGGGTGCTCCGGGTTGATTTTGGCGATCAGCTCGGCGACCGCGACCGGGTCCGCCCCGTCGCAGGCGACCACCGACACCGAGGCACCGCCGAGCACCAGTTCGTCGCGGAGCCCGGCCGCGCCGGGCGCCTCGATGCCGCGCCGGCTGGTCAGCACGAGGTGTCGTACACCGCGTTCGGTCACGAGGTGCCGGGCGAGCAGCCGGCCCAGGGAGCCGGTGCCGCCGGTGATCAGGACAGTGCCCTCCACATCCCAGGCAGCGGTGGCGAGTTCCGCCTCCGGCGCCCTGCCGCGGGTGAGCCGCGGGACGAGGGCGGCGCCACCGCGGACGGCGACCTGTGCCTCGCCGGTGGCCAGCGCGGCGCGCACCGCGTCCGCCCAGTCGTCGGGGGTGTCCACGTCGACCAGGACGAACCGTCCCGGGTGCTCGGACTGGGCGGACCGGACCAGGCCCCACACCGGGGCGTGGGCAAGGTCGCTGACGTCGTCGTCCGGGCGGACCGCGACGGCACCCGACGTGACGATCACCAGGGTGGCGTCACCCGCGGCGGGGTCGCCCAGCCACTGGCGGACCGTGTCCAGGACGGTGCCCGCGGCGTCGTGTGCGGCGGCCGTCAGGTCCTCGCACACCTCGGGGAGCCGCGGTAGTACGACGAACTCGGCCTCGCCGTCGGCCGATCGGGCCGAGTCGTGTACGCGCCAGGCGACCTCGGCGGCCTCGCGCTCCGGTTGCGCCTGCGTCCAGTCGACGGTGTACAGCGCAGCACCGTCGTCCGGCCGGGCACGTCGCAGCTGCTCGGCGGGTATCGGCCGCGAGACCAGTGCCTCGACCGAAGCCACCGGCTGCCCCGCACCGTCCGCGAGCTGTACGGCAAGGCCCTCGTCGCCCGCTGGAGCGAGCCGTACCCGGGCCGCCCGTGCCCCGGTGGCGCTCAGCCGCACGCCCGTCCACGCGAACGGCAGCCGTACCTCGCTCCTGTCCTCGCGGGTGGCCAGCGTCGCGTGCAGGGCGGCGTCGAGCAGCGCCGGGTGGACCCCGAACCGTTCGGCGTCCGCGGCCTCCTCGGGCAGCTCGATCTCGGCGAAGACCTCGTCCCCGCGCTGCCATACGGCCGTGAGCCCCTGGAACGCCGGCCCGTACTCGTACCCCTCGGTCGCGAGGCGCTCGTACAGCCCGTGCAGCGGCACGGACTCGGCGCCCCGCGGAGGCCACTGCGTGAGGGCGAAGTCGTCGCGGCCCTGGTCGGCGACGAGCACTCCGCCGGCGTGCCGGGTCCACTCGCCGTCGACCGAGTCGGCGGCTCGCGAGTGGATGCTCACCGCGCGACGGCCCACCTCCTCCTCGGCTCCGACACGCACCTGAACGGTGATGTGCCCCTCGTCGGGCAACACGAAAGGTGCACCGAGGGTGAGTTCCTCGATCCGGTCGCACTGGGTCCCGGCGCCCGCGCGCAGTGCCAGCTCGACCAGGGCGGCGCCGGGCAGCAGGACCATCCCGCCCACGACGTGGTCGGCCAGCCAGGGGCGGGTGCGCAGGTCGAGCCTGCCGGTCAGCACGATGCCCTGGCCGTCGGCCAGCGGGACGGCGGCACCGAGCAGGGGGTGCTCGGCGTCGCCGAGGCCGAGGGCGTCGGGCCGACCGAGGGCGGGATCGGTGTCCTTGAGCCAGTAGCGGCGGCGCTGGAAGGCGTACGTCGGCAGGTCCACCCGGCGGCCGCCAGGCAGCAGCGCCGGCCAGTCGACCACGACGCCGTGTGCCCAGGCTCGGGCGATCGCCGCGGGGAGCGCCTCGTGCTCGGGGCGATCCTTGCGCACCAGCGGCAGGGCGAGCAGCCCGGGACGCTCCTCGTCGAGGGTGTCCTGGGCCATCGCGGTCAGCACTCCGGCAGGGCCCAACTCAAGGAAGACATCGACGCCTTGACCGGCCAACGTCCGTACCCCGTCGGCGAACCGGACAGCCTCACGCACATGCCGCACCCAGTACTCGGGCGTGCT
>NZ_JBEZVL010000035.1:0-5010 GCF_040636975.1 Streptomyces sp. NPDC032198 | reverse complement strand
ATACGTGGCCAACAACGCCTGCGCCTCGATCGGATCACCCAGCGACGTACCCGTACCATGCGCCTCCACCACATCCACATCCAACGGAGACAACCGGGCAGCGGCCAGGGCCGCCTCGATGACCCGTTCCTGGGACGGGCCGTTGGGCGCCGTCAGGCCGCTGCTCGCGCCGTCCTGGTTGACGGCCGAACCCCGCACCACCGCAAGGATGTTGTGACCGTTGCGGCGAGCGTCGGAGAGGCGCTCGAGGACCAGGAGGCCGGCGCCCTCGGCGAAGCCGAAGCCGTCCGCGTCGGCCGAGAACGCCTTGCAGCGGCCGTCGCGGGCAAGACCGCGCTGGCGGCTGAACTCGACCATCTCCTGCGGTCCGGCCATTACGGTGACACCGCCCGCGAGCGCCAGCGTGCTGTCGCCGTTGCGCAGCGACTGGGCTGCCAGGTGCAGGGCGACCAGCGACGAGGAGCACGCCGTGTCCACCGTCACCGCCGGACCCTCCAGACCGAAGGTGTAGGCGATCCGGCCGGAGACCACGCTGCCGGTGCTGCCGGTGACCGCGTACCCCTCCAGGCCCTCGGGCAGTGCACCGCCCTGAAGGTAGTCGGTGCCCATGTAGCCCGCGAAGACGCCGACGCGGCTGCCGCGCAGCGACTCGGGTGCGAGCCCCGCCCGCTCGAACGCCTCCCAGGACGCCTCGAGCAGCAGCCGCTGCTGCGGGTCCATCGCCAGCGCCTCGCGCGGGGAGATGCCGAAGAGTTCGGCGTCGAAGTCGCCCGCGTCGTAGAGGAACGCTCCCTCCTTGACGTAACTGCGGCCCGCGGCCTCCGGGTCGGGGTCGTAGAGGCCCTCCAGGTCCCAGCCGCGGTCGGCCGGGAGTTCGCTGACCGCGTCCTGTCCCTCGCTGACCAGGCGCCACAGCTCCTCGGGGGACGCGACGCCGCCGGGGAACCGGCAGGCCATGCCGATGATGGCCAGCGGCTCGTCCGGCGCGGAGGCCGTGGCGAGCGCGGCGGAGGTGCTCCTGCGCGGGCCTCCGCTGATCCGGGTCGCCAGATGGGCGGCGAGGCCGAACGGCGTCGGGTAGTCGAAGAGCAGCGAGGCGGGCAGGCGCAGACCGGTGGCGCTGCTCAGCTGGTTGCGCAGCTGGACCGCGGTGAGCGAGTCGAAGCCCTGCTCCAGGAACCCTCGGGCCAGGTCGATCGCGTCGACGCTGCTGTGCCCGAGGACCGCGACCGCGGTTTCGCGCACCAGGTCGAGCAGCGCCCTTTCCCGCTGCTCGGCGGAGAGCCCGGCCAGGCGCTGCGCCAGGGGTGAAGAGCCCCCGGCGGCGGAGCCCGCGGCGGCCGCGCGCCGGGCCGGCACCCGCACCAGGCCGCGCAGCAGCACGGGCACCGCATCGCCGCCGATGGACGTGGCGCGCGAACGCAGCACGCCGAGGTCGAGCCGGATCGGGACGAGCAGGGCGCGGCCTGGCACCGAGGTCGCCGCGTCGAAGAGGGCGAGGCCCTGCTCGACGCTGATCTCGCCGACGCCGCTGCGGCCGAACCCGGCCCGGTTCACCTCCTCGCTCATGCCGCTCTCCTCGGCCCACAGGCCCCAGGCGAGCGAGACGCCGGGCAGCCCTTCGGCGCGGCGCTGCTGGGCGAGGGCGTCCAGGAAGGCGTTGGCGGCGGCGTAGTTGCCCTGGCCGGGGTTGCCGAAGACGCCGGCCGCCGAGGAGAACAGCACGAACTCGGTCAGCGGCAGCTCACGAGTCAGCTCGTGCAGGTGGACCGCGGCGTCGACCTTGGGCCGCAGCACCCTCCCGAGGTGTTCGGGGGTGAGCGCGGCGAAGGTCGCGTCGTCGAGGACTCCGGCCGCGTGCACGACGGACACCAGGGGGTTCGCCGGGTCGATCGCGGTGAGCAGGTCCTCCAGGGCGTCCCGGTCGGCGGCGTCGCAGGCGGCGATCGTCACCCGGGCACCCGACTCCTCGAGTTCGGCCAGGAGTTCGGCGGCGCCCGGGGCGTCCATGCCGCGGCGGCTGGTCAGCAGCAGGTTCCGGGCACCGCGGACAGTGACCAGGTGCCGCGCCAGCTGACGGCCGAGCAGGCCGGTGCCGCCGGTGATCAGGACGGTGCCGTCGGGGTCCGGTGCGGCCGTATCCGTATCGGTCGCGTCCTGCGGGGACGTACGGGTGAGGCGGGGCACCAGGACGGCTCCGGAGCGCACCACGGCCTGCGGTTCCCCGGTGGCGAGCGCCTCGGCGAGCACGCTCTCCCAGGCGGTGTCCTCGTCGACGTCGACGAGGAGCAACCGGCCAGGGTGCTCGGACTGCGCCGACCGCACCAGGCCCCACAACGCGGCCTGGTCGAGGTTGGCCACGGGCTCGCCGTCCCTGGTGGCGACGGCGCCGCGGGTGAGGATCACCAACCGCGGCCCCTCGCCGGAGTCGGCCGCGAGCCAGCTCTGTACAGTTTCCAGGACTTCGCCGGTGACCTCGTGCACCATCTCGGTGAGCGCCGAGCACTTGACGGGTGTGCAGGGCAGTACCAGGAACTCCGGTCCGCCCTCGGCGGATTCGTGTGAGCTGTCGCCGAGGATCTGCCAAGCGGCCTGTGCGGGCGGCTCGGTGCGGGCCGGGGCCGGCACCCAGTCGACGCCGAGCAGCAGGCCCTGGTCGGTGCCGGCGGCGACACGCTGCAGGACCTCCTTGGCCACCGGCCGGGTGACCAGTGCCTCGACGGAGGCCACCGGCTGTCCCTCGGTGTCCGCGAGCCACAGACTCATGCCCTCGCCGTCGCGCGGCGCAAGCCGTACGCGGACCGCTGCGGCGCCCTCGGCGTGCAGGGTCACTCCGTTCCAGCTGAACGGCAGATGCACGTCGTCGGTGTCCGACGCGGCGGCCAGCGCGGTGTGCAGGGCCGCGTCGAGCAGCGCCGGGTGCAGGCCAAACTGCCCGGCGTCCTCCGCGTCCACCTCCGGCAGGGCCACCTCGCCGAACAGTTCGCCGCCGCGCCGCCAGGCGGCGCGCAGGCCCTGGAAGGCGGGCCCGTATCCGTACCCGGACTCGGCAAGCCTGGCGTAGAAGCCCTGCAGGGAGAGGGACTCGGCGTCGGCCGGGGGCCATGCGGCGAGGTCGAACCCGGGGGTCGGCTGCTCGGCGCTGAGCAGACCGCCGGCGTGCCGGGTCCACTCCTCACCGTCGCCGCCCCGTGCGTGCACGCTCACCGTGCGGTGCCCGTCGACGTCGGGCGCGCCGACCCGGACCTGCACGGTGACGGCGCCGTCCTCGGGCAGCACCAGCGGGGCTTCCAGCATCAGCTCGTCGAGCCGTCCGCAGCCCACTTCGTCGCCGGCCTGGACGGCCAGTTCGACGAAGCCGGTGCCCGGCAGCAGGACGGTGCCCGCGACCGCGTGGTCGGCGAGCCATGGCTGTGTCCGTGCGGAGATCCGGCCGGTGAGCACGACTCCCTGGTCCTCGGCCAGGACCACCGCGGCACCGAGCAGCGGGTGCCCGGCGGTGGCCAGTCCCAGTGCGTCCGGGTCGCCGCCGGCCAGCGGGTCGGCGACCCAGTAGCGCTTGTGCTGGAAGGCGTACGTGGGCAGGTCGACGGTCCGCCCTCCGGTGACCAGTGCGCCCCAGCCGACGTCGACGCCACGGCTCCAGGCCTCGGCGAAGGAGTTCAGCACCCTCCCGAGGCCGCCCTCGCGGCGGCGCAGGGTGCCCTGGGCATGGACATCGACGCCGGTTTCCTCGGCGGTCTCGCTGATGCCGTACGTGAGGACCGGGTGGGCGCTGGACTCCACGAAGACGTCGAAGCCGTCCGCGACGAGCGCCCGTACCACCGGCTCGAAGGAGACCGGGCGGCGGCAGTTCTCGTACCAGTACGCGGCGTCCAGCTCGGTGCCGGTCAGAACCTCTCCGGTGACCGTGGAGTACATCGGGACCGAGCCTGCCCGCGGCCGGACGAAGGACAGCAGCTCCAGGAGCCGGTCGCGCAGCGGCTCGACCTGAGAGCAGTGCGAGGCCACCGTCGAGCCGATGACCTTCGCGCGGATCCCCTCCGCCTCGAGCTCGGCCACCAGCTCTTCCAGGGCGGCCACCTCACCGGCGACCGTCACCAGACGCGGGCCGTTGTTCCCGGCGATCGACAGGACGTCGCCGAAGCGCGCGATCCGGGACTCCACCTCCGTGGCGGACAGCGGGACCGAGGCCACCGCGCCCTTGCCCATCAGTTCGTCGGCGAACAGCTGCGAGCGCAGCACCACGATCTTCGCGGCGTCCGCCAGGGTCAGCGCGCCGCTGACGGCCGCGGCGGCGATCTCGCCCTGCGAATGCCCCACCACGGCCTGCGGCTTGACGCCGACCGAGGCCCATACCTCGGCCAGCGACACCATCACCACGAATAGCACCGGTTGCAGCACCTCGATGCGGTCCAGCGAAGGCGCGCCGTCACCACCGCGCACCGCGGACTCGACCGACCAGTCGACGTGCGCCTCGATCTCAGCGGCCACCTCGGCGAACCGGGCAGCGAACACCGGTGAGGAATCGAGGAGTTCGACGCCCATACCGGCCCACTGCGAGCCCTGCCCCGGGAAGACGAACACTGCGCGGGTCCCGCCGCGGGCCACCCCCTGCACGGCGGCGCCCGCGTCCTCGCCGTCGGCCAGCGCGCGGAGCGCCGCCAGCGAGGCGTCGCGGTCGAGCGGGTCGACGGTGACCACGGCCCGGTGCCTGAACCGCCCGCGGGTGGTCACCAAGGAGGCGCCGACGTCGAGCGGCTCCAGCTCCGAGCGGTCCGTCAGGAAGGCGGCGAGGCGGGCCGCCTGGTCCCGCAGGGCCTCCTGGGTACCGCCGGAGAGGACCCACGGCACGAGGTCACTCGCGGATGCGTCGGCCTTGGGGGCCTTTGCGGTACCGGCGTTGTCGGCGTCGTCCGGTGCCTGCTCCACGATCACGTGTGCGTTGGTGCCGCTGATCCCGAACGACGAGATACCGGCCCGACGCGGACGCCCGGTCTCGGGCCACTC
>NZ_JBEZVL010000034.1:0-5539 GCF_040636975.1 Streptomyces sp. NPDC032198 | reverse complement strand
GGAAACGCAGCAGCCAAACCACACCCCATCCCCACACGCTGCGCACCCTGACCCGAGAACAAAAACGCCGTCCGCACACCACCACGAGCCACACCGCGCTGGACCTGTGCCGCCGTGGCGCCGTCCGTCTGCCCCGCCAGGGCCCGCAGGCCCCCGAGGAGTTCGTCCCGGTCCCGCCCGGCGATGACGGCCCGGTACGGCAGTGCGGAGCGCGTGGTGCCGAGCGAGAACCCCACGTCGAGCAGGTCGAGTTCGGGCCGGTGCTCCAGGTGGTCGGCGAGGCGGGCCGCCTGTGCCGCCATGCCGTCGGCACTGCGTGACGACAGCGTCCACGGGATCAGTCCCCCAGCCATGGGCACGGGGGCGGTGGCCTCCTCGGTCTGCTCCGGGGCGGGCGCCTCCTCGATGATCACGTGGGCGTTGGTGCCGCTCACGCCGAAAGCGGAGACGCCGGCCCGCCGGGGGCGCTCGGTCTGCGGCCAGGGGCGGGCCTCGGTCAGAAGCTGGACGGAACCCACGGACCAGTCGACGTTGGTCGACGGCCGATCCACGTGCAGCGTCGGGGGCAGCAGGTCGTGCTGGAGCGCGAGCACGAGCTTGATGACGCCGGCGATGCCCGCCGTGGACTGGGTGTGCGCGATATTCGACTTGACCGAGCCGAGCCACAGCGGGCGGTCGGTCTCGCGTCCCTGTCCGTACGTGGCGAGCAGCGCCTGCGCCTCGATCGGGTCACCGAGCGAGGTACCGGTGCCGTGCGCCTCCACCGCGTCCACGTCCTGCGCGGACATCCGGGCATCGGCGAGAGCGGCCCGGATGACCCGCTGCTGGGACGGGCCGTTGGGGGCGGTCAGGCCGCTGCTGGCACCGTCCTGGTTGACCGCGGAGCCACGAATCACCGCGAGTACGCGGTGTCCGTTGCGGCGTGCGTCGGACAGCTTCTCCAGCACGAGGACGCCTGCGCCCTCGCCCCAGCCGGTGCCGTCCGCGCTGTCGGAGAACGGCTTGCAGCGCCCGTCGGGGGCCAGTCCCCGCTGTCGGCTGAAGCCGATGAACGGGTACGGACTGACCAGCACCGACACACCGCCGGCCAGGGCCAGTGAGCACTCGCCGTTGCGCAGCGACTGGGCCGCCAGGTGCAGGGCGACCAGCGACGAGGAGCACGCCGTGTCCACCGTCAGCGCCGGGCCCTCGAGGCCGAGAGTGTAGGCGATGCGCCCGGACAGCACGCTCGAGGACCCACCGGTGATGGCGTACCCCTCGGCGCTGTCCGGGACCTGGCGGCCGGAGATGTAACCGGATGTGGCGGCGCCCGCGAAGACCCCGACGTCACTTCCGTGCAGCGAGGCCGGGTCGATGCCGGCCCGCTCGATCGCCTCCCAGGACGTCTCGAGCAGCAGCCGCTGCTGGGGGTCCATGGTCAGTGCCTCGCGGGGCGATATCCCGAACAGGTCGGCGTCGAAGTCGGCGGCGTCGCGGACGAACGCCCCCTCCTTCGCGTACGACTTGCCGGTCGCGTCCGGATCCGGGTCGTACATGTCCGGGTCCCAGCCGCGGTCGTCGGGGAACTCCCCGACGGCGTCCTGTCCTTGGGACAGCAGCCGCCAGAAGTCCTCCGGCGAGGCGACACCACCGGGCAGCCGGCAGCCGATGCCGACGACGGCGACGGGCTCCCGGGACCGGGACTCGGCCGCCTTCAGGCGCTGCTTGGTGTCCGACAGGTCCGCGGTGACGCGCTTGAGGTACTCACGAAGCCGTTCCTCGACACCAGCCATATGACTTTCTCTCCAACCCGTGAATGGTGCGTGTTCCAGAGCGTGTTCCAGAGCGTGGGGTGCACGGGCCGACGTGGCCGGCCCGTGCACCCTCAGCAGTCACAGGCGCGTCATTCGAGCCCGAGCTGCTGGTCGATCAGGGCGAACATCTCGTCGTCCGATGCCGCGTCCAGCGCGTCCCGGTCGATCGCGGCGTCGCCGTCCGCGGTGGCGTCCTGTCCCTCGACCTTGCGGAGCAGTTCCCGCAGTTGTTCGGCGACCAGATCCCGCTCGCCGCCGGCCAGTGGCCGGACCAGCACGGCCGTCTCCATCTGCTGGATGCGTTCCAGGACGGAGCCGCCCTCGGCGGGCCCCGCCGGAGCCAGCTGAGTACACAACTGACGGGCGAGGGCAGCCGCGTTGGCGTGGTCGAAGATCGCCGACGGCGGCAGCTTCAGACCGGTCACCGCGTTGATCCGGTTGCGCAGTTCGACCGCGCTGAGCGAGGTGAAGCCCAGATCGGTGAACCCGCGCTGCGAGTCGATCTCGCCGAGCCCCGCGTACCCGAGGATCGCGGCTGCCTCGGCCCGCACCAGGTCCACCAGGATCCGGTGCTGCTCCGGCGGGTGCACCGCCGTGAGGCGGGCAACCAGTGCGGAGCGCGAGCTGTCCTGCTCGCCTGCCCCGGCGCCCTCGGTTTCCTGCGTCGGCGCGAGTTCGGCGAGCAGGGGGCTCGGCCGGGCGACGCTGAAGACGGAGGTAAAGCGCTCCCAGTCGGTGTCGGTGACCGACAGGAACGTCTCGTCCCGGTCGATCGCCTGGTGCAGCGCCGAGATGGCGAGGGCGGGTTCCATCGGCCGCAGACCGCGCACGCTGAGCTGTTCGCCGATGTCCTCCGTACGGGCCAGGCCGTCGCCGGCCCACATCCCCCAGGCCACCGAAGTGGCCGGAAGGCCGGCCGCCCGACGCCGCTCGGCCAGCGCGTCCAGGTGCGCGTTCGCCGCGGCGTACGCGCCCTGGCCGGCGCCGCCCCAGACGCCCGCGTTGGAGGAGAACAGGACGAACGCGTCCAGTTCCTCGCCCGCGAGCAGCTCGTGCAACGCCTCGGCGCCACCGACCTTCGCTGCCAGCGTCTCCGTCAGATCGTCGACGGACGCCTCGGCCAGGGGCAGGAAGCGGCCGGGCACGCCGGCCGTGTGCACCACGGAACGGACCGGGGAGCCCCCGGCCTTGAGCCCGTCGAGCAGCGCGGCGACGGCCTCGCGGTCACCGACGTCGCAGGCGGCGATGGTGACCCGGGCGCCCAACTGCTCCAGCTCTTGCCGCAGTTCACCGGCCCCCGGGGCATCGGGCCCACGGCGGCTCGTCAGTACGAGGTGCTCGGCGCCCTGCCCGGCCAGCCAGCGCGCAACATGCCCGCCGAGGCCGCCCGTGCCGCCGGTGACGAGCACGGTTCCGCGCGCCCGCCACTCCCGTACCGCCGCGGATTGCGCCAGCGGTGCGGGCGCCAGCCGCCGTACGAACACACCCGAGGACCTGAGTGCCGACTGGTCCTCCTCGCCACCGCCCGCCAGCAGGCCGGGAAGCCGCTCGGCCGTCCGGTCCGTCACCGCGGCCGGCAGGTCGACCAAGCCGCCCCACAGGTCGGGCTGCTCCAGTGCGGCCACCATGCCGAGGCCCCACACCTGTGCCTGCGCGGGGCTCTGTGCGCGGTCCACCGAGCTGACGGACACGGCGCCCTGCGTGGCGCACCACAACCGGGCCCCGAGGTCCGCGTCGCCCAGGGCCTGCAGCATCGTCAGGGTGCCGAGCACGCCGGCCGTCACCGCTCCCGGCCGGCCGGGCACCCATGCCTCGTCCAGGGCGAGCAGCGACAGCACACCGGAGGCCGCGGGCGAAGCCGACTTCAGGCGCGCGGCCCACGTCTCGCGCTCCGGGTTCGCGGTGTCCAGGAGTACCTGGCGCACCTCGGCCCCGGCGGCGGTCAGCGCGTCGGCGGCGGCCTTCGCCCAGGGATGGTCCCGAAGCGTCTCGGGTACCGCGACGATCCAACTGCCCATCGCCACAGCCGGCCTGCCCTGCGGGTCCGGCCGCCACACGATGCGGTACCGCCAGGAGTCGACGGTCTGCTCCTCGCGGCGCTGACGCCGCCAGGAGGACAGCGCGGGCATCAGCGTTTCCAGCGATCCGCGTACGTCGCCGTCGGTGCCGGGCTGCAGGGTGGCGGCGAGTTCCTCAAGGTCCTCCCGCTCGACAGCCTCCCAGAACCGGCTGTCGACGGCGTCCGGCGACCCCGCGCCGGCCGTCTGCTCGGCGACGGCACGCTCCAGCCAGTAGCGCTTGTGCTGGAAGGCGTACGTGGGGAGTTCGACCGTGCGGCCACCCGCCAGGAGACCTGCCCAGTCGACGTCCACGCCCTGGGTGTACACCTCGGCGACCGAGGTCAGGAACCGGTCCCAGCCGCCCTCGCCGCGCCGCAGCGAGCCGACGGCACCGCCGGCCCGGTCGGTGTCCTCGATGGTCTCGAGCAGACCGTTCACCAGAACCGGACGCGCACTCGACTCGACGAACACGCTGTAGCCCTGGTCGAGCAGTGACCGTGTGGCGGCCTCGAACTCGACCGGTCGGCGCAGGTTGCGGAACCAGTACTCGGCGTCGAGTTCGGTGGTGTCCTGCCAGTCGCCGGACACCGTGGAGAAGAACGGCACCGCCGACGCCACCGGCCGGATCGGGGCCAGGGACTCGAGCACCTCGTCGCGAATCCGATCGACGTGGGCGCAGTGCGAGGCGTACGACACCGGAACCTGCCGGATCCTCACCCCCAACTCAGCGGAGGCGCCGATCAGTTCAGCCAGCGCGTCGGCGTCACCGGACACCACGGTCGACTCCGGCCCGTTCACCGCCGCCACCGAAAGACGCTCGCCGTACCCCGCGATCAGCTCCTCCGTACGGGTCCGGGAGGCGGCCACCGACGCCATGCCACCGCGCCCTTGCAGCCCGACCAGGGCCCGCGCCCGCAGGGCGACCACACGCGCCGCGTCGTCCAGGGACAGCGCACCCGCCACCGCGGCGGCGGCGATCTCGCCCTGCGAGTGCCCGAGAACCGCGGCTGGAACCACGCCCACCGAGCGCCATGCCTCGGCCAGCGACACCATCACCGCCCAGAGCGCCGGCTGCACCACGTCCACCTGGTCGAGGAGTTCGGCTGTCTCCTCGCCGCCGGTGAGCAGCTCCGTGAGCGACCAGTCGATGAACGGGGACAGCGCGGCCTCGCACTCGGCGATCCGGGCGGCGAACGCCTCGGACGCCTCGAGCAGCCCCTTGGCCATGCCCACCCACTGCGAACCCTGCCCGGGGAAGACCAGCACCGTGCGCACTCCGGACCGCGCCGTTCCGCGCACCAGTCCTGCGGCGGGCTCCCCTGACGCGAGCGCGGCGAGCCCGCCGCGCAGCGACTCCAGGCCGCCGTCGGCGCTGAGCACGACCGCCCGGTGCTCGAGCGCCGAACGCGCAGCCACCAGTGAGTGGCCGACGTCGAGGGGGTCCGGTTCCGGGCCCAGTTCGACGAACTCGGCGAGCCGGGCCGCCTGGCCCCGCAGGGCCTCGGCGCTGCGCCCGGACAGCACCCACGGCACCACACCGCCCGCGGACGCACCGCCGGTGCGCTCCGACTCCGGGGTCCGGGCCGTGTCCTCCGGTGCCTGCTCCACGATCACGTGTGCGTTGGTGCCGCTGATCCCGAACGACGAGATACCGGCCCGACGCGGACGCCCGGTCTCGGGCCACTC
>NZ_JBEZVL010000033.1:0-5915 GCF_040636975.1 Streptomyces sp. NPDC032198 | reverse complement strand
AAACGCAGCAGCCAAACCACACCCCATCCCCACACGCTGCGCACCCTGACCCGAGAACAAAAACGCCGTCCGCACACCACCACGAGCCACACCCTCGGGGCCGTTGCCCTCGGCGAGCGTGGTCAGGGAGTCGAGGAGTTCTTCGCGAGTGGCGCCGAGCGCCACCGCGCGGTGCTCCAGGACGCTGCGCGTGGCGGCGAGCGAGTGGCCGACGTCGACGGCGTGCGGTGCGGACCCGGTGGTCACGAACTCCCGTATGCGCCGGGCCTGCTGGTGCAGGGCCTGCTCGGTACGGGCCGATATCACCCACGGCACCACGGGGACGTCGGCCGGAGTCGCGGCGGGCTCGGCCTCCTTCTCGGCGGGGGCCTGTTCCACGATCACATGCGCGTTGGTGCCGCTGATGCCGAACGAGGACACACCTGCCCGGCGCGGTCGGTCCGTCTCCGGCCACGGCCTGGCCTCGGTGAGCAGCGACACGGGGCTGGCGTCCCAGTCGATGTGCGGGGACGGCCGGTCGACGTGCAGGGTGCGGGGCAGCACGCCCGCCCGCATCGCCATCACCATCTTGATGACGCCGGCCACACCGGCCGCGGCCTGGGTGTGCGCGATGTTCGACTTCACCGAACCGAGCCACAGCGGGCGGTCGGCGGACCGGCCCTTCCCGTACGTGGCCTGGAGCGCCTGCACCTCGATGGGATCGCCCAGCGGGGTGCCCGTGCCGTGTGCCTCGACCGCGTCGACGTCGCCGGGAGCGATCTGGGCGGCGGCAAGAGCGGCACGGATCACCCGCTGCTGGGACGGGCCGTTGGGGGACGAGAGGTTACTGCTGGCACCGTCCTGGTTGACGGCGGAGCCGCGCAGCACGCCGAGGACCGGGTGACCCTTGGCGCGAGCGTCGGAGAGGCGTTCCAGGAGCAGCACACCGGCGCCCTCGCCCGGACCGAAGCCGTCCGCCTCGGCCGCGAAGGCCTTGCACCGGCCGTCCGGCGACAGACCCCGCATGCGGCTGAACTCGGTGAGCACCCGCGGGCCCGCCATCAGGCTCACCCCGCCGGCGAGCGCGAGTGAGCACTCCCCGTTACGCAGTGCCTGGGCGGCCAGATGCAGGGCCACCAGCGACGAGGAGCACGCGGTGTCGACGCTGACCGCGGGCCCTTCGAGGCCGAGCAGGTACGAGACGCGGCCGGCGATGACACTCTGGGTGTTGCCGGTGACGAAGTAGCCCTCCAGTTCGGCGGGCGGATGCGCCAGACGGGTGGCGTAGTCGGACCAGCCGGTGCCGTAGAAGACACCGACGTCGGAGCCGCGCAGCGAGCGGGGGACGAGCCCGGCGCGCTCGATCGCCTCCCAGGAGTTCTCGAGCAGCAGCCGCTGCTGCGGGTCCATGGTGCGGGCCTCGCGCGGGGGCACGCCGAAGAAGTCCGCGTCGAAGGTGGTGACGTCGTCGGCGAATCCGCCGCCGCGCACATACGCCTTGCCGAGCGCGTCCGGGGCCGGGTCGTACATGCCCTCGACGTCCCACCCACGGTCCTCGGGCAGTGCGGTGACGGCGTCACGTCCGGCGGAGACGAGTTCCCAGAGATCTTCCGGCGAACTGACGCCGCCCGCGTAGCGGCAGGCCATGCCGACGATGGCGATCGGCGCGTGGGCGGCGTCCTGGAGTTTGCGGTTCTGCAGGCGCAGCTTCTCGGTCTCTCGCAGTGAGGCCCGCAGCGCGCCGACGATCTGCTCGGTGGAGGCGTCAGTGGTCACGAGCCCTGCCCTTCGGATTCGACGTGTGTGTCGTTGTCGGTGGTGTCGTGTGCCAGCCGCAACAGGCCGGCCAGGTCGAGGTCGTCCACGGCGCTGACCGCCTGTTCGGTGTCGATGTCGGCCGTGAGGTCGCGGGTGGCCGGCTGGTCCGGCCCGTCGTCCGCGTCTTCGGAGTCGGGGGCGAGTTCGGTACGCAGGTACTCCGCCAGAGACGCCGGAGCGGGGTAGTCGAACAGGAGGGTGGCCGGGAGCCGGCGGCCGACGGCCGCGCCGAGCCGGTTGCGCAGTTCGACCGCGGTGAGCGAGTCGAACCCGCCGTCCATGAAGCCTCGTTCGGGGTCGATGGCCTCGGGGCCGCCGTGGCCGAGCGTCTTCGCGGCATGGCCGCGGACCAGGTCGAGCAGCAGGCGGCTCCGTCCCTCCCGGTCGAGTCCGGCCAGTCGCTCTCGCAGCACCTCGGCCTCGGAGGCACCGGCGGCCTCGTCGGCGGTGCTCGCCGCTCGCCGTGCGGGTGCCCGGACCAGACCGCGCAGCAGCGGGGACACGGTGTCGGCGTGGCGGCGCAGTCCGGCCTCGTCCAGGCGGACCGGGAGCAGCAGCGGCTCGTCGGTGAGCAGGGCCGCGTCGAACAGGGCGAGTCCCTGCTCGCCGGTGATCGGTGCGAGACCGGCCCGGGCTATCCTGGCCAGTTCACCGCGTCCCAACTCGCCTGCCATGCCGCCCTGTTGTGACCACAGCCCCCAGGCGAGCGACTGTCCGGGCAGTCCCTCGGACCGGCGGCGCTGGGCCAGCGAGTCGAGGAAGGCGTTGGCTGCCGCGTAGTTGGCCTGTCCGGCGTTGCCGAGTGCGGCGGAGGCGGACGAGAACATCACGAAGGCGGCCAGGTCCAGACCCCGGGTGGCCTCGTGCAGGGTGAGCGCGGCATCCGCCTTGGCCCGCAGCACGGTGTCGAGCCGCTGCGGGGTCAGTCCCTCGATGGTGCCGTCGTCCAGTACGCCCGCCAGGTGGATCACGGCGGTCAGCGGACGGTCGGCGGGGATCTTGGCGAGCAGGTCGGCAGCCGCGTCCGGGGCGGCGATGTCACAGGCGGCCACGGACACTTCGGCGCCGGCGGCCTCCAGTTCCTCGCTCAGCGCGGCCGCGCCGGGGGCGTCGAGTCCGCGTCGTCCGACGAGCAGCAGGTTGCGCACGCCGTGTTCGGCCACCAGGTGCCGGGCGAGCAGTGTGCCGAGGGTGCCGGTGCCGCCACTGATGAGGACGGTGCCCTCGGTGTTCCACACCGGCGGCAGGGTCAGCACGATCTTGCCTATGTGCTGCGCCTGGCTCATGTACCGGAAGGCCTCCGGGGCCTGCCGGATGTCCCAGGCGGTGACCCGCGGGTGGTGCAGCTCGCCGGTCTCGAAGAGCCGCACGACCTCGGTCAGGATCTCCTGCGTGCGGTCCAGGCCGGCTTCCGTCATGTCGTACGCGCGGTAGGTGACGCCGGGGTGATCGACGGCCACCTGCGCCGGGTCGCGCAGGTCGGCCTTGCCCATCTCGACGAACCGGCCACCGCCGGGCAGCAGCCTGAGCGAGGCGTCCACGAACTCCCCGGCCAGGCTGTCCAGGACCACGTCCACGCCGTGTCCGCCGGTCGCCGCGAGGAACTCCCGCTCGAAGTCGAGGGTGCGCGAGGAGGCGGTGTGCGTCTCGTCGAGGCCTGCGGCGCGCAGGGCATCCCACTTGCCGGGGCTTGCGGTGCCGAAGACCTCGGCGCCCAGGTGGCGGGCGATCTGCACAGCGGCGGTACCGACGCCGCCCGCCGCCGCGTGCACCAGCACCCGCTCGCCCGGCCGTACTCCGGCGAGGTCCGCGAGTCCGTAGTACGCGGTGAGGTAGGCCACCGGCACGCAGGCCGCCTGCTCGAACGTCCAGGCGTCGGGAATCCTGACCATGGTGCGTGCGTCGGTCACCGCGGTGGTGCCCAGCGCGCCGGGCACCACGCCGGTCACCCGGTCCCCCGGTACCAGGTTCCCGACCTCGGCCCCGACCTCGGTGACGACACCGGCCGCCTCGCCGCCCATCACGGTGCGCTCGGGGTACATGTCCAGGGCCAGCAGGATGTCGCGGAAGTTGAGGCCTGCGGCGCGGACCGCGACGCGGATCTCGGTCGGGCCGAGCGGCGCCGACCGCTCCGGCGCGGGCAACAGGGCCAGGCTCTCGAAGGTGCCGGGCTCGGTCACGTCGAGACGCCAGTACTCTCCTGCCGGCGGGATCAGCGCCCCGCCGTCGGCGGCCCGGCCGAGGCGCGGCACCAGCAGGTCGCCGCCGCGGACGGCCAGTTGGGGCTCGCCGGCCGCGAGCGCCGCGGGCAGCGCGTCGGTCAGGTCGGCACCACCCTCCAGGTCGACGAGGAGGAACCGTCCCGGGTGCTCGGTCTGCGCGGAGCGCACAAGGCCCCAGATCGCGCCGTGTACCGGATCCGGCGCCGCGTCCCCGGTACGCACCGTGAACGCGTCCCGGGTGACGACGGCCAGCCGTGCGTCGACGGCACCTTCGTCGGACAGCCAGGTCTGCAGGGCGCTCAGCACCCGCCCGGTCTCGGAGCGGACCGCGTCCCGCGTCTCCGCACCGTCGGCCGGGGACACCGTCAGCACCCCGACCTCGGGGCAGGGGGAGGGCACTCGGCCTTGCGGGTCGAGTACCGTCCAGCTTCCGGCCGGCAGCGTGCCGTCCGCCGCGACCAGGTTCCAGTCGAGGCGGAACAGCGCGTCCTGGTCGGCGGACCGCTTGAGCTGCCGGGCCGTCACCGGGCGGGTCACCAGCCGGTCCACCTCGGCGACAGGCCGTCCCGCGGTGTCGGCCAGGCGCAGGGTCAGCTCCCCGTCGCCGCGCGGTGCCAGCCGGACGCGGACCTGGGCGGCGCCCTCCGCGAACAGGCTGACCCCGCTCCACACGAACGGCAGCCGTACTTCGCCGCCGGGGCCACCGACGGCGAGGCCCGCGTGCAGTGCGGCGTCGAGCAGCGCCGGATGGAGGCCGAACCGGCCGGCCTGCGCCTGCTCCCGCTCGGCCAGCCGCACCTCGGCGAAGACCTCGTCGCCGCGCTGCCATACGGCCTTGAGCCCCTGGAACGCGGGCCCGTAGCCGTAGCCTTCGTCGGTCAACCGCTCGTAGAAGCCGTCCAGTTCGACCGGTTCGGCGCCGACCGGCGGCCACGCCTCCAGGTCCGGGGCCTCGCCGGGCTCCTGAGGGGCGAGCACGCCGTCCGCGTGCTGGGTCCACTCGCGCTCGCCGTTCGGGCGCCCGTACACGGTGACCGGGCGGCGGCCGGAGTCGTCCTCCTCGCCGACCCGTACCTGCACGGCGACGCTGCCGGAGGCGGGCACCGAGAGCGGTGCCCGCAGGGCGAGTTCCTCCAGGCGGGGGCAGCCCGCCTCGTCGCCGGCCCGTATCACCATCTCGACCAGGCCGGTGCCGGGGACCAGGGCGGCGCCCGCCACCACGTGGTCGGCGAGCCAAGGGTGGGTGCGCACCGAGAGGCTGCCGGTGAGCAGGGTGTCCTCGCCGCCTGCCAGGGGGACGGCGGCGCCGAGCATCGGGTGCCCGGCAGCCTCCAGGCCCCAGGCGCCCGGGTCCCCGCCGCCGCGCGGCAGGTCCTGCTGCCAGTAGCGGCGACGCTGGAACGCGTACGTCGGCAGACCCACCGGTGAGCCGTCGGTCAGGGCGGCGAGGTCGACGTCGGCGCCGTGCGTCCACAGTGCGGCCAGCGCGTCGAGGAGAGAGCGCGGCTGCCCGCGGTCCGGACGCTGGGCGGCGACGGCGACCGTCCGGCTCCCGGTCTCCTCCTCCAGCGTCTCCTGGGCCATCGCGGTCAGCACTCCGGCAGGGCCCAACTCAAGGAAGACATCGACGCCTTGACCGGCCAACGTCCGTACCCCGTCGGCGAACCGGACAGCCTCACGCACATGCCGCACCCAGTACTCGGGCGTGCTCAACTCACCCGCCTCGTCCAACAGGCCCGTCGTGTCACACACCATCGCCATACGCGGCACCGCATACGTGACCGACTCAGCCACCGCACGGAACTCCGCCAGCATCGGCTCCATCAACGCCGAATGAAAAGCATGACTGACCACAAGCCGCTTCGAACGCCGACCCACAAACCGGGCCAACACCTC
>NZ_JBEZVL010000032.1:0-9889 GCF_040636975.1 Streptomyces sp. NPDC032198 | reverse complement strand
ATCCGGCACGATCCACGGCCGCTACTGATGTTTCGCCACAACCAGACCAACGAGCCGACACGCAAACAGTCACATGATCAACCGCTTTCGTTAGAACCAGTTAGTGCGGCCCGTTTTTACATGCTCGCAGGCTCCGGCGTCTCCAGTTCGGTCAGTAGCCGTTCGAGTTCCGTCCAGGAATGGGCCCGCTGAAGGCTGTGCACCGGACTGTAGCTTGCGGTCCTTGCTCCGGTCCGAGATCCACGCTGCGCGCGCGGTGCCGGAGTACCGCACCGCCAGCTCCGGGAGCCGCGACCCGCGATACGCAACGAGCAGCTGCACGGCATGGTCGGTGAGGTACTTGGTCGTCTCGTCGACCTGGGCGCTCCAACGAGCGGCTTCTGCCAGTAGCGCGGTGCGGACCGTGTCGCTCGCTGCCGGCGCCACCGGCACGGCACGCAGATGCATTCCGGCGGACAGGGTGTCCAGCATGTTCTCCTGGAATTTCTCGCGCGCCAGCATTTTCGCCTGGAAGCGCCGGTTGCGGACTTCGAGGAGGGGCGAGAGGTACCGTCCCGCGACGATCGACGTCAGCAGAGACGTCCCGAGCGCGATCAGCACGGTCGTCCCCCACAAGGGCATCCAGTCAGGCATGGCCCTGGATTGTGGCGGCCGCGACGTCCTCGCGCGGCAGATCGCCCGTGAGGAAGCCCAGCGCCGCACCCTGGTCGCCTTCCTGGACGGCTGGGCCGCGGCGCCGCGGCGAACGAGGGGAGCACCGCCGTAGCGTTGTACGGGTGCCCGCAGGCTCTGCTCGCAGCTGACCAGGGCCCGACGCGAGGGGCGCTTCCCGGACCTCATCGATATCGTGCGCGACGGATGAGTCACGTCGAGATGGCGGACAAGTTGCTGATCAAATCAACGTGGTGGACCAAGTCGAGCCTGGTAGGACTCGGCGGTTTTGTCGTAGCGGGTCGCGATGCCGCGCCATTTACGGAACTTCCAGACATCCTGTTGAGGACTGTCCGGTCATCCGACCGCTTCCGCCCTCGCTCCGACCGAGGCAACAGAGGACGGGCGAACTCCCGCTCGGCATCAGACAGTTCATGACGACATATCACCCGACCGTGATCCACCACACAAGATCATTTGGAGACGCCGCCGCGAGGGGTCAGCTGATCGCCAGCGTGCTGTTCTCCTGTCGGGAGGCTGTGCCGAGCAATGTACGTGCGACGTCTTCCAGGGATCTGAGCAGCGGGTTGGGGTCGCCGGCGCGCGTGACGAGCACGAGCTCGCAGGGATCGATGTCGATGACGGGCACCAGGGCGATGTCCTCACGCACAGCGGCGCGTCGATCGCTGGCAGGGAAGATCGCGACACAGTGGCCGGTGGCGATGAGTTCCAGCTTGTCCTCGTAGCTGTCGTCGATTGCAGGCGGGGGTGGTGCCGGGCGGTCGTCGACCGGCTTGGGCGTGCTCCAGACGACCGGAGTGCTGACGCAGGCCACCAGTTCCTCGTCCGACAGAGCCCGCAGGCTGACGGCTTTCTCGTTCGCCAGATGATGACTCGCCGACGTGACGAGCACCCGCGGCTCCTGATGGAGCTTGGTCACCCGGAGGCCGTCCGTGGGCCAGGGCAGGGGTTTGTATGCGACGAGGGCGTCGACCCGCCGCTCGGCGAGGGCGTGCGTGTCCCGCCAGTCGAGGTGCCGGGTGCGGACCTGGCCGTCGGGGTGCCAGCGGCGCAGTTCCTGCACACAGGCGGTGATGACCAGTCCTTCGGCGCAGCCGACAGTGACGGTACGGGGCTGGACGGCGGCTCTGGCCGTGCGAGCGGCTTGCTCGGCCTCCTGGAGCAGTATCCGGGCCCCGGGAAGGAATGCCTGACCGGCGTCGGTGAGGCTGCTGCCCTGCGGCGAGCGGTCGAAAAGGCGGACACCGAGCTGAGCCTCAAGTCGCTGGATCTGGCGGCTCAGCGACGGCTGCGCCAGGTGCAGCTTGGCGGCGGCGCGGCCGAAGTTGCCGTACTCCGCCACGACCGTGAAATAGCGCACGAGCCGCAGATCGATGTCCATTCGCTCAGGGTACGTCGAGCGTCGTCATACGCCCGGGGCATGACGGCATACGGAACAGGTCTTGGACAGGGTGTGCGGGTGGGCATTTGGCTTGAGGGCATGACCACTTATGACGGCAAGAAGATCGTGATCACGGGCGGAAGCAGCGGTATCGGCCTGGCTGCGGCCCGGTTGTTCGCGGACGGCGGGGCGCACGTACTGATCACCGGCCGCACCCGATCCACTCTGGACGGCGCGCTTGAGCAGCTGGGGGACAAGGCGGTCGGCGTCCGCAGCGACGCCGCGTCCCTGAAGGACATCAAGGCGCTGGCCGGCACGGTCCAGGAGCGGTTCGGTGCGGTGGACGCGCTGTTCGTCAACGCCGGCGTCACCGAGTCCGCGCCGTTCGACTCGACGACGGAGGAGATGTACGACACGCTGTTCGACATCAACACCAAGGGCCCGTACTTCACGGTGCAGGCGTTGGCGCCGCTGTTGCGCGAGGGAAGCGGCGTGGTCCTCACCACGTCGGTGGTGAACGTCCTGGGCCTCGACGCGCTCAGTATCTACTCGGCGAGCAAGGCAGCCCTGCGGTCGATGACGCGCACCCTGGCCCGCGAGCTGCTGCCGCACAAGGTGCGGGTCAATGCCGTGAGCCCCGGCCCGATCGACTCGGGCATCCTGGACCGCTCCTCGCTGCCCGCCGATGTCGTCGAGGCGACGAAGGACACCTACCGGAGCACCATTCCGATGCAGCGGCTGGGGACGTCCGAGGAAGTGGCCGCCGCGGTGGCGTACTTGGCGTTCGGTGCGACCTTCTCGACAGGAACGGAGTTCCCTGTCGACGGAGGGGCGTCGCAGCTCTAGGCCGTTTTCGCAAAGTCGCGTCGTCGCCCGAAGGGCAGGCGGGACTTTGAAGACCGGCCCTGGCGCTGCGCGCTGACCTGTGTGGTCGGGGCTGCCACGCCAGTGGTCGGGATAGCGCCGGAGGAGGGTGGTCGGTATCTACCACCCGGCCTCTCCCGGACAGCGTCCCTCGTGGGCTGGGACCGGCGCCGTGTCCTTGCGGCTGGCGCTGCGCGGCGTGCTGACCTGCGTGGTCGGGGTGAAGGCCAGGACGGTGGTCGGTATCTACCGCCCACCCCGACCGCTCCGGCTCGGCGTGGGCGGTGAGGCTCGGCACCCGGCGGAGACGGGGGCGCACTGCGCTGATGGCGGCGGGTCACCGGTATTGCTCATCGGCCGTCGCCGTCGCCGTCGCCTGCTGCGCATCGCTCATCGCTCATCGGTCGTCGCCCGCGGGTCGTTGCTCATCGTCCGTCGCTCGTCGGTCATTGCTGATCGCTGTGGGCCGTCGCCTGGCGGTGATGGTCTGTCGTCGTTGTGATGCGTGGCTGCGCATCGGCGGCTGCGCATCGGCGGTCCCTTGCTCACTGATCGGTATGCGCCCGGTGCAGGCGCAAGGACCGGTGCCGGGCGGTGTGGGGTGCGCAACGCGCTGACCTGCAGTGGTCGGGGCCGGCGACGTGGTGGTCGGGGCGGCGTCGGGGACGGTGGTCGATATCTACCACCAGGCCTGTGCCGGAGTTCGGATGACTGCAGGCGGCCACTGCCCAACCCGCAGCGCAGCCGCATCGGTTGGCAGAACGCCGGGCGATGATGACTGCTCCGTCGGCGATGACCGGCCGGGCGGTCATCGCGGTGTCGGGCCTGCTCTGCGCACCGCGCACGCAGCTGCGCAGAGCAGGCCCGCTGCGCAACGGGCCGCCCTTCGCCGATGACATCGCCGTAGCGATGGCGCTGCGCAGCGGGTGCGTCGGCGGACACCATCGCGCTGTATGCGCAGTGCGCAGTGAGCCTCCTCCAGCTTGGAATCACGGGTCAAAGGGCTGGCGTGACCGGTTCTCTGGGTGCTCGTGCTGGTCGTCGGCGGCAGTCTGCGGAGTAGATCGTTTGACGGAGCCGGATGGTTCGCTGATTCCTGCTAGCTGAGGCCAGGCGGCCTTCTACCATCCGGGGCATGGATCCCGGGCTGCTGGAACGGATCACTGCGCGGCGTGTGGAGCTGGACGAACGTGAGGAACTGCTTGCCAGGGAGTTGGCGGAGGTGCGGGCCGGGTGGGACGGGCTCGCCGTCGCGGAGCGGGTTGTTGAGGTTGAGCGGGTGAGCGAACAGCTTGCTGGCGAACGCGCCTCGGCCGCGCCGCTGCCCGGACAGGCGGGCGGACGAGGGGTGATGCTGGTCGCGCACCGGACGCCGGAGATGGAGGAGACCGTGTTCCCGCCGGACTGCCGGCGCATCCTCGCACCGTGCGGCTGGCCGCCGGACCGGTCATGGCCCGGAAGGTCGGCGGCGCCCCGGGAATCGATGTCAGCGTGCGGGACGAGCTGGTGCCTGTGTGCGGGAAGCTGGTCCAACTGGTCGACCGCAGTGGGCTGCGCAAACTGCCCGGGGGCCGCCGCTTCACCACCCGCCTGTGACCTGATCTGCTGCCCTCGGCAGCTCGGCGCGGGCGTAACCATGGTTCCCCCGGCGGCCGTTGGAATGGTGTGACGAAAACCAAAAAGCACGCCGCAGGCACTTGCCCGTTTGTCTGCCGGTTCCGGTTCCGGTGCCGTCTGCCGCTGGCCACTCGGACCGTCTGCCACCTCGCCGATCTGCGGCGTCACCTGAAAGGACCCCGTCCGGTGCCCCGGAACCTGTGTGCGTCAGGGCTGAATGGTTTCCAGGTCCTCGAGGAGGCTGGAGCGGGCAGGCTGCCACCCGAGGGCATCGCGGGTACGGGCGCTGGACGCCGGCTGGTCCATGGCGAAGATCGGGCCGAACGGGCCGAAGTTCTCCTGCGGGACCTCCTCGACCGGGAGGCCCAGTCGCCGGCCGATGACGGTGGCGATGTCCCGCACCGCGTCGCCCTCGTCGGCGACGGCGTGCCAGGCCGTTGCGGCCGGTGCGGACTCAAGGGCCAGACGGAACAGGACGGCTGCGTCGAGTGCGTGCACGGCCGGCCAGCGCTGGGTGCCCTCGCCCGGGTAGCCGGCCACCCCGGTGCGGCGCGCTTGATCGGTCAACAGGCCGGCGAATCCGCCCCGGCCCTCGTTGTGGACCGTGCGCGGCATGCGGACAGCCGTGCTGCGCACACCGCGTGAGGCGAGGTCCAGCAGCGCATTGACCGAACGGCCCCGGCCGCCCACCGGTCCGTTGGTCGGCAGCGGATCGGCCTCGGTGGAGGCGCGTCCGGGCACCTGGGGCGTCCCGGAGACCGTGACGATCGGGCGGTCGCTTCCGATGAGTTCCTGCCCCAGCGCGGTGAGGGCGGCGCTCTCCTCGGCGATGGACTGCGCGAGAGCGTCCGCACTGCTGTAGTCGCGTCCGAACGCCAGACTGATCACGCCGTCGCACTGCGCTGCGCCGGACCTCAGGACGCCGAGGTCCGCCAGGTCTCCCCGCAGCACCTTGGCACCAGCGCTTTCAAGAGCCTGCGCGGAGCCGTCCGAGCGAGCCAGTGCGAGAACGGTGTGGCCGTTGCCGAGGAGTTCGGCGACGACGGCGGAGCCGATGGTGCCTGTACCGCCGGTGACGAAGACATGCATGAGCTCTCCCTGAAAGTGATGGGACCATTGTCCCATCACTGACCATACACCGAGTGACGGGACAGGTGTCCCATCGCCTATCCTGGTCTCATGGCTAGATGGCAACCGGGGGCGACCCAGCGACTCGTCGTTGCGGCCGTCGACCTGTTCACCGAGCAGGGCTACGACGCCACCACGGTGACGCAGATCGCCGAGCGCGCCGGCGTCACCAAAAGCACCTTCTTCCGGCACTTCTCCGACAAGCGCGAGCTGCTGGTCGCCGGCCAGGAGACGCTCAGCAGGCTGCTCGCCGACGGCATTACCGAGGCCCCTGAGAGCGCCAGCCCGCTCCAGGCGGTGGCAGCCGGTCTGAAGCGCGCATCGAGCGCCATGGGACCCACGAACCGCGAACTTGGTCCCCGCCTCAAAGCAGCCGTGGCAGCCAGCACCGAACTGCAAGAGCGCGACGCCCTCAAGAGCGTCGGTCTCGCGGCCGCCATGACAGCCGCGCTCATCGCCCGCGGTATCCCCGACCCGACCGCGCACCTCGCCGGCGAGCTGGGAGTCCTCGCGTTCAAGCAGGGATACGCCCAGTGGTCTGAAAGCGATCGTGATGACACGGAAGGGCTTGCGCCATATGCACTGGCAGCCCTGGAAGACCTGCGTGCGGCAACTGCATCGCTGGGCTGATCCATACCGCCCGGCTGTCGGCGCCACGGGCACTGTGGCGCCCGTCGACTGCCTCCGAGACGCCCTGCTCTTCCTGACAGATCTCCAAACCGATCGCTGACAGATGGCCCGCTGCGCAGGCAGCCACCCGGGACCGGCGTGAGCACCCCGAGAGCCGGTCACGCCAGCCCTTTGACCTGTGATCTCAAGTTGGCGGAGGCTCAAGTGCGCGGCAGCAGGCTCGGACGCCGCCTGCCACCGTGCGCACCGTGCCCGGCCGTTGAGCAGATTCCCGCCTCTCCCGGGCCGGGGACCCCCGTAGAGGGCTGGTGGTCGGGCCCGACCACCGTGTTCTGAGCGTGTAATGACCGCTTCGTTATCGTGGCCGGGGGTCAGTGGTCGACAGACTGGTCGGGGTCGGCGGGCAACCTGCGAGCAGAGCGGCGGGGGAGCCCATTGGCCGGCCTGCCTCGTTCGCCCGGCCCGCTCGCCGACGCAGAGCGGCAGCGTCTTGCCCGGCAACGGGCGTCGATCCCCTACGGGGACAGATCGGCACACGAAGTGCCCTTCGCTCAGGTGGGGTTTGCCGGACTTCGTCGAGCTTCGCGAGCCTCCCATCGGCCGGGGCGGAGACGCGCGTTCATGTTGCTCCGCCGTCGAGCAGCCAGCTGTAGCGCAGGCGTAGTGCTCGCTCGGTGCTGGCTGTCGTGGTGGCGAGACCGAGCGCGGTGTTGCCCCACCACGGCAGGTCAATGGGCACGGGCGATCACTCGTTTCTGGCGCGGGACGGGTGCGGACGGAGGCACAGGCGGGTGCGGCCAGTGGCGAGGATGCGGTGTCAGGGCAGGTCGATCCGCGCGGCGGCCTCCTCCAGGTCGGCCACGGTCCCCGACATGATTGTCCGTACGTGCCGGGTGATGTGCTGCACGGGCCAGTCCCACCACGCCACGGCCAGGAGCCGGGCGATGTCCGCGGCGTCGTAGCGGGTGCGGATGAGTCGGGCGGGGTTGCCGCCGACGATGCCGTAGTCGGGGACGTCGCCACTGACCACGGAGCCGGCGGCGATGATCGCGCCGTGACCGATCCGTACGCCCGGCATGACCGTGGCGCCGTGGCCGAACCACACGTCGTTGCCGACGACCGTGTCGCCCCGGCCGGGCAGGTCGGTGATCAGGTCGAAGTGTTCTGCCCAGGAGCCCCCCATGGTGGGGAAGGGGAAGGTGGAAGGACCGTCCATGCGGTGGTTGGCGCCGTTCATGATGAAACGGGTGCCCGTCCCCAGCGCGCAGTACTTGCCGATGACAAGCCGCTCGGGTCCGTAGTGGTACAGGACGTTGTGCGTCTCGAACGCGGTCGGGTCGCCCGGATCGTCGTAGTAGGAGAAGTCGCCGACCTCGATCAGCGGCGACTTCACCAGCGGTTTGAGTAGAACCACGCGCGGGTGCTCGGGCATCGGGTGGAGCACGGTGGGATCAGCGGGAACAGGCGGCATTACGGGGGCAGTTCCTCTCCATGAAGCCTAAGGCGACATCTGTCGCGTTAGGATCGTTGCACGGACCGTCCCCCTGATCAACCGGATACTGACTGCCGATGACAGACCCACGTGACACACGCGCCGACCGCCGACCGGGCGGCCGCACCGCCCGCACGCGCGCCAAGGTTCTCGACGCCGTACGCGCCCAACTCGCCGAAAGTGGCCACGACGGACTCACGATGGAGGGCGTCGCGACGCGGGCCGGAGTGCATCGGGCCACGGTCTACCGGCGATGGCGCGATGTCGGCGGCCTGCTCGTCGACGTCATCAACGCCGCCGGCGAGATCGACTGGCAGCCGCCGGACACCGGCTCGCTGTGCGGCGACCTGACAGCCCTCAACCAGGAGATCCAGCAATCCCTGGTCGTACAGCCCTCGTTCCCCCTCGCCCTGATGGCCGCCTCATTCCACTCCGAACAGGCCGCACACGCGCAGACCCAGCTGTGGACGGACCGCTACGCCCAGTGCGAGATCCTCGTGGAGCGCGCCATCGAGCGAGGTGAGCTCCCAGAAGAGGACACGGACGCAACGGGCCTGCTGATCGCGGCCACGGCGCCCCTCTACCACCAGCTGGTGCTCCTGCGTGCCCACCCGGATCCGCAACTCCCGCAACGGGCCGCGAGGGCGGCCGTCTTGGCGGCCGCCGCAGGGGCCTTTTGCGCACCGAGGGAAAGAGTGGGAGAGCCAGGAGCGGGGGAGCGAACGCAAGAGCAGTCAGGAGCGCGATGAGGGGGGCGAGCATCTGCTTGCCCAGTGCCTTTGCGACCAGCGGCAGCTGGCGTGCGGACGTGCTGTCGCCATGAGTGACGCTACGTGCTCAACGCAGGGCACGCTTCCCGTGGCATCCCTCCCCAGACGCTACGGGCGGGGGCAGGAAGGTGGCCAGGGATCTCCGCCCGGTGACGTGCCTCCGCCGCTGCGGGGACGCCGTAGTCGAAGACCTTGGGATCTCCAGGAATCTGCTGCGCCACTGCCAAGATCCACGCGAGGTCCATCCGGAGGTTCACGCCGCGCCCCTCGGTGCCGTCTCCGCCGGGGTCTCCGGGAGACCGGGGCACCGGTCCTCACCGACTTCCGCATCGAACACGTCCGTGTATGCGGCCAGGAACGATACAGCGCCGGCCATGAAGGCCGCGCGGGACTGATTCACGTCCGCCTCGATCAGGTCAGCCACGTACCCTTGCAAACTCAGGCCCCGGCGCTTGGCCCGGTCCTCAGCAGCTGCTTTGACGGCGTCGTCCAGGCGGATATTCGTCTGCTTTCCCATACCAACGCGGTAGCTATGTGCCGGTACCAGCACATAGCTACCGGAGAAGCCGCTCCGGGACCCGGAGCGGGAAATGGGATCGTTCCGAGGGCAAGTGGGACGGGCGCACCGGGAGGGGCAACATGATCGACCTCGAAGAGCGCGTGAACCGCGTGTTCAATCCGGATCTGCGTCCCCTCGTCAGCGAGGCGTACCGCTGCTACGCCGCCGGCTCGGCCCGCGGTGAGACTGTCCTGACGTGGACAGCTGTCTGCGCCGACCTCATTGCCAAGGCCCAGATCCTCCACGAAGAGGGCGAGAGCCACGCGAAGGACCTGGTCGCCGACGTGGAGCGAGCCCAGGGCAGTGCGGAGTCCGAAGCGATTCCGATCATGCTCGCCCTGGAGAAGACGCTGCTCGACACGGCGGAGAAGCTCGAACTGATCGGCTGCGCCCAGCGCAAGCAATTGGAGCGGATCCGCGACGACCGCCACCTGTGCGCACCCGCCCATCCGTCCCCTCGGAGAGCTCTACGAGCCGACGATGGAGTACGCCCGCGCCCACCTCGCGGCCGCGCTGGAAGCCGTGCTCATCCATCCTCCGAGCCAAGGCGGTGGGCCCGTGAGCACGAGTGGCAGCAGGTCCGAGCCCGGCGGGCCGCCGCGAAGGGCTGGGCGTGTGCTCGATGTCCTTTTCACCGGCATGCCACCAGCCCCAGCCCACGTTCGCGGTCACCGCACTAGCTACTTGCCCCTGAAGAAGTCCGGGTCTGCCTCTGGGTTGTCCTCTGGGGCGAGCTGGTGAGGGCAGGGCTATGGCCGTCACAGTGGAGGCGGGTA
>NZ_JBEZVL010000031.1:0-14342 GCF_040636975.1 Streptomyces sp. NPDC032198 | reverse complement strand
ACTGGCGACGTCGGCATCAAGCCCGCGCCCGCCGGTGCCACTACCGACATCAAGCGGCCGTCCAGCCATGAAGATCACGATCTACGGCTGGAGTATTAGATACGCCGTAGGCTTCAACCCGGTGGGTGAGTAGGTGGCGATGTTCCGCGTCGCCACACGGATCGCTCCACGCCAACGGGCCGGTGCCAGGACGAGTTCGAGTTGGTCACTCCTGATGGGTGATGGATGGTGGCTCGTACGACGATGGCGCGGATGTGCTGATACGTCTGCCGGACTGCCGGAGCATGGTGATTCAGAGCAAGTGCTACTGAGTGCCTTCGGCGTGTCGTGACCCTCTACTTTCAGTGGCCTCTGGGCGGAGTTGGTGATGACTCGTTCAGGCAATGGCTGAGCAGTGGGTGCCGCGAAGCGGCCGAGTCCCGGGGGTTCGCTTGTTGTGCGAGGGAGGGCCTATGTCAGAGGTCGCCCGTAGCATGTGGGTACCCGGAGGAGGTGTTGTGGCCGTACCTGTCGCGCAGCAACGCAAGTTGACCCAGCGTTCTGGCAATATCTGTGCCTTTCCCGAATGTGGCTTGCTTCTGACGGCCCAGGGGACGCCGCAGGACCCCGTTGTGGTGCTTGGCGAGATGGCCCATATTGTCGCGGAGAGCCCGAATGGTCCGCGAGGCGATTCGCCGCTGACGCCGGAGGAGCGCAACCGGTACGAGAATCTGATCTTGCTGTGCAATCAGCATCACCAGTTGATCGACTCCGATGGTGCGCTTGCGAAGTACACAGTGGAGCGTCTGCAGGCCATGAAGGAGACTCACGAGCAGCGGATCGAGCGCAGGCTCGGCGGGCGTTCCAATGTGCCGTCGGAACTGCCTCCGATGGTCAGCGACACCGTGTACAGCAATGTGCTGCCGGTCACGCAGATGCCGCGCTACATCTACGGAGCCCCTTGCTCTTCCGGCCGGGAGAACGAGGTCAGGCCGGCCGCGGCATCTGCCGGAATGATGACGCCGTTCATCCTGCGTGAGGGGCGGTTGTGGGCATTCCAGGACCTGCGTGACATCGGCAACCCGTTCGCTGACGTGGTGGCGCGTACGGAGACCGAGCGCTACTCCACGAAGGAGTGGTGGACGGATCCCGACAGGCTGGGGTGGTACGTCGCACTGCTGAACCGGTCGCTGAACAAACTCACCGGACGTCTCGGACTGCGGCTTGACCATGACCACCACCGCTACTACTTCGAACCTGAGGCGGTCGGCGTTGAACGCTCCGTCCCGTACCGGCCGTTGAATGCCAGCAGGGCAACCCGGAGCGTCGTATGGCAGCCCAAGAAGCGAGCGACCGGAGAGCCTCGCAACTACTGGCTTCACCGTGCTGTTTCGCTGCGCTTCTTTCTCATCGGTGACAACCAGTGGTGCCTGAGCGTCAGACCCGAGCTTCGTGTGACCTCCGACGGCTTCGAGTCCATACATGCCAAGTACATCGGGCGGCAGGTGACCCGGAAGAAGTCCCGTCTGTTCAACCACGATCTCCTGGGCGAGGTGCAGTTCTGGCGGGACTTCCTCGGCAGGAGCACTCCACGGATCTTCTTCCCCTTCGGCACCGACAGGCAGAATCTGATTGTCTCGACGTCGCTTAGCAGTGGGCAGGTGCACTGGCCCGGCATTCCCGCCGAGCACGACATGCCCTTCAAGAATGTCGAGTACGTGGACGACCTCTTTACCTGGGCCGAGGCGGGAGGTCTGGGCGAGGATGACGATCCCGCAGGCGAAGACGACGAGGACGCGGAGAAAACACTGCGATGACGGCACGCCCTGCTCCACCGAGTGTCTCGCCGGTCGGCTCGCCGTCCCTCATCGCGAGTACCTACTTTCCCGAACCGCTGCTGCAGTTCGCCGACGACGGTCTGCACATCGACCCCAAGGCCGGCATCGCACGCTACGGGCCGCGTTCCTGGACGGCATCAGGCCGCCATCCCACCCGGCTGCGCGTGGGGCTGATCGGTACCTCAGAGCTCGTCGAGGCGGCCCGTACCTGGATGAGCAGTCGCGCCGAGGGCGTACGCGGAGACGTGCACAATCCGGAATTCCCCGGGTGGATGCCCGATCGCGGATTCTTCTCGTCGCTGGAATTCGACGATGCGTGGAATGAAGAACTCGGGCAGGCCGAACTGCGGCAGGTACTGGAGATCAAGTCCCAGAAGGAGCGCTTCCACGCTGCCCTGACCCTGTTCGAGACCAAGTTCCGGCAGTTGGCAGAGCGTGACAGCGTCCCCGACTACGTGGTGATCGCGCTGTCCGACCAGATCGTGACGCGCTGCGGCACGGCCGACTACGCCAGCAAAGAGACCGGCGCAGTCCATCGGGACCTGCGCCGTGCCCTCAAGGCAAGCGCGATGAGGTTCCGCCTGCCGACGCAGATCGTCCGGGCGCCCACCCTCGACGGGCGCGACAGGACACCGCCCTCCCGCATCGCGTGGAACTTCTTCACCGCGATGTACTGCAAGGCGGGAGGCTATCCGTGGAGTCCGTACGGCCTCACACCGGGGACCTGCTACGTCGGTATCGGCTTCTACCGGCCGCTGAGCAGCGCTGCTGCGACGATGCAGACCAGCCTCGTGCAGGCGTTTGACGAGCGAGGGGAAGGGCTCGTTCTACGGGGACACGAATTCGAGTGGGATCCGAACAAGACCGGGAGCCGCTCGCCTCACCTGACGGCCGACGGCGCGCACCAGCTGATGGCACTGGTACTTGACCGGTACGAGGCGGTCATGAAGCAGACCCCCGCTCGCGTCGTGGTCCACAAAACCTCGCGATACTGGCCAGACGAACGCGATGGCTTCCGCGCAGCAATCGAGTCCCGCGTGCGGCGCTACGATCTGATGGCGCTAGAGGCGCAGAGCCGGGTTCGTCTCATCACCACCTCGAAGTATCCGCCGCTGCGCGGAACCCGCTTCAGCTTCGGGGAGCTGGACTACCTGTACACGACGGGCTACATATCCGCGCTCAACGAATTCCACGGGATGCATGTTCCGGCGCCGCTCCAGGTCGCTGATCACGTCGGGCAGGACTCTTCGAGGGACGCCCTATTGAAGGAAGTTCTCGCACTTACCAAGCTCAACTGGAACTCGGCCGCACTGGGCGGGCTCCTGCCGATCACGATCAAGTTCTCCGGGCTGGTTGGCGAGATCATGAGGGAGATCCCATCTGACCGGGAGCCACTGCCTCAATTCAAGTTCTACATCTGAATGCGCAGTGTGGTCGCGCTCGCTGGGACACGCGGGTCTACCTCCCAGTCCTGCCTCCGGCGCGCGCATCGCGCGCCTGCGACGACGGACTGCGTAGCGCGTGCCTTCTCGACCTAAGGGAGTTCCGCTGAGGCGAGAAGACGACATCGTTGTCGGGTCTGGGTGATCCCTGGGGGTGTGGCGGATTTTCAACCGACTGGACATGGGGCCGTCTGCCGACTTCGCAGCGCTACAAGCGCCACGACCGCCGATGGGACCGGTACGAAAAGCAACTGCCAGGCCACCGGGTGAAGTTCATCGAGCCGCTCGCGTCGATGTCCCAGGGCGGCGCGGAGGCCGCAACAAGTACTTCCAGTTCACTGCCATCGACAACTGCACCCGGCTGCGCGTGCCGCGGATCTACCCGACGATGAACCAGGCCACCGCCATCCAGTTCCTCGACTGCGTCATCCAGCGCCTGCCGTTCCAGGTCGAGGTCATCCAGACGGACAACGGCGCCGAGTTCCAGCCCGCCTTCCACGGCACGTGCTCGACAAGCGCATCACCCCACCTACATCAAGCCCCGAACACCACGGCTGAACGGCAAGGTCGAACGCTCCCAGCGGATCGACGCCGAGGAGGTCTACCGGCTCCTCGACGGCGCCATCATCGACGACGCCGAGGTCTTCAACGACAAGCTGCGTGAGTGGGAGGACTACTACAGCGCCTCAAGCAGAAGACCACGGCCCAGGCGTAATTGGTGATCGTCAGTTCCCAGCGACTCTAGCGACATCCGGGTCAAGGAAGTCCTGATACAGCACAGTCACCTGCACGACAATTTTGAAGTGGGTTTTCGGACACCAGCTTTCTATGCTGGCGTACTCAAGAGAACGGGGGCGATGTGGGCAAGGGCACGAAGAAGACGGGGCGGACAGATCCTCAAGGTTTGGGCCGACGACTCGCCGGTATGGACATGGCGAGTATGCAGGCGCTGCTCACTGCGGCGGGCGCCAGTCCCGGGACCCGGCACAGGTGGGCGTCTGTCGGGTACCTCCTTCAGCAAGTGCTGGCTGTGCCGCCAACCGGGCGGTCGTCCGCCAAGGCTGTGGGCGTGGGCGGGCTACTAGATGCCTGTCGCCGGGAAGCGCCCTGGCTGGCTGGCCTGGAAGATTTCGTTCCGTCCGATCCCCGTCAGGTTGTGCTCGCGCGGCTCAGAGACGAGGTGCTGCGGCTGGCTCCCGGCCAGGTGGAGAGGCCACTGGCCGACGTCACGCGGTGGAAGACGGTGGCTCAGGCGACTGATTCGGTTCTTGTGCCCGAGCTGGGATTCGGGATCTCCGAATACGTTGAGGTGGGATTGCGGTACGCCGATCTAGCCAGTCGGGCACTAGCTTCATCGTGGCCCGATGGGGACGTGCCGACCGAGGGCCCTGCAACGCTGACCGACGAGGAACTCGTGGCGGCGCAGGTGCTTGTGAGCTGTCCGGTGGACGCGACGGTCGCCCCTTCTGAGACGTTGCGGGCCGCGCTCGACTGGGCTACCGCACAACAGGGGGAGCCGATTTACGACCCCCATTCCCCGCAGAGTACGTTCGGCAGGTACCTGGCCGTTTCCCCTCAGCAGTCCGACGGTGGCGCAGCGAGATTCTGGCTACCGTTGGGCTTCCTGCCCGAAAGCATGGGGCAGGGCGTCGTTGATCTCGCTCGGCACGCCGCCTCGGCAGAGGCGAACGTCAGCCTGCGCTTTGCCCAGCTCGCAGCTGAACGTGCACGCCGAGCTCTGTGGCGGTTCTCGGACAAGATTGTCGGCCCCCCTGACACAAGCAGCGGCCCGGCTGTCTCCCCTCGCGACGTTGTGCAATGGGTGGTGATGTTCGGCCCTGCCAGGGCGTTGCTGGTACAGCTGTTCGCCCGCCCTCATCTGACGGATGCTCCCTTCCGGGAGGAACCAGCAGTGCTGCGGATCAGCGAGCATGCCCGTGCCCATCCGGACGAAGAGGTTTGTGTGCCGCTGCCCGGTGGGTCCCTGACTCTTCCCGCTGGGACGGAGGTAGTTCCGCTTCTCCTCGTCGCATCTGCCGGACATCTGGTTGCGCCCCAGCGACCGGGGCTTGCCGCCATGTCCCTTGAAGATTTGCTCTGGGCCTCGACCACCGCCGACAGCGACACGGATCTCTATACCTTTTGCCGTGAACTTGCGGCGCCGGACAGACCCCACATGGTCGTCTGGGAGGCGTTTGACCTATGGGAGTGGTGGCGCGGCAACAATAAGACGTTCTTCAGTGGCGGCAGGGCCCCGGACTTGATGATGGTCAGCCCCCACCACAGCGCCGCCGAGTGGGAACGCGGCCAGCGCCTGCAGGAACTCGAGCAGGCGCTGGCCCTGCTCACCCTGCCGGGAATCGACTCCTGGGATGCCTTGGACCCTGTTGGACAGGGCCCATACGGGATCTACGAGTGGCGCCGAGCGCATGCGGATGAGGTAACCCGACCGCCGGACCACGACCGCCCTGACCTGTACGGCTGGCGGATCCGGGCTGGCACGCCTGCTGTGGCCATACGTTCCGCGCACCCGGCGTGGGGCGACATCCATCACCAACTTCTCCACGACCTCGCAGGCTCGTACGCCTTCGGCTTCGAGCAGGTGAATGATGCGTGGATGGCGGCGCATGACGAAGCCTCACCGGTCGGCTACATCCTCGAAATGCAGCCCGTTACGCCGGACGATCGTGATCGCGCCGATTCCATCCGGGTCGGATCTGTCGAAGCACAGTCCAGTGCGTACGGCCGGGTGATCCATGCTGAGTTCCTCGTTGACTGTGAGTTGCTCGCGGAGCAGACAGACCGTGACGCCGCAACTACGCGGGATGTCATGGCGCAGACGATCAAGTCTCTCCTGGAGCAGAGCGATCTGCCGGCGAGTACCGTCGACACGGTGGCAACGGCCTGGCACGTCGCTCCGCCCACACTTGCGATCCGCATCATGACAGCGCCGGTGAGCCGTCCACACCTTGCCCGTCCGTGGCCGGTAGATGCCCATCTGGTAGGAATGATGGACCAGGAGGTGGCCCGTGCTGTGCAGGCAGCGGGCATCGCACCCGGAACGTACGTGGGCCCACAGGCCAAAGAGCTTGACCGTGATGTGCTGGCGCCAGCCGCGTTGGATGCTCTGAACCGTCGTCTCGCTCAACACTCCGCTGACGACCTTGTCACCGTCGGGATGCGGCAGATCGAACGCACCTTGGCGACGAAGAACCAGCAATTCCGTGATCTCGAACAGTCCTCCCGCCTTCTTTCGGTGGCCTGGGACCCACTGGAGCGCCAGACAGAACTCGAGCAAGAGCATCTGTGGTTGAGGCGCAGCAACGAAATCGCGATCGAAGCAGCTCTGCGCGCTCAACCCACTGGAATCCGCCGCGTGGATCAGTACGCGTGGATGGAGGTCACCGCTGCGGCCTCCGCTTATCTGGCCGCGACGATGCGGAGCGAAGCGATTCATCATCAAGTTCGTCCCACCGGACTGAGAATCAGCGACGCATATGAGATCACCGTGGTGACCGACTTGGCCGATGCCGATGCCGATGCCGATGCCGATGCCGATGCCGAGTCGGGGAGCGCAGGCTCCCGGGTGTTCGATCTGGACCTTAGCGCGTTCAGACGGGCCCGAGCGGCTCACATGCTCGCGGCTCCGGCGACGCTCGGCAGTCACGAGCAGACTGACGAGGACGGCGCAGCAGCCGAAGTCGTTGACGAGGAACAGATCGACGAACTCGTCGATCCAGCTGTTGATGCTGGCATGCTCGCCGCATACGGAGCATCAGTGAGCGACATCTTGCAAGTCCTGTTCTCTATGGCCCAATGGCCGCTGGAGCCTGACGATCCGGAGGTGGTGGCCGTCCCCGCAGATACCGTCCGGCAACACCTGCACGACACGTTGCGTCTCGCGGCGGAACCTGACGGACATGCCCGTATCGCTGCTGCTCAGGGGCTCCTCACCAGTACATCCTCCGCGCTGCAGGCTGCCGACTGGAAGCCGTGGCATGCGCGCAGCAGGCAGAAACGACTCGTCGTCCAGCCCCTAGCCGAACTCAGCAATGGGCGGCTCGTCGTCAGCCCGCAGCTCTGCTACGCGAGTGCAGGGATCTACGGCAACTTCGTGGCTCAAGGAATCCTGCCTTGGACACAGCCTCCGCCCCCGCGCCGGGTGGCAGACGCTTTGGAGGCGGTTCGCGACTGCAAGAACAGAGCCCTTGAGACCGAGGTGGCACAAACGCTTCGGGCAGCTGGCTACGTGGTCGAGGAGCGCATCCGGGAGCAGGATCCCCAGCGCCTAGGGGTTCCCTCGCTCCAGACCGAGATCGATGTAGTCGCTGGGCGCGGGGCTGACTCGGTTATCTGGCTGATCGAGGTGAAGGACCCAGCTGACGTCCACGTGACACCAGAGATCCGACGCCATCTGGACCGTTTCTACGTCGACCACCGAAAACCGTGTTACGCGGCACAACTCCAGCGGAAACTCGACGACCTCGCACCCTATGCCAACGAGGTGACGGTGGCCCTTGGCTTGCCGACGTCAACTGAGCCGCGTGTGGTCAAGGCAATTTTTGTCACCCGTGCGCCGGTGCCGGCGGGATTCGTCGGGGGCCCCTTCACATTCCACACGTTGAGGGATGTGGCGGCTGCTCTGGGCAGCGCCACCAGCTAGCCTCCGGGGGGCAACTGCTCCCGGCGGGAACCAGTTCCCCTAGCTGGGATCAGCGGTGATCACGAAGCGGCCTGCAGCGAGTATGTGCCGAACGACGGCGAAGCGTAGGCATCAGACGGGTGATCGACTACACAAAGGTGAGTAACGCCACCGCTACCGGCCCCAAATGGGCCGGTAGCTGGTGGCACGCATACAGGAACTACTCGTCTCGGAAGGGTGGGATCTGACGCATGGCCAGCACTGTGCCGTCCCGGCCGATCGAGACAACGCCGCCCCAGGTGTGGTCCCAGAATGTCCCATGTTCCTTGGCCCTTCTCGCATGGACCCGCTGTCGGTAGGCGGCTAAATCGGCCTGTCGTCTGGGCTCTTTCCTTGTGATGAGGGAATCGAGAACATCGGCGGCGACGCCGGAGAACGCTTGTACTCGTTTGCCGTTGAGTCGAAAGACGTGATCCGTGCCCTCGAACTTCTCGCCCAGCAGGGTGTAGTCCTGGTCCTGAACGCTGCCGGAGGCGGCGTGGGCGAAGCCCTGGAAGAAGTCGCTGCCCTGGCGGGTGGTGAGGAGCGCGGCGGTTGATTCGCCGTCCCCGGCGAAGGCCGTCAGGCCGGCGGCTCCGACGCGGGCCAGGACACGCTGGAACCACTCGTAGTCCTTGGGGCCGACTTGGCAGCCGGGCTCGGAGGAGTCGGGGTCCTTGCCTTGTCCTGGTTTGAGGATTCCGATATCCGGGTTCTTGCCGCCTAGGTCCAGGTCGATGTCGGAGGCGGGGGTGTCGTCAGGAATGTGCAGCCAGCCGCCGGGGCCGTCGGCATGCAGGACGTGGACAGTGAGCGGGTCGGTCAGGGCGATCTCCGTGCTGAACAGCAATGCCGGGGTTTGGTTCCAGGCTCCGATGTGTACTCCGTCGGCGTGGACGGCTGCGGAGGCGAGCTGTTCGTGTGCCTTTTGCCGGTCGCTGTGGTTGCCTTTGCAGGCGATGGGGATGACGCGTGAGGACTCGCCCGGTTTCCAGACCTCGGCGAAGAATTGCGGACGGTAGGGGTAGCCGACGGTCTTTGTTTTCGCCTTATCGCGACTAGTCAGGGTCCAGCCGGCCCGGAGGGCGGTGTCGGCACGGACGATCGAGATGCTGTGATCCGGATAGCGGCGGGTAAGGATCTGTTCGCTGACGGCGAGGGCGAAGGCGTGTCCCAGTTCCTCCGACTGCAGTGCCTTGTAGTACATGGCGATTCGCTTGCCCTCGTCGGACAGGCCGAGCAGGTTGCCCTCATGTGACAGGCCGAGCTGGGTCTCGGTATGGGCGCTGAGCGCCTGGCAGTACTTCAGACTGCCCCAGTGCTCAGCCAGCCCGCGTGATGCACCACGCTGGGACAGGGCCAGTCCGCGGCCCAGGTGATGCAGGACATCCCAGAACGTCAACGTCACGGACAGGCCGACCTCCACGCTTGGGAGCGGGCGCAGGCCTGGCTTGCGCCGCAGGGGCTCGTAGGTCTCTCCCGTCTTGGTCTTGCCCTCCTCCTGCCGCTTTTCGAACGTCTCGCGACGCTCCCGTTCCTTGTCGGCGGCAGCCTCGTCAACCTTGCCCACGAGCTCCCGCGTCGAGTGAACCGCCACGGATACTTGCTGCCTGAGGCTGTTCAGGACCTCTTCCGTCTTCGCAGTGCTGGCCACGACTGCCCTCCCCACGTCGGATGTCCCGGTCGACCACTGGTGGCCGATCGGCCACTCAGTCGAACAGCGGCGCCAGTGCGTTCGGGCTGGCGAGGATGCGCCAGGCGGGAATACGGACCACACGCGTGACAGGACCGGCCTTCGCGCCCCGACCTCCTGAGAGAAGCCCGACGAGCAGGCCGGCTCGTTCGTGTTCCAGTCGAAGGTGTCGTGCCGGATTACGGTCCGGCCCGGGGCCGGTGTCGACGACTACCGCGGTGTTGCCGCCGGACGCAGTGAACAGCACGTCGATGCGCTGTCCACCGACCAGCGCATCACGTTCCAGCTCGACAACACCGGCTGCGGCGAGGACCTGCTGCACGGTGTCGGTGAGATCCCTGCGGCGACGGTCCTGCCGCAGACGCGGCTCTGGCACAGGAGTTGGCTGCATGCTGGTGGTCTGTGCCGGGTCCCACAGGAGCGAGCGTGAGGACAGCAGATGCGGGAGCCCTGTCTCCTGCTGCCAGTAGACGTGGTTGCCCACCGTGATCAACTGGGACTTGGCGCGGGTGATCGCGACGTTCCAGAGATTGACCTGGCTTGACACCCAGTGGGCCGTGCGTTTCGGGGTGTTGGCGGTGGCCACCGGGCTGAGGACCATCACATCGCGCTGGCCGCCCTGGAAGGCGTGCACCGTCCCCACCCGGACCCGGTCGCTGCCGATCATGCTCTCCAGGGCGTCCTTCTGCGCACGGAATGGTGTCACCACGCCCACGGTCGCGCTCTCGGGCAGGCGGCGAAGCAGCGCCCGCACGATGTCGGTAACAGCGGCAGCCTCGGACGGGTTGCGCCAGGACTTTCCTCCCGGGCCGCGTGCCGACTCGCCGGAGGGCACATTCGCCCAGGCCAGTACAGGGGCCGCTTCCCCGGTGTCCATGAGATCGACCGCGGGTACCTGCCGGCGCACGTCGGTCATGATTTCCAGCGCGCCGGAGTAGCAGTGGCCGTTGACGATGTCGGCGATTTCCGGGTGGCAGCGGTAGTGCTCGTCGAGCAGCAGTGCACTCTCGCCGTTCTGCGCGGCGGCGTGGTAGGAGGAGTGGACGTGGTAGGCGAGTCGCCGGTCTTCCAGCCAGGCAGCGCTCAGCCCCACCCTGACGCGTGCCTGACGTTCCTGTTCCGGCGAGATACCGGGGATGTGCGTCAACTGCATCGGATCCCCGATGATCAGGGCCCTGCGGGCGCGGAACAGCAGGGGCAGCACCGCCGCGATGGAGCACTGGCTGGCCTCGTCGATGACGACCAGGTCGAAGAGTTTCGGATCAGGCCTCAGCTGGCGCACCGCATGGGTGGTGATTGCCCACCCCTTCAGGTGGCGCAGCAGGTTCTGCTGGCTTCGCTGGGTCCCTTTGCGCTGACGCAACGTCTGAAGCCGCTGGTCCAGTAGCGATCGCCCGCGGTCGAGCACCTCCGCCGACACCGCCTCGCACAGCTCTGCGGACAGCTGGGCCCGTGTCGTGGCGCAGTCCGAGCGGGCCTGGCACACGGCCTCTTCGTCGTAGGCGGCCTGAGCCGGCGTGAGGTCACGCACCTGGCGCTCCAGGCCGGTCAGATCCGCCAGGCCGTCGAGAAGGTCCGAGGCAACGGGGCGTTCCCCGGCCCATGGGGGCAGTGGGACCGCTGTATCGGTACCGGCAGCGGTGACGAATGCCTTCATGGCGCGCGTTCGGCGCCAGCGCCCCCACCAGCCGCCCGCCGCTGCTGCCCGGCGGGCCCTCGTTTCCCAGCGGGCCAGCGCCGAGAGGTCGCCGGATTGCCACAGCCGTGACAGGAGCGGCACCGGAAGCTCGACCTTCCCGGCCAAGTCGGCGCGCTGCGACAACACCTGGGCCAGCCACACCTCACCCTCGACCTGCCGTGCGGCCTGATCACGCAGGGCGGCGGCGCGCGAGCGGAGATTGCGTAGTTCACCTGCCACGGTGGCGGAGCTGCGCCCCGGCTGGGCAGGCGGTGCGGACAGCAATTGCTCTAGCTTCTCGGCCTCCTTGACCAGGGCCTCGACGTTGCCGGTACGCATCAGCAAGCCGGGAGCGATGCCGTCGCAGCGCTGGGCGACGACGTTCACCGCCTCGTTGTTGGTCGACGCCACCAGTACTGACTCACCTGCCGCGACACAGGTGGCCACCACCGAGGTGACGACCTCACTCTTTCCCGTCCCGGGCGGGCCGGTGGCCACGGTCAGCGGCTGCGTCATCGCGGAGACGACCACCTGCTCCTGACTCTCGTTGGAGGGCCCGCCCGACACGACGAGAACGGGATCCGTCGTGGGCGCGGGGATGCCGCCGTTCAGGAGCGCGTCCAGTGCCGTACCCGGGATCTCGTCCATGCGTGTGGAGATGGCCAGGAGATTCTCCACGACGCCGTCGCTGGCGAACCGCTCCACGCTCGACGGGGCCAGGATCACGGCGGCGTTGTGCGCGCCGGGACGCAGGGCCTCGTTCACCGAGTCCCCGCTCAGAGCAGAGGCGTCGAGCGGTTCAAGCTCGGGGAGCCCCAGGACGTCGAGCAACTCCCGTACGGCTTTGATCATCTGCGCGTCGTTGCCGTGCTGCCACGTCGGCTGCCAACGGGCCAGCAGCTGGGCGGCCTCGTCCTCGGAGAGAACCTCGGTCACCAGCTTGGTGTGCAGCGATGGAACCCCGCTCGGGCGGAGCACCGCACGACCGCTCTCGTCTGGAGCCAACTCCATTTGCTGAATCAACAGCGGGGCGATCCCGACATCCGTGCGTCGGCTGCCCTCGCCGCGGGAAGGGAGCGTGATGGCCGGATACCCGTACCAGTACTCATGCTGATCGGCAGCGCGCCCTGCACCGTTCTTCGCCGTGGTGCCGCCTGAGCCGTGCGCACCGGGCAAATTCTTGGGGGCCGGCAGTGCTGGGCTCAGACCAGACTGAACGGTCTCGGGCCCCTCGTCTATCAGAAAGTACTGCGCGTTCCGTCCTGCCCGCCGGTCGGGCAGCATGCTTGCCGCGGCCTGGGCGCTGAGACACTGCGCGTAGTAACGCAGCAGGCGCTGCCAGTCGTTGGCGTTCTCACGGTCAGCCGCGACCCGCTCGCGAGCCTTGAGGTGAGCCGCCGACGGCGGGGGCGGTTCATGGGGCGGAGAGGGGAGATGGACCGGACTGGCCACCGATCGGGCGAAGTGCAGCGTGTGGGTGGCACGGATGGTGGACTTGGTCGGGCGCTGCTCCTCCGGCACACCCTTGCGCACCATCTGCGCGGTCAGATACTCGAAGAGATCCTCCGGCGAAATCCAGCCGCTGTCCTTGATCCGCCCGTTCCGCAGTCCTTCGACGATTTCACCGGTGAACCGCGAAGTACCGAGCCTCGATCCCGCGGGAGCCATGGCGGAGGCAGCCTGCAGCGCGTCCGAGGCGGTAATGAAGTACACGCCAGTGGGATGCAGCAGGGTGCTGGACTCCGCCTCGTCCGATTCCGCACCCGTCCGGCCCTTGGCATGCCAGCCCTGGACGACGGAACCGCTGGCGCAGCAGTCGAGCAGCACGATCTTGGACGCGGCGCGGCAGGACTGCAGAGTCCGCTCCAGGAACTCCGCCGACACCGCCGTACGGGGAAGATCGGCAGGGTCGCTGTCGCGGGTGAGGAAGTACAGCTGGTTGTCGGCCTCGCAGAACTCCCCATGCCCGCTGAAATACAGCAGGGCACTCTCACTCTGCTGGCGCTCTTCGAGGAACGACTCGATGGCGTGCAGCATTTCCGCACGCGTCGGGTCCGGCACCATTGCACAGTCGTTGTACTGGCCGATTTCCGTGCTCTGCAAAACAGCCTGCATGTAGTGCAGATCGGCACGGACCGCCGGAAGATCGTGATAGTGCTCACTGTCGTACGCGGATGCGCCGATCAGAAGGGCGTATCGGTCGTTGTTTCGCACTCTCGGTCAGTCCGCCGTGGAGGTGTCGTTCTGGCCCGGCGCGCCGTATGCGGTGCCCCCGTCTGGTGCCAGGGATCCCTCGTCCAGAAACCGTTCGAGACGTGCGTCGTCCTCACGAGCCTCGCGGCCTGTGATGCGCAGGGTGGCTCCGTCGGGACGGGTTGCGATGATGGTGCGCTGAGGGACTTTGGCCAACCACACCTGGACGCAGGCCGCGGCAAACGAACCGGCACTCAGGACCAGGCCGACGACCTCCGAGACGTCGCCGCCCTTGTCCTTGCTCACCGAGGGACCGGCTGAGGGCAAGCGCAGGGAGGCCACCGGATCCGCATCCGACACCGCGGCCAGCAGTTCGCGGGCGTCACTGCGGGCCCGCAGCGGATCATCGTCGATCACGGAGATCAACAGGCGCGCCAGGCCGTTGCCGTCATTGCTCACACGTCCCCCTGCGCTGTCGGCTGTCGCCTATGGTGCTTTGGGAAAGTACCTGACGAGCAGGGCAGGGAAGCGTGCTCTTTCCGGAACCCGACGTTAGTTGACGCGAAAGCTACTTCGCCCTCGCGTCCGTCATCTAGCAGTGGACGACGATGTCCTCGGTCGACCCGGCTCCTCCCGACACCGTGGATCGGTCAGGACGAGGTTCATCTCGGATTGGCGACATCTCTGGGGCCGAAGCGCTCGTGATCCACCGAACGCCTCTTCGTAGAGGGTCGATACCACGATGCCTTCGGGCGGCAGCGGGATCCTACTGAGTTGACGAACCCCCGCCGGCCTCTGCCGGTGGAGTTCTCAGTGCGGTGGGCCCCGAGTTCGGCCG
>NZ_JBEZVL010000030.1:0-27147 GCF_040636975.1 Streptomyces sp. NPDC032198 | reverse complement strand
CGCGATCAACTGCTCTTCGCCCCAGATCTCAGCCACCCAGGCAGGCTACCGGCGAGCAGCCTCCGTATCCATGATCACGATCTACGGCTGGAGTATTAGGGGATGCAGGCCGGCCTCGGTACCGCACGGCGGTACCGGCCCTGAGGGCGCCGTCGGCGAGGTCGTGGATGCGCGAGTGCAGGTGGATTCGGTGGCCTGCGGCCGGACCGGACCGGTGGGTGAGGTGGAGCACGCTGGTGAGGTCGGGCCGGACGCCGAGGGGGCGAGGTCGGACAGTGGGTCGCCGAAGGCGGCGAGTTCCCAGTCCAGCAACACTGTCCTGCAGTGGAGTGCGCGGATGAGGCCTCCCGGCTGGAGGTCGCGGGGCTCAATGTCTGCTGCCACGGCGCCGAGTTCGCGGTGAACGGCTGCCGCAGCCGGGTCTTCCCCCGCCCGAACCGGGGAAGACAACCGCCGCAGCGCGTAAGCCATGTCACATCACCCAGGCCCCGCAAAGATCCACAGGCCCAGGCAATGACCTTAGATCCGGGGACCTCCCGTGCCGATGAGATCGCCACCATACTGATGCTGCGGGGGCACGCGGCTGAGCTGCTCCCCATCTCGTCGATAGGGGGCTTGATGTACGTCACTCCGCTACCGATCAATGTGTTTCTCAGGCACCTGCTGTCCGCATCCGCTACGAGTAGCTATTTGGGTGCGGTGCTGATGCTGGCCCGAACTGCCGAGGCCCGCACCCAGCATGAAGAGCTGATCGAAGACTGGACAAGCGTTCACGATCTGAGCGGTGCGTCGCTGGCGGTGCTGTGTCCTGTAGCGCCTCCGTACGGGCCCCCGATTGAGGCAGAGGTCGGCGGCGTCCGGAGTCCTCGGGGCCGGGAGATCGTGGGAGCTGAGGGCATGCGGGTAGACCTGCCTATTCGAGACGAGGCGTTTCGAGGCGCCTTCTGGGATTCCATGCGCCGGGACGGTTCGGATTCTCAATTCGGTTGGGTAGCCGGTGCGAGACCACGCTCGAGCGAAGAACACAAGAGAGGGTGGACGCAGGCGACTTCTAGCGCGGCAGCCTTTTTCGGACTTCGCGAGTCGCTCATTCCTTGCCTCCTTGTGCTGAGCATACGGGAGCGGCATGGCACGGTTATTGCCATGGAGGAGGACCTTTCCGTCTACCGTCTGTTCAAGCAGCTCATTGTGAACATCGGACCCGCCCCCGCTCAACTTGCTGAAATGCTGAGTGAGCAGCGATCGGCTCAGCGGAGAGTGAGCGAGCTAATGAGAGTTCCCATCCCGTCGTCGCAGATCGACGCCCTCTGGCGTGACCTTCGAGAGGTGGAGCGCTTGGCCCCCGAGTTGATCGCGGATTGTCGCAGTCGACTAGCCGCCATCCGGGATGGTGGGTCATCGGGCAGGGTCCTTGCTGAGAAGCTCCGCGAGGTGATCGTCACGCTACCTCCGGCCGAGGAAATGAACCGGCTGAACCTTCGAACGGCGGGTATCCGATCACGGCTGCAGCGTGTCATTACCAAACTCGAAGACTGGAATGACGGCGCGGACAACTTGGAGGAGATTTCCCTATTGCGCGCAAGGGGGGCCCAGCAGAGCGAGGAAATGGTGCCGTGGAGGCATTTGGTCGATTCGCTGAGTCTCTCAAACTCCGTACTCAGTGTGGGGGAAGAGCTCCTTGCTCCGCTGGAGAATCGGAGACTGACTTCGCCGCCATCTCTTGCGGACTGGTCCTTTAGCCATCTGATGCGCCGATCGGGCCGGACGTCTCCGACGACACTGCGATCCGTCTGACGGATCGCGGAAGGGGGTGGCGCGATGCCGGAGAGTAACGTCAGGCAGGTCCTCGGCGCTCTACTGGAGGATCAACTCAATGAGGAACGCAAGATCAAGGAGTCACTGATCCAGCGCGGCAACGCGGTAGTGAGCAGCAGTGGTGTGTTGGTCGCCCTTGCGTTGGGAGCTGCTTCGGTCAGTGGCCGGACCTCTCAAGACCGCTTACCTACATCAGTGACAATCCTGACCTTAGCCGCCCTCGCCCTGTTCGTTGGCGCCGCCGTCACAGCGTTGACTGTGAGCACCCCGCGCCGCCAGACCACTATTAGTACTCAATGGCTGCGGGAGGCCTGGGACGGCTCCGACTCGGATCCATTCTCGGCATCGCACAAGGCTCGATTGGACCTGCTCGACAGCCTGCGCGGTGCGAACCGCTCAGCGGCACGGTTGCTCGTCTGCTCGCTTGCCCTCGAAGTGGCCGCGGTCGCCCTGCTGTCCCTTGCTGTGGCGGTCCTGCTGGTCCAGGCCAGAACCTGAAGGCCAGGGACAGTTCGGGCTGGGTGCAGGCGCTTGATAACCCTAGATAACAATCACTTCCGGGAACTGGCCTTCTGCTGAACACACGGGGGTCCGGCGAAGCCGGGCCCTCGTGTCACTGGCAGGTACGGACGCCTAGAACTCGTGGGGCCCGAGGTCCTCGATGTCCACGACCAGCCACTGCCATTCCCCCCTGGTGATGACCCACTTGGCCATCACCAGCCTGTCCAGGTCGCTCTTGTCCCGCCGCGCCTCGTCCATCGTCTGCAGGAAGCAGACGTGGAACCCGGCCGGCAGCCGCCTGGCCTTCCCGGCCGACGTTCCCCAAGCCCAGGGCCACACATCCCGGGTGTCCGACCGCATGGAGCACGTTGTCGCTGTTGCCGCTGTCGCCGCTGATCACATGAGCTCGGACGATCTCCTGCGTCAGGCTGCCGCCCGTGGGCCGAGTGAGAAGCCAGATGGTCGCCGTGGTCCCCTCCCGCATGATCGGCCTGTCCTCGTACATGATTGCGCTCCGCATGGACACCCGGGCTGAGCCTGCCTCAACTGCACGACCCGTAGGGGGGTCGTCCCGCTGCGGGCAGCGGGCAGCGGGCAGGTGGCGGACGTTGCCGTCCTGGACGGCCTGTTCCCTCAGCCGCTCGATCTCCTCGTGCTGGGCCGAGAGACGGCAGGCGTCTTGAACCCGGTGAGCTCGGCCAGCGCCTCGTCCCGTTTCGCGACCCGTTCCTTGAGTTCGGCGACCTGGGCCTTGAGGCGTTCGATCTGAGATGTCCGGGGGTCGGGGGCTCGCCCGCGTCGCGCTGGGCCTTCAGGCGACGGTCGAACTCCTCGCCGAGGTGCTGGTAGGGGCCGGGGCGGGTGGTGCCGTCGCGGTTCTTCTTCGGGTAGAAGCCGGTTCGGGTCACCCCCGCTTCGGCGGCCAGGGTCTTCAGATCGCACTTGCCGCCGGGTGGGAGTTCGCCCCGCAGCAGCCGGTCCATCGCGGCGCGGATCGCCTCCTCGTTGCGGGCCTGGTCCGCTTCACTAATCCGTGGCATGTCACTGGCCTCCGCCCGGTGTACCGGCCGGCGTCATGATCTCGTCCACCACCCGCTGGGCCCGCTCCACCTCGGGCTCGAGCCGCTTCCTCTCGCCCTTGGGAAAGCGCGGGTTGGCCAGGAGACCTTGCCGGTGCCGACCTGGCTCTGCTAAACGGGCAGGTGGCAAGGGTGGCGGGTGGCCTGCGGGCAGCGAGCGGAGTCGCACATCCCGCCCAGTGGCTTCGTCGTGTCCGGGGTGCCCGCCAGCTTCAGGCACAAGGCCTTGTGCGGGTCGCGGAACCAGCAGTAGTTCGCGGTCTGCAGATGCAGGTGATTGGACTGCTGCCGCAGCAGGTTCTCCAGCCGCCGCTCTGCCACCAGTACCGCCGCGGTGCCGGGCTCGTGTTCTTTGAGCTGGGCGTCGATGTGCTCGAAAGCTTTGATCAGCTCGCGAGCCCCGGGGCCCGCTGGCATGCGGCCTGCGCGGTAGTCCTCGAAGGCCTCCTTCGTGAGCGTCAGGTGGTGTTTGTCCTGTTCGCGCTCCACCTCGGCCAACAGGTTGCCCTGGGAGCCGCTGGGCCGGTTTATTGGTGGAGTCGGGTATTGGAACTGTCCGAATGCCTCAGCCATTGCGGACCCATGAGGTGAACTCGTCCGCGAGGCCAGGCGGGTTGGCGGCCTCGGTCTGCCGGGCGATCGCCTCGTAGTACTCCAGCTCGTGGACGATCACCGGCACGGGTCGGCCGACAGATCTTTCGATGATGCCGGTCGTGTGGAGGGTTCGGGCGAGCTGGCAGCAGGTCTGGTTGAAGCGGGCCTCGATCTGCGCGGCGAGTGGCCCGATGACTGAGTCCCAGTCGGCGGGTTCGGTCGGCTCGTCGTACCAAAGTCCGAGTGCGGTGATCCACTCCTGGCGAGCTGTGGCCCCGGCGGGGTCGCTGGTCAGGTCGCCGACCACAGTCAGCTCGTTCTGGATCCAGAAAGCGTAGTTCCAGCGGGCTTCTGCCTGGTCAGAGGCGTCCCGGATGCTGTGTCGGGCCTGAGTTTCAGTGTTGTAGCCGATCGTCAAGGTCGGCTGACGAGGGTCGTCGTCCTCGTTGTCGATGAGGAAGGAGACAGCGTAGGTGTCGCCGGCGTCGGCGGCCGGGATGGATGCGAGGGCCCTCTCGACGAGATGCTGGAGGTGATCGTTGAACGTCATGGTCGGCGGGTCCTGTCGGTCGGGGTCATGAGTCCCACTGGTCGCAGTACTCGATGTGGATCTCGCGCGCGTCGCCGAGAATGCCGTCGTTGGAGTGGAACTCGGTGCAGAAGTGCGGGTAGCTCGGATGGACGGGGACGTATCCGGGGCCGTTTCGGGCGACGTCGAAGAAGTGCCGGGCGGTCTCCCTGAACACCTTCGCGCTGCCGGTCATGAACAGGGTTTCGGCGTGGAGATGCTGGTGGAACAGATCCCGGTTCTCCTGGTAGTGCCGTGCCTCGTGATCAATCACGGCTTCGTCGGTGTGTCCTGGGCCGGGCAGCGTCACGGTCTGCGGACGCCCTGGGCCGAGCCGTCCTCGTATTTCCCTCCAGCGTGAGGGGGCGAGCTGGAGCGAGTGGTGCAGCAGCACGAGATCAAGTTGTCGTGTGCCGTCTTCTGGCAGCTCGCGGGAGGGGCCACAGTTCCCCGCATCGGCAGGTGGACCAGCGAGCGCGGTGAAGAGACAGCGAGCTTCCATAGCCCACCGATTCGCTGGGCGGCGTCCTGACCGAGGTAGGTGTCCAGGTGCCGATCGTGGTCGATGAGCACTGCGTGGACCAGGGGCCGGGCTGGTCGGATGACCTTGAACTCCGTGGATCCGAGCCGTGCTTGGTGGATGGTGATGGGTAGCTTCACTGGTTCTCCGGGACACGGCGGCTGACGTCGGCGGGGTAAGAGGCCCAGTCGCCGGCTGATGCCTTCTGCCATTGGACGGCTACTTGGATGTGGACGCCGAGTACCCGGGCGAGGATGGCGGCGGGCAGTTCGGCGGCGAGGGTGAACAGTGCGGTGGAGCGGTCCTGCCGGGGCCGGATCCCGATCCTGTGGAGACGCTGGCCGATCCGGTCATCGCCGAGGGGGTGTCCTGGGCGGCCGCCGGGAAACAGCCAGGGGACGTCCTCGGGGGTTCCGATCTTGGCTTTGCCTCGGCGGGTCGCGACGAGTTCGCGGACGAGTGCGGCCAGCGGCTCGGGCAGGACGACTGGTGAGGTGCCGAACGTGATCGCGACGGTGTCGTTGTCGAGGTCGACGTCCTCGACAGTGAGTCGGCTGATGGTGGCAATCTTCTGCGCGTAGAGGACCAGCAGCAGTCCGGCGACGCGGTCCGTGGTGGGCAGAGTGTCGTCGTGGAGGAGCCGTCGGGCGTCTGACCAGCGTTTCTCGCTGTCGATGGTGCTGAGGGGGCCGGTCCAGCGGGTGGTGCCGTAGGTGAGGTCGCGGGCGTGGTGGTGCTGTACGGACCAGCGGACGAAGTGGCCGGTCTCGTCCCGGTAGGTGGCATCGGTGTCTGAGGTCCATCGCTCCAGGTCAGGCTGGGTGCAGTCGCTGAGCGTCAGGCCGTTGCCGGTCAGCCAGTCGAGGAACTTGGCCGCTGCGGTGACGTGGCAGCGGACGTTCAGGGCCTGGAGATGGGTGGTGTGTTCCTTGCCGAGGCGTCGTCGAAGCCGCCGCAGGTGATGCCAGTTTGCGTATCCCTGCAGGATCCGGCGTTCGGTGGGGTCGGTGCGGGCCTGGACTGCCGCGGTGATCCAGCCCTCCAGGGCGACTAGGCGTTCGTCGCGGGCCGGCAGTGCTCCGGTGGCGACCATGACGCTGCGGAGATGCGCGAGAACCTTGCTCGCGGGCAGCTCGTCGAGCGTTTCGTGCGTGACGGGTCGTTCGTCGCGGCCGATCTGCTGGAGCAGGATGCTGACCCTTGAGCCCGATAGCCAGAACATGGTGCTGGTGGGCCGTTCGGCTCCGGACAGTGCCTCGTAGAGGGGGACGAGGTCCTGCCGGACTGTGCCGGTGATGCCGCCAAGGAGGTCGCGTACCAACTGGTCGAGGGCGCATCGCTGGCAGGGGCGGGTGCTGAGCTGCCATGTGGTGCGGCAGACCGGGCAGCGGCCCCAGAAGTCCGGATCCGGGTTGGTGCACTTCGCGCACAAGGGCGCGTCCCAGGTGCCGCCGCGGACGTGGTCGACGGTGCCGCAGCTGCTGCATGGTGTCCACCGCAGCTGGCACCGGTTGCACCAGGGTTCGTCCGTGACCCGGGAAATCTCACAGACCGCTGTCCGTCCGCAGATGCCGCACTGGGTGGCGGTCCTTGGCCGGCAGTTGGCGTAACGGGGTCCGTCGGGAAGGCGGACGGCGACTTTCTGGCGGCGCCCGCAGCCGCGGCATTCCTCCAGGTTGACGGGGTCGCTGACGAGGCAGTTGGGACAGAGCGGGTGCCCTTCGGCATCCCGGGCGGCGGGCTCGCGGACGGCTCCGCAGCGGATGCAGGGCACGGCCGAATTGCGGGCGAAGCAGTTGCGGCAGACCCGTTTGCCGTCCAGCAGCTTCGAGAGTGCCTTGACCTCCTGGCAGCGGAAGCAGGCCGGGTTGACCACCGTCGTGGCCCCGGCTTGGACGAGTTCGCTGATGAACCGCAGGACGGCGGGGGTCGGGGCGTCGTAACCGGCGCCGGTCAGCAGGTCGGGCTGGGCGATGACCGCCCAGGCCAGACGTCGCCGACCAGCCGTTCGGACGGTAGGGCGTTCGAGGGCAGATCGAACAGCGTCGGCGGTCAGCACGGGATCGAGGGCGGTGACGAGTCTGGTGAGTTCGGCGAGTGGATCGCCGTTTGTGTCTGGGCACTTCGCGCAACGAGGGCCGCCGTGGCGGTCCCGGCTGACGACGCGCCGCTGCTGGTGGCAGCCCGCACAGACGGCCGGCTTGTCGAAGCAGGGCGAGCATCCCCACCGGCCGCCGGTGCGGCTGCCCACGTAGGGGCGTCCGCGGCCGCACTCACCGCAGCGGGGAAGCGCGATGTCCTGGGCGCCGGCTTCGCGAAGAGCCATCAGCAACCGCGCGACACAGAACAGTGCCGGAGGCCGTCCGGTCCGCAGCAGCGACGGATCGTCATGCAGGGCCTGGGCGAGGCGCCGACGACCGGATCGTTCACGCATCACCGTGCAGACGATCTCGCGAACGCGGTCGGCGTCCAGGTGCCGCTCGACGTTCCCGACCAACCGCACGACCACGCCGACCGGATCGGCCAGAACCTCCTCCGCGTACCCGTTCAACGGTCCACCGGTGCGATCCGGGCCCGCTTGGGCCGCAGGTCACCGACTCCCTCGGCGGCGGGTGCCCCGCCTGCCGCTACCTTCTTCGGCTTCTTCACGGCGCCGGCCGCTGTGATCGGCTCGATGAGGTCGTCCATCGTGCAGTCCAGGATGTCCAGCAAGGCCATGAGGATCTTCAAGCTGAGCCGCTCGGGCCGATCCACGACAAGCCGGTAGACCTGGCTGGAGGACAGCGTGATGCCGCGTTCCTCCAGCGGAGCGATCAGGTCGGTCGTGGAGAACATCCCGCGGTCCGCCATGATCTTGCGCAGGTGCCACTGGTAGTCGAGCTTGGCGGCCATCGTCGGGTCCTTCCTCGTCACGTCCCGGCGAACGCCGGGGCAAGTGCCTTGCTCAGGGCAGTGTTCATGAAGTCGTCGCTGACGTGGGTGTAGATGGCGGTGGAGCTGTCGCACTCGTGGCCGACCTGCTGCTGGATGAACCGACGGTCAACCCCGTCCTCGGTCAGATGCGTGACGTACGAGTGGCGAATTGAGTGGGGGACGAGCTCCTTCGGGAGCTTCAACGCGTCGCGGTAGGCCACAAACCGGGCGTTGATCTCGGAGGGTTTGACCCGCCCTCCCCGCTCAGTGACCCACAACGCCGGGTGGTCCTCGCAGCCGAACCCCGGCCGCACGTTCTCCACATAGTCCTGGACCGCGTCCACCGCCCAGTCCATCACCGACAGGACGTTCCGGCGTCGTGGCGGCTGGCCCTTCTTCGCCTTGCCGTAGCGGACGTTGAGCGTGCCGTACCGGCCGAACTGTCGCGCCTTCGCGTTGCGGCCGAAGTCGACGACATCCAGCTTCGAAGTCTCCGTCCGCCGCAGACCCCACCCGTAGACGACCTTGAACAGTGTGGCGTCGCGGTAGGCGGCGAGGGCACCCTTGCGCTTGGACTTCACCGCGCGTTCGACCTGATCGTCGGCATAGTCGAGGAACCGCTGCAGCTCTGCCCGGGTAAACGGCCTGGCCTCCGGGGCGCCCTCGTAATCGTTGAGATGGGCGATGGTGTTCCACTCGTGGCAGATCGCCACTGGATGGGTGCCGAAGGCGTCCTCGCAGGCCGGCCCCCAGCTGTAGCGGTCGTCGACGAGGAACTCTGTGAACTGCCGAACGTCGCCTTGGTAGTTGCGGATCGTGGACGGTGCCAGGTGCCTCTCGCCCGTCAGCGAGGCTGACCACTCGTCCATGTGGCCCGGCAGCCACGACCACGGGTACTCGTTGGTGAACTCATGGAAGCGCCGGATCAGCCGTTCCCGCCCGGCAATCGTGCCTTCCTTCAAACCCCGGGACATCTGCTGGGCCCGCCAGCCCCGCAGCATCGCATCGACCATCGCGTCCTCCGGACGCAGCTGGATCACCCCAGAGACAAGCTCCAGATGAGCCGCCCCGGCCAAGGCCACCTTCCGCTCTTGCACCACTCCAGACCATCCCTTCTGGAGGGCAAATCCTGCATCAGATGGGTTCCGTCTGGCAAACTTCCTGATCAGGAGGCCGCTTCGTAGTAGCGTTGGAGTCCATCAGGCCCTCGCCCTCAGCTGGCGACCTGCGACTTCTCGCCCGTCTGATGCAATTCCCGAGCCTTCGCGTAGCCCTCGGTGGTGACCACGGAGACGTGCTTGAGGTGGATCTTCGCGGCCAGCAGCCCGCCAGGGCGGTGGGCCAGCGACAGGGCCAGCGTCCGCCGCAGCATCCGTCCGTTCACCGGCCCGGCCGGGATCGGCGCCAGGCCGAGCCGCTGGCCGGCGGGGCTGTTGACCCACTCCCGTAGCTTCTTGTGTAGGAAGTCCATGGGCGAGCGGGCGAAGGCCCGCTGACCTCCCTGGGCTTGGTTCAGGCGTGCGGCGAGCATCACCGCCCGCCAAGCCGGTTCCAGTACCACCCATTCCTCGGCGACGCCCCCGAACTCCTGCCCCTTGATCAGCTTGCTGCCCAGCTTGAAGCGCTGGGTGCCGCCGGAGACGGTGACCGGCGGGGCACGTCGACCGAGGAGAGAAGGACGATCGTCGTGTGATCGGCTACCTCGCCCACGCATGGTTCGTCCGCGCCCGGCACGCAGGGAACGTGAAGGAGCGTCAGCGGCTCCGCCTTGAAGCGGCGGGCTGACACCGCATGACGTAGGCCCCGCCCGGAACCACCAGGCGGGGCGGCTTCACGTGTAGAGAAAGCCGAGCGTCACACCCCCTGCTCTGTGACGTCTGTGATCTCCACCGATACCTTCTTACCCGCCGACGCCATACTGATCGATGTAGGCGTGTAGTTGAGACTCGTCTCGTCCGACAACTCGGCCGTCTCGATCACGGGTCCGGAATCGTCTCCAGACACTTCGTAAGTGATCTCGTACACCGCATCAGGATCGAGATCGCTGAGGCCGTCGTAGGTCAAGCGCGGCTCGACCGTCACGTTGCAGCCCGCCGAACCGAAGCACTGCCGCTGAGTGGTGCGCAGCGTCATCGTGAAGTCGTCGACGCCCGGCGTCTCGTACGTCGGCTCCTCGTCCACCTCCTCTGCGGCCGCGGTCACCGGGTCCTTGCTCGTAGTGCTCGACGCGGTGGCGGTCGCCTTGCTCCCGTCGTCCCTGGACTGCACAACGACGATGCCAGTCCCTACGACTGCGGCGATGACGGCGGCGGCCGCGCCGATGATGACCGCGTTGGTGTTGCGCTTCTTCGGCCGCGTCGCGGCCGGCGGCGGAAACTCGGGTGGCAGTGGCGTGGTGTTGCTCATGGTTCCCCCCTGCGGTTGTGCTCTGTCTGCGCATGATGGGGCACATATGGGGGCCGTGAAGGTGAAGTGTCTGGGTTGTGACACAAGAAGGCCCGGCCGCCTCGGGTATGGCGGCCGGGCTTGTGCGTAGGGCGGATCAGACCTTGCAGAAGCCGCTCGCCTTCAGCGCCTGGTTGATCTTCGCGCCCTGCACCTCTGTCGTCTTCACGTCCCTGTACGTGAAGCGCAGTGATGCCGCCATGTCGAGGTGCTGAGCCTTGCCATTGATCGCAGTGCATTGGTTGCGAGCCCCGTCGATGGCCTCGTCCTCGTAGGCGACGACGTCGGGGGCGGCGGTCTTGAGTGCCTGAAGCAGCTTGGTCCGCTTAGCGCCCGTGGGAACGGGCGGGATGCCGGAGGTGTCTGCGATCGCCTTCTTCTGCTTCTGCGTCAGCTCGGTGCCGGCGCTGCTTGGACTGGTGTCGCCGCCGCTGGACGAGCAAGAGGTGAGGGCGAAGGTGGCCGCGAGGAGCAACGCGGTGGTGGCGCTTCGGTGGTTCATGGTCCCCCCAGGGATGTGGCTGTGAGGGGCCATCATGCCGTCCGTGCGTTGGGCTGGCATGCGAAAGCCCCGCGCCGTGGCGGGTCTTTGTCTGTTTCCGGGCATGTCAAATCTGCGGCTCAGTGTGGGACATGATCAGCCGGAAAGCATCTACGGGGCTGTGACGGCGGCCGGACTCTAGTCATCGAGCGAGTCCTCCAGCATCTTGTTCTTGTCGAACTCCCCGTCCCCGTCAGTCCAACCGAGGCCTCCGATGGTCCTGGCCATGAGCAGCGCCGTGTAGTCCACCTTCAAGAGCGGCTCGCACGCCTCCGGCCGGCGCTCCCCAGCCTCCTTGGCGTCCCTCTCCACCTCCTTGGCCTTCTTCTCCACAGCATCGGACGCGTCCTTGGCTACGCCTGCGTACCCCGAACGGACCATGCCCGCGAGCGTCTTGTCGAGCGCATCGACCCGCTCCTCCGCTTCGCCGAGGGTTGGCGTGTCGGTGGAATCGCTTCTGGTCCGCTCCGTGAGCGCGGTGGCACATTCCTCGACCCACTCTTCGTAGGACTTCGTGCAGCCGACCGCGGCCCCGGCGAGCAGCAGGCAGGTGGCGAGCAGGGCGACGGTGGTGCGGCGCATGGTTCCCTCCCCGGGCGTGTGTGAGGACCGGAGCGTAGCGGTGGGGGATGCCGACGGGGTTGGGAACGACGAAGCGTGCGGCACCGAGGAGCTACGGAGAGGCCAGACCGGGGCCACCTGCGGGGCGCCAAGTGGCGTCGTCCAGACTCAGGCCCCGGCGCTCCAAGAGCCCGATGAGCTCAAGAAGGGTCTCGGCTGGGACATGCGTCGGGTCGACGATGAACCCGAGTGCGTGCCCGATCTGCTGCTCGAACGCTACCCAGCTGGTCAGGTCGCTGCTCCCCAGCTGCCCCGGTTCGATGGCGATGAAGGGAGTGTCGGCGAGGGCTTCGATGGCCTTGCTGTAGCAATCCCACACGAAGTCGATGGACCTGCAAAGGGACCACAGTGTTGCCAGCGCCACTGTCCAGAACGCCTTGAAGCTGCTGCAGCAAGAAGGCCTGGTCTACTCGGTCCAGGGATGCGGCAGTTTCGTGCGGCAGCACCCGGATCCAGCTCCCCGTTCCGGTGACCTGTCTGACCTGATCGTAGAAATGCGGGCTTTGAGCATGCAGATCGCCGAGCTTGTCACCCTCATGCGCCCTCTTGCCTGTGCCGCAGAGGAGCGAGCCCGAGCCGTGCTCCCTCTGCTCTCCGACTGGCTGCATCAACGGCGGCGCAGCGCCAGCCCAACGGATCGCCAAGGACCGCATGACGCCGCCCCGTTGGCGACAGCAGCAAGGGACAACACAGAAGGCGAGGGCGCCGCCCGCCCGGGGCGGGGGATCGGCTGGGCGCAGAGCCGGGTGCGGGGCTGCGCGCCACGAGAAGCTGCCCCAGGGGCAGTACCAGGTGTCTGGCCTGCTGGCCGGTGCGTAGAGTGATCGACTTGTGAACTGGACAACGGGGGAAAAGGTGCGGGTGCGCAAGGGGATAGCCGGCGTTGCAGGGGCCGGGGTGCTGGCGTTGTTGGTGACGGCCTGCGGCGCGGGCGGCGAGGAAGCAGCCGGCTCCGGCGGGCAGGCAGGGGACACGGGCAGCGCGGGCAAGCCGGCGAGAGTCACGGCACTGCCTGTTGAGTCGACCCTGCGCACGGCGATCTGGAGCTCCCGGGATCAGAAGCATCAGCTGAAGATCGCGCCTGAGCGCCTCAAGCGGGGCACCGCGGCCGACCTGAAGAATGTCCAGCTGATCGATGACGATCTCAAGGACAGGGTGCCGTACTACCTGACCGTCCGCTTCACCAACACCGGCTCCACGGCGCTTGCGGACCCGACCCCGCAGTCGAACTTCACCCTGACCCTCGCCAACGGCTCGCCCGGCGAAGCGATCTCCCTGTGGAACAACGACACCCTGGCCACCGAGCCGCCTTCCCCGCTCCCCGACGGCTGTGAGAAGGGCGGACCGGGCACACTCGAAGCCGGCGGCACGGCACGGGCCTGCCAGCTCGTGATGCTGCCCGAGGGCAAGCCCGCCACAGTCGCCTACACCGACGAGGCCGGTGACACCCTGCTGTGGAAGGTCGGGGACGGCAAGGGCGACGACAACGGCGGCAATCTGCTGGCCAAGGACGCGAGCGCCCCCACCACCTGGAGCGACGTCACCACCAAGGGCGAGGTGCCGATCCAGATCACGCGCAAGAGCGTGCGCGCCGGGAGTCTGAGGGATCTGCGCAAGTTCGACCTGAGCGACGAGCAGAAGCAGTCGGTGCCCTATTACGTGACCATGGAGTACCGCAACACAGGCAAGAAGACCCTCCTTCCGTCCATGGACGATGGCGTGGGCATGCTCAGCGCAGCGGGCATTCAGGTGCCCCCGGTGCCTCTGATCGACTTCTCCGCACCGGGCGAGGGCATTGACCAGTGCCGGGGCTCCATCCCGAACACCCGCCTCAAGCCGAAATCCGCCATCACCCTCTGCACCATCCATCTGCTGTCCAAGGGCGACCGACCCGCGATGATCGCGTTCACTCCGCAGGACAAGAAGGCCGAGACCCTCATGTGGCGAGCGGGCTAGACCGGCGGCACCCTGCTGGACATGGCCCTGCTTCCTCCGCCCACGACTACCGCAAGCGCTGGAGAAGGGCGACAACCCGGCAACAGCAAGAGGACATCGCCGACCGGCGTGGGAGATGCGGCGATGGCCGGACCCGGGGCGGCCTCACTCAGGGCGCGAGAAGCTGGCCGAGCGGTCGCCTGCGGTCGGCGTCAGCTGCCGCGCGGCGTGCGAGCTCGCCGCCGTCGCTGAACACCGGACCCTGCCAGTGCTCCGGAGCGACCACCGCAGCCAGGTTGACGGAGGTGCCGAACTTCCCCGCCGCCGTGTAGAGGGTCTGCAGAGTTTCAAGCGCTCTGGCGTCCAGCGCGCCGATGCGCACCACCCACACCTGCCGGGCTTGGTCGAAGGCCCCTACCGAACCCAGAAGCCGGATCTGCTGATCCCACGCCCGGCTGCTGGCGTGTGCGGACTGGCAGGTGGCCTCCAGGAGCCACCGGATCGAAGACCCACCAGGAGACGAAGTCATGCCTTCGAACGTAACGCCTGCTACTGACAACCGGCCGCCGCCCGGAATAATGCGCGGTGATGGACGCGAGCGTGGCGGGTGTGGTGGGCGCGGCGATCGGCGTGCTCGGAGCGGTGGCCGGCGGCTGGGTCTCGGTGGTCGGTCAAGGGCGCCAGCAGCAGCGGCAGTTGCAAGCAGAGCGGGAGTACCGGCGCGAAGCGGCACGGCGGGAGGCGTACGGCGCGCTCATCGCGAGCACCAAGCTGCTGTCGAATGCGTGGTGGCGGTTTGCCGACTCGGTAACGGACGAGCAGTCCCCACCGGAGCATTGGAGGGCTTCCTTCGCCGAGGTGCATGAGACGTGGACCCAGTTCAGCACCGCGGTCGCAGCTGTAGCTGTGGCCGGGCCGGTGGCCGCGGCGCAGGCGGCCGAGGAACTGCGCGTGGCGATGTACGACTGGGAGATGGCGGGGATGGACTGGTTCTCGGCGGCCCTGCGGGAGGACCACGGTCGACTCACCGAGTGCGACGAGCGCTTCAAGGAGGCGTGGCAGGCAAAACGCACGCCGGACCGCGCTTTTCAGCAAGCCGCACGGCGAGCCCTGGGAACAGAAGAGCCATAGAAAACCGCCCACACGGCGATCGGCCCGCCCGGTGGCCGTAGGTCCGCGTTCGACGAGACCTTCAAAGGGTTCGCGGGCTTCGCCCTGGAGCGATTCTGGAGATCTTGTCCCCGCGAGGGCCGGTTCAGGCCCGGGCTGCAGCGGCAGCCGTTACCGTCTCTGCTTGCGGTTCCGCGGGCTGCGCCGGCATGGGGCGCAGGCATCCGCGGCGCCGATAGACACACTTTTCTGCGGCTTCGCCCAGGTTGTGCCAGAGGTGCCATCGGTCGGCGACCTGGATGGCCTGCGGAGCGCCGCGGGTGGCGCCTTCGGCGAAGAAGGGAGCCCGGTCACGGCAGACGATCTCGATGCCGGTCCGCTCGGCGAGTCGGGCCGCGAGGGTGTCTGTCTCCCGGTCGGGCAGGAGGTCGATCGGACAGCGTGTTTCCACGTCGACGAGCACAGTCCCGTAGATCTGGCCCTTGCGCCAGGCGCACTCGTCTACGGGGGAGCGGTGGTGACGGGGTCCGGAAGCGAGGCGATCAACCTCAGCAGAGTGTTCCTGCTGACCGGGATCTTGAAAGCATCCGTCATGTGGGCGCGCCTGCCCGGCCTGCGAGCGCAAGAGCGATCGATACCAGCGTTGATCACAGCCGCTTGGTCCGCCGCTCGAACCGGCGAGTGAGTCCGGGTACTTGCTCGGCGGAGGTTTTGCGTGGGCAGGAGTCCTCCGTGCAGATCTTCTGCCCTTCAGCCCATCGGTGGATGGGAAGGATCACCGTGCTCAGAGGCATGAACCCGACGACTACGCGGGCTTCCCGCCGCCACCGACGTGCCGACCGGCAACACAGATCCGGCAAGCCGCGCCGGCCTGGCGGCGGGGGCCGCTACCGTGAGGTCATGAGCACGCTGGGCAGGGCCGAACTCGAGACCCTGATCGAAGAGGCGACGGTGGACGCCTACGGCGAGGACGAGCAGCGGACCGGTCTGTTCACCATGCTTGAGGAACATCTCGAGGTGCCCTTCACCACCGCGGTTCTCGGTGTGGAGGTGCCGGTGCGCGGCGTCGACCTCTCGCCCGACGGCAGGATCGTCGCCCTGTGCTCGCATGGCCGTGCCCGGCAGCCGATCGACATCCTGGATCTGCCGTTGCCCGCCCCCGCGCCCCGGGGTGCGCAGTGGATCGAGGCGTACCGCTACTGGGCCGGTTGAGGCCGGGCGCCCCTCACTTCACGCGGAACCGGCTTGCGCGAAAGGTCTGGTTTCGGAAACCGCCGCGCACATCAAGCGGCGAGAGGGCACGCAGGACATCCCGATCATCCTCCTCACCGGCCGTGGCGTCGAGCCGGTGCGGGGGTCGTGGGGCCTGCACCAGTCCTCAGCGCCGAGCCCCCTGTCCCTTGTCCCGTCTGCGCACCCATTCCCTCACTCGCTCGATCGTCTCGTCTGGCGTAGGCATCGCCGAGTACACGACGAACTCTGTGTAGCCCGGGTCGTCGATGGACAGCGGTGGCAGGGGATGCTCGCGCAGCCTGGCGCTGACCGGCGGAAACCGCCATGACGTCACGCAGTTGCTTGCCCTTGGTGGACAAGATTCCGGCAGCGGCTGGCGTGGTCGGCCGGCCCAGGCGCAGACCCGATGCGCTGCTCGCCGGTCGTGCCTACGATCACGACAAGTACCGTCGCCTGCTCTGGCGGCGCGGTATTCGTCCGCTGATCGCCGAACGAGGCGTCGAGCACGGCTCTGGCCTGGGCGTTTTCCGTTGGGCGGTGGAGCGCACGATGTGCGCCACGTGGCGTTCTGTTTGTATCCCCGGTTCAGCCGGGAGGAACTCGGAAGGAGGGTTCTGGGCCAGATGACTTACCTGGATCCGAAAGGTGAAGGGGACAACAGCATGTCAGAAAACCAGTGACCGGGCTCAGTTGTCAGGAACGGTGTGCTGAGTGGCCCGCGCGATATGGCGAAGGCTGGATTGCTTGAAGCCTAATCTCCAGAAGATACAAGTTCCCATCCGTCGGAAAGGCGGCTGAAACCGGCGCCGTGCTCTGCATTGGACCGATCGTGATCCGGTGCACTTCCGGAGTGCGGAGCGATGCCCAACGAGGGCATTCAAGGAGATGAGTGGGACGCCTACGTCGCGCTATGACGTACAGCAGAGACGAACGTGGGATCGCCTACGGGACGCGAGTCCTATGGCGACGGAGGCCCCGTAGTTGTCGCCGGAGCAACGCCCGGCCAGGGAGGACGGGAAAGCCGTACGCAGGGCGAAGAGGGCCAGGTGATTCGGACGCCCGAGACTCGGGAGGTATGCGAAATGCAGAGCGCCGAAACGGTGCTGGGTGTCCTGCGTGAGCGCGGCAGGCGCGGTCTGTCGTGTGACGAACTGTATCGGCAGATGTCCAACCCGCAGTTATATCTGCTGGCTTACGGGCGTATCTACGCTAACCATGGCGCGATGACACCCGGAGTCACAAAGGAGACGGACGACATGTCCCAACGGAAGATCGGACGCATCATTGATGCGATACGCCACGAGCGTTACCGATTCCGTCCAGTGCGCCGCGTGAACATCCCGAAGAAGAACGGGAAAACGCGGCCGCTGGGACTGCCGACGTGGTCGGACAAGCTCGTTGGTGAAGTGGTGCGCCTCCTACTGGAAGCGTATTACGAGCCGACGTTCTCCAGCCACTCTCACGGGTTCCGGCCCCGAAAGGGATGCCACACCGCCTTGCGCGAGGTGGATCATACCTGGACCGGGACTTCTTGGTTTGTTGAGGGGGCCATCGCCGACTGTTTCGGGAGCCTGGACCATGACGTCCTGCTCTCGATCCTCGGCGAGAAAATTCATGACAACCGCTTCCTTCGGCTGGTGCGCAACATGCTGACGGCCGGATATGTAGAGGACTGGAGGTGGGGGGCCACGCTCTCCGGAGCGCCGCAAGGCGGAGTGGCTTCCCCGATCCTGTCCAACATTTACCTGCACAAGCTGGATGAGTTCGTCGAGAAGGTTCTCATTTTCGAAGCCCGCATTGAACGGAAGAACAGGAGTCCGCTGGTCGCACGGTTCGGTGGCATTCCACTCCAACGGAAACAGACGGCAGAAGTCGTCGACCGTGAGCCGGTCCGGGTGGACTATCCGCAGAAGGAACTCGCCGCGAGGCTCCTTGCGGATACCTGCGAGATCTGTGGGAGCAGGGGCAATGTTCAGGTTCACCATGTCCGTGCACTCGCCGACCTCGCACATGCCGGATGGCAGCCTTCTGACTGGGTGCGCGTCATGCTTCACCGACGCCGCAAAACGGTTGTGGCTTGCGACACTTGCCATAACCGAATCCACTCAGAACGGCCTGCTAAACCACTCACGTAGTAGTCACTGGAGAGCCGGATGACAGGAAACCGTCACGTCCGGTTCGGCGGGAGGCCGTGCGGAAAAGGACTCGCCTTCGGCGGGCACCTCGCCGCGCGGCCCACCCATCCGCGTGGCTGCACGGCTTTCGACGGCTGAGGATCCGCTGGGAGCGACGCGATGACATCCACGAGGCCTTCCTCGGCCTCGCCACCTGCTTGATCACCCACCGGCACGTCCAACGTCTTTGTTGGGACCTCTAAGAGCAGCGACAGCGACTGGACGGCCGACGAATTGCTGCTCGTCTTTCGGGGAGACAGAGTCCACGGCCGAGCCCCCTTAGGCCAGGAATGTGCCGTTCTGGTCATTGTCCAGCTCCAGGTCCGATGGCACATCTCGTGGCCGATGGGCTCACTCGCGCGCGTCGCTCCGTGGAGGTGTAGTCACCGCTTCACGAGAAGGACAGCGACAGAAGGACGACTCAGGAGGCGGACGGCTCGATCTCCCCCGCAAAAACGATGACCTGGTCAATGAGGTTCAGCCGCAGATGGACGACGTCCGTTCCCGCCAGGCGGGGGCCTCCATCCGGCGTGGTGAAGACCCACTGGTACCGGGCCCACTCGTCAGGCATGTCCACCGCTGAGGAGCGCACCATCGTGCCGGTCCCCGCCGGGTGGCGCCGGATGTCCACCACGAACCGCTCGACCGCCGCGATTCCTTCGCTGCGACCCAACGGCCCCCAGAAGACCACATCTGAGGTCAGGGCCTGGGAGAGCAGGGCAGTCACATAGCTGTCGTCCGAGGCGTTAAACGCGGAGATGAACGTGTCGATCGCGGAGCGTGCCGTCTCTTCCTGCATGCCCCAGTAATACCATCCGTTGCGCGTGCGCTCGTCCCGCGAGCCGCCTTCCGATCATGGTGGACCATCCCGGTCACAGCACTAGTTGCTGCCGCAAGTAGCGAGGACGGCAGTGCGTGGCACGGTCATTGATGCCGGCTTCCGTCGACGCCGTGATCCTCGTCCGGGTCTCCTCGTGGGATGCCTCGGCTTCGGTTGCTGGCTTCACCGCCAGGTGCCGCCGTCGCGTGGTGCGCGCTTTTCGTCGGCATCGCTTCCGGCTGGCGATCCCCTGCTCCCCAACCGAGGCCTCTGCCGCTTCCGTGTCCCCGCCGTGCCGCACTCAGACGCTTCGGCTTCCACCTCCACCCACAGCATCGTGCCACCACCGCCTGGTGGTGTCTCTGCGCCAGCAGGGAACGGAGCTTGGCCTTCCGGGCGCTGGTGGTGCGCCGTGCGACCTCCGTGTCGAGCAGAGACTTCTGTACACCGCCTACGCTTGCTGGTCACCTGTTGGCGTAGCGGCCCTGGAGTCTCGACCACGCCGACATTCTCGCAGCTCAACCCCTCCCCGAAAATGAGCTCCACCCAACTGAGCACGCATGGCACCATCACTCCATGGGAAGAGCCGAACACCGTGCCCAGGCCGCAGCGCCGAAGGCCGACCCTCGTACTGCGCCCGCTGACGGACGCTGACCTCGTGCAGGTCATGCCTCTGCTGCGCGGAGTGATCAAGCAGGAGGACCCGGAGGAGCTGGCGCTGTACCTGTCTGCACCTTCCTCGGCCAACCGGTTCGCTGCAGGACTCGTCGCGCAGGGCAATGGTCAAGTCCTCGGCGTGGCTGCAGGAGCCGGTATCAGCCTTGCCCTTCCAGGACTGCAGGTGTCGGAAGAAGAGATCACCCGCCGAATCGCGCTCTTGGATGTCATCGCGGTACACGAGGACCACCGGCGCAGGGGGATAGGCGCACTGCTGCGCGACGCCGTGCTGGGGCATTTCCGGGAGGTGGGCCACCGACTCGTGATGGCGAAGTTGGCGGCAGGCCGCCGTGACCTGGTCCCCATCTACTCCGCGTGGGGATGGAACGTGGGCCACCCCCACGCTGGGGTGGGCGTCGCGCTTGGCCCCGATCCCGTAGTACTCGCCGAGGAGCCGGCAACGCGAGTGGCGTGGACCGCGATCGACCCCCAAGTACACCAAGACCTAACCCTCGTTCCCGGTACGCCGGTCGTAGCAGGCGTGTTCGACTGACGCACGTCTATCTGCACCGGCCCGATCCAAGAGGCTCCGTCCGGGGGACTTTACGACGACGTTCACAGGTCTGCGGTGCGCCCAGTGCACCTTGGCGGCCGCCGGATTCCGGCAGCCGGGTGCATGGCGCCTGATGGACCACAAGACAGCCACAGCAACTTGGGGGCCGACGTCGCGGTGGTGGCCCAGAAACTGTCGGAACAGACACGGTCCGGCCAGCTACTGATGAGGTTGGTGATGCGGTGCAGTTCGGTGTTGAAGATCGCCCGGCATGGGCGACCCAGACCTACGGGCCCTCGGACCTCTGGAATCCTTTGGACCGCGAGTGCGTCACCGGCGGAAGCGCATCCCAATTTCTGCTGCGCCATTCGGGTGGCTTCGTTGATGCCGTGGATCCGCCTGCCGTCCGGCAGCGGTTAGCAGGGTGTGTCAATCGATGATCCTTGCGCGGGCGAAACCGTGTCGTGTGCGTGTGCCCGGCCCCGATTCGTGGTGGTGGTGGCCGGTCACCGCTACCAGGCCATTCCGTCAGTGCCGATGAGGAGCCATTGTGCGACGGCTACTCGGCGCCTCTCCAGGCTCCTTGTCGGATCGGCCGGGCCCTGGACCTCCGCAATCCCCACCTTTGCGGGCAGCCCAAAAAGAGTGGCGAGCCGTGCCGGTGGGACATCACCCGCGAGCCGTGCCGGGTCCACCTGAGCCACGAAGCTCAGGAGCGGGAGCGCATGCGGCAGGAGGCCGAAGCCGAGCGGAGGAAGGAGCTTGAGGAACAGCGGCAGCGGCAGACCGAAGAGCGGCGGCTGGGCCTGATCAGCATCCTCTCGGTGGCTTGCCCTCACTGCCTGGCTCCCGCCGCGGCGTTGTGCCGCAGTCGGCGAGGCGCCGTCACGCGCCCCCTTCACCGGGCTCGGCGCCAGCTGGCCGGTGTCCCAGGGCCCAAGGAATTCGTCATCGAGGCGACGAGTTTCCACAGGCTGAGGGTGCCAGAGCCTCCCTGGACGGGGATCTCCGCGCTCTGCTGGACGATCCGCTGCTGGACCGGACCGCGCAGACCGAACAGCGATTCGCGGCCGAGCAGCATGAGGCAGCACAGCGGAAGATGGACGAGGCGCAGCGCGATCTTTGGCTGGCGGCCGACTCGCGGGAAGACGTCGTCCGCGCACAGCCCTGTCCGGCCTGTGACGCCGCCCCGGGCGCGGCGTGCCAGCAGTTCGGAAAGCCGTTCCGCAGACGCTGGCATGCGGAGCGCATCGAGGCGGCCAGGGCATGTTCGGCCATCCACGACGACGTGCTGGCCATCTGACGACCGGGCTGCTGAAGGCCTGCCTGAACAGGCCTCCTGCCGACGGCAGCTCCCTCGAACTGCCCACCCGGAGCGCGGTCTGGGCTCGATGGCGTCTAAGGTCGCACGCTCACGGAGCGGCGCCTCACGATCGCCTCAAGTTGGTTCGTAGTTGAGGGTGTAGAGGCGGTCCGAGCGATGTCGTCGCGGACGACGCGATGCCGCACGTCGACGTCGCCGACCCACGGTGACGGTTCCTGTGGGGAAGTGGTCGGCGACCGTCACCGGTGTGAGAGCAGAGCACGCACCACGGGTGCGTGTAGAGGTAGCGCTTACGGATGCGTTCCCATCGGAGGCCGTAACCCTTGGCCGTGGTCGTGCCCTGAGCCGCTTCCGCTTTTTTGGTGTGAGTAGGGCACCGGCCACCACGGGCGGTCAGCTCCGGGTAGCCGGGGACTGAGCAAGGGGGGGCGGGGTCTGCGGGGGGTAGGGGGATCACATCCAGAGCAGGATGGGAAAGGGTGTGGGGCTTGCATCACGCCGAGTGACCGTTCGTGCTCAACCACTTAAACAGCCGTTGTGCGCCCCCCTGCGCTGCCGTGCTCCGAGCCATGCAGCCCTGCATGTCGTTACGGTCCTCAGACAACACAGCGGGTCCACGAGACTCAACGTAGCGGGCCAAGGGAGAACCAGGTGGCTTCTAAGACAACGCACCCATCCTTCGAACTCCGCTGCGGGGGGCTGCACTTGACGATCCAGCGCATCCCCGGATGGCTGGTGGCCGCTCTCACCACGGGCGCGGGAAGCGGGCTTGCAGCGTGGCTCACTGCGCGGTGACACGCGTTGTCATACAGCACCTCACAAAATGCGGCACGCCCCATAGAACAGCGGTTCGCATCAGGTGCAGCGTCCTCCCGTGGTCAGTTCCGGGCAGCCGGGTACCGAGCACCCGGGGGGCCTCCGAGGTCTGGGGGCCTCCAGGGGGGGGTGAGGGCCTTTACGGATAGTCGATTTGGGCTATTCAAAATACTCTCTGAATTAGGCATTTCTGCATTACGCGTTGCGAGGGGTGGCGTTGGGTATGGGGAAACCGACCACGAGCATTAAGACGACCGAGCAGGCCCGCGATCGGCTTCGCGTTCTCGCGGAGGAGGACGGCATGACCATTGCCGGTCTGGTCGAGGAACTGGCTCTATCTCGCATGACGGCTGCTTAGCGTGAGGAGCGTGCCCGTGCGGCCGCTGCGGACCTCGGTCTGGACTACACACCCGAGCTCAGGGCCCGGGGGCAGGCGGCGTGGGATCTCGTCGCCCGGCACGCCGAGCGGGAGCGGAAGAACAGCGGGACCAGCGCCGCGTGAACCTGACCGTCGTGCTGGACCACACCGCGCTGAGCGGCTTCTTCCGCGGGGAGGAGTTCTTTTACCAGCCTGTACGTGGAGGCCTCGCACCGCCGCGGCCAGATCATCGCCCCCGCCCTCTCGATCCTGACTGCTGAGCGTGAGACGCCGGGGGCCGGAGCCCATGCGGTCTCTCGTCCCTTCATGACGATCGCCCCCTTCGAGGCAGCGAACCTGCGGGATTCGTTGACCTGGCCGTCCACCGCGCCCTGGTCAGTCGTGCATGCGGCCGCTCTGTACTGGCAGGCACTGTCCCAGGGCGATTCGCTCCACGTGATTAGCACCGCCCCCCAGCTGTACACCGGCACCGCGTAAGGCCTCTCAACCCCTACACGTAACCGGAGGCCAGGATGAAAGGCGCGGGCAATTGACTGAGCAGAGCACGCCAGCTGACGCCGTGTGCCCTCGGTGGGTGTCGCGCCGGGGCGGAACTCACCGCCGTGCTGGGCGAGTTGAGTGACCTTGATTTCTCCGTACGGGGCGGGACCGCATTCAGGTCGGTGCCGGGCGACAGATAGCGATCGAGCTCGCCCTGCCGGCGCCGGCAAGGTGGCTGGCAGCCGGTCGGCGTGAACCGGCTGTTCGGGTCCGGCGTGGGGTGGCGGCTGGGGTGTTCTCCACTGCTGCCCGGTACTCGAGCCTCTGCCGTGGGCAGGGCTAAAGCGTTGGGCCGGGTTGGTTTCATGGGGTGGGGGAGGGGTGGTGGGGGTTGAGGGTGAGGTGTTCGTCGGGGGTAGGTGCGTTGAGGACGATGTGCACGGTGTCGGTGGTCTGTGTCTCTTGTTCGGGGCTGGGCCGGCTGTCGGGGCGTTCGTTGCTGTGGGTGCTGTGCAGTTCTTGGTCGCGGCGTGTGGGTGCGGGTGTGCGGGAGGTTGAGGCGGGTGCGGGTGCGGGTGCGGGTGCGGGTGCGGGTGTGGGTGGTGAGCCGGCTGCCGGGGTTGATCGTCGTGCTGGTGTCGGCGGCCGACGCCCGTAGCCAGGTCTCCTGCACCGTGTCCTTGGCCGTGGCGTGCGCGCGGGGCATGCGGCAGGCGAGCGTGTGCGGGTGGTGTGGGTGGTGGGTCTGGAAATTTCCTGGGGCCCAGGCTGTTTTTCAGGATTGTTTTCGTGGAGTTGTCACATCTGGCCGCGGTGGTGCGTCAGAGCAGTAGAACCAACCTTCCGCATACCGCGGGCCGGGCAACTTTTAAGGGGTACATGATGAGTGTTGACGCCACGATCCTGGTCACCGGTGGTACGGGAACGCTGGGCCGTCATGTGCTGCCGCTGCTGGGGCAGGCGGCGCCCGGGCGGCGGGTGCGGGTGCTCAGCCGCAGCCGCCGGCAGGACACCGACCAGGTCACCTATGTCACCGGTGATCTGATGAGCGGTGAGGGCGTCGCGGAGGCGCTGGCCGGGGTGGACACGGTGCTGCACCTGGCCGGCGGCGCCAAGGGGGATGACGTGGTGGCGGGCCACCTGGTCGCGGCGGCCAAGGAGGCCGGGGTGCAGCACCTTGTGCACATTTCGGTGATCGGCGCGGACCGGATGCCGATGGCGTGGTTTGCCACGCAGCGCGCGGCGGAGGAGGCCATCACCGGTTCGGGCATCGCCTGGACGATGCTGCGGGCCGCCCAGTTCCACGATCTGGTGCACCAGATGGTCGCCAAGATGGCCCGGCTGCCGTTTGTTCCGGCGCCCGGCATGCGCCTGGAGCCGGTCGATGTACGCGATGTCGCGCAGCGCCTGGTCGAGCTGACGCTGGGCGAACCGGCGGGCCTGGTGGCGGAGTTGGCCGGGCCCAGGGTGTATACGATGGATGATGTGGTGCGCTCCTACCTGGATGCCACCGGGCGCCGCCGTCCGGTGGTGGGGATGCGGGTGCCCGGGAAGGCGGGCCGCGCCTACCGTGAGGGCGTGAACCTGGCCCCGTCGGAGCACGCGGTGCACGGCGAGCGGACCTGGGAGGCGTTCTTGGCGGAACGGGCCGCCTGAACCCGCTGTTGTGCTGTGCGCCTCCCCGGCCGCCTGCGCGCCGGCCCCGGCATCCCCTGGCCTGGTTCCGGCATCCGCTGGCCTGGTCAGGGGCATCGTGGCGGGGCCGGCGAAGTCCGGGACGGCGAGACCTGGTGCGCCTGGCGCACCCGGCAGGCGCAGCGCCAGCAGCACCCAGGGAGCCGGCCGCTCAAGAGGTGCTGCACAACCTGAAGACGGCCTTGCGGACAAGCGGCCGGGGACGCCTGCTGGGCTGGCGCATCACCGGACATCGCCTGCCCGCGCACCGGCACGGACCTGTCAGGGCAGGGGCCACACACGATCGGTCCGGGTCTGCGGATACCGCGTGCGATGGCTGCAATGGATGCAGGAGTCGCTGGCCTCCGAGTCTTTCTGCTCCTTGCCGTCGAGAAGGCAGGCCGGTGAACGCGCGGGCGGGTAGCGTCCCAGTTCACCGGCGCAGCCAGCCCGGCAGGCGAAGAGGGCCGGTCCGCCTCTCTCGCAGGAGGCCGGCACATGGCCCGCTGCACGGAGGGGGGCGCGGCGGCATCGGGCGACACCGTTGGGCTGTGCCGCCCCGGCCTTCACGACAGGGTGGCGCCCAGGGGGCTGGGCCCGGACCGTGCGCGTGTGGCTGCGGTCCATCGGATGCGGGGGATGGCCGGTGTGACGCTGCCCCCTCTCCGACAGCGACGCAAAGGCACCTCACGGCGCGCCCCCTGCGTGCGAAGTCATGGACGGGGCGGGCGGCACTGTTCTACGGCTCTTGCCGCGCCCCCCCCGCAGCCCTGCCGCGCCCCCCCGCAGCCCTGCCGCGCCCCCCCGCAGCCCTGCCGCGCCCCCCCCGCAGCCCTGCCGCGCCCCCCCCGCAGCCCTGCCGCGCCCCCCCCGCAGCCCTGCCGCGCTCCCCCCGCAGCCCTGCTGCGCCCCTCGCCAGCCCTGCTGCGCTCCTCGCCTGCCCTGTTGCGCCGTCGGCCCTGCGTGGCCGGTAGCGCGGCGTGCCTGCCCGGTCAGCGGAAGGCCTCGGCCGTTCGCGGGGGAGGGGCTGTCTGCCCTTTTCGGTCGCGCGGCTGTGCGCAGGAGGGCAGGCGAGGAGCGCAGCCGGTTCTGACCGGGGATTCGTCCGTGATGGCCTGGGATGCGCAGGATGGCCCGCAGGCTGGCGTCTTGGATATGCAGAAAATCTAGGCTTCTGCCCTGGGAACATGTGGGACTTGAGGGTTGCGGGGGGGTGTAGTGGTGGGGGTGGGCGGGTAGTGCCCGCCCACGGCGAAGCCTCCAGGAGTGTTCCCCTCCACCGAGCTGGGGGCGGTGTCAGCCCGTCATGCCTGGCTGTGAAGATGTGTTGGGGGAGTCGTTTCGCGATGAGTGTGACAGTCGCGTTCTGACCGAGTTTGCGATGATGGTTGGATTTGATGTCAGGCGGGGGCTTGCGGCGGGACTATGGGGTGTGCTTCTGCCGCTGGGGGCTCGCAGTGGAAGGTGAAGCTATACACGGCAATCCGCAAGAGACACCTCCGCGCTTCCACTCAGCCCTGGTTACCTTCTACCCTCAGAACAGGTGAAGTTGGGCTTCGTCCCGCACCGCAGGCTCCCAGCCCCCGAGCCGTGACCATCGAGGCCGGCTGGAGCCGCATCGCCGACTACACGGCTCCAGCCTCCGCTCTCCACGCGTAACCGGTCGGCGGGGCAACTCCCGCAGCCTCGCCCCCACGCCAGGAGGGCACCTCGCGCGAGGACCAAGGGGGAGCCAGGGTCCCGCGCAGGGTCCGGTCGCCGCCCCATCTACGGCGCGGCGACCGGGCATCTTCCAGCTTCCCACCGCAGAAACGGGATGTCCCCCCTACGGCCCATTACTTCGCCGTTCAGTGGCATCGCGACTCACTGGCCACCGTCCCGGGCCGATCGCACAAGGGGGAGTGAACGGGCGGCGGCCGCCGTTGCAAACGGCGGCCGCGTGCCCCGTCCTGGTGGCCGCTCCCCGGCCACTGGAGCACTCCCTCCAGGCAGCCGGGGGCGTGGTCCAGCCCGGCCTCAAAGTGCCCCGAGGGACTGGCCGGACTGTCGACGACTTCCGCGGAAGAGGAAGGCAAGCCCGGCGCTTGTGGGATGCGCCGCAGGCTCACTCTGCTGCGGGATATGCCCTCGCGGGCGTCAGGAAAGACGGTGGAGGACTGCTTTCAGCCTAGGCCGCCACCACGGCTCCTGACCGCCACAAACGTGAACTGTTACGCGAAACCGGCATCGGGCGCGGGAGGGCCCACACCCAGGCTCTGAGCCAGCCACGACGGGAGCCCAACGTCATGCGCAGCCTGGCATATCGGCTTCGTGAGCCGGTTGTGGTTGTGACATCAAAAGTCATCGTGATTGTTCATGCCGAGAGGCGCTCAGTGGCTCCCCAACACATCGCGAA
>NZ_JBEZVL010000029.1:0-32966 GCF_040636975.1 Streptomyces sp. NPDC032198 | reverse complement strand
TACTCGGGATCGAGAGCGTGCTCGGCGTCGATGAACGCCACCGAGCCGCCGGCCTTCTGCGCGTTCGCCACCGCGTGCAACGTCAGCGTCGTCTTACCGGAGGACTCCGGTCCGTACACCTCCACCACACGGCCGCGCGGGATGCCGCCGACGCCGAGCGCGACGTCGAGCGCGGTCGATCCGGTGGGGATGACCTCGATGGGGTCGTTCGGCCGCTCGCCCATGCGCATCACTGCGCCCTTGCCGAATTGCCGTTCAATCTGTGCGAGCGCGGCTTCGAGCGCCTTCTCGCGGTCGGTTCCTGCCATGGGTTCCACCCGATTTGCTTGTGTCGATCGCTTCACGTCAATGACGCTAGCGCCTGCCACTGACAATCCGCCCCGACGCCCGTCCGGCCTGTGGATAACTCGAGGCGATCGCCCCGCCGGAATCCGCCGGAGCCCCAGGGATCCCCCCGCGAAAACCCCGGGAAAACGCCGCCAGGCAACCTATGAGAATGGATGTTCGATTTTGGTGTCAAGCGCACCACGCGGGTCCCATCGAGAGTACGGAAGGGGCCGGTCCGCCCGGCGCACCTCGCCCGTCCGACCCTTCGCGCCGCGCTCCCAAGGGGGGAATCCTCGCTTACTGGCGTTCGTCCGAGCCCGGTGCTGAGCCGGACGCCTCGTCCGAGGCCACCTCGGCCTCCGACGCCGCCCCCGGGTGGTTCGGCCCGCGCATCGCGCGCCTCACGCGCGTGAGGAGGGACACTCCGCCCTTGCGCCGGTGCCCGTGGACGCGCGGGTCGTCCGTGACGTCGTACCGCTTCACGTACGCCCCCAGGAATGCCTGCAGGGTCGCGATCGCCGGGATGGAGATCAGGGCGCCGACCGCGCCGAGGAGTGCCGTGCCCGCGATGACCGACCCGAAGGCGACCGCCGGGTGGATGTCCACGCTCTTGGCGGTGAGCTTGGGCTGCAGGACGTAGTTCTCGAACTGCTGGTAGACCACGACGAAGATCAGCACCCACAGCGCGTACCAGGGGTTCACCGTGAAGGCGATCAGCATCGGCAGCGCGCCCGCGAGATACGTGCCGATGGTGGGGATGAACTGCGAGACCAGGCCGACCCACACCGCGAGCACGGGCGCGTACGGCACACCGAGGGCCTGCAGCAGGACGTAGTGCGCGACTCCGGAGATCAGCGCCATCAGACCGCGCGAGTAGAGATAGCCGCCGGTCTTGTCGACCGCGATCTCCCAGGCGCGGAGCACCTCGGCCTGGCGGGCGGGCGGCAGCACCGAGCAGAGCGCGCGCCGCAGCCGCGGGCCGTCGGCCGCGAAGTAGAACGAGAACAGCAGGACCGTCAGGAGCTGGAAGAGACCCCCGAGGACCTGCGCCGACACGTCCAGGACGCCGCTGGCGCTGTTCTGCACATACTTCTGGAGCCAGTCCGAGTGGACCAGGCTGTCCTGGATCTCGACCCGGGAGAGCTCCGTGTGGAACGTCTGGTTGATCCAGCTGATGACCTTGTCGAGGTAGTCGGGGAAGTCCTCGACCATGTCCACGATCTGGCCCGCGAGCATCGATCCCATGAGCGTGATGAAGCCCGCGCCGGCGATCAGGACACCGAGGAAGACCAGGAAGGTGGCGAAGCCCCTGCGCAGCCCGCGCGCGGCCATCCAGCTCACCGCGGGCTCGACCGCGAGTGCCAGGAAGAACGCGATCAGGATGTTGATCAACAGCCCGGTCAGCTGGTGGAAGGCCCAACTGCCCAGCTGGAAACAGGCGATGAGCGCGAGGGCGAGCACCATGGCGCGCGGCAGCCAGCGCGGCATGCTGGCGGCCCGCCCCGTTTCCGCCCCGTTCGGGGGCTGTGCGGGCGGCGTCGTGCCGAGCGGAGCTACGTCCTGAGTGACCTGCGCGGTCTCGTCTGTCGATGCCACGGGCCCAGTCTCGCCCACGTCACCGACATTCGGCCGCCGCCCCCGCATCTTCGCGCTCGACGGCGCCCGCCACGGCCTGCCGGAGGACCGCGAAGTATCCGGCCGTCAGCGCCTTTCGGCCGGTACTTCCATGGCCGCGCACACGGCGCGCCAGACGTCCTTGGCGTCCCAGCCCGCGTCCAGTGCCTGATGCACCGTGCGCCCGCCGAGCTCGGCCATCACATGATCGCGAGCGAACGAGTCGGCGTACCCCTGCCCGAAGTGGTCTGCCATCCGCTCCCAGAAAACCGTCAACCGCATGCATTCAGTATCGCTCCCTTGAGAGTGCAGCCGGGCGCAGGGGGCTCACCGAAGGCGCTTTCCGGCCTACGGTCTGTGCATGGCCGAAACCGGAGCATCCCCGCATGGCGCACCCTCACCGGTCGCACGCGCCGAGCACTTCGTCTGGCTCACCGCGCGCGTCCTTGAGCAGCGGCGGTTTGCTTACCACTTCCTGAGCGGCTCTGGCAGCGCGGGCGGCGACCCCTCGGGCGACGCGGTCGAGACCGCCCTGGCCGCGTACGGCACCGAGGACGGCGGGTACGGGTACGCGCTCGAACCGGATCTGCGGGGCCCCCTCAGTCAGCCCCTGCACGTCGGCCACGCGCTGCGCGTCCTGGACTCCATCCGACGCTGCGGCGGGCAGCGGGTGGAACGCGTGTGCCGCTACCTGACGTCCGTGTCGACGTCCGACGGCGCCCTTCCGGCGATCCATCCCAGCCAACGCGGTTACCCCTCGGCCCCGTTCATGCCCGTGGTGGACGATCCCCCGAGCGCACTCCTCGCCACCGGCCCGGTAGTGGGCCTGTTGCACCGCAACGAGGTGTGGCACGCCTGGCTGTTCAGGGCCACCGACTTCTGCTGGGCCGCGGTGGACTCCCTGGAGAAGTCCCATCCGTACGAGATCCAGGCGGCCGTCGCCTTCCTCGACGGGGCACCCGACCGCCCGCGCGCGGAGGCGGCCGCCGACCGGCTCGGCAGGATCGTGCGGGAGCAGCGCCTCGTGACGCTCGACCCCGAGCGGTTGGACGCGTATCCCGTGGCGCCGGGCTACGCACCGGGCGGGCACCACTTCGCGCACGACTACGCGAAGGCCCCCGAGTCGCTCGCGCGCGCGTGGTTCACCGACGAGGAGATGGCGCGCTCCCTGGACTTCCTCGAGCGGGAGCAGCAGGAGGACGGCGGCTGGCCGGTCCTCCCCCATGGCTCAACGCATGAGGGGACCCCCACGCGGCAATGGGCGCCGGGCAGCGCCCTCGAAGCCCGCCCGATCGTCACCATCGAGGCGCTGCGCACGCTTCGGGCGTACGGACGGCCCCTCACCTGACGGGGCCTTCCGCGGCCTCTCTCAGCGATCCTCGGCGGCCTCCCTCAGCAGTCTCCGGCCTCCCTCAGCAGCAGCGCCGCGATGGCGAGCGCCGTGCCGCGCGGCGCCGACAGGTCGATGCCGGTGAGTTCGCCGATCTTCGCGAGCCGGTTGTCGACGGTGTTGGGGTGCAGGCCGAGGGCGGCGGCGGTCGCCCTGCGCTCCTGCTGATGGCCCAGGTGGGTACGGAGCGTCTCCAAGAGCTCGGGACGGTCGGCCACCGGGTCGAGCAGTGCGGAGATGAGGTGGCTGCTCTCGTTGCGTCGGGAGAGGTGGTACTCGAGGAGCACGTCCTCCATGCGGTGCAGTCCCGGAGGCAGGCCGCACGCGCGCGTGATGCGCAGTATCTCGGTCGCGGTCCTGGCCGCGTCCGTGACGGCCTCGGGTCCGGCGGCATCCACGGCGGCCACGCGTACGGGAAGGTCACAGGCCTTGCTGAGGCGGCGTGGCAGGTCTTCGGGAGGCCGGCAGTCCTGGGGCACGATGACCCGCCCGCCCTCGCCCTCCAGGAGCGCGAGCACCTCCACCCCGAAGGCGTGGTCCAGCGCGGTCTGTACGCGCCGCAGGCGCCGCCGTACCGCTACGGGGCCCTCGGCAGGCACCTCGTCGAAACCGACCGCCAGGACGAGCACGGGCCCGGCCAGGCGCAATTGGTCGAGCAGCACATGGCCGGGCGGCACCATGCCGTCGAGCAGACCGCGGATCAGGGAACCGCGCTGCGCGCGCTGCTCGGCCTCCAGGGCGGACCGCTCGTCCAGGTAGGTCTCGGCCACGGTGCCGACGATGGCGGGGTGCGACTGCAGCAGCACGTCCACGAGTTCGACCAGGGCGGCTTCCTCGCCGGGGCGGGCCACGTCACGCAGCGCCTGCCACAGGACGTAGACCCCCAGAGCGTGTGTACGCAGCAGCAGGTGCAGCGGCATGCCCTCTTCCGCGCGCTGCGCGGCCCGCTCGCGGAAGAGCCGGTGACTGCCGGGCTGATCAGTGACGCGGCGCAGGAAGAGGCGCACTCCGTGGCGTGCGGTCGCGGCTATCTCCAGGTCCTTCACGTCGTCGGGGAGCTCCGCGTAACCGGGCAGCTCCTCGAACGACTCACGGGCCATCCTGCGGGCCAGTTCGTTGACCCTGGGCTCGCAGCGCGCGGCGAGAGACCTCGCCTCGGAGGACAGCGCCACGATGTCTCCTCTTCGGGGGGCGGGCCGCGGTGGTGACGCGTCACATTACAGAGGGCGGTTGGGCGGCGATCAGCCCAGGAGCGCCCGCACTCCGGCGGTGACGACCACGGCCGCCCCGATGACGACCAGGAACGGGGCCCGCAACAGCAGCGCCACGGCCGCCGCCGCGAGCCCCACGGCCTTGGCGTCGAGCTCCAGGACCCGCCCGTCGGCGAAGGCCTGCTGGGCCGTGAGCGCGGCCAGCAGCGCCACGGGCAGCAGGGCGGACATGCGCTTGACGAGCGGGCGCTCCAGGGCACCCGCGGGAACCAGCAGGCCCGCGAGCTTCACGAGGTAACAACCGGCGAAGGTCACGCCGATCGCGATCCAGATGTTCAACGGTCTTCCTTCTGGGTGTCGTCATGGGGGCCGTCCTGGGTGCCGTCGGGGCGCGCGTCTGCCCTGGCGGCGCGCTTGGAGGCGGACGTGTGGCCCTCTGCGTAGAGCACCGCCGGCGCGGCGAGCGCGGCCACCAGGACCGGCACTCCCGCGGGCAGCACGGGCAGCAGGCCCAGCCCCAGGACGACCGCGACGGCGGCAACGGCTCGCTCCGTAGTCGTCCGCAGCATCGGCGCGAGCAGCGCCAGGAAGACAGCGGGTCCCGCTGCGTCCAGCCCCCACACATCGGTGTCACCGAGGGCCTCGGCACCGAGCGCCCCGAGGAGCGTGGTGAGGTTCCACAGCACATAGAGGCTCAGTCCGGTGACGGTGAAGCCGATGCGGGCGGCCCGCCGGGTCGGCTGGGCGAGCGAGACGGCGGTGGTCTCGTCGATGACCCAGTGGGCGGCGAACGGACGCACCGCGCGCGGGAGGGCGAGCAACTGCGAGAGCCGCAGCCCGTAGAACGCGTTGCGTACGCCGAGGAAGAAGGCGCCCGCCGCGGCGGTGAACGGGTTGCCGCCGCCCGCGAGCGCCCCGACCAGCGCGAACTGCGAGGCGCCGGTGAAGACCAGCAGGCTGAGCGCGCAGGTCTGCAGCACGGTGAGGCCGCTGCCGGCCGAGGTCACCCCGAAGGCGAAGCCGGAGAGTCCGACGGCGATCCCGACGCCAAGGGCGTCCCGGACGACGGCGGAATCGGGTTTCTCCGGCCCGTCCGCGCCCACGCGCCCGGGAATGCCGGCTGCCGCGTCCGCCGGGGTACCTGCGCTTATGTCTGCGGGTGTCTTCTGTTCTGCCACACACCGGACCGTACGAGCAGGGCCGATTCCCCGTCTTGTACGTTCTTGCGCTCTCGCTGGTACGCCCCGGGCGGCACCCCGACGATGCGCGTGAAGTGCCGGTTCAGGTGCGGCTGGTCGGTGAAGCCCACGGCGACAGCCGCTTCGGACGGTGACGTTCCGGCATCCAGGAGGCGTCGTGCGGCGCGCACCCGCGCGTCGGTGAGCCATGTGTGCGGAGGCATCCCGTACGCGTCACGGAAGGCCCGCAGCAGGGCGAAGGGGCCCACTCCAAGATCGGTGGCGAGCCGCTCCAGGCTCGGCGGGTCGGCGAGCCGCTCCTCGAGAACGGCACGCGCGCGTGCCGCGACCCTGGCGCCCGCCGTGCGCACGGCACGCTGAGGAACGGGCCCGCCGTTCAGCCGCAGCAGCCGGGTCACGGCCACCCGCAGCAGGGTGTCGGCAGCGAGCGCGTTGCCCTCATCGGCGGCTCTCAGCACCTGGTGGACGAGCGTCACGCCGTACGGGTCCTCGATCACCGGACGGATGAAGCCGGGGGCTCCTCGGATGGCGGTGGTCTCCGCAGCGATGTCGGCGACCAGCTCCGGGGACGGATAGACCGCCGCGTACCGCCATCCCTCGGGCGCACCGGCACGTCCCGTGTGCATCGTGTCGGGGTTGATCAGGGCCAGGGTCCCCGGGCCCGCGTGCTGATCGGCGCCGCCGTGGTGGAAGACGTCGACACCCTCGGCGATCGCGGCGATCACGTAGTGCTCGTGGGTGTGTCGCACGAAGGTCTTGCTGATGTAGTGAGCACGCAGCAGGTCGACCCCGGGCAGCTCCGCGTACCGCCAGTGCCGCGCCTGCTCCGCCGAACCTGCCATGACCTCATTCTGCGACAGCCACGCAAACCCTTTTCCGCAGGTCGGCGCCGTTGTCAGTGGCGGGGTGCACGATGGGGTCATGGTCAGGTCCGCATCCAGTGCCCCCGGCGCCCCCGGCGCCCTTGACGGATTCTCCCCCGCGACCCGCAGCTGGTTCACGGGGGCTTTCTCCGCGCCCACCTCCGCGCAGGCCGGGGCGTGGAAGGCCATCGGCGAGGGCTCGGACGTGCTGGTCGTCGCGCCCACCGGCTCGGGCAAGACGCTGGCCGCGTTCCTCGCCGCCCTGGACCAGCTGGCCTCGACGCCACCGCCCGCCGACCCCAAGAAGCGCTGCCGCGTGCTGTACGTGTCTCCACTCAAGGCCCTCGCGGTCGACGTGGAGCGCAATCTGCGCAGCCCGCTGACCGGCATCCGCCAGGAGTCCGTGCGCCTCGGGCTCCCGGAGCCCGAAGTGCGGGTCGGCATCCGTTCGGGCGACACCCCGCCCGCCGAGCGCCGCTCCCTGGCCACGCGCCCGCCGGACATCCTGATCACCACTCCCGAATCGCTCTTCCTCATGCTCACCTCGGCCGCGCGGGACGCGCTGGCGGGCATCGAGACGGTGATCCTGGACGAGGTGCACGCCGTCGCGGGCACCAAGCGCGGCGCCCACCTCGCCCTCTCCCTGGAGCGTCTCGACGAGCTGCTGCCCCGGCCCGCCCGCCGCATCGGCCTGTCGGCGACCGTCCGTCCGGTGGACGAAGTGGCGCGCTATCTGTCCCCGCAGCGCAGGGTGGAGATCGTCCAGCCGCCCTCCGGCAAGGAGTTCGACCTCTCCGTGGTCGTGCCGGTCGAGGACCTCGGGGAGCTGGGCGGTTCCCCGGTCGCCGACTCCGACCAGGGCGCCGAGCGCCCCTCGATCTGGCCGCACGTCGAGGAGCGCATCACCGACCTCGTCCAGGCCCACCGCTCGACCATCGTGTTCGCCAACTCACGCCGCCTGGCGGAGCGCCTGTGCAACAGACTGAACGAGATCGCGTACGAACGCGCGACGGGCGAGCCCCTCCCCGAAGACCACTCCCCCGCGGAGCTGATGGCCGAGTCGGGCGCGGCCAAGGGCGCCCCTCCGGTCCTGGCCCGCGCCCACCACGGCTCGGTCTCCAAGGAGCAGCGCGCGCTCGTCGAGGAGGACCTCAAGGCAGGCCGCCTGCCCGCCGTCGTCGCCACGTCCAGCCTGGAGCTCGGCATCGACATGGGCGCGGTCGACCTGGTGGTCCAGGTCGAGTCGCCGCCCTCCGTGGCCTCCGGCCTCCAGCGGGTCGGCCGGGCGGGACACCAGGTGGGCGCGGTCTCCACCGGCGTCGTCTTCCCCAAGTACCGAGGCGACCTGGTGCAGGCCGCCGTGGTCACCGAACGGATGCGTACCGGTTCCATCGAGTCGCTGCGCATCCCGGCCAACCCCCTGGACGTCCTCGCGCAGCAGCTCGTCGCGACGGTCTCCCTCGACACCTGGCAGGTCGACGACCTGCTCGCCCTGGTCCGCCGGGCCGCCTCCTTCGCCTCGCTCCCGGAGTCGGCGTTCACGGCCGTCCTGGACATGCTCGCGGGCCGCTATCCGTCGGACGCGTTCGCGGAGTTGCGCCCCCGCGTGGTCTGGGACCGCGTCGCAGGCACCGTCACCGGACGCCCCGGGGCGCAGCGCCTCGCGGTCACCTCCGGGGGCACGATTCCCGACCGTGGCCTCTTCGGGGTCTTCCTCGCCGGAGCCGACCCCAAGAAGGGCGGGGGCCGCGTCGGAGAGCTCGACGAGGAGATGGTCTACGAGTCGCGGGTGGGTGACGTCTTCACGCTCGGCACCAGTTCCTGGCGCATCGAGGACATCACCCGCGACCGCGTGCTCGTCTCCCCCGCTCCCGGTGTCCCGGGCCGCCTCCCCTTCTGGAAGGGCGACCAACTGGGACGCCCGCTCGAACTGGGCCGTGCGGTGGGCGCGTTCCTCCGGGAGGTCGGCTCCCTGTCGCGCGACGACGCGCGCGTGCGCCTGCTGGCCGCGGGCCTGGACGACTGGGCGGCCGACAACGTCCAGACGTACCTCAGCGAGCAGCGTGAGGCCTGCGGCCACATCCCGGACGACCGCACGATCGTGGTCGAGCGGTTCCGTGACGAGCTGGGCGACTGGCGGGTCGTGGTGCACTCCCCGTTCGGCGCGCAGGTGCACGCCCCCTGGGCGCTCGCCCTCGCCTCCCGGCTGACCGAGCGTTACGGCATGGACGCCCAGGTCATGCACGCCGACGACGGCATCGTGCTGCGCCTGCCGGACGCCGACCTGATGAGCCTGGACCTGCTCGACCAGGAGCCCACCGACCGGCCTCTGGAGTACGACAGCGAGCAGGCCCCCGTAGGCGCGGGCGACGTCGCCTTCGACAAGGGCGAGGTCAACCAGATCGTCACCGACCAGGTGGGCGGTTCGGCCCTGTTCGCCTCGCGCTTCCGCGAGTGCGCCGCCCGCGCGCTGCTGCTGCCGCGCCGCAGCCCCGGCAAGCGCACTCCTCTGTGGCAGCAGCGCCAGCGCGCCGCGCAACTGCTCCAGGTGGCCAGCGAGTTCGGGTCGTTCCCCATCGTCCTGGAAGCGGTCAGGGAGTGCCTCCAGGACGTCTTCGACGTACCCGGCCTCACGGAGCTGATGGGCGACATCGAGTCCCGCAAGGTCCGGCTCGTCGAAGTCACCACCACCGAGCCGTCCCCCTTCGCCCGCTCGCTCCTGTTCGGCTACGTGGCGCAGTTCCTGTACGAGGGCGACTCACCGCTCGCCGAGCGGCGCGCGGCGGCCCTCTCCCTGGACTCCCGGCTGCTCTCGGAGCTCCTCGGCCAGGCCGAGCTGCGCGAGCTGCTCGACGCGGACGTCCTCACGGAGCTGGAGCAGGAGCTCCAGTGGCGCACGGAGGACCGCCGCGTCAAGGACGCCGAGGGCGTCGCCGATCTGCTGCGCCTCCTCGGGCCGCTCACCGCCGCCGAGCTGGCCGAGCGCGGCGCCGAGCCGGAGTGGGCGCGGGAGCTGGCCTCCGCCCGCCGCGCGATCAGCGTCCGCATCGCCGGGGCCGATCACTGGGCGGCGATCGAGGATGCGGGCCGCCTGCGCGACGCGCTGGGCACCGCCCTGCCGGTCGGCGTCCCGGAGGCCTTCACCGAGCCGGTCAAGGACCCCCTCGGGGACCTCGTCGCTCGGTACGCCCGCACGCACGGCCCGTTCACCTCGCCGACGGCCGCGGCCCGGTTCGGCCTCGGTGTCGCCGTCACCGAGGGCGCGCTGCAGCGCCTCGCCGCCAACGGACGTGTCGTACAAGGAGAGTTCCATCCGGCGGGCATCGGCCAGGAGTGGTGCGACGCGGCCGTCCTGCGTCGGCTGCGCCGCCGCTCCCTCGCGGCCCTCCGGCATGAGCTGGAGCCGGTGCCGCCCGCCGCACTCGCCCAGTTCCTGCCCCAGTGGCAGCACTTGGGAGGACACGGGCTGCGGGGCGTGGACGGACTGGTGCGCGCCGTCGAGCAGTTGCAGGGGGCGTCCGTGCCCGCGTCCGCACTGGAGAAGCTCGTGCTGCCCTCCCGCGTCTCCGGTTACGCACCGGCGATGCTCGACGAACTCACCGCGGCCGGAGAGGTGGTGTGGGCCGGGGCCGGGTCCCTGCCGGGCAAGGACGGCTGGGTCTCCCTGTATCTCGCCGACGCCGCGCCCCTGCTCCTGCCGCAGGCCCACCCCCTGGAGCTCACCGCACTGCACCAGTCGGTCCTGGACACCCTCTCCGGGGGGTATGGCCTCTTCTTCCGGCAGATCGCCGACCAGGTCCGCGCCACCACGCACCCCGAGGCGTCCGACCCCCAACTGGCCGACGTGATCTGGGATCTGGCCTGGTCAGGACGGCTCACCAACGACACGCTCGCCCCGATGCGCTCCCTGCTCGGCTCGGGTCGCACCGCGGGCGCGACGGCACACCGCGCCAAGCGCTCCATCCCGCGCGGGCGGTATGGCGCGCTGACCGGCGCAGCCCGCCCCATGTCGTCGCGTACGGGCCCGCCGACCGTAGCGGGCCGCTGGTCGCTGCTCCCCGGCCACGAACCCGACCCCACCCTGCGGGCCCACGCCTTGGCCCGCACCCTCCTGGACCGGCACGGCGTGGTCACCCGTGGGGCGGTCGCCGCCGAGGGAGTCGAGGGCGGCTTCTCGGCGACGTACCGCGTCCTGTCCGCCTTCGAGGACAGCGGTCAGGCGCGGCGCGGCTATGTGGTCGAGGGCCTTGGCGCCGCCCAGTTCGCCATGGACGGCGCGGTGGACCGACTGCGGGCGGCAGCGAACGCCCAGGACCGCGCGGACAGTTCACCGGCCGCCATGAACTACTCCCCGCGCTCCTCGGACACCCAGGCTCTCGTCCTGGCCGCCGCCGACCCGGCCAACGCCTACGGAGCCGCGCTCCCCTGGCCCGATCCGCCCACCGACGCGGGGCACAAGCCGGGCCGCAAGGCAGGCTCCCTCGTCGTCCTCGTCGACGGCGAACTGACCCTCTACATGGAGCGCGGCGGCAAGACCCTGCTGGCCTGGCCCGCGTCCCCGCAGGACGACACCCCGGCCACCGAGGATGCCCGACTGCACGCGGCCGCCGAAGCGCTCGCCTCCGCGGCCCGAGCGGGCGCACTCGGCACGGTCACGGTCGAGCGCATCAACGGCGGCTCCTCCCTGACCTCCCCCTTCGCCCCCCTCCTGGAAGGAGCAGGCTTCCACGCCACCCCACGGGGCCTACGCCTGCGCGCGTAGACCCACCACGTAGCCACGCAACGCCACCGCCTGCCCGCGCAGACGCACCGGGCGCACCAGGCGCACGCGTAACACCACCACCTGCCGGCAGCACCGACCCAAGGCCCACGCCTACGTGCGTCACGCCACCGCCCGCCTCGCGCGCCTACGCGAAGCCCTACGCCTGCACGCGCAAGGCCACCGCTTACTCGCGGCGCAAGGCGCACGCCTGCGCCCGTCACACCGCCGTGTACGCGCAAAGCCCACGCCTACGCCCGTCACACCGCCGCGTACACGCAAGGCCTCCGCCCGCCCATGCAAGGCCAAGGGCCGCCTGCGTGCATACGCCGCCGCCAGCGCCCGCCCGCCGCAGGGCTCACGCCCGCACGGACAAGGCCGCAGCTTGCGCGCGCGGGACCATCGCCTACTCACGCCAGGCGCACGCCTGCACACCGCGCACCTGCAGACCTGCAGGCCCGCGGGCCCGCAGACCCGCAGACGCAAGGCCGCGCCTGGGCGCCCAGCACGTTCCGTAACCACCACCCCGCCGTCCGCCGCACTACCCACAGCCCCGCCCCGACATCCAACACCCCACCCCGATCACCCCGCCGCGTGGCGACGCGCCCCCGCCCCCGCCCCCGACATGTCACCCTGGACCTCATGCCCGAAGGCGACACCGTCCACCAGGCAGCCCGGCGGCTGCACACCGCCCTCGCCGGGCACACCGTCACGCGCTCCGACCTCCGCGTCCCGAAGCTCGCGACCGTAGACCTCACCGGGCGCACCGTCCTGGACGTCACCCCGCGCGGAAAGCACCTCCTCACCCGCTTCGAGGGCGGGCTCACCCTCCACTCCCACCTCCGCATGGACGGTTCCTGGAAGGTGTACGCCCCCGGCGAGCGCTGGAGGGGCGGCCCCGGTCACCAGATCAGGGCGATCCTGGGCACCGCCGAGCGCACAGCCGTCGGCTACCGGCTCCCGGTGCTCGAACTCCTCCGCACCGCCGACGAGGACAAAGCCGTGGGCCACCTCGGACCCGACCTGCTGGGTCCCGACTGGGACCCCGAGCAGGCCCTCGCCAACCTCCTGGCGACCCCTGACCGCGCCCTCGGCGAAGCCCTGCTCGACCAGCGCAATCTCGCGGGTATCGGCAACGTCTACAAGAGCGAGCTCTGCTTCCTCCTGGGCGTCACCCCCTGGCTCACCATGGGCGAGCTTCCCGCCGAACAAGCATCCCGCCTCCCCGCCCTCTCCAAGAAGCTCCTGGAAGCGAACCGCGACCGCCCGGCGCGCACCACCACGGGCCGCGACCGCGCGGGCCAGCGCCTGTACGTCTACGGCCGCGCACCCCGGCCCTGCCTGCGCTGCGGCACCCCGATCCGCGTGGGAGAGCAGGGCGACGGCTCCCGCAGCCGCCCCACGTACTGGTGCCCCGCCTGTCAACAGGGCCCCACACCCTGACCCCGCGTCCCACCCGGCCCTTCGCCCCCCACCCTCCAGATCGCTCCCACGAACCCACACACACCCACCAGTTGACGCCCCGTCAGATCCAGCCGTACCGTCCCGTCATGCCCCTCACGGCGTACGACCTCAGCGGACGCACCGCATTCGTCACCGGCGCGGCCAGCGGCATCGGCCGGGCCTCGGCCGTACTCCTCGCGGAAGCGGGCGCCACCGTCCACTGCGCCGACCGCGACACCCAGGGACTCCACGAGACGGCCACGCTCATCAAGGCCGCGGGCGGCACCGCGCACACCCACGCCCTGGACGTGTCGGACCGGGCCCAGGTCGATCAGGCCGTCGCGACCGCCACCGTGACCTCCGGCCGCCTCGACGTCATGGCCGCCATCGCCGGGATCATGCACAGCAGCCCGGTCCTCGAGACCCGCGACGAGGACCTCGACCGGGTCCTGAACATCAACTTCAAGGGCGTTCTGTACGCCTGCCAGGCCGCGGCCCGCGCGATGATCGCGGCGAACGCCGACAAGGCGACCGGCACCGCTATCCGGACCGACGAGCCAGACGCCACTCACAGGACCGAGAGGGCCGAGAGGACCACGAGGATCGAGAGCCCCAACACCTCCCGCCGCCCCGGCAGCATCATCACCATGGCCTCGGGCGCAGTGGACACCGGCGGTCCGGGCCTCCTCTGCTACGGCGCCGCGAAAGCCGCAGTCGTCCAGCTCACGAAGACCCTCGCCACCGAGGTGGGCCCGCACGGTATCCGCGTCAACGCCGTCGCGCCGGGCTGGATCCGTACCCCCATGACCAACCGCCACGACACAGCCGCCCAGGCGCACACCGAGGGGCTCATGGTCCGCATGTCCCCCTTGGGCCGCGTGGGCGAACCGGAGGACATCGCCCACGCCGTCCTGCATCTGGCATCCGACGCGTCCGCCTTCACGACGGGCCAGATCCTCCGCCCGAACGGCGGCGTCGCCATGCCGTGGTGACAGCGCCGACGACGCTCCGGGCAGCACCCCCGGCCGTACGCCCCCCGGATCGCTCCCCGGACTCCGGCCCACCGTCCGGCCGCCGGTCACGCCCCGCGAACCGGGCGAACCCGGAGACCCGAGAAGCCCGGGCCCCCCGGGCAGCCCGTGACGCCTTGGCTTCACTCACCGCCCGGGACCACGGCACACAGTGCACCGGCAGCAGACTCAATCCCCACCCACCGGCCGCGACGGCCCCCTCCAGGACCCCCGCACCAGGCACGAGCGCCAGCCGCAGCACTCCCCACCACCAGAGCGCGCCGAGCGCCAGAGCCGGCGCCCACCGCACGACTCTCCATGCCACGGCCACCACCTCCACACGAGGCCAGACGCGCCAGGACCCACCGAGGGACCTCATGCCCCAGCACGTCACCGCACAAGACCCGCCCGACGCCCGGTCGACGCTAAACGCCCGGCTCAACCGACCGGGAGGGCGCACCACAGGGCACACGAGGCACGGCCACCGCCTTGCTCAATCACCCGGAACACCCAGCGCCCAACGGACAGCGCTCAACGAACAGCGAAGAGCGAACAGCGAACAGCGACAGAGCTCAGCCGTTCTCCGCCTGGAACATCCAGTGATGCTTCTCCAGATCGGCCGTGATCCCGATGAAGATGTCCTGGCTCACCGGATCCGCATCGCCGGTCGCCGCGACCCGCTTCCGCATCCGCGTGATCACCGCACCGAGGGCGTCCACGAGCGTCCCCACCGCGTCCGCGTCCTTGACCCAGCCGCCGGCTACCTCACCGATGCCGCTGCTCCGTGCCACGGTCGCCGCGCGGCCGTCGGGCGAGACGCCGAGCGTGGAAGCCCTCTCGGCCACCGTGTCGGAGTGCGTCCGCGCCGTGTCCACGACCTCGTCGAGCTGCAGATGGACGGAGCGGAAGCGCGTGCCCACCACGTTCCAGTGGATCTGCTTGGCCACCAGGGAAAGGTCGACCAGGTCCACCAGCGCACCCTGCAGGGCGTCCGAGACCGTCTTCAGATCCGCATCGGACAGAGGGCTCTTCACGACGTACATCCAGCCTCCAAAGATCATGGGATCGCGTGAGCAAAATCCCCACCAACCATGGCACAAGTGTGCCAATAGGGACATCCCGCAGGCATCTTAGAAGACGAACGAGCCACCTCAAAAGGCCGCCCCGAAGCCACCCCCGCTCCCCCACGAACCCCAGCCCCCAGCCCCCAGCACGCACGAAAGCCCCGACCGGTAACCCGGCCGGGGCTTCGACACATTCGGTACAACTGAGCGCTCAAACAGCGTGCACAGTCAACGCAGCATCACGCGGCGACGACGTCCACCGCCTCCGCAGGCGCCTTGATCGTCACCCGTTCCGGCGGCACACCGCTCACCGAGACGGAGTTGAGCATGGGGCGAACCGGTGCGCGCACCGGTTCCGTAGCCGCTGCCGACGCAGCCAGTTCGGCGAGGGAGAGCTCATCGCTCACCTCGCGCATGAGCTCGGACATCCGTACGTCAAGCGCGTCGCAGATCGCGGAAAGCAGCTCGGAGGATGCCTCCTTCTGCCCCCGCTCCACCTCGGAAAGATAGCCGAGCGAGACTCGGGCGGACGAGGAGACTTCGCGCAGAGTACGGCCCTGGCGCTGGCGCTGCCGACGCAGCACGTCACCCAGCAGGCGACGGAGCAGAATCATCGGTGGCTCCCTCCTCGGACCGCGTAGCCGCATCCTTCACGCCCCACCGTACCGCCTCGCGCGGCGGCCGTGCGGGGAGCGATGTCGTGTTCACTCAGGGCTGCAAACATCAAGTCCCCCCGTTCTGTTCCGTATCCTGTGCCCGCTCGTTCCCGGCACGTTCGCCGGACAGCCGCTCGACCAGCAGCGTGAGCACGCTCCGTACACTCTCCATACGAATGTCCGAACGCCCACCGTTCAACCTCAGAGCGGCTACTTTCCCCTCAGAGCGAAGAGCGGAATCCACTCCGCCGACCGTGGAGAGAGCCCCGCTCAGCGCGGAATCGGTGCCGCTCAGCTCGTAGACCGGCCCGTCGACCGCCACGAAAACGGTCCCGACCGCCTGCCCGTCCTGAGGATCGGGCCCCGCGACGCCCGTGGTCGCGATCCCCCAGTCCGCGCCCATGACCTTGCGCACACCCGCCGCCATCTGCAGCGCCACATCGGCGTCCACGGCACCGCGCTCGGCCAGCAGAGTGCCGTCGACCCCGAGCACGTCGTGCTTCAGTTCCGTCGCGTACGCCGTCACGGACCCCCGGAAGACCCGCGAGGCCCCCGGCACCGCCGTCAGCTCGGCGGCCACCAGGCCCCCGGTGAGCGACTCGGCCACGGCGAGCGTCTCGCCGCGTGCCTGAAGGAGCCGCAGCGCTTCCGCGGCCGGGCCGAGGGACATCACGAGGCCGACTCCCGAGTCCCTTCGCCGGAGGCGGCAGCAGCGGCGTCGGCTGCCTGAGCGACGGCCGCTGAGGCAGCCGACGCCGCACGCGCCTCCGCCAGACCCCGGCGCCGCAGCACGACGGCCTGCCGTACGTAGTCGAGACCGGTCACGACGGTCAGCACGACGGCGACCGCCATCACCCAGAACCGCAGCGTGGCGAGCGGCCCGGTCAGCGCGAGGACGTACATCCCGGCCGCCACGCCCTGCCAGAGCGTCTTCATCTTGCCGCCGCGACTGGCCGGAATCACTCCGAAGCGGATCACCCAGAAGCGAAGGAGCGTGATCGCGAGCTCACGCCCGAGGATCACACCCGTCACCCACCACGGCAGATCTCCGAGGTAGGAGAGACAGACCAGCGCCGCGCCCATGATCGCCTTGTCGGCGATCGGGTCGGCGATCTTCCCGAAGTCCGTGACCAGGTTGTACGTGCGTGCCAGGTGTCCGTCGAAGAGGTCCGTGATCATGGCGACGGCGAAGGCCGCCCAGGCCCACGCGCGCCACGCCGGGTCGTACCCGCCGTCGGCGAGCAGCAGCATCACGAAGCCGGGCACGAGCAGCAGCCGGATCACCGTCAACAAGTTGGCGACGTTCCACACGCTGGCCTGATTGACGGCCGCAGCGCCCAACTTCCCGCCGCGCACCGGCTTGGCGCCCTGCGCGCCGGAGCCGCCCGCCGCGGATGCCGGGACTCCGGTCATCTGCGTGCCTCCTCGGCCGGAATCCGGGGCGAGTCCCCCAGAATTTCGCTGTACTCAGCCACCAGGTCCACGCCTTCCGTGCCGACCACCTTTGCCACGACCATACGACCGACCTGCAGGCCGTCCCCACCCGTGGCGCCCGTGAAGCGGATCTGGCCGTCCGTCTCGGGCGCCTGGTGAGCCGCCCGGCCGATCGCGCCGTCCTCGTCGTCCACGGACTCCACGAGCACCTCGACGGTCTCACCGAGACGGTCGGCGGCGCGCTGGGAGGTCAGTTCCTCCGCGAGCCGCGAGATGCGCGCGAGCCGCTCGTCGACGACATCCTGGTCCAGCTTCTTGTCGTACGTCGCCGCTTCGGTGCCCTCCTCGTCGGAGTACCCGAAGACGCCGATGGCGTCCAGCCGCGCACCCGTGAGGAACCGCTCCAGCTCGGCCACGTCGGCCTCGGTCTCGCCGGGGAAGCCCACGATGAAGTTCGACCGCACGCCGGCCTGCGGGGCCTTCGTCCGAATGGTGTCCAGGAGCTCCAGGAACCGGTCGGTGTCCCCGAAGCGCCGCATGGCCCGCAGCACGCCGGGAGCGGAGTGCTGGAAGGACAGGTCGAAGTAGGGGGCGACCTTCTCCGTGGAGGTCAGTACGTCGATGAGCCCGGGGCGCATCTCGGCGGGCTGCAGGTAGCTGACGCGCACCCGCTCGATCCCGTCGACGGCGGCCAGCTCGGGAAGCAGCGTCTCCAGGAGCCGGATGTCGCCGAGGTCCTTGCCGTACGAGGTGTTGTTCTCGGAGACGAGCATGACCTCCTTGACGCCCTGCTCGGCCAGCCAGCGCGTCTCGCCCAGTACGTCCGAGGGGCGGCGCGAGATGAAGGACCCGCGGAAGGAGGGAATGGCGCAGAACGAGCAGCGCCGGTCGCAGCCGGAGGCCAGCTTCACCGAGGCGACCGGGTTGGTGCCCAGGCGCCGCCGCAGCGGGGCACGCGGACCCGAGGCGGGCGCGACGCCCTCCGGGAGGTCCATGGGCGCGTGGCCGGGCAGCGCGACGTCGGAACCGGCTTCCTGGCGCTCCGCGGGGCTGATCGGCAGCAGCTTGCGCCGGTCACGCGGGGTGTGAGCCTCGACACTGCCACCGCTGAGGATGGTCTGGAGGCGGGTGGAGATGTCGGAGTAGTCGTCGAAGCCGAGGACACCATCGGCTTCGGGGAGGGCGTCGGCGAGCTCCTTGCCGTAGCGCTCGGCCATGCAGCCGACCGCCACGACGGCCTGGGTCTTGCCATGCCCCTTGAGGTCATTGGCTTCCAGGAGGGCGTCGACGGAGTCCTTCTTGGCGGCTTCGACGAATCCACAGGTGTTGACTACGGCGACATCCGCGTCTTCGGCGGCCTCGACGAGCTGCCAGCCGTCCGCCTCCAAGCGGCCTGCGAGCTCCTCCGAGTCCACCTCGTTACGGGCGCAGCCAAGAGTGACAAGGGCGACGGTACGGCGTTCGGGCATGCTCTCAAGACTACTTCGTCCCTGCCCGGGCCCCCGCCGCGAGGGTCCCGGGCCGCTGCCGCAAGGGTTCAGCCGACCTCGGGGTCGCCCTTGGTGTAGGTGAGCCGCTCGACCTGGCCGGGCTCGAATTCGTTCTCGACCGTCTTGCCGTTCACGAAGAGCTTGATCGCGCCCGCGTCGCCGAGGACCAGGTCGATCTTCTGCTTGTCCTGGAAGGTCTTCGACTTGCCCTGCTCCAGGACGCCGTCGAAGAGCGTCCGGCCGTTGTGGTCCTTGGCCGAGATCCAGCTACGGCCGTCCGCGGCGTTGACCTTGACCGTGACCTTGTCCCGCGGGGCACCGGCGATCGCGCTGTCCGACGGGTCGGGCTTGGGGTCGGCGGGCTTGTTGGGCGCCGGCTTCGTGGCGGGCTTGCTGGTGGCGGGGGTGGCACCCTCGGCGACCTGCGACTTCGAGCCGTCTTCCTCGTCCCCGCCGCTGAACGCGGTGAATCCGACGAAGCCGATGACCGCGACGATCGCCGCGACCATGGCGGCGGTCCAGTTGGGACGGCGCGGATCGGACCTGATCCGCTCGGCCTCGAAGAGGGGCGCCGCCGGGGTGGGCGCGGGCGGGCGGCCGCCGTGCGCCTCGTCGTACTGGGCCAGCAGAAGGGCGGGGTCGAGCCCCACGGCGCGGGCGAGCGTCCGGATGTGTCCGCGGGCGTACACATCTCCGCCACATCGGGAGAAGTCGTCCTGTTCGATCGCGTGCACGATCGGGATGCGCACCCGGGTGGACGTACTGATTTCGTCGACGGTCAGGCCCGCGTCGACACGTGCCTGCTGCAGCGTGCGCCCGATCGAGGGCCGGTCGTCAGCCGGGCTCTCGACTGCGGGACGGCCGTCAAGGGGACGGTCGTCTGTAGGTCGGTGGTCTGAAGGGCGGTCGTCTTCAGGGGAGTTGCCGATGGACACGGGGGCGCCTTTCGAGCGTGTAGCCACCTGCCGGATGTTCAGTCTAGGGGGGTTCGTGAAGGGTGGGGCAACCGGGCGACGGACTTTGTACGCCATCGGAATGGCCCGACATCCTGATGGCGGGGCATGGGGCTGTCCCTCCCCTCAACTTGACGTATGCCGAAGGGAAACGGTTGCCTGCCGCTCCCTTATGGGTGAGCCTCCCCGCGGATCACTGCCAGCACGCCATCCAGCTCATCGGGTTTCACAAGAACGTCACGAGCCTTTGAGCCTTCGCTGGGCCCCACGATGCCGCGCGACTCCATGAGGTCCATGAGCCGTCCGGCCTTCGCGAAACCGACGCGCAGCTTGCGCTGGAGCATCGACGTGGACCCGAACTGAGTGGAAACCACCAGCTCAGCGGCCTGGCAGAGCAGATCGAGATCGTCGCCGATGTCCTCGTCGATCTCCTTCTTCGGCTTGCTGCCCACGGTGACGTCTTCCCGGAAGACGGGCGCCATCTGGTCCTTGCAGTGCTGGACCACCGCGTGGATCTCGTCCTCGGTGACAAAGGCGCCCTGCATTCGGGTGGGCTTGTTCGCGCCCATCGGCAGGAAGAGCCCGTCGCCCTTGCCGATCAGCTTCTCGGCACCCGGCTGGTCGAGGATGACGCGGCTGTCGGCGAGCGACGAGGTCGCGAAGGCGAGCCGCGAGGGCACATTCGCCTTGATCAGACCGGTCACGACGTCCACGGACGGCCGCTGCGTGGCGAGCACCAGGTGGATGCCCGCCGCGCGCGCGAGCTGCGTGATGCGCACGATCGAGTCCTCGACGTCGCGCGGGGCGACCATCATGAGGTCGGCGAGCTCGTCGACGATCACCAGCAGATACGGGTACGGGCTGAGCTCGCGCTCACTGCCCTCGGGCGTCTTGAGCTTGCCGTCACGGACGGCCTGGTTGAAGTCGTCGATGTGCCGGTAGCCGAACGCCGCCAGGTCGTCGTAGCGCAGGTCCATCTCGCGCACGACCCACTGGAGCGCCTCGGCGGCCCGCTTGGGGTTGGTGATGATGGGCGTGATCAGGTGCGGGATGCCCTCGTACGCGGTGAGCTCGACGCGCTTGGGGTCGACGAGGACCATGCGTACGTCCTCGGGGGTCGCCCGCATCATGATCGACGTGATCAGACAGTTGATGCACGAGGACTTGCCGGAGCCGGTGGCTCCGGCGACCAGGATGTGCGGCATCTTCGCCATGTTGGCCATGACGTAGCCGCCCTCGACGTCCTTGCCGAGCGCCACCAGCATCGGGTGATCGTCCTCGGCCGCGTCCGCCAGACGGAGCACATCGCCCACGTTGACCATCTCGCGGTCGGTGTTCGGGATCTCGATGCCGACGGCGGACTTGCCGGGGATGGGGCTGATGATGCGGACATCGGGGCTGGCGACCGCGTACGCGATGTTCTTGGCCAGAGCCGTGATCTTCTCGACCTTCACGGCCGGGCCGAGCTCGATCTCGTACCGCGTGACCGTCGGACCGCGCGTGAAACCGGTGACGTCCGCGTCGACCTTGAACTCCGTGAACACATTGCTGAGCGAGGCGACGACCGCGTCGTTGGCCGCGCTGCGGGTCTTGCCGGGGCCGCCGCGCTCCAGCAGGTCGAGCGAGGGCAGCGAGTACGTGATGTCCCCGGCGAGCTGCAGCTGCTCGGCGCGCGGCGGGAGGTCCCGCGCCTTCTCCGGGGCGGACTTCGTCAGGTCCGGCACTCCGGAGTCGTCGGACTCGCCGGGCTTCTTGCGCCGCACGCCGGGCGGCGGGCCGTCCTTGGCGCGCGCGGTGGGCACCGGCGCGGAGCTCTCGGCGGGCTGTTCGGACGTCTCCGGCTTCTCGGGCTTCTCGTGGCGCTCCCCGGAGACGCTCTGCGTGAGGTCGGCGACCAGCGGCGACGGCGGCATGCCGTGCAGGACGGCGCCGTCCAGGGCGGCGGCAGCGGCGGCCGCCACGTCCACCGCGTCCATCGGACGGTCCAGAGAGGGCTGGGAGGCCCTCCGGGGCCTGCGGCGGCGGGTGAACGCCTCCTCCTCCGCCTGGTCCGGGGCGTACGCCTCAGGGGCCTCTGCGCGCCTGCGTGCGCGGGCGGGCAGCGCCTCGCGCCACTGCTCCTCGTACCGCTCGTCGTCCCCGTAGTCGCCCTGCATGTCTTCGGGCTCCGCCTGGATGATGCCGAGCTTGATGCCGAGCAGCCGCAGCCGCTGCGGGATGGCGTTGACGGGCGTCGCCGTGACCACGAGCAGCCCGAAGACGGTCAGCAGGACGAGCAGCGGTACGGCGAGGACCTCGCCCATGGTGAAGATCAGCGGAGTGGACGTCGCCCAGCCGATAAGGCCGCCCGCGTCCCTTATGGCCGCCATGCCGTCCGCGCGGGCGGGCGAGCCGCAGGCGATGTGCACCTGGCCGAGGACACCGACCACGAGGGCGGACAGGCCGATCACGATGCGGCCGTTCGCCTCGGGCTTCTCGGGGTGCCGGATGAGGCGTACGCCGATGACCGCGAGCAGTATCGGAAGGAGCAGATCGAGGCGGCCGAAGGCACCGGTCACCAGCATTTCGACGAGATCGCCCACGGGACCGCGCAGATTCGACCACGTGCCCGCGGCGACGATCAGCGCGATACCGAGCAGCAGCAGCGCGAGGCCGTCCTTGCGGTGCGCCGGATCGAGTCCCTTGGCGCCCCGCCCTATGCCGCGGAACAGCGCGCCCACGCTGTGCGCGAGACCGAGCCAGAGGGCGCGCGCGAGGCGGTACACACCGCCCGTGGGACTGGGCGCCGGCTTGGGCACGGGCTTCTTCGCCACGGCTTTCTTGGCGGGCGCCTTCTTCGCCGGGGCCTTCTTGGCTGGCGGCTTCTTGGCGACGGCCTTCTTCGCCGGAGCCTTTGTGGGCGCGGCCGCCTTCTTCGCGGGCGTCTTCTTGGCTGCGGACGGACGTGAGGCCATGTGTCTGAGGTTACCGGTGGAGACCACCGCGGACACGTGTGCCTACTGCTTCACCCGTTTGTGTCGCCCTTGCGGGGGCGGTGAACTGACGGACGTTCACCGCCTCCGCGTGGGCTCAACTCTGCGAGGACACCGAAGGCGCACCGCTTCCGGTGCCCGGCTCCAGGGCGTCAAGAGCCCGCCGCAAGCCGGTGAGTTTGCGTTCGAGATGGGCAGCGGTGGCGACCGCGGCGGCATCCGCCGAGTCGTCGTCCAGCTGCTTCGAGAGCGCTTCCGCCTGTTCCTCGACCGCCGCGAGGCGCGCGGAGAGCTCGGCCAGCAGCCCTGCGGGCTCCTTGGCGTCACCCGCCGCGGACTTGCCGCCGCCTTCCAGCTGGAGACGCAGCAGGGCTGCCTGCTCCCGCAGTTGGCAGTTCTTCATGTACAGCTCGACGAACACCGAGACCTTCGCGCGCAGCACCCACGGATCGAACGGCTTGGAGATGTAGTCCACCGCACCGGCCGCGTACCCGCGGAACGTGTGATGCGGGCCGTGGTTGATGGCGGTGAGGAAGATGATCGGGATGTCCCGGGTCCGTTCTCGCCGCTTGATGTGCGCGGCGGTCTCGAAACCGTCCATGCCTGGCATCTGGACATCCAGCAGAATGACCGCGAAGTCGTCCGTGAGTAGTGCTTTGAGCGCTTCCTCCCCGGACGATGCCCGTACCAGGGTCTGATCGAGCGCAGAGAGGATGGCCTCCAGCGCCAGCAGATTCTCCGGCCGGTCATCGACCAGGAGGATCTTGGCCTTCTGCACCATGGCCCGCCCTCCTCGCCCCGGCGGTACACCGGGCGCCGCCCCAGGGGACGACTCCCTTACGCCGTCCGTCCTTGTGCCGGTCATCGTAGCCGCACCCCGCCTGTCGCCACACCCTGTCACCGCGATGTCACTGTGCACGTAGCAGAAACGCAGTGGGAGACCAGAAGGTTCCCCGAATACCGTGGTTCTACACGGCTTCGGCCACACTCTGTCAGCAACTCCGCGTAATGAAGCCTCTTCTCGGTCACTCCCCGCGCATCCACTGCTCCATCACCGAGAGCAGATGATCCGGGTCGACCGGCTTCGTAACGTAATCGGACGCCCCGGAGTCGATGGCCTTCTCCCGGTCACCCTTCATGGCCTTCGCGGTGAGCGCGATGATCGGGAGCCCGGCGAACTGCGGCATCCTGCGGATCGCCGTCGTCGTCGCGTACCCGTCCATCTCCGGCATCATGATGTCCATCAGGACGACCGTCACGTCGTCGTGCTGTTCCAGGACCTCGATGCCCTCGCGGCCGTTCTCCGCGTACAGCACCGAGAGCCCGTGCTGCTCCAGGACGCTGGTGAGCGCGAACACGTTACGGATGTCGTCGTCGACGATGAGCACCTTCTCGCCGCCGAACTGATAGCCGGGACGCGCCTCGGGCGCCTCCTGCCCCGCGGCCGGCCACTGCTCCTGCGAGCGCTGCTCCTGAGGCTCCGCGACGTCCTGCCCGGGCAGCACCGGCGGTTGCTCCGACGAGGCGTGCGCGGCACGGCGACGGCGCCGGAAGAGCGTGCCGGAATCCGGCATCGAGTCCGGCCGCGGCGGGGTGGCCGGCTCGCTGCGCGGAGGCTGCTCGGCCGTGGACGGGGCCTCCTCCAGGGCGGGCCGCGCGACCGTGCCCGGCAGGGGCGCCAGCTGCGTGTAGCCCTGCGGAGGCAGTTCGCTCGGGTGCAGCGGCAAATAGAGCGTGAACGTCGATCCGCGCCCCGGTTCGCTCGCCGCGTGGATCTCGCCGCCGAGGAGGCGTGCGATCTCCCGGCTGATGGACAGCCCGAGGCCCGTGCCGCCGTACTTGCGGCTCGTCGTGCCGTCGGCCTGCTTGAACGCCTCGAAGATGACCCGCATCTTGCTGCCCGCGATCCCGATGCCGGTGTCACTCACCGAGAAGGCGATCAGATCCGCGTCCGCGTCCCGCAGCGAACCCGCCTCCAGGAGCTGTTCGCGGATGGCGTTGGGCACATCGGCGTTCGCGTGCCGGATCACCAGCTCGACCGCTCCGGAGTCGGTGAACTTCACCGCGTTGGACAGGAGGTTGCGCAGCACCTGGAGCAGCCGCTGTTCGTCCGTGTGCAGCGTGGCGGGCAGCTCCGGGGACACCCGTACGGAGAAGTCGAGTCCCTTCTCCGCGGTCAGCGGCCGGAACGTGGCCTCTACGTAGTCCACCAGTTGCACCAGGGCGATGCGCGTCGGGGAGACGTCCATCTTGCCCGCCTCGACCTTGGAGAGGTCGAGGATGTCGTTGATCAGCTGCAGCAGGTCCGAGCCCGCGCCGTGGATCGTCTCGGCGAACTCGACCTGCTTGGGGGTGAGGTTCGCGTCGGCGTTGTCGGCGAGCAACTTGGCCAGGATCAGCAGGGAGTTGAGCGGCGTACGCAGCTCGTGCGACATGTTCGCGAGGAACTCGGACTTGTACCGCATGGAGACCGCGAGCTGTTCGGCGCGCTCCTCCAGGACCTGCCTGGCCTCTTCGATCTCGGTGTTCTTGACCTCGATGTCGCGGTTCTGCTGGGCGAGCAGCTCGGCCTTCTCCTCCAGCTCCGCGTTCGAGTCCTGCAGCGCCTTCTGCCGGTTCTCCAACTCGGCCGACCGCTCCCGCAGTTGCTCGGTGAGCTCCTGCGACTGCTTGAGCAGCACCTCGGTCTTCGTGTTGACGCTGATGGTGTTGACGCTCGTCGCGATCATCTCGGCGATCTGGCTGAGGAAGTCCTTCTGGATCTGCGTGAACGGCTGGAAAGCGGCCAGTTCGATCACGCCTAGGACGGTGTTCTCGAAGAGCACCGGAAGGACGATCACCTGCGCGGGCGGCGCCTCGCCGAGGCCGGAGGCGATCCGCAGATAGCCGGACGGCGCGTTCTCCACGAGGATCGTGCGCCGCTCCTGGGCCGCCGTGCCGATCAGCGTCTCACCGGGCCGGAAGGACGTCGGCATGGAGCCCATGGAGTAGCCGTAACTGCCCATCATGCGCAGCTCGTACGCGTCCCCGTGCTCGGCACCGGGCTCCGTGCCCTCGTCCGTGGGCAGCGCCAGGAAGAAGGCGCCGTGCTGCGCGGAGACCACCGGCGTCAGCTCGCTCATGATCAGCGAGGCGACGTCCGCCAGATCGCGGCGGCCCTGCATCAGACCGGAGATCCGGGCCAGGTTGCCCTTGAGCCAGTCCTGTTCCTTGTTGGCGAGGGTGGTGTCGCGGAGGTTGGCGATCATCGAGTTGATGTTGTCCTGCAGGACCTGGATCTCGCCCGCCGCGTCCACGTCGATCTTCAGGTTCAGGTCGCCGCGCGTCACCGCGGTGGCGACCTCGGCGATGGCACGCACCTGACGGGTCAGGTTCCCTGCCATCTCGTTCACCGATTCGGTGAGGTCGCGCCAGGTGCCGTCGACGTCCCGCACCCGCGCCTGACCGCCCAGCTGCCCTTCCGTGCCCACCTCGCGGGCCACGCGCGTGACCTGCTCGGCGAAGGACGACAGCTGGTCGACCATCGTGTTGATGGTGGTCTTCAGCTCCAGGATCTCGCCCCGGGCGTCGATGTCGATCTTCTTGGTCAGGTCGCCCTTGGCGATCGCGGTGGTGACCATCGCGATGTTGCGGACCTGGCCGGTGAGGTTGGAGGCCATGCCGTTCACGGACTCCGTCAGGTCCTTCCACGTGCCCGACACTCCGGGCACCCGGGCCTGACCGCCGAGGATGCCGTCCGTGCCCACCTCGCGGGCCACCCGGGTCACCTCGTCCGCGAACGAACTCAGCGTCTTCACCATCGTGTTGACGGTGTCGGCGAGCTGCGCGACCTCGCCGCGCGCCTCGACGGTGACCTTCTTGGTCAGGTCTCCGTTGGCGACCGCCGCCGCGACCTGGGAGATGTTGCGCACCTGGCCGGTCAGGTTGTTCGCCATCAGGTTGACGTTGTCGCTGAGGTCCTTCCAGGTGCCGGTGACGCCCGGGACCCGCGCCTGGCCGCCGAGGTTGCCCTCGGTGCCCACCTCGCGGGCCACCCTGTTGACCTGCTCGGCGAAGTTCGAGAGCTGGTCGACCATCGTGTTCACGGTGGTGACGAGCTCGAGGATCTCGCCCTTCGCGTCGACGGTGATCTTCTTGGAGAGGTCGCCCATGGCGACGGCCGTGGTGACCTCGGCGATGTTGCGGACCTGAAGGGTCAGGTTGTTCGCCATGCCGTTCACGGACTGCGTGAGGTCCTTCCAGGTGCCCGAGACGCCCTGCACCTCGGCCTGGCCGCCCAGGATGCCGTCGGTGCCCACCTCGCGGGCCACCCGGGTCACCTGCTCGGCGAAGGCGGACAGCTGGTCCACCATCGTGTTGAGGGTGTTCTTCAGCTCCAGGATCTCGCCACGCGCGTCCACGTCGATCTTCTGCGACAGGTCACCGCGCGCCACCGCGGTCGCGACCTGCGCGATGTTGCGCACCTGGGCGGTGAGGTTGCCGGCCATGCCGTTCACGGAGTCGGTCAGATCGCGCCACACACCGGCGACACCGGGCACCTGCGCCTGACCACCGAGGCGGCCTTCCGTGCCCACCTCGCGGGCCACCCTGGTCACCTGGTCGGCGAAGGCAGAGAGCTGGTCGACCATCGTGTTGATGGTGTTCTTCAGCTCCAGGATCTCGCCGCGCGCGTCCACGTCGATCTTCTGGGACAGGTCACCGCGGGCGACCGCCGTCGTGACCTGGGCGATCTGGCGTACCTGGGACGTCAGGTTCCCCGCCATGAAGTTGACGGAGTCGGTGAGTTCCTTCCAGGTGCCGCTGACGCCGTCCACGCGGGCCTGGCCGCCGAGACGGCCCTCCGTACCCACGTCCCGGGCCATCCGCGTCACCTGGTCGGCGAAGGACGACAGCTGGTCCACCATCGTGTTGACGGTGTTCTTCAACTGAAGCATCTCGCCGGACACGTCGACGGTGACCTTCTGCGACAGGTCGCCGTTCGCGACCGCCGTCGTCACCTGCGCGATGTTGCGGACCTGGCCCGTGAGGTTACGGAAGGCGGTGTTGACCGAGTCGGTGAGGTCCTTCCACGTGCCCGCCGCGCCCTGCACCTGCGCCTGGCCGCCGAGCTCACCCTCGACACCGATCTCGCGCGCCACACGCGTCACTTCGGCACCGAAGGCGGAGAGCTGATCCACCATCGTGTTCACGGTGTTCTTCAGCTCGAGCATCTCGCCCGCTACGTCGACCGTGACCTTCTGGGACAGATCACCATTGGCGACCGCCGTCGTCACCGTCGCGATGTCCCGCACCTGCGTGGTGAGGTTCCGGAAGACCGTGTTCACCGAGTCGGTGAGGTCCTTCCACGTCCCCGCCGCGCCCGGCACGTTCGCCTGACCGCCCAGCTGCCCCTCGGCACCGACCTCGTTCGCGACGCGGGTGACCTCGTCCGCGAACGTACGCAGCGTCTCGGTCATCTGGTTGATGGTCTCGGCGAGTTGAGCGACCTCGCCGCGCGCGCTCACCGTCACCTTCTGGGACAGATCGCCGTTCGCCACCGCCGTCGTGACCTGGGCGATCCCCCGCACCTGAGCGGTGAGGTTGCCGGCCATGAGGTTCACCGAATCGGTGAGGTCCTTCCACACGCCCGCCACACCGGGCACCTGCGCCTGCCCGCCGAGCTCACCCTCCGTACCGACCTCGCGCGCGACGCGCGTCACCTCGGAGGAGAACGACGAGAGCTGGTCCACCATCGTGTTGACGGTGTTCTTCAGCTCCAGCATCTCGCCGGCGACGTGGACCGTCACCTTCCGGGACAGGTCACCCTTGGCGACCGCCGTCGTGACGAGAGCAATGTCACGTACCTGCGCGGTGAGCCGGTACGCCATAGTGTTCACCGAATCCGTGAGATCTTTCCACGAACCGGACATTCCACGTACCCGCGCCTGACCGCCCAGCTTGCCCTCGGTACCCACCTCGCTGGCCACCCGGGTGACCTCGTCGGTGAACGTCGAGAGCTGGTCGACCAGGTTGTTGACCGTCCTGCCGACCTTCAGGAACTCCCCGCGCAGAGGATGACCGTTTCCCTCGTCCGCCTGCGCCCGCAGCTCCATCCGCTGCTCCAGGTCACCCTCGGCGACCGCGGACAGCACCCGCCCGACCTCGGAGACGGGGCGCACGAGATCGTCGACGAGCGCGTTCGACGCGTCGATCGCCGCCGCCCACGAGCCCTCACTGGCGCCGGTTTCCAGCCGTTCCGTGAGCTTTCCCTCACGTCCGACCATGCGCCGGACCCGGGAGATCTCACCGGTCAGATGCAGATTCCGGTCGGCCACCTCGTTGAAGACGGCCGCGATCTCGGACATAACGTCGTCACCGGAAACGGTCAGCCGCTTGCGGAAGTTTCCGTCCCGCATCGCCGCCAGCGCCGCGAGCAACCTGTTCAGGGCAGCCGTGTCCACGGACGTAGTCGCCCCGTTGCGCGGTTTGCGCTGTTTACTCTGGGACTGTCCGTCTTTCGCACGCGTTTTAGTGCCCCGCGTCGCTGCGCCAGACTCCACTGTGTCCCTCCCGCAAGGGTCGACCGTACTGCTCGGGTTACCTGGGCTCTCTCCAAGAAGCTTGCCCAGTGTTTCACCATGGCTGAACCAGGCCATAACAGTTCGGCAGCTTCGCACACCGTCCGCCCACCCTCCGGGCGGAAACACTGACGACCGGCATCAGCATGGACGGCGAAGGTAAGTAACCTGGCATCCGGCTGTCCAACCACCCCGGTCCTGCCCGGCCTGGGCGGTGGCACACGTACAAGCGGGCATCGGAGGGGCGGCCGCACCATGGTGGGAGATCTGGGCGTCGATACTCGTACGAGGAGTTCTGTGATCACCGCGCGCGCGGCTGCGACTTTCGACCCCGTCGGGCGTTCCGTCGCGACGGCCCGCTCCTTTGTCCGCGACACCCTCCAGGGCTGGGGGTTCACGGACATCGTCGACGACGCGGTCGTCCTCACCAGCGAGCTCGTCACGAACGCCGTGGTGCACGCCGGGACCGCCGCGGACGTCCTCTGCCTGCGCAGCGAGGACGCCGTACGCATCGAGGTCTCCGACCACTATCCGGAACGTGAGATCCCGCTCCAGCAGTCCGCGGCGAGCATGGGCAGCCCCGACCGCGAGGGAGGCCGCGGCCTCCAGCTGTGCGCGGCGCTCGCCACCCGCTGGGGCGTCGACTACTCCCCCACCCACAAACAGGTCTGGTTCCAACTAGACCTCCCCGACCGCTCGGTGGGCACCCGCGCGGCCGGTCCCGCCCTCCCCGCCGAACTGCTCCCGCTCACCGACGGCAGGGTCCGCGTCGCCGTCGTCCAGATCGACCGCGTGGGCGCGATCTCCGCGTGGAACGAAGACGCGGAAGAGCTCTTCGGGTACGTCGCCGAACAGGTCACCGGAAAACCGCTGACCGACTTCGCCGCCTGGCCGCACACCCCGGGCACCAGTACGGGCATCGTGGAAGCGCTCCAACTCTCCCGCTGGGAGGGCAGTTACGGCATCCGCGGCTCCGACGGCCGCGTGACCCCCGTCTACGCCTCGCACCTGCGCGTCCGCGACACCGACGGCGAACCCTCCACGGTCTGCCTGCTCGTCCGCGACGACGAGCGCGCCGTCCTGCAGACCCCGCTGCGCGGCCCCGCCCCCGAGCCCGGCGCCCTCACCGAGTCGCACACCGCCGACCCCTTCGAGGTCTTCATCGGCTCCCCCGCGCCGGACGACCTCGACGGTCTGCTCCAGCGCACGGTCGAGCGCGCCCGCGACATGCTCGACGGCGACGCCGCCTTCCTGCTCCTGGCCACGGACGACGAGACGGAGCTTGAGGTACGCGCCTCCACGGGCCTGCCCTCCGCCCGCCAGCGCTTCGCCCGCGTCCCCGTGGAGGCAGGACCCGGACGGTACGGCTCCGCCCGTATGCCGGCCGTCCACGAGGACCTCACGGTCGTCCCCGGCGCCGTCCCGCTCCTCAGCGGCACGGGCATGCGCTCCGTCGTCACGGTCCCGCTGAAGGTCGAGGGCCGCCTCACGGGCTCCCTGGGTGTCGCCGCCGAGGCCCCCGACCGGTACTCGAACGAAGAAGCCCTGCGCCTCCAGTTCGCCGCCGACCGCATCGCCCTCGCCGTCGAGTCCGCGCGCCTCGGTGAGCTGGAGCGCCTGCGCCGCGGCTCGCTCTCGTTCCTCGTCGAGGCCTCGGATCTCCTCGCCGGCACCCTGGACCGCGATCAGACCCTGGCGCTCATGGCCCAGATGACGGTCCCCACGCTCGCCACCTGGTGCGCGGTCTACACGATCGCCGACCAGTCCTCCGAGCCCTATCTCTCGTACGTCCTCCATGAGGACGAGGAGCGCATCGACGGCCTGAAGGCGCTCCTCTCCAAGATCGCCCCTCCCGACCCCGTGCCGACCCCGGGAGCCCGCATCTGGGCCGCTCCCTCGGAGGCCGCCCACCAGGCCGCCCTGCGCACCTCCATGCGCAGCCTCGGCCTCGGTGAGCCCATGAGCCTGGGCTCGGGCATCGGCACGACACTCTCCACGGCATCGGCGGTGGGCGGCGAGACGGTCGTCCTGCCCCTGGTCGCCCGTAACCGCGTCATCGGCATGCTCACGCTGGGCAAGCCATCCGACGAACACTTCCGCCAAGAGATCCTGGAATTGGCCGAAGATCTCTCCCGCCGGGCGGCCCTCGCCCTGGACAACGCCCGCCTGTACTCGGAGCGCATGGCCATCAGCCAGTCCCTCCAGCGCAGCCTGCTGCCGCCGGGGCTCCCGCAGATCCCGGGCGTCGAGGTCGAGGTCATCTACCGGGCGGCCGGCGAGGGCAATGAGGTCGGCGGCGACTTCTACGACCTCTTCCCCATCCGGGACGGCGCGTACGGCTTCGCGATCGGCGACGTCTGCGGCACGGGCCCGGAGGCCGCCGCGGTCACCGGCTTGGCCCGCCACGCCCTGCGCCTCCTGGCCCGCGAGGGCTTCGGCGGCCCCGCGGTCCTGGAACGCCTGAACGCCGCGATCCTCGACGAGGGCGCCCGCAGCCGCTTCCTGACCCTGCTCTACGGGGAGTTGTGGCCGCAGGAGGACGGCTCGGCCGTCCTGAAGATCGTCTGCGCCGGCCATCCGCTCCCGCTCCGCCTGCGCCAGGACGGCACGGTCGAGCCGTACGCGGAGCCCCAGCCGCTCCTCGGCGTCATGGAGGACCTGGAGCTCTACGAACAGACGATGACGCTCGACCCGGGCGACGTCCTGCTCTGCGTGACGGACGGAGTCACCGAGCGCCGCGAAGGCACCCGCATGCTCGGCGACGACGGCCTCGCGGACGTTCTCACCACGTGCACCGGCCTCACCGCGGGCGCGGTCGCGGCCCGCATCATGCGCGCGGTCGAACGCTTCGCCACGGATGCCCCGTCGGACGACATGGCGATCCTCGCCATGCGAGTTCCCGGCATCCAGAAGGACTAAGGGGGCGGGGGCCCGCCCCCTTCTCCCGGGAAACAAAAAAGTCCCCGCCCAACTGGGCGGGGACTTTCTCGACTTACTCTCTGAGCCCCCAAGCGGAATCGAACCGCTGACCTTCTCCTTACCATGGAGACGCTCTACCGACTGAGCTATAGGGGCCTGTTGCCCTTTCGCGGTTTCCCGCGTGGCAACGGAATAAAGCATACCCCGAACAGACGGCTGCTCAGAACCGCCTCCGGCACCGCTCAGAAGGCGGGTTGCAGCAGCCCGCCGAGAGCGTTGCACGCGGATACGACCCGCTGCAGTTCACGCCGTGACAGGGAAGCGCCGACAGGCAATGTCAGCGTCTCGTCCGCGGCACGCTCGGTCTCCGGGAGGCAGACGTCCCGCCAGAACTTCGGCGTGCGGTGCACGGGCGTCTTCACCGGCACGCGGCAGTCGACTCCCCTGGCCCGCACGGACCGTGCGAAGGCGTCGCGGTCGGGACGGCCGTTGCCGGGCACCCGCACGACGTACTGCTGGTAGCTGTGCCCCTCGACCCCGTCAGGGGTGACGACACCGCTCAACCGTCCGCTCAGATACATCGCCTGCGCCCGCCGCTGCGCGAGCTCGTCGAACGGGGCGTCCGACTCGCCCTGCTCCAGTACGAGGATGCCGTGCCGCTGCCCGACGTCCCGAAGCCGCCTGACGTCGGCCGGGTGCCCGAAGCGGTGCACGACGGCCACGGCAGCCGTACGGGAGGTGACGGCGGCGGTCACCGCATCAGGATCGAGGCAGTATGACGCCCGATCTATGTCCGCGAACACGGGCACGGCCCCGGCCAGGACCACGGCCTCGGCGATCTCGACGTTTCCGAACGCCGGCACGATGACCTCGTCACCGGCGCCGACTCCTGCGGCTCGCAACATGCCAACTGTCCCCATGCCTCAGATGCTGGCTGCGGAACGTGAACGGCAAGTGACGCAAAACAAAAAAGAGCTGGTCCCTGAACCGAAGTTCAGGGACCAGCTCTTTTAATAATAGTTCGGCGGCGTCCTACTCTCCCACAGGGTCCCCCCTGCAGTACCATCGGCGCTGTGAGGCTTAGCTTCCGGGTTCGGAATGTAAC
>NZ_JBEZVL010000028.1:0-33764 GCF_040636975.1 Streptomyces sp. NPDC032198 | reverse complement strand
TGCGACCCCGGACGCCTCTACCTCCCCACCATCATGGACCCGGTCTACGGCTACCAGGTCACCAACGTCGAAGCCTCCATGTCCTCCCCCTCCTCGCTCCTGCACTGGACACGCCGGATGATCGAGATCCGCAAACAGAACCCCGCCTTCGGACTCGGCTCATACCTCGAGCTCGCCTCCTCGAACGCCTCCGTCCTCGCCTTCCTGCGCGAGTACAAGGACGACCTGGTCCTGTGCGTGCACAACTTCTCCCGCTTCGCCCAGCCCACCGAGCTCGACCTGCGGGCCTACGACGGCCGCAACCCCGTCGAACTCATCGGCGGAGTGCGCTTCCCCGCCATCGGCGAACTTCCCTACCTCCTCACCCTCGCCGGACACGGCTCGTACTGGTTCCGGCTCTGCGAAAGCGAGCCTCGTCGGACCGTGCGCATTACCAAGTGATCGGACGTGACGTCATGTCTTCGCCTCTGCTGCTGTCGCACGACACCCAGCCTCATCCCATCGCCGGCCCGACGCTGGCGGCACTGTTGAGCCGCTGGCTGCCACGGCAACGATGGTTCGCCCACCGGGAGCGTGCCGTCACCGGCGTCTCCGTGACGGCCGCGACGGAGCTGGCCCCCGACATCTTCCACCTGCTCGTACGGGTCGAACAGAGCGGTCTCCCCCAGGACTCCGCCTGTTACCAACTGCTGCTCGGCGCCGCCCCCGATCTGCCGCCCCGCCTGGGTGAGCGTCTGCTGGGCCGGATGGAGGGCTCCCGCGGGCACGATCTCCTGGTCTACGACGCGCTGTACGACCCCCGGGCGACGATCCTGCTCCTCGACCGGATACGGCGTGGCGGCGTGATGGGTGCGCTCCGCTTCGAGTCGTACCCCCGCTCCGCCGTCCCGGCGGGACTCATGCCGCACGTCCTGGACGTCGAGCAGTCGAACACGTCCATCGTGTACGGCGATGAGGTCATCCTGAAGCTGTTCCGCCGCGTCCAGCCCGGCATCAACCCCGACCTGGAGATTCCGGGGGTGCTTGCCCGGCACGGGTACACCCGCGTGCCGGCGCCCGTCGCCTGGTTCCACACCACCCAGCCGTTCTGGGGCACCTTGGGCGTCGTGCAGCGCTACCTCCCGCGAGCGACGGACGGCTGGACCCTGGCCCTCCAATCAGCGCTCTCCCAGGGCGACTTCACCGACCACGCGCGGGAACTGGGCGCCTTGACTGGCGAGTTGCATGTGGCACTCGCCGAGTCGTTCCCCGTGGGCGAGCCCGCCTCGGACCACCACACGCGTCTGGCCGACCAGATGACCCATCGGCTGCTGCACGCGGCGGCCACCGTGCCGGCCCTGCGCTCGCACGTACCGGGCCTGCGCGAGGTCTTCATCAGGCTCGCCACGGCCGACGGCGGCCTGCACCTGCAGCGCATCCACGGCGATCTCCATCTGGGGCAGGTGCTGCGCGCCGACGGCCAGTGGCATGTCGTCGACTTCGAGGGCGAGCCCGCCAAACCTCTGGCGGAACGGCGTGCCGACCGCTCCCCGATCCATGACATCGCGGGCATGCTGCGCTCCTTCGACTACGCCGCCCATGTCGAGAAGGCGGCACGCCCGGAGTGGGCCACGCGCTGCCGGACGGCCTTCTGCGACGGGTACGGCGCGACGGGCCTCTTCGACCCGCAGGACATCCCGGTGCTGCTGCACGCACACGAGGCCGACCGGGCCGTCTACGAGGTTCTCTACGAGTCGACGCACCGCCCTGACTGGATCACCGCCCCCCTGCGGGCCGTCGCACGTCTTGCCCGCCACGAGTGACCGCCCACCACTCACCTCCCAAGCCCCCCCCCACACAGCTGACCGCTCACCAATGACCGGACGTCCGGTTCGAGGAGCAGCACCCATGGCCGTCACCGACGTGTCCCCCGCCGCCACCGCCGTCCGCGGCGCGTGCGCGGTGCCCCCACTGACCGCCGCCGACCGGGAACGGCTGTTGCGCGGCGCGCATCACGACCCGCACGCCGTCCTCGGAGCGCACCCCGTGCCGCACGGCGTGCACCTGCGCTGCCTGCGTCCGGGCGCGCGGGCGGTGTCCGTCGTGACGGACGGCTGCACGTGGGAGCTGCACGACGAAGGAGGCGGCCTGTTCTCGGGCGGTATTCCGGCACCGGGCGGCAGCCGGGCCGGCGCATGCGCGCCCTACCGGCTGCGCGTGCACTATCCCGAGGCCGTCATGGAGGTGGAGGACCCCTACCGCTTCCTTCCCACCCTGGGCGAGCTGGATCTGCATCTCATCTCGGAGGGCCGCCACGAGGAACTCTGGACGGCGCTCGGCGCGCACGCGGGTGAGTACCAAGGGGTCCAGGGCACACGATTCGCCGTGTGGGCCCCGAACGCGGCCGGTGTGCGGGTCTGCGGGGACTTCTGTCACTGGGACGGAACCGCGCTGCCCATGCGGTCACTCGGGTCGTCGGGCGTATGGGAGCTCTTCGTGCCCGGCCTGGGTGAAGGGGCGATGTACAAGTTCGAGATCACCCGAGACGACGGCTCCCGTACCCAGCGCGCGGACCCGATGGCACGCCACACGCAGACCCCGCCGGCGACGGCGTCCGTCGTGACGCGCAGCCACCATGAGTGGGGCGATGCCCACTGGATGGAGCACCGGGCCGACCTACCGGTCCACGCGGCTCCCATGTCCGTGTACGAGGTGCACCTCGGCTCGTGGAGACCGGGCTCCACCTACCGCGAGCTGGCGAAGGAACTGACCGACTACGTACTGGAGCTGGGGTTCACGCACGTCGAGCTGATGCCGGTCGCCGAGCACCCCTTCGGCGGCTCCTGGGGCTATCAGGTCACCGGCTTCTACGCCCCCACCGCACGCTTCGGATCTCCCGACGACTTCAAGTACCTGGTCGACACGCTGCACCGGGCCGGGATCGGCGTGCTCCTGGACTGGGTCCCCGGCCACTTCCCGCGCGACGAATGGGCGCTGGCCTCGTTCGACGGACGGCCTCTCTACGAGCCGCAGGATCCGCGGCAGGCCGAGCACCCCGACTGGGGCACCCTCGTCTTCGACTACGGCCGCAAGGAAGTCCGCAACTTCCTTGTCGCGAACGCCATTTACTGGTGCCAGGAGTTCCACATCGACGGCCTGCGCGTCGACGCCGTCGCCTCCATGCTCTACCTCGACTACTCGCGCGAGGAGGGGGGCTGGTCGCCCAACGCCCACGGCGGACGCGAGAACCTGGACGCGGTGGCCTTCCTGCAGGAGATGAACGCGACGCTCTATCGCCGCTGCCCCGGCGTCGTCACCATCGCCGAGGAGTCCACCGCGTGGGACGGGGTCACCCGTCCCACGGACCAGTCGGCGGCGGCCGGGCTCGGGGGCCTGGGCTTCGGGCTCAAGTGGAACATGGGCTGGTCCCACGACTCCCTGGCCTACATCGCCCACGAGCCCGTGCACCGCAAGTACCACCACGACGAGATGACGTTCTCGATGGTGTACGCCTACAGCGAGAACTACGTCCTGCCGCTCTCCCACGACGAAGTCGTGCACGGGAAAGGGGCGTTGGTCGACAAGATGCCGGGCGACTGGTGGCAGCAGCGCGCCAACCACCGCGCCTACCTGGCGTACATGTGGGCCCACCCCGGCAAGCAACTCCTCTTTATGGGCCAGGAGTTCGCCCAGGGCGCCGAATGGTCGGAGCTCGAAGGGCCCCAGTGGTGGGTGCTCGAAGAGAATCACCCGGCACACCTGGATCACCGCGCGATCCAGCATCTCGTGGCCGATCTGAACCACCACTACGTCACGACACCGTCCCTGTGGGAGGAGGACACCTCCCCGTCCGGCTTCACCTGGGTCACCGCCGACGCCGCGGAGGACAATGTCTTCGCCTTCCTCCGCCACGCCTCCGACGGCAGCCCGCTGCTGGCCGTCTTCAACTTCTCACCGGTGGTCCGCCACGACTACCGGCTGGGCGTACCCCCCGAAGCGGGCGGCGCCTGGGAGGAGATCCTCAACACCGATGCGTCGCGCTACGGCGGCGGCGGAATCGGAGACGACGGCCCCCGTCAGCGGGAGCCCCACCCCGACCGCGGCTTCGCCGCATCCATCACCGTGACGCTTCCCCCGCTGTCGGCCCTGTGGCTACGGCCAATCGAGTCCGCGTGACGCACCGCTTCTCGTCTAGATTCGCGGAGTGACTGACCCCTCTTACCTCACCGCGATCCGGGAGTCATACGACACCGTCGCCGCCGACTACACCCAACACGTCAAGAAACCAGACCAGTTGGGCCTACTGTCACGCGGCATGCTCGGCGTCTTCGCCGAACTCGTACGGGCGTCCGACGCCGGTCGCGTCGCCAACGTGGGGTGCGGTCCCGGCCACGTCACGGCACACCTGAAGGCACGCCTCAGACTTGCGACTGCTCCTGCGGGTCCTCGCTCAGGAACTCCGTGACCAGTTCGGGCGGGTTGGCGGAACGGGTCATGGCGAACATCTCGTCAGGGTCGAACATGTCGTAGAGGATCACCGGCAGGGGACGTCCGAGCACACCGACAAGCTGGCCGTCCTCATGGAGTTGGCGCGCCAGGTCGACGCAGAGCTCGCGAAACTGTTCGGCGAGCGCTTCGCCGCGCTCGTCCTGCTCCTGCTCGGAGAGGCCGCCCTCGTCGTCCTCCTCGTACCAGAGACCTTGGGCCACCGCTTCCTGCCGGTGCAGATCGGAGCCGACCGGATCGTGCGCGGGATCATGGCCGATGACGCGGACACCCTCCAGCCCCGACGGCGGGAAGTAGGCGTAGTTCCAGCGGCTCTCCCACGCCTCGGTGTGCTCCGTCCCCGTGTTCGCCTGGGCTACCTGGGCCTCGGTGTTGTAGCCGATCGCCAGGTACGGGAACCTCGGGTCCTGGTCGACGCTGTCGATCCGGAACGTGACCGCGTAGATGTCGGAGATCAACTCTTCTGGGAACTCCGCCAAGGTTCGCGCGGCCATCTGCGCCATGTGCTGCCCGAATGACATCAACAGCTCTTCTCCTCCACCGTGTTACGACAACGGGCCCCGAGCGAGGGCCGCTTGCGCTCAGTCGATGACCGCGGTGGCTTCGACCTCCACCAGATGTTCGGGGACATCCAGTGCCGCGACGCCCACCAACGTACCCGGGGGTACTGGAGTGACGCCCAATTTCGCGGCCGCCCGCGCGACTCCCTCTCCGAAGAGGGGCATCTTGTCAGGAGTCCAGTCCACGACGTACACGGTCAGCTTCGCCACGTCGTCGAGGGAGGCGCCGACCCCGGCGAGGGCGGTGGCGACGTTGAGGTAGCACTGCTCGACCTGAGCGGCGAGATCGCCTACGCCGACGGTGACCCCCTCGGCGTCCCAGGCGACCTGCCCCGCGAGGAACACCAGCTTCGACCCCGTCGCGACCGACACCTGACGGTAGGCGTCGATCTTCGGCAGCCCGTCGGGATTCACCAGAGTGATGGCCATGCTGTCTGTCTCCTAGTCACGGACCAAGGCCCCCCTTGGCCTCCAGTAGTTACTGGGAAACCCTAGGAGAGTGCCCGCTGACGTGGAAGAACGCACTTTCCGGTGCCTGGGGAACCTTTTGGTGACCGTGGAGTTCAGGCTGATCAGCCCCCGCCCCGCCCTGCCCTCGCCCCCGCGTCAAAGGTGCTTCAGCGTGAACTCGGGTGAGGCGTAGGCACCGGCCTGGGGTGCTGACGGGTCGGCCGGAGTGTCGGCGCCCGGGATGCGTGACGCGTGCGTTTCGGCGTCGTCGAGGGGTGTGTAGTCGAGTTCCGTCCTGTCCGGGAGCTCCCAGAAGCGCCGGGTGTTGGCGGAGACGGCGTAGACGGCGCTGAATCGGGTGGTCGGCGGGGCGGTCAGCGCGGCCCGGATATAGCCGACGGCATCACGGGGGCTCAGCCATGTCGCCAGGTGGCGCGGCTCGGTGGGTGTCTGCTCGAAGCTGCCGATGCGCAGACAAATCACTGACAGGCCGAACTTGTCGGCGTACAACCGCCCCAGGGCCTCCAGTGCCGCCTTGCTCACCCCGTACAGGCCATCGGGGCGCACGGGCTCCTGGGGGCCCGTGAGGTGTCCGGTGGGGTAGAAGCCGGTCAGACGGTTGCTGCTGGCCAGCACCACTCGTTCGATCCCGGTGCGCCGCGCGGCTTCCAGGACGTGGTGGGTGCCGAGCACGTTGGCTTCCAGCAGGTCGGGGAGGGGAGCCTCGTCCGGCACCCCTCCCAGGTGGAGCACGCAATCGGCTTCCGCGAGCGCCGACTCCACGGCTGCGGCGTCCCGCAGATCGACGGTGTGGGCTTCTTCGTTGTCGGCCACCGGCTGGATGGGAACGCGGTCGAGCAGCACCAATCGGCTCGCCTCACCACGCAGCGCCTCACGCGCCACCGATCCGATGTTCCCTGCCGCGCCCGTGATGGCCACCGTCCCGAGTACCACTGCGCTCCCCCTCTGATGTCGACAGTCCCCTGACCCTGCAACAGTCGGTTCCGGCGAACCATCCGTCAAGGCAAGGCGACTTCACCGATCCGTACGCCGTGGACGCCGTCACCGGAGTCGGCAGAGTCGGCGGAGTCGGCAGAGAGGAAGGACGCCAGCGCCTCTCCCTCCTCCGTGACCGCCGTGCGATCCGCGCGGGAGAAGCGGGCCAGCGGGGTGACCGTCACCGTGCCTGCGTCGGCCGTCCAGGTGGCGGCGACCCGGCCGTCGACCAGGACGACGCGGGCGCCGGCGACGGAGAGGCCGCGGTGGGCGTCGTCGATGATGCGCGTGCGGTCGTGGTAGCCGAGGATCGCGTTGTCGAACGCCGGCAGGAACCGCACCGGGGCCGGTGTGTCGGGGTCCGGACGTGGCGCGTCGGGGAGGTCGAGCAGTTCACGGCCGCGCTCGTCCCTGAAGGTGATCAGCTCCTCGCGCACTGCGGCGACGGCGGCAGGCAGTCCGGCGAGCCCGCACCAGGCGCGCAGGTCGGCGGAGGCCGCCGGGCCGAACGCGGCCAGGTAGCGCCGGAGCAGCGCCTGCCCCACGGGATCGGAGCCGTCCGGGGACGGCGGGTCGGCCTCGCGCTCCAGCCAGGACGACAGCGGGACGTTGCGCACTCCTGCCTTCGTGCGCCAGAGCCCGCGCGGCGGCAGCTGCACCATCGGGACGACGGCCATCAGCATCTCCGCCAGTGCCCGCGGCCCCGGCTCGGGCCAGCGCTCGGCGAGCTCACGCGCGAGCTGGGGCATCGAGCGTGGCTCACCGTCGGCCAGGACGGCCCGGCCCGCTGCCGCGAGCTCGTCGAGGTCCGTCCCGTCGAGTTCACCACGGTAGACCCCGAGCACCCGTTGACGCAGCATCGCGTCGTGGCGGGCGCGCCAGGCCAGGGCGTCGTCGGCGGTGACGAGGTGGACGGTGCGGCGCATGAGGTGCGTGCGCACCACGCGCCGCTGGACCAGGTGGTCCGAGAGCTCCGCGGGGTCGAAGGCCCGTAGCCGCGACCAGAGGCCGAAGAACGGCTCCTGCGGTTCCTGCGCCTGCAGACCACCGAGGTGCGCCACCGCGTCGAGGGTCGGTGTGCCGGACCGTTCCAGGAGCAGCTGCCGGGCGAGCGTCGCGCGGTTGAGCGCCCGGGTGTCGAGGACCGTCATCGGAGGCCTCCTGCGGCGTGCTGGGTTCCCGGGGCCGGGTCGGTCGGCCCGAGTACGCGCGTCTTCACCAGTTCGCGCCTCTTCACTGTGACGCCTTTCCTTCGGTCGGTTTCGTGCTGGACCAGCAAGCCCATGGACCTGGCCGGCCGGGCGGCGGCTCGCCGCCCGGCCGGCCAGGGAAATCCACCGGGGCTCCGCTCGCTCAGCCCGCCTTCCGGCCGTCGAGCGCCTCCCGCAGGATGTCCGCGTGCCCGGCGTGCTGGGCGGTCTCGGCGATGACGTGCATCAGCACCCCGCGCACGCTGCGTACGGCTCCCTGCTCGTGCCAGGGGGCCTCCGGCAGCGGGTGCGTCGCCGAGAGGTCGGGTACGGAGGCGATGGTCTCCGCACTGCGGGCGGCGACGTCCTCGTAGCGAGCGACGATCGCGGCCAGCGTCTCGCCGGGCAGCATCCGGAAGTCGTTCTGGTGGTCGATCGCCCATTGCGGGTACACGCGGGCGGTACCGGCCGCGAGGTCGTCCCAGGTGACCCCGTCGGGCAGGTCGTAGGGCATCGCCGCCGGGCCTTCGACGACGAAGCGCAGCCAGCCCTCCTCGATGGACGCGACATGCTTGATCAGCCCGCCCAGACACAGCGCGCCGACGGTCGGCTGCTGCCCGGCCTGCTCGTCGCTGAGCCCACTCACCGTGGTGAGCAGGGCCGATCGCGCGCGGGCGAGTGCGGCGAGCAGATCGGTGCGCTCGGCGTCCAGGGACGGGGCGGGTGTGGGCGTAGGAGTGGGGGTGGAGGTGGGCGTGTGCGTGCTGGTCACTGTGATCGGGCCTTTCGGTCGTGCTCGTTGTGCGGCAGGTACGACCCTCGCAAGAGAAGCGGTCAGATTGTGGCCGCTTCTCCAGGCACCATGGAGTCATGCCGAAGACCTCAGGGCGACTGCTCTCGCTGCTCTCCCTGCTTCAGGCACGCCGGGACTGGCCGGGTGCGCTGCTCGCCGAGCGGCTGGGCATCAGCCCGCGCACCGTACGGCGTGATGTCGATCGCCTGCGCGAGCTCGGCTATCCCGTGGTCGCCCTGAAGGGGCCCGACGGGGGCTATCGCCTGGACGCGGGCGCTGAACTGCCCCCGCTGCTGTTCGACGACGAGCAGGCCGTGGCCCTTGCCGTCGCCCTCCAGATCGCCACCACCACCGGCGCCGGCATCGAGGAAGCCTCCGCGCGTGCGCTGACCACCGTCCGGCAGGTCATGCCCGCCCGGCTGCGTCACCGCATCGACACGCTTCAGGTCACCGCCGTCCAGCGGCCGTCCGCAGCGCCGGACCCTCAGGTCAGCGGCGACGTGCTCATGGCGCTCAGCACCGCCGTGCACGCCCGCGAAGTGCTCCGCTTCGACTACGCCCCCGTATCCCCGCCGGAGGCCACCGACGACGACAGCGCCGGTCTTCCTCCCCGCCGGGCCGAGCCCCACCACCTCGTCACGTGGGGCTCGCGCTGGTATCTCGTCGCCTGGGACCTCGACCGCGTGGACTGGCGCACCTTCCGCGCGGACCGGATCACCCCGCGCATTCCTACGGGGCCCCGCTTCGCCCCGCGCGAAGTGCCCGGGGGTGACGTGGCCGCGTTCGTCGCCGGCCGGTTCCAGGGCTTCGACGGCTCGGGCGACTGGCCCTGCCGCGGCGAGGTGATCCTCGGCCTGCCCGCGGCAGCGGTGTCCCGCTACACCCGCGAGGGGATCGTCGAGGAACTCGGCCCGGACCGCTGCCGGCTCGTCCTGGGGTCGTGGTCATGGCCCGGTCTGGCCGCCGCCATCGGCAGGTTCGACGCCGACTTCGAGGTCGTCGGCCCGAGTGAACTCAAGGACGCCTTCGCCCACTTGGCTCGCCGTTATGCCAACGCCGCTTCCCACACGCCCACTTGACGAGTCCGCCCCAACGGCGCCGATCACGCCATGCGCGGGCGCTCCCGATACGGGAGCCGCGTGATCGCGGCAGACACGGCCAGCCCGAGCGTGACCCCGACGGCGGCGGCGAAGGTCTCCGCCCATGCGGCGTCGAGGGAGCCGGGCAGGACGGCGCCGGTGAGTCGGGCCGCACCGAACAGGACGGCCACCGCGGCCAGCGCGGCCGGCCAGCGGTGCCGTACCCCTTCGACGATGTCGTCCGCGACATACAGGACGAGCATCACCGCCATGAGGTAGGAGCCGCCGAACTCGTCGTCCCACCCGAGCGCGGTGAACCCGGCCCCGACGACGAGCACCGACAGCCAGATCCCCACCAGCCGCAGAAAGGATGTGGGGTGCTTCCGTCTCACGTCACGCGGGAGCCAGAAGAACCGCGTGACGTGCTGCTTGACCGTGTACTTGTCCATGCGACACGTCCTGTTCCCCCGCAGTGATGTCGGCGCGTCCTACTTGTTCGGGTCCCGGAAACGGCCGAACGCCTTGGTCAGTGCGCTCAGCGGCGAGCCGTCCGCCTTGACGTGGCCCGGCGCGGACGGCCGGGGCACACCGTCGCCACCGGTCACCTCGGCCAGCGCGGCCTGCGCCGCGTCGGCGGCCTGCTGATACAGGTCACGGGAGTGCGTCATGGCCTCGAGAGCCTCGGCGTACTTGGTGACCATGTCCTGGGCGTGGGTCAGCTCCTCGTCCGGGGTGAGCAGGTGCCAGCCCTGGCGCAGCCGGGTCAGGGCGCGCTCGGCCTCGGCGGGCAGCGGTCGCGGCAGCGCGGCGAACTCCTTGATCCTGTCGAGGAGTTCGGTCGGTTCCGTGCCGTCCAGGAAGACGCTGCGCACCGTCATGTGGTCCGCGTCGTACCCCGCGGTCTGCGGCTCCGTGGGCAGGATGACGGCGCCGCCGCGCGGCATCCGCACGCTCAGCTCCCGCTTCATCGCGAAGTCGGCGATCTGTGCCTGCTCCGGCGTGCCCCGGTGCTCGACCACCCGGTGGCGCAGGCTCGGCGGCAGGAACGTCGAGACCGGCTTCTGGCCGATCGCGTCCGGCGTCATCGCCTCGTGCACCACGAGGTGGATGTACCAGCTCTGGCGGGTGCACTCCCGCAGCCGGCGGCGCAGCTCGTCGTCGTCCTTGGGCAGGTGGTTGGTCGTGCGCAGGCGCACACCGGGCACCGTGTCGTGGTCCCAGGCCACCCGGTCGCTGTCGGGCCAGAACATGAGGGCGGGCGAGGGCCAGTGCGCGTCCCAGGCTCGCTCCGCCTCGGCGGCGAGGACCCAGGTGACGCCCTCACCTTCCCTGCGGCGGGTCTCGGCGTCGTACAGGGTCAGCTGGGCGCGGACCGTGACGTCGTCCGCCACCCGCCATCGCGCCTCGAAGAGGCGGCGGGCGGCCGGGCCGGGGTCGGCTGACTCGTCGCGCGGATGCAGGACGGTGGAGCGGGCCGCCTCGACGGGGTCGAGGTCCAGGAAGTCGTCGAGCACCCCGGCCGCCTTGAGGGCGATCAGGTTGCGCCGGACATCCTGCTCGGGCTCGGGCCCGAGGTGGCGCCCGCGCCCCAGCCACGCGGTGTCGGGGACGGTGGTCGAGGAGCTGCTTTTCTTGGCCATGGAGTCGTTCTGTGAGTGGTCGGGGCCCGACCAGTATGGCCCGTGGATCTGAGGAGGGAAGCGGTACCCCGCCCACGGCTTCGACACGCCGGACGGATCGTACGTAAGGCATCAAGCCGCTTTGATCCAGCCATCGCAGGTCAAACGGGGGCGGCCACATCCGGCGGCCTGATCCCCGGGAACAAGGAATCGACGGCGCCCGGACCGATGAGTCTTCGCGCGGCACGATGTCTGAAGAGTGAGGGGGACGGACACGTTCCCGGTCAGGAGAGTGGTGCGCGATGAGGTTGGTACTGCAGGAATTCCTTTCCCTCGACGGCGTCTACCAAGGCCCGGGGGCGCCGGACGAGGACACCAGTGACGGCTTCACCCGGGGCGGCTGGTTCGTGCCGCACCTCGACGACGAGTTCGAACAGCTGGTCGGCACGTGGCTCCGTCAGGCGGACGCGTTCCTGTTCGGCCGCCGTACGTATCTGAACTTCGCGCGCGACTGGCCGAAGATGACGGAGCACCCGTCGGCCGCGTTCCTGAACGGACTGCCGAAGTACGTCGCCTCCCACAGCCTGACCACGGCCGAGTGGGACCCGACCACGATCCTGTCCGGGGACATCCCCGCCCAGGTCGCCGAGCTGAAGCGGCAGCCCGGCCGTGAGCTGCAGATCCACGGCAGCGGACGGCTGAGCCAGTCCCTGCTGGCCGCCGGTCTGGTGGACGAACTGCGCCTGGCGATCGCGCCCGTCGTCGTGGGCACGGGCCGCCGCCTGCTGCCGGACGGCGGCGCGCCGGCCGGCCTGCGGCTCCTGAGCAGCGAGACGACTCCGGGCGGGCTGGCGATCCACGTCTACGAGTCGACGGGGCTTTTGCAGTACGGAACGTACGGGGCCGAGGTGTAGCCACTCCCGGCAGTGGGGCCCGGAGGGTCAGCCGCCGCGCTTCAGGTGTACGACGACGGGGGCGCCGAAGGGGTCTCCGGACTGGTTGACCTGGACGTGCCCGGCGCCCAGCCATTCGTCGGTGCCGGGCACCCGGTGTATCTCCTTCAGCCACAGCGACTGGTTCGAACCCTTGCGGGCCCCTGTCGACAGGGGCAGGCGGTGGCGCTTGATCTTCACGCACCGGCCGTCATCGGTCAGGTACCGGTTCCCGTCGAGGAACAGACCCTCGTCGTCCTGCCCCACCGGGGTCCGCAGCGCGCATCCGCCGGGCGCGTCCTTCTGGTCGACCCACCTCGAGCCGTCCCGGCGCAGCCGGATGAACTCGTCCGCGGGTTCGTTCTCGACCTCGCCGTGATTGAAGGAATTGCTGCCGTACGCGCGCACCTCGCCGCCGGCGAGTGCGAAGACCTGGCCGAGGCCGGCGCCGGGCTCCGGCGGGAGCGGCTCCTCGAAGCGGGCCCGCGGAGTGTCCACCGCCTTCCAGGAGGTGCCGTCCCAGTGCATCGATGCGGGCTGGCTGTAGCGCTCTCCGGAGCCCTCGATCCGGGTGCCGGGACCGGTCGAGCGGCTGCCCACCGCCCAGACGTCGTCCGGCCCCACCACGGCGAGGTCGGAGGCGCCGTACGGCAGCCGGGTCGTGGTCCAGCGGGTGCCGTCCCAATGCTGGGCGGTCCGCTCACTGTCGAGCGCCCAGATGTCGTCCGTGCCCGCGGCCTCGAAGTCCCCGACGTTGCCCGGCGGCGGGCTGGGCACCGCGGACCAGCGGCTGCCGTCCCACTCGGCCCAGCGGTTCACGGCGTTGCCGGCCTGCGAGGTCCGCGGCCGCAGCCACAGGGCTTTTTCTCCCACCTCTTCGAGAAAGGGCGGGGAGGTGCTGGCGCCGAGGGCTTCGGGCAGGGGCTCGCGTTTCCACTTCGTGCCGTCGTAGTGCAGCAGGTGGGCGTTGGACTCGCCGTTGTTCTCGGTCGCGACCGCCCAGATGTCGTCCTCGGCGAGGACGGCGACATCGGCGAGCTCTCCGCTGAAGTCCGCGATGTGCTCGAACTCCCAAGTGAGGGAACCCGCGGAGCCCTTCGCCCGGTCATCCCCCCGCGAGCCGCCCGGACCGGAGTCCGTGCCACACCCCGCAACCGTGAGTAAAGCGGCCAGCACGGCGACGGCCGCCACTCCCCTGTGCCTGATCCCCGCAACGCCGCGAATGACCGCTCCCCTTGTCGCACCTCAGCAAGTTGCCGCATCTCAGCGAGCGGGCAGCCTACCTGGGGGCGGCGCCGGCCCGTCAGCCGATCAACCGGTCATCCCTTCAGCCGCTCAGCCAGTCGAGGGTAGGCGCGCAAGTTGTCCGGCGCATGCGTGGCGTCTCGCCGGAGGGGCGGGCGCTCGCCTAGAAACAGGTTCATGTGTCACTACTGCGGTTGCCGAGAGATCCCGCTCATCAAGGAGTTCATCGCCGAGCACGAGCGCGTCACCGATGCGGCGGGCGATGCGCTCCGTGCACTGGAGCAGGGCGACACCGCCCGGGCACGCACACTCGTGGACGTCATGGCCCGCGAGCTGGACGCGCACTGGCGGGGCGAGGAGAACGGTCTGTTCACCGTGATGCGCGAAGATCCCGAGTACGCGGACTACATCGCGAGCCTGGAGCGTGAACACCGCGAGCTCGCAGCCCTGTTGCCCGCTCTCGACCTGTCGGACCCCGACGACGTACGCGCCCTCGTCGAAGCCGTCGACGAGCTGCACCGGCACATCGCCAAGGAGGAGGACGGCCTGTTTCCGGCCTCGCTCACCGCGCTCGACGGGGAGGAGTGGAACCTCTCGATGGCGGCCTGGCGTGAGGCGCACCCCGGCTGAGCATGGCAGAGCGCGGGCTGGTCGGGTTGGTCCCTTCCCGTGGACCCGTGGCGCGTCCCCATCAGCCTGCGGCTGGGGGGTCACCGCCCCGGATACCTTCCGCGGCCATGGACACCCTCATCTTCGGCGGCCTCCTGGCCACCCTGTACGCGCTTCACCGGCAGCGGTCACGGGCCGTGCTGCTCGGCGGCTGGTGGGTCATGCTCGCACTCACGATCCTGCTGCTCGCCCACCACATCACCAGCGGACTCAGGCTGGGGCTGAGCTACTGATGAGCACACTGACGTCCCCGCTCGCGGGCACCGACCGCTCCCACCTGCTCGGCAGGGTCCAGTACTGGTTCGCCTGCTTCTTCGCCGTCGGCTGGACCGGTGTGGTCTGCGGCGGGCTCGGCGTGCAGTTCATCTCCTGGGACTATCCGTGCCCGCTGTGCATGGTGCAGCGCATGTTCATGCTGCTCGCCGCGCTGGGAGCGGCGTACATCGTGCGCCGGGGCATGACCGGCAGCATCGCGGGCCGCGACTACATGATGGGCTGGGGTCTTGCCCTGGTCGCCGTGATGTGCGGCGCCTTCGCGTCCTGGCGGCAGACGATGCTGCACATCCTGCCGGGCGACAAGGGGTACGGCGCCCCCGTGCTGGGTCTGCACATGTACGTATGGGCGTGGATCCTCTTCATGGCCTCGGTGGTCGCGATCGGTGTCGTGCTGGCCTTCGCCCACTCCACGGCCGACACCACGGTGCCTACGTCGGGGGTGTACGGCATGGCGGGCACGGTCGTGCTCGGCTTCCTCGCTCTGGTGATCGCGGTGAACCTGGTCGCCGTCTTCCTCCTGGAGGGCTTCCACTGGTTCCTGCCGGACGACCCGGACCGCTACCGCTTCTTCCACGACGTCGGGATCACCGACTGAGCGAGCGGGCGCTATGCCGCTTCGTAGTGGTGGGCCCGGCCGCCCCGCCACTTCACCCACGCCGGATCGTCGAGCAGGACTTCCGCGTCCGGCAGCCCGGCCCGGCGCAGGAACTCGATCACGTCCGCGTCCGAGTGCGCGAGGCCGAGAATCTGTCCGCGCGCAGTCACTCTGCGCCCGCCCGTGGGCGAGAGCGCGTGGACGATTATCGGCGCGGTCTGCATGTATCCAGGGTGCTCCGTGTCGCGCACTCCAGCACTCCGGGCCGCCGGGAGCCGCGAGCGGACCCGCCGTCCGGCGCGGCGGCACCGCCTACGCGCCGCCCGCCGCCACTCCCGCCTGGAACGTCTTCCGGTACATCTGCGGCGACACTCCGATGGCCGCCTGCAGGTGCTGCCGCAGCGAGGTGCCGGTGGCGAAGCCGACCTCCGCGGCGATCCGGTCGATCGACAGGTCGCTGGACTCCAGCAGATGCCGGGCCCGGTGCACCCGCTGCTGGATCAGCCATCGGCCGGGGCTCGTGCCCGTCTCCTCCTGGAAGCGGCGGGCGAAGGTGCGCGGGCTCATCCGGGCGTGCGCGGCCAGCTCCCGCAGGGCGAGCGGCCGGTCGAGGTGCTCCAGGACCCAGGCGCGGGTGGCGGCGGTGCCGGTGGCTCCCTCGTCCGGGACGGGCTGTTCGATGTACTGGGCCTGGCCGCCCTCGCGCCACGGGGGTACGACACAGTGCCGGGCGACGCGGTTGGCGACCGTACTGCCGTGGTCGGAGCGCACCACGTGCAGGCACACGTCGAGCCCGGACGCGGCGCCCGCCGAGGTGAGCACGTCGCCGTCGTCGACGAACAGCACGTCGGGATCCAGGTCGACGTGGGGGAACAACTCCCGGAAGTGGTCCGCCAGGGCCCAGTGCGTCGTCGCGGGCCGCCCCTCGAGCAGACCGGCCGCGGCCAGCGTGAACGCCCCCGTGCAGATGGACACGAACCGCGTGCCGGGCCTGACCCGGGCGAGCGCGTCGCGCACCGGCTCCGACAGGCCTGCGGTGATGTACCGCAGGTCGTACGGCGGCATGACCACCGTGTCGGCGCTCGCCAGCGCCTCGGGACCGTGCCCGACGGTGATGGTGAAGTCGGCGTTGGTGGCCACCGTGCGTTCCTCCGTCGCCGCGCAGGTCAGCACCTCGTAAGCCCCTGGGACCAACGGGAAGACCCTGTTCGGGATGCCCAGCTCGAAGGGGTAGACGCCATCGAGGGCGAGGACGACCACGCGGTGCGGGCGATCGGCGAGGAATTGCGTCGAAGCCATGGCACGATCCTATCGCTTAATGGCAATCTTGCCATTGCCCAGGTCAGCCCCTTGCCGCAGGCTGGACCCATGACCAACAACACCGCCTCCCAGCCCACCGAACCGACCCGGCCGACCATGCGGGCCATCAGCCAGGACGTCCTGGGCGATCCCGAGGTGCTCAAGGAGATCGACGTCGCCCGCCCCGAGCCCGGCGTCGGCCAGATCCTCGTCGCCGTGCACGCGGCGGGCGTGAACCCCACCGACTGGAAGCACCGCAGGTTCGGCGCCTTTCTGGGTGAGCCGCCGTTCACGCTCGGCTGGGACGTGTCGGGCGTCGTCGAGGCGGTCGGCATCGGCGTCTCGCTGTTCGCGCCGGGCGACGAGGTGTTCGGCATGCTGCCGTATCCGTACGGCGCCGGTTCGCACGCCGAGTACGTGACCGGTCCCACCCGCGCCTTCGTGCCCCGGCCCGCGGGGTTGAGCCACGTCGAGGCGGGCGCGCTGCCGCTGGTTTCCCTGACCGCCTGGCAGGCCCTGGTCGACAACGCCCAAGTGGAGGCGGGGCAGCGGGTGCTGGTGCACGCGGCGGCCGGTGGTGTGGGCCACGTGGCGGTGCAGATCGCCAAGGCGCGCGGCGCGTACGTCATCGGCACGGCATCCGCCGCCAAGCACGACTTCGTGCGCGGCCTGGGCGCCGACGAGGTCATCGACTACCGCAGCGCCGACTTCGTGAAGGAGGCCCGTGACATCGACGTGGTCCTCGACCCGCTGGGCGGCGAGGACCGGCTGCGCTCCCTGGAGGTGCTGCGGCCCGGCGGCATCCTGGTGTCGATCCTGCCGGGCAACTTCGGCGAAGTGGCCGAGCGCGCCGCCGCGTTGGGCGTGCGGGCCACGGACATGCTGGTGGAGCACGACCAGGCGGGCATGGCGGCCGTGGCGGCACTCGCCGAGTCCGGACAACTGCGGGTCCATGTCTCGGACACGTACCCCCTCTCGGAAGCCGCCAAGGCGCACGCGGAGGGCGAGACGGGCCGCGTCACGGGCAAGCTGGTGCTCACGGTCCGCCCGTAGGCACCGCGAGGACCGCGGGGCGGTGGGGGCGGCACCGATCCGGTGCCGCCCCCACCGTCCTGCCGCACAGTCCGCCGACAGATGGCCGGCCGTCTAGGCGTAGAAGCCCGGTCGCTCGGCCAGCTCGACCCCGACGCGCCCGCCCTCCCGCTGGGAGGCGACGCCCGCCTCGCAGACGGCCGCGGCGGCATAACCGTCCCAGGCGCTGGGGCCGGTGATCTCACCTCTGCGGGTGGCATCCACCCAGGCCTGCACCTCGCGGTCGTAGGCGTCCTCGAAGCGCTCGACGTAGTCCGGCGGGACATGGCCTCCCCAGCGGCCGTCGGCGCTCACCCGTGGGCCTTGTTCGTCCCCGATGCGCACGGTGCCCCGCTCGCAGACCGCCTCGGCCTGGACCTGGTAGCCGTATCCGCAGTGGCCGAAGATCTCGACGTCGACGAGCGCGCCGGACGCGGTCTCCAGGAGGATGAACTGCGGGTCGTTCAGGCCGGCCGGGGCGAGCGACGTCGCCTTCGGTTTGTGCACGGTGACCGCGGCGATCTCCTGGCCTAGCAGCCAGCGGGTCGCATCCACCTCGTGGGAGACCGAGCTGGTGATGAGCATCTCGTCGGTGAACCCCGGGGGCATGGCCAGGTTGCGGTGGCGTTGGTGCAGCATCAGCGCCGCACCCAGCTCACCGCTGTCGAGGAGCTCTTTGAGCTTGACGTACTCGGCGTCGTAGCGGCGCATGAAGCCCACCTGGATGCGCCGGTGCCCGAGCCGCTGCTCCGCCTCCAGGATCCGCAGGGAAGAGGCCGTGTCCGGAGTCATCGGCTTCTCGCACAGCACCGGCAGATCATGGCCGAGTGCGTCGACGAGGGCCGCCTCGTGGGCAGGGCCGGGCGAGGCGATGAGTACGGCATCCACCTCACCCGACGCCATGGCGGCCGCCGGTTCCGTGTAGGCCGTGCAGCCGTCGATCGTGGCGGCCAGGGACTTCGCCCGCTCCGGTTCGATGTCGGCGACGGCCGCCACCCGTGCCCCGCTGATGACCTCGTGGAGCCGGCGCACATGGTCCGCGCCCATCTTCCCGGTGCCGATGACGGCCACACCGAGTCCTCGCTGAGATGCCATGACGGTGGTGTCTCCCCTCCCGGTGAAGGACTCTCCCGCACCTCATCTCCTGCGAGAGAACCCTCCATTGCGCCATGGCGTCAATGCCGCCCCCTCCGTCAGGTCGTCCTCTCGTGTCGTCGCGCGAACCGGGCACGAGCGGCCTCGTGGGCGTCGCGCAGAAGCCGTACGACGGTGGCCGTCGTGCGCTCACCGGGATTGACGACGCAGATCCAGCCGAACGTGCCGTACACCGGGTGCGGCAGCACCTCGTCGGCGGCCGCGAAGTCGCGGGGGCGGCCGAGGCTGCGCGGCTCCTCCCCGGTGAGCTCCTGGAACACCGCACGGTCGACGTGGATGTTCACCCGCCAGCGGCCAGGCGGGGCGAGGTCGGATGCGGTGTCGTCGGGGTAGTCCTTGGTGACGATCGTCCCGTACGGCTGGACGGTCGTGGGCAGCCGGCCGTCGGGCGCGTAATAGAAGAAGGCGTCTCCCCACGCGAGCTCGGGGACATCGCTTCCCTGTCCCGGGGCGAATACGAGCACGCCGTCGAAGCCTCGCACGGTCGCGATGATCTGTTCCATACTCATGGTTCAAGCATCACGTTCAAGTGCTTATGTGGGGTTGGCCGGTGAGCGGGACCGCGAACGGCGTGCAAGGAGCAGTGCTCAGAACTGTCGATGTCTCCAGAGCATCGGGGTACTCAGTGCAACAGGTGCGCGACCTGGAGCGACTGGGAGTCATTCCCCCGGCCGCGCGATCGAGCAACGGCTACCGGTCCTACGCACCTGTCCACGTGCACGCTCTGCGCGCCTATCGGGGCCTTGCCAGTGCGGTCGGACCTGTCGCGGCCCGGCAGATGTGCGCGGAGCTGCGGACGGAGACGCTCTCGGCGGCTGCCGCGGCGATCAACGCGGTGCATGTCCGGCTTGCGCGGGAACGGGATGAGGCGCTGCGCGCGCAGGAGGCGTTGCGCGCGATCCGCTCCGAGGCGGGCGCGGCCGGGTTCGAGCCCGAGGGTGACGCCATGACGATCACGGAGCTCGCCGGAGCACTCGCCGTACGCCCCTCGGCCCTGCGGTTCTGGGAAGAGGAAGGGCTGGTCGTCCCCGAGCGCGTGACGTCACTGCGAGCACGTCGCTACGGCCTCGCGGCGATCAGAGCGGCCCGCATCGTCGCGGCCCTGCGCGCCACCGGATACGGCATCCCCGCAGTGCGCGACATCATGCATTCCCTGCGCCAGCTCGACGGCGTGGGAGCGACGGAACGCGTCCTGCAACAGCGCCTCGACGAGATCGCGGCGAAGACCGTGGCGCTGCTGCGGGCGGGCTCCGACCTGGCGGCCGTCGTCACATCGGTTCGGCCCGGTCAGGGGTGAGGGTGCCCCTGGTCGGGGTCGTCGTCGGGGGTCTGCCAGGTGGTGCCCCGCTGGGCTTCGCCGCTGGCGGGCTCCTCGCCGGGGGCGGGAGTGGTGGGCTGTGTCTCGCGGGCCGCGCGGCGCCGTCCGCTGACGAACATGGCGAGCAGGCCCAGGACCACGGCGACGCCGACGATGATGAAGACCAGCGAGCCGCCGCCCTCGATGGCCAGAACGGTATAGCTGTGAGTGCGCATACCACCCGTCTACCCCATTTGTGGCGAAAACGCTCCCCTCGCTAGCCCTACCGGCCTTCTGTGGCCTCCCCGGCCTGCCCTTCTTCGCGGCCGCCGGGGACACAGCGCGACGTGAGGCCCTTCGGTGGAGATGATGGAGCCGCAAGGGGGTGGGGCGCCCATCGACCTCAGAACGGTACGAAGATGAACAGCGGCAAAGCACCTGCAAGCCACAACGTAACCAGCAGCTCGGTGTTCGGGGCACCCTGCTGGGTCAGCTTGACCACCCGGGATCTAGAGGCTGCGCAGGAGTTCTACCACGCCGTACTGGGCTGGGACTGGCGCGTGGGCAAGCTCGGCGACCAGTACAGGTTCGCGAGTGTGAACGGAGTGCCGGTGGCGGGAGTGTCCGCCGTGGAGGCCATCGGGCAGACCGGCGTCGCCTGGACTCCCTTCTTCGCCGCGTCCAGCGCGAACGAGACCGTGGCCCGCAGCCAGGAGCGGGGCGGAACGACCGCCGTGGGCCCCCTGTCGTTCCCTCCGGGGCGGGCGGCCCTGGTCGCGGATCGCGAGGGGGCGGTCTTCGGCATCTGGGAGGGCGAGCTGGTGTCCGACTGGGAGGCCTGGCGCCGCGCGGCTCCGGTCTTCGTGGAGCTCTACACCCGGGACGCCTTCGACGCGGCCATCTTCTACGCGGAGGTCCTGGGCTGGGCGTCCGCGGCCTCGGGCTGCTGCGAGGTCCACTACGAGGACGAAGGGGTCGTTCTGCGCAGCCAGGGCGACGTCGTGGCCCGCATCCATTCGGGCGCGGTGGAATCCGCGCCCGATCCGGAGGTCCGGCCCCACTGGCAGATCCACTTCACGGTCGCGGACGTGGACGCCTGCGCCCAGGCCGCGCTCGCCCACGGCGGTAGTGTCCTGTGGGGCACGGGCGGGGCGCGGGAGGCGATCCTGTGCGATCCCGACGGGGCGCACTTCGTGGTGAACGCAGCGTCCTGAGCATCCGGACCGGCGTCTTGATCATCCGGATCGGCCTCCGCGGGTCGCGATGTCGCTAGGCGTGCGCACCTTCTTCCAGCCGCCGGGCGGCCGTGCTCACGGCGCGCGCGTGCCGGGCGAGGCCCGCCCAGGGGTCCTTGTCGAGACGATCGCCGAGGTCGGTCACGGTCCATCGGCGGGCGGTCAGCTCAGGATCGTCCAGTTCATCCCAGCTCAACGGCACCGCCACAGGGGCGCCCGGCCTGGACCGGACGGCGAACGGAGCGACCACGGTCTGGGCGTAGCCATTGCGCGCGACATCCAGATACAGCCGCCCCTTGCGGGCGTCCTTGCGGGGCTCGGTCGTCAGCTCCTTCTCGTGCCGCGCCGCCAGCGTCCGAGCGGCGGCGCGGGAGAACGCGAGCACGTCGTCGGCGTCATCGCGCCGGTTCAGCGGTACGACGACGTGCAGACCGCGTGAGCCGGTGGTCATCAGGCCCGACGGAAGGTCCAGCTCATCGAGCAGCTCGTGCAGGCGGTGTGCCGCGCCGCGCACCGGCTCGAAGTCGTCGGCGGGCGGGTCCAGGTCGAAGACCAGGCGGTCGGGGCGGCGCGGCCGGTCGGCGCGGCTGAGCCAGCGGTGGGGGGTGATGCACGCCTGGCCCGCGAGATAGACCAGGGTCGCCGCGTCGTCACAGACCACATGCGTCACCTCACCGCCCTCCTTGGCCACCGTGGCGCGGTGGATCCAGTCGGGGAAGTAGTCGGAGACCTCCTTCTGGTAGAAGCGGTCTCCGTCGATCCCGTCCGGCATCCGCTCCAGCATCAGCGGCCTGCCGCGCAGTTCGGGCAGCATGCGCGGTGCCGCACGCCGGTAGTGCTCGGCCAGATCGGCCTTGGTGATGCCGTCCTGCGGGAACAGCTCCTTCTCGGCTCGCTTCACCTCGATCTTGCGCCGTCCGACCCGCAGATCAACCGTGGGGCTCATGTCACGCCTCCTTCGCACCGACGCTTCCGCCGCCTCGCCCCTTCCCGCTCCGCCGGGTCACGGCAGCGGCGTGCCGCCGGTGGCGTTCATGATCTCCGCGGTGATGAAGCTCGCGTGCTCCGACGCCAGGAACACATAGGCGGGCGCCATCTCGGCGGGCTGGGCCGGCCGCCCCATCGGGGCCTGCTCGCCGAACTTCTTGGTGTCCGGCATCGTGGCCGGGATCAGCGGCGTCCAAACCGGCCCGGGAGCAACGGCGTTGACGCGGATGCCGTTCTCGACCAGCATCTGCGCGAGGCCCTGGGTGAACGTGACGATGGCGCCCTTGGTCATGGCGTAGTCGAGCAGATGCGGGCTCGGCTTGTAGGCCTGCACCGACGTGGTGTTGATGATGGACCCGCCCGACGGGATGTGCGGCACGGCCATCTTGCACAGCCAGAACATGCCGTACAGGTTCGTCCGTACGACGCGGTCGAACTGCTCCGTGGAGATGTCCGCGATGCCCCCGGGCTGGGACATCTGGTACGCCGCGTTGTTGACCAGTACGTCGATCCGCCCGAACTCCGTCACGGCTCGCTCGACGAGGCGACGGCACTGCTCCTCGTCCCGGATGTCGCACGGTACGGCCAGGCCGCGGCGCCCTGCCTTCTCGACGAGGCCGGCCGTCTCCTGGGCGTCCTCCGCCTCCGTGGGCAGGTAGGTGAACAGGACGTCGGCGCCTTCGCGTGCGTAGGCGAGCGCGACGGCCCGGCCGATGCCGGAGTCACCACCGGTCACGACCGCCACCCGGTCCTTCAGCAGCCCGCTTCCCCGGTAGGACTCCTCGCCGTGGTCGGGGGGCGGGTCCATGGCTCCGGTCCAGCCCGGCGGCTCCTGGTCCTGTGCGGCGAACTCCGGCTGCGGGTGCTTCGTCGTCGGGTCCTGCGGGGCGTCACCCATCGCTGCTCTTCCTTCCTCGGATCCACTCCGTCCAGCTTGCGCCGCGTCTCTCGGCGGCGCGAACGCCTGACACCGCTCACGGCGTACGACCTGAGCGAACGCGGGGCGTCGGAACATCGGGTGTCCCGCGGGACGCGGTCCCACACATGCGGGTCCGCGCCAGTCGCCGTTCCGCACCTCTCCCCTGTCCGAGCCCCTCGCCCACGCAGCGCTCGCCGTGCGGGGGAGGTCGGGGGTGCATAACCTGGCCGGGGCCGCGCCGACCACCGCCGACCGCGGTCAGCGACCCGAGAGAAGGGGCCCGCCGTGAGCGAGAAGGACGGCCTGCGGACCTACCGCGGCAAGCGGCACTTCGACAGGACGAGCGAGCCGAGCGGCGAGCGATCGGCTCGGGACGCCGCCGGTCCGGCTCCGTCCGATGAGCCCACGTTCGTGGTGCAGATCCACGACGCGAGCACGATGCACTTCGACTTCCGCCTCGAGGTCGACGGCGTACTGAAGTCCTGGTCGGTCCCCAAGGGCCCCTCCACCGACCCGCACGACAAACGCCTTGCCATCCCCACCGAGGACCACCCGCTGGAGTACAGGGACTTCGAAGGCGTGATCCCCGAGGGCGAGTACGGCGGCGGAACCGTCATCGTCTGGGACCGCGGCACCTACCGTCCCACCAGCCACGACAAGCGCAACCGGCCGGTGCCCTTCGGTGAAGCCCTGGAGAAGGGCCACGTCACGTTCGACCTGCGCGGCGAGAAACTGCGCGGACAGTACGCGCTCACCCGCTTCCACGGCCGCGAGGAGAAGAGCGGCGGGTCCGCCGCGAAGCCCACCTGGCTGCTCGTGCGGACCGGGCACGGCTCGGGCGGCGGCACCCCCGATCCACGGCGGGCACGGTCGGCACGCAGCGGCCGTACGCTGCGCCAGGTCGCCGAGGCGCCGGACGCGCCGACATGGGATCCGCACGGCGGTGGTGAGGGATGACCGGCCTGCTCGACACTCTGCCGCCCGGCCTCGACGGCCGCATCCGCGAGGCCGCGCCGGGTGTCGACCTCGCGGCTTCCCCGATGCTGGCGACGCTCACCGACCGGCGCGACTTCCCGGCCGGCTGGATCTTCGAGCGGAAACTGGACGGCATCCGGGCGCTCGCGGTGCGCGAGAACGGCAAGGTGACCCTCCGTTCCCGCTCCGGGCGACGGCTCGACGCCACGTACCCGGAAATCGTCGACGCCCTCGCAGGACAGGACTGCGCGGACTTCACCATCGACGGAGAGATCGTCGCCTACGCGCACGGCCGGACCGACTTCGCACGACTCCAGCAGCGCATGGGGCTCACCCGGCCCGCCGACGTCGCGGCGTCCAGGGTCGCGGTGACCTACTACGTCTTCGATCTCCTGCGCCTGGACGGCATGGATGTGCGGCGGCTGCCATTGCGCACCCGCAAGTCCCTGCTGCGGCGCTCCCTCGCGTTCACCGCGCCCCTGCGGTTCAGCACCCATCGCAACGAAGGCGGGCCCGAACTCCTCGCCGACGCGTGCCGGCGCGGCTGGGAGGGCCTCATCGCCAAACGCGCCGAGAGCACCTACCAGGCGCGCCGCTCCGGCGACTGGCTCAAGCTGAAGTGTTCCCGGGGCCAGGAGTTCGTGGTGGGCGGCTTCACCGAGCCCACGGGCAGCCGGGAAGGTATCGGCGCGCTGCTCATCGGCTACTACGAGGGCGGGCGGCTGCGCTACGCGGGCAAGGTCGGCACCGGATTCGACCGGCGCACGCTGCTCGCCCTGCGCCAGGAACTCGACGAACTCCAGGTGCCTGACCCGCCGTTCGAGGATCCGGTCGCGGAGCGGACCGCACACTGGGCACGGCCACGGCTCGTCGCGCAGGTCGCCTTCACGGAGTGGACGCGCGACGGCATGCTCCGCCACCCCCGCTACCAGGGGCTGCGGGACGACAAGGATCCGGCCGATGTAGTCAGGGAGCACGGGAAGCCCTGAACTCCGCGGCTGCCGAGCACCCCGCACGTATCGACGTCAGCACCAACGTCAGTGGCTCCGGCGGGCGTTGAGCCGTGCCGCCTGGCGTGTCAGGTGGTCGCGTTCGGGGAGGTTGGGGGCCTTGTCGGCCGCCTCGGCGTACAGCCGTACCGCCGTCGCCAGGTCGCCGTCGCGCTCGTGGAGGTACGCCGCCACGGCGGCGTGGCGGGGCAAGGAGTCATCGAGCTCCGCGAGCGCCGCCAGGCCGGCGCGCGGTCCATCGGCCTCGCCGACGGCCACCGCGCGGTTGAGCCGCACGACCGGGCTGTCGGTCAGACGCGCGAGTTCGTCGTACCACTCGACGATCTGCACCCAGTCGGTCTCCGCCGCGGTGGGCGCGTCGGCGTGCAGCGCCGCGATGGCGGCCTGGGCCTGGAATTCGCCGAGCCGGTCGCGGGCGAGGGCCGTGTGCAGGATCGCGATGCCCTCGGCGATCGCCTTGGTGTCCCACCGGCCGCGGTCCTGCTCGGCGAGCGGCACCAGGCTGCCGTCGGGCGCGGTCCTTGCGGTACGCCGGGCGTGGTGGATCAGCATGAGGGCGAGCAGGCCCGCCACCTCGGGGTGGTCGATCGCGGCCGCGAGCTGCCGGGTGAGCCTGATGGCCTCGGCGGCGAGATCGACGTCGCCGGAGTAGCCCTCGTTGAAGACGAGGTAGAGGACGCGCAGCACGGTGGCGACGTCCCCGGTCTTGTCGAAGCGCACGTCGGAAACGGTGCGCTTGGCCCGGCTGATGCGTTGCGCCATGGTCGCCTCGGGCACCAGGTAGGCCTGGGCGATCTGGCGGGTGGTGAGACCGCCGACGGCGCGCAGGGTGAGCGCGACCGCGGAGGCAGGTGTCAGCGACGGGTGGGCGCACAGGAAGTAGAGCTGGAGCGTGTCGTCCACGGCGGATGCGGGTCCGGGCGCCGGTTCCTCGTCGACGCGCTCCTCACGCCGACGGCGTGCGGTGTCCGCGCGGGTCGCGTCGAGGAACTTGCGCCACGCCGCGGTGACCAGCCAGCCCTTGGGGTCGCGGGGCGGGTCGGCCGGCCAGACGCGGAGCGCTTCGACCATGGCGTCCTGCACGGCATCTTCGGCCGCCGCGAAGTCCGCTCCGCGACGGACGAGGATGCCAAGGACGCTGGGGGTGAGGCTCCGGAGCTCGACCTCGTTCATCCGTGAGGGCACTCCGTGGCGGTGGACTTCGTGCCCATGAACGGGCGGACCTCGAGCCACTCGTGGATCGGTTTGCCGCCCGCTCCGGGGGCAGCCGACAGTTCCCCGGCCAGTTCGAGGGCGCGGTCGTGGCTGTCGACGTCGATGACCATCCAGCCGGCGATGAGGTCCTTGGTCTCGGCGAAGGGGCCGTCGGTGACCGGCGGGCGCCCCTCTCCGTCGTAGCGAACCCACGTCCCCTCGGGGGCCAGCCCCTGACTGTCGACGAACTCACCGGTCTCCACGAGCCGGTCCGCGAAGTCGCTCATGTACTGCACGTGCGCGGAGATCTCCTCCGGTGTCCACTGGTCCATCGGCGCGTCGTTGACCGAAGCCGGGGCGCCACGGTAGTGCTTGAGCAGCAGGTACTTGGCCATGGTGGTGTTCTCCTCGGGGCTGGTGCGTTTCATTATGGTCACGTCCACCACGGGGACGAAGTCGGCACGAGTCCCGCGCATCGCCGGACGCCTTCTTCCGACCGCGTATGTACCCCTGGACCCCTGTACCCCTGGACCCCTCGCCCCTCGTGAAGTACCGGAGGAACCGACTTGACCATCACGACCCGGACCGTGCGATACGCCACCGGCGGCGACAGCAAACTCCTCGACGTCTACGCCTCCGGGCAGCAGGACAACCGGTGTGTCCTGCTGTGGCACGGGATGGGGCCCGATGAGCGGGACGTGCTGGCCTCGCTGGCCGGGCAGATCGCCGGGCTGGGTCCCACCGTCCTTGTCCCCGACTGGCGTTCGGACCAGCCCGATGGCGGGCGGGAACATCTCACCGACGCCTTGCGGTACGGCCGTGATCACGTACGCGAACTCTGCGACGGCAGCGGCCAGTTGGCCCTCGCCGGGTGGTCGGCGGGGGCGGGCGCCGCGATGGGTGTGGCCCTCCAGCCGGAGCACTTCGACGGCTGGCGGCCTGCCGCGGTGGTGGGCATCGCGGGCGGCTACCGGCGCCCGGCACCCAGCACGGGCACCGTGCCCCTCCAAGCGGTTGGCCGGGCGGTGGCCCCCATCCCCATCCGGCTCGTGCACGGCACCGCGGACGAGGTCGTACCCGTCGATTCCTCGCGCGAACTGCACGAAGCCCTGCTGGCGCACGGTTGGGACTCCGAGCTGTCCGAGCCGGTCACCGACCACGCCGGGGTGCTGGGCTGCGCCTACGACCCCGCTGCCGGGCGGTGTCTGCCGGCGAAGGAGCCTTCCGTGTCGGACCTCGGGCGCCGGACGGCACATGTCATAGCGGGCGCGGCGTGGCCGTGCGGGCAGGCGTGAGGCGGTGGACGAGCACCACCGGCTGACCGCCGACGCCGACGCGCGTCGGCGCGAGGTGTGGGCCGTACGTGCTGTTCAGCCTGTCGGCGACCCATGACAGACGTGCGCTGCGGCCCGTCGAGCCGTTCCTCGCTCACCCTGATTCCGGCGTGCGCGGGGAGGCGGAGCTCGCCGCGGCCGCGCTGCGCGCATGCGGGGCCGGGTCGTCTCCACCCTGCGGTGCGGCCTGAGCGCACCGGTGATTACCGGTCATGCGGGCGGCGATCGCGGTTGACCGGAGCCCGGCAGTGGTCAAGATGCTCCTGCGACCGATCCGCGACGAGAAGGCAGGGCGGCAGTGATGCGCGTGCTGACGTGGAACCTCTGGTGGCGCTTCGGCCCGTGGGAGGAACGGCGCAAGGCCGTCCTCGCGGTGTTGGGTGACCTCTGCCCCGATGTCATCGGCCTGCAGGAGGTGTGGGCCTGCGGCGGCGAGAACCTCGCGGAATGGCTGGCGGGCCAGCTCGACATGCACTGGACCTGGGCCGCCTCCCGTGCCCCCGAGCGGTGGCACAAGCGGCTCGGGGACTCGACCGTCGACATCGGCAACGCCGTCCTGAGCCGCTGGCCCATCACCGAGCACGCCATGATGGAGTTGCCCGCACGTGAGGCCGACTACGACGGCCGCCTGGCGCTCTACGCACGCATCAACGCCCCTGCCCGGCCCGTCCCGTTCTTCACCACCCACCTCACGTCGGCCGTCGACGCCTCCGCGGTGCGCTGCCAACAGGTCAGGGCGCTCGCGGAGTTCGTGGCCGAGCACAGGGGCGGAACCGACTTCCCGCCCGTGGTCACCGGCGACTTCAACGCATGGCCGGACTCCGACGAGATACGGCAGTTCGGTGGCTACAAGACGGCACCCGCCGTCCCCGGCCAGGTCTTCCTCGACGCGTGGGAGTACGCCGACCCGGCGCAGCCCGCAGCGACCTGGCTCGCCGCCAACCCGTACGTCGCCGCCGGATTCGAACCCAGCGCCCGCATCGACTACATCCACGTGGGTCCCCCCGGCCCCGGAGGGCTGGGCTCCGTCCGCTCCGTGCGACGTGTCGGCGACGAGCCGGTGGACGGCGTCTGGCCCTCCGACCATGCCGCTGTGCTCGCGGACCTGAGGTCACCACAGGCGTAGGAACCGTCCGGTGCGCCGCCCCGCACCGGGCCCAAGGGCCCGCGGCGGGGCTTTGGCACTGGGCAGGACAGGGCCTTGGTCCCCGGGATGGGTGAGCAAGGTCCCGGTATGGCGACTCCCCTCTGCGGAACGACTCGCGAGACCGCCGGAACCAGATGGGGAGAGGGCGCTATGCCAAGAGACATCGGTGTGAGCAGTGAGCGTGAACAGCAGCGGCGGGAGGGTCCGGCTCCGCGCGCCAGGGGCCGGGGCCGGGAGGCGCGGCACGGGTGGACCGGCATCAGGCCGTTCCGGCGGGCGGAAGGGCTGCGCCTGGTCCCGCCGGCCGGTGAGCGGCAGCCCGCGCTGCCCGGCAAGCGCCTGCCGCCGGGCCCTGCGGTCAGGACGCGCGGCGCCCCCTGCTGGCTGAGCCTGGCCTCGGGCGATGCCTCGGCCGCCAGGGAGTTCTATGCCCGGGTTCTGGGCTGGTGCCATGTCCCGCTGCTCGGCCCGCAGGGCAAGCCGCGTTTCCTGGCGCTGCGGGCCGGGGCGCCGGTGGGAACCCTCAGCCAGGCCACGTGCGAGCTGGGCGTCTCCGCGGGCTGGATTCCGTACTTCGCGGTCGCTGACGTGGATGCCACGGTGGGCCGGCTGCGTGAGCTCGGCGCCACCGTCGCCGTAGGGCCGCTGACCACCGAGACCGGGCGGCTCGCCGTGGCGGCGGGCCCGCGGGAAGCGGTGTTCGGCCTGCGCCGGCAGGCCCCCGATCACCGCTGGCGGGCGGGCGAGGGCCCCGTCGCTCGATTCGAGCTGCACACCCCGGACATCTTCGCCGCCGCCTGCTTCTACGGGGACGTACTGGACTGGGCCGGCCCGGCGGGTGACACGTGCAAGGTCGAGTACACGCACGGGCGGATCGAGGTGCGCGAAGGGCTGCGTACGGTCGCCGCGCTCAGGGACGCCGCCGCGTCGGGGTGGCGCCCGTGCTTTCGCGTGGCCGACGCCGACGTGGCCGCCGCGGCGGCGACCGGCCGGGGCGGGCGGGTCATCTCGCCGCCCGAAGGGCCTCGTTGCCGGCGCGAGGCCGTACTTGCGGACCGCGAAGGCAATCCCTTCACCGTCATCGCGAGCTGAGCAATCCAAGACAAGAGTGTGAGGAGCCAGACGATGTTTCTGCAGGCAGCGGATGTGGACGACGCCGCTGAACCGACGGAGCGGGACCAGGGCGAGAGCATGGCGCTGCCGTGGATCGAGGAAGCCGACCAGGTGGCGCCGAAGGACGCCCGGGAGCTTTCGAAGCTCTTCTTCGAGCGGCTCCAGACTGTTGAGCAGGGGTCCCCCGCCTACCTGTACACACGCAACACGCTGATCGAGATGAACCTGTCCTTGGTGCACTATGTGGCCGGCCGCTACCGCAACCGCGGCAACGGTCAGCTGGAGGACATCGTCCAGGTCGGAATCGTGGGCCTGATCAAGGCGATCGACCGCTTCGATGTCGGCCGCGGCCATGAGTTCATATCCTTCGCCGTCCCCTACATCCTCGGGGAGATCAAGCGCCACTTCCGTGACACCAGCTGGGCCGTGCACGTACCGCGCAGACTGCAGGAACTGCGCCTCCAACTGGTCAAGTCCCAGGAGCGGTTGTCCTCGAAGCTCGGTCGCGAACCAACGGTCCCGGAGCTCGCGGCCGACCTCACGGTGACCGAGGAGCAGGTCCTGGAGGTGATCGTGGCAGCCAATGGCTACGCCGCCGGATCGCTGGACAGCCCGCGTATCGAGGGCGAGGAAACCGGGTCCCAGACCACCGGCCGCTCCCTTTCCGACGTCATCGGCGAGGAAGACCCAGCCATCGAGGTGTTCGAGTACCTGCACGCGCTGGCCCCGCTCCTGGCCGGACTCGCCGAACGCGAACGCCGCATCATCGAGATGCGCTTCGGCCAGGAGATGACCCAGGCCCAGATCGGCGCCGCTCTGGGCCTTTCACAGATGCACGTCTCGCGGCTCCTGTCGGCCACCCTCGCCTCACTGCGCACCGGCCTGCTCACCCTCGACTAGCGGGGCGGGCGGAAGGGCGGCTCCACCCCGTCGACCGGTGTGGGTCCGGGCAGCACGCTGTCCGGACCCACACCGGTCGAACCGTCGGCGGCCCATACGACCACCGCGTTCGGCCTACGAGGCGTTTCGGTTGATCAGCTCTTTGAGGTGGGCGATCTCGGCGGCGTGTTCGCTCAGCCGCTGTGAGGTCTTGCCACTGGTGTGGAGCACCGCTCCCGCGACGGACACCGGCACCGAAAGACCGAGAACGCCGAGGATCTCGGGCCAGTCCCGCTGGGCGGCGCACGCATCGCGGAAGCTCGAACTCGCATAGGCCGTGGGGCCGTCCGTGAACAGGCGTGACTCGCACATGCCGCCCGCGTCGTAGGGCAGGACCAGGAGCAGGGCGAACCACGCCCACAGGGCGATGCCCGCGGCCAGCAGCAGGAAACCCCACGCCTCCGCGTTCTGGGCGCGTCTTTGGAGCCGCGTACGGGAGGGGGTGGTCGGGTTCATGACAGACGAACTTATCAAGGCCGCGCCGAGTCGAGCGGAGCCGCCTCGACCGGGCCCGCCTCGACCGGAACAGTCTGGAACGGAACAGCCTGGAACGGAGCCGCCTCGGCCGCGGTGTAGGAGGAGGCGAAGGTGAAGGCGCGCGGGGACGGACCGTGTGCCTGCAGGTCCGCCAACCGCTCCAGCGCTTCGCCGACTGTCGGCAGGTGACCGGCGGGAACCCACCACAGGACCAGGTGCGCCTCGACGTGCCGCTCGAACCATTCACGGCGCTGCCGCATCACTTCGAGGTGCCCGCTGCGATAGGTGAAGTCCCACAGGGCCTCCTGGGTCTCCCACACCGACAGGTTGACGATGACGTCATCGCCCGCCGGGCGCAGGCCGGTGGCATCGGCCGCCCCTTCCTCCACGAGTCGCCACACGAAGCCGGGAGTGTCGTCGGCCGCGGCGTTGACCGGATCGAGCAACTCGACGAAGGGCGCGATGCGCGGGTCGTCCAGGGGATGGAGGAGCGTGGCGATGTTGAGCTCGGCGAGGTGGGCGGCATGCGTGGATGCGGTCATGGCGCCATCCCAGCACGGCCCGCTTTTCTATGTCAATGAGAATTGTTTTTAGAAGAGTCGAGCACGTTCGAGGAGTCGTGCACGTTCGAAGCGTCGAGCACCACGCAGCACTCCCCCGGCCGAGCGTCCATACGAGCGCGGACAGGGCCTTCCGCGCCGAGCAGCCCCTCCAGCAGCGCGAGATTCATTCCGCAGACGAGCGGAGGGAAGCGCTCGGACACGGCGTGAAACGGGCAGTTGCGCATCCGGACGACCCGCCCCGCTTCCTCGGCCTCCACCTCCAGGTGCGGTTCGTAGCCGCGCGCGGCCAGCAGTTCCATGGCCTCTTCGAGGTCCCCGCAGGGCGCCGCCGAGCCGCGCAGAGCCTCGCCCCGGCGGCGGGCTGCCGCGCAGAGCCCGGCGTCGAGACCTGCCTCCTCGGCAGCCTCGGCGAGCAGCTCGGCCGCGGTGCGGTAGTCGCGGGCGGGCAGCGACACCGACCGCTCGACCCGCGCCCGCGTGTAGACCTTGGCGGGGCGGCCCGCCCCCGGCCCCGAGCGGCCCGTCAGGCGGCGGCTGCCACTCTCCAGCAGCCCGGCGTCCGTCAGCTTGTCCAGATGGTGCGCGGCGAGGGTGCGCGCCACCCCGGCCGCCTCGGCGGCCTCATTACGGCCGACTTCACGGCCTTGCGCCGCCACGTACTCGTACAGGCGGCGCCGCACGGGATCCTGCAGCACCGCGATCGCTTCGATGTCCTCCACCCGGCCATTCTAGGAACAACGCGGGTTGGAGATAGAAGGACCCGCACCGAAGACGATTCAGCAGACCCATCTCAACCATCGCGCCACTGTCGCGGTCTTGGTACGCAGGCGGCCCTCCCGCAGCGCGGTCAGTAGCCCCCACAGTCGCCCCGGGGACAGGGTGCCGCGCGATTACGACCCGGTTCGAGCGACTGCGAGGAGTACGCAATGGCGTTACGGAAGAGCACGAGGACCGGCGTGGTGGGTGTCGCGGCGGCCGCGATGGCAGCCGGCGCGTTCATGGTGCCCGCCAGGGCAGCGTCGGACACACCTCCCGCGGGGGACGGCCACCGGGCCACACAGCGCTCGATGGACGCGATCGTGAAGGCGGGCACCCCCGGCATCACGGCCCAGGCGCGTGACGCCGACGGAGTCTGGGAAGCGACGTCGGGCGTCGGCGATCTGCGGTCAGGCGCGCCACGCGGCAAGGACGACAAGTTCCGCGCCGGCAGCATCACCAAGACTTTCGTGGCCACCGTCCTGCTCCAGATGGAGGCCGAGGGGAAACTCAGCCTCGACGACACCGTGGAGCGCCACCTGCCCGGCCTGGTGCGGAGCAACGGCAACAACGGCCGCAGGATCACCGTCCGGCAACTGCTCAACCACACCAGCGGACTGTTCGACTACCTCGACGACGAGAAGTACATCGAGACGTACACGGGCGAGGGCTATCTCAAGCACCGCTATGACACCGTGCCGCCCGAGAACCAGGTGAAGGCGGCCCTCTCCCACCGGCCCCCGTCCAAGCCCGGCGCCAAGCACGCGTACTCCAACACCAACTACATCCTGGCGGGGCTGATCGTCGAAAAGGTCGGCACGAGGCGGTCGTACGAGGAGGAGGTCCGCGCGCGCATCATCGAGCCCCTGGGGCTGAAGAACACCTCCAACCCGCGCACCAGCGTCCACCTTCCCCGGCCCAGCAGTCGGGGCTACTCCAAGCTCTTCAAGTCGGCACCCGACCGGATCGACGACATCACCGAGATGAACGGGTCGCAGGGCTGGGCCGACGGCGACCTCATCTCCACCACGGGCGACCTGAACCGGTTCTACAAGGCTCTGCTGACCGGCAAGCTCCTGCCGCCGAAGCAGCTGAAGGCGATGAAGACCACCGTCGACTCCCCCGGTGCCCCGTACGCGGCCTACGGGCTCGGCCTCGCCCGGCTCGAGACGAGCTGCGGCACCACTCTCTGGGGCCACGCCGGAGGCATCGTCGGGTGGCTCTCCATGGCCGTGACCACCCCGGACGGCCGTCATCAACTCGCCTACAACTTCAACGGAGACTGGGACGCGGCGTCCTGGCTCAAGCTCACCGAAGCCGAGTACTGCAACACATCCCCGTGACCGAGCGGTCGGCCGCCCGGTGGGGGCGCGGGGGGGGGGGGGGGGGCGGGAAAACCCGCCC
>NZ_JBEZVL010000027.1:0-34133 GCF_040636975.1 Streptomyces sp. NPDC032198 | reverse complement strand
AGAGAGCATCTGATCTAGGTAGTTGGTGTCCTGGGATGATTTTGTGACTGGTGCTGTTGGCGGTCGTTGGATGAGGCGTGAGTGTTCGTCGTCCTTACCGCAGTGACGTGTCCGACGCCCGCTGGGCCTTGATTGGACCGGTCTTCGCCGCGTGGCGGGCGAGACGGATCGGACCCGGAACCGCAGCTCGGGTGCACGATCTGCGAGAGATCGTGAACGCGATCCTTTACGTCAACCGCACCGGCATCCCGTGGGAGTACCTGCCGCACGACTTCCCGCCGTACAAAACCGTCTACGACTACTACGCGAAGGGGGAAGCCGACGGCACCACCCAGCAGGTCCACGACCTGTTACGCGACAAGACCCGCCGATTTCATGGCCGCCGTGCGGAGCCGACCGCGGCCGTGGTGGACGCGCAGAGCGTGAAGACCTCGGCAAACGTCGCCGAGACGAGCCAGGGCATCGACACCGGCAAGAAGATCAAAGGCTGCAAGAGGCACCTGATCACGGACACGCTCGGTCTGGTGCTGGCCGTCCTCGTCACCGCCGCGAACGTCCACGACACCAACGGCGGCAAGCTCCTCCTCAACGACCTGGCCGCGGCACATCCCAGCGTGTCCAAGGTCTGGGCCGAAACGGTGGGTGATCGAGCGGATCTTCGGCTGGCTGATGCAACACCGACGCCTGGCACGGGACTACGAAGCCCTCCCGCAGAGATCCCGGACGATGATCCACTGGGCCATGGCTAACAAAATGTCGCGCGAACTGACCGGAGAATCCGCACCAACCTGGCGAATCGAAACAGATATCCCACTCACATCCGCATGAACACTGATCAGATGCTCTCTAAGTTGGAAAGGTGCTGCGAAGGATTGGCGCCTGTCGGGACTGGCATGAGGCTGACACTGACACGGGTGGGCAGGGTCTGCTGCCCATCGCGCTTGCCGCGGTCCAGTGGACCCGTCCGGTCTCCCGCTGTCTGCGTCACCGCCTCGGACAGCGTCGTACGTGCGTCTTCGGGTTCCTCCTCACGCTGCCCTTCCGGTTGAGCCGGTTGGACTCCGGCTGTGAACGTCAGTTGGGGCTCTGGTGCGCGGATACTGATCGTGCCCGAGCAGTGCCAGGGCCTCCGTGATCCGTTGGACTTCGTAGCGCCGCTGAGCGGCGTCGGCACTGTCCACCCAGCCGGTCAGCATCCACGTCGCCATCGACGGCAGTGACGTACTCGTGCTCCAACTCGGCCAGGCAGGCGGCGATATGATCGCTGCGCCGGGCGGTCCAGCGGATCAGCTCGTGCGGCACCCCGGCAATCTCCTTCACCGGGCGGCGCCCCGGGGTGACGGTGCGCGGCTCGGTCGCCAATCCCAGCACCTCGCAGACCTCAGCAGCCACGAGCTCGTTGTAGAGGGCGGAGCCGGCCACCGTGTTCTCGTGCAGGGCCAGGGTGTGGATCGAGCCCCACTTCCCGTCCAGGCGCTGTCCCTTCACGGACAGCGGCAGGTGGTCATGGAGCAAGGGCCTGCCGGAGCGTGCCTCGTAGTGGCGGAGGCGGGCGGCGACCAGACCGCCGGGCGGCCGCGCGGTCCTGGAGGGCGGTGAAGTCCAGCCGCCCGTCACGCGGCACGACGAGGTCGCCGTCGAGAACAACGTCCTTGCCCAGCTCTGCCACGGCGTCGGCGAGGTCGGGGAAGGCCGGGCGAGGACAACGGAGCGCGGAGCCCGCTGGAGCGACGCGGACGGGCACGGGATTCCGGCGCCGTGGTGTGAGCGGAAGGTTGGGGGGGCGACGAGCGGTGAGTCGGACCCCACCCTGCCACCGGCCACCTGAAGGCGGGTTCAGGTGGCTTCAGGTTGTCTTCAGGATCACTCCGCCACTGTGGATCTTGTCGAGCCCACCGCTTCGCACCAACCGACGCGCCGTCAATTGGCGTGCCAGGAGGAACTTTCCGATATGCAGCCCCTCATCGATCACGCCCGGTCCTTCCACCTACAGTCCGCGGCACGACCCGAGGAGTTTGCCCGCCTGGCCGAGGGCCAGTCCCCGCAGGTTCTGTTCATCACCTGTTCCGACTCTCGGGTCGTCCCCTCATTGATCACCGGGGCCCGTCCTGGTGAGCTCTTCGAGCTGCGGACCGCGGGCAACATCGTCCCTCCGTACGCCTCCGAGCAGCCCACGGGCGAGGCGGCCACCATCGAGTACGCGGTGGAGGTGCTCGGAGTCCAGGACATCGTCGTCTGCGGCCACTCGCACTGCGGCGCGGTGGGCGCGCTGCTACGCGGTGACGACCTGACCTCCGTCCCCGCGGTGCGCGACTGGCTCGCGCACGCGACGCCCCGGCCCGAGGGGGTGGTGGAAGACCCGGCCGTCGCCCAGGCCGTGCAGAACCACGTGCTGACACAGCTGTTGCGACTTCGTTCCCATCCTTACGTCGAAAGCCGCCTCGCGCAGAACCAACTCCGCCTGCACGGTTGGTTCTACGAAGTGCACACGGGGTCCGTACTGGCCCATGACGTGCACGGCGACACCTTCCAGGCCCTGTGAGCGCGACCGTGGACCACCGGACGAAATTCCCTCATCTGCGGCAGGACTTCGCCGCCTCGCTCGTCGTGTTCCTGGTCGCCCTGCCGCTGTGCGTGGGCGTCGCCGTGGCCTCCGGTGTGCCGGCCGAACTGGGCCTGATCACCGGCATCGTGGGCGGTGTGGTCACCGGCATGATGCGCGGCAGCAGCTTCCAGGTCTCGGGCCCCGCCGCCGGACTGACCGTTCTGGTCTTCGAGGCCGTGCAGGAATTCGGGCTGCCCGCGCTCGGGGTGATCGTGCTCGCTTCCGGCCTTCTCCAACTGGCCATGGGAGCCTTCAGACTGGGGAGCTGGTTCCGGGCCATCTCGGTCTCGGTCGTCGAGGGCATGCTCGCCGGCATCGGACTCGTGATCATCGCGGGCCAGTTGTACGCGGCGGCCGGCATGACGGCCCCGGCCTCCGGCCTGGGTAAGATCTCCGGGCTGCCCCGGGCACTGGTCGATGCCGCCGGGAGCACTACTGCCCTCGCATCCCTCGCTCTCGGCGCCGGCACCATCGCCGTCATGCTGGTGTGGAAGCGGCTGCCGCGGCCCGTACGGTCCGTTCCGGCGGCGCTCGCCGCGGTCGCGCTGGCCACACTGGCGTCTCTGGCATTCGCCATGCCGGTCGACACGGTCGAGGTGCAAGGGCTGGCCGGCTCCATTCAACTGCCCGGGCTCGACGCCATCGGTGGGCTCGCCGACGTGAGCGTGGTCGGGACAGTTCTGGCCTTCACTCTGATCGCGTCGGCCGAGAGCCTGTTCAGCGCGGCGGCCGTGGACCGGCTGCACGACGGGCCGCGCACCGAGTACGACAAGGAGCTCATCGCCCAGGGCACAGGCAACGTCATGAGCGGGTTCCTCGGCGCGCTGCCGATGACCGCGGTCATCGTGCGCAGCTCCGCCAACGTCCAGGCAGGCGCGCGGACCAAGGCCTCGCGCGTCCTTCATGGCGTATGGCTGCTGCTGTTCGCGGCGTTGCTCCCCTTCGCACTGGCGCTCATCCCGATCCCGGCCCTCGCGGGCATCCTCATCCACGCGGGGTGGAAGCTCATCCCGCTGCGTTCGACAGTGACGCTGTGGCGCGCGCACCGGGGCGAGGCGCTGATCCTGGTGGTCACCGCGGTGGCGATCGTCGCGGTGAACATGTTCGAGGGTGTTCTGATCGGCCTGGCGCTGTCCGTGGCGAAGACCGCCTGGCAAGCCTCGCACATCAGGCTGGAGGTCACCGACAAGGGCGCCGGCCCCATCGAGGCGTGCCTGACGGGCAATGCGACCTTCCTGCGGCTGCCGAAAATCCTCGACAACCTGGAGGCGCTGCCTCAAGACCGTCCCATCCGGCTGGACCTCTCGGGCCTGCACCACCTCGACCACGCGTGCGGGACGGCGCTGGAGAACTGGTCGGCGCGGCACAGTGCAGCCGGGACCGAGCCGGTGAAGGTCACTGAGCTGCCGTTGGAGCGGGCAACGTCCGGCTGACGCGCCCTCTCGCGGGAGCGTAGCGTCCCTCTCTCGGGCCCCTGTCTGACGTGGCGGGGCCCGAGAGAGGGACGCTGGTCGGCGATCGGGGCTCAGGTTCCGGGCGCCGCGGAGTGTCCTGGTGTCGCCGCTCCCCCTGGCTATGGCGGTGAGTTTCGGATCTGGTCCACTTCGTGGGCTCTGTCGCTGATTTGGGGGTGCACTCGATCGCGGGCGGGTGGGCATCACCTGTTGTGTGAAAAATGCAGTGAGCGGCCTCACCCACGGAGAGATCTCCGCCCATCTCGCCGAGGTCTATGGGGCCGAGGTCTCCAAGACCACCATCTCCACGATCACTGACGCGGTGATGGAGGGCATGTCAGAGTGGCAGAACCGGCCCCTCGACCGGGTCTATCCGGTCATGTTCATCGACTGCATCAACGTCAAGATCCGTGATGGCCAGGTCGCCAACCGCCCCATCTATATGGCCCTCGCGGTCACCGCCGAAGGTCACCGCGACATCCTCGGCCTCTGGGCCGGCGACGGCGGCGAGGGCGCCAAGCACTGGCTGCGGGTCCTGACCGAACTCAAAAACCGCGGCCTCGAGGACGTATTGATGCTCGTCTGCGACGGCTTGAAGGGCCTTCCCGACGCGGTCGGGGAAGTCTGGCCCAAGACGGTCGTGCAGACCTGCGTCGTGCATTTGTTGCGGGCCTCGTTCCGCTATGCCGCCCGACAGGACTGGGACAAGATCTCCAGGGCCCTCAAGCCCGTCTACTCCGCACCGACCGAGGACGCCGCCACCAGCCGGTTCCTGGAGTTCACTGAAGTCTGGGGCGACAAATACCCTGCGATCGTGCGGCTTTGGGAGAACGCCTGGGCCGAGTTCGTACCGTTCTTGCAGTTCGACGCCGAGATACGCCGGATCGTCTGCACCACCAACGCGATTGAGAGCGTGAACGCACGCATCCGCCGGGCGGTCCGGGCTCGCGGCCACTTCCCCTCCGAGGCCGCCGCACTGAAGTGCATCTACCTCGCGGTGATGTCCCTGGACCCCACAGGGAAGGGCCGCAAACGGTGGACCAGCCGTTGGAAGCGAGCCCTCCAGGCATTCGACATCGCCTTCGATGGACGCCTCTCGGCAGCCCACAACTGACCGACCAAACAACCCAGTTACACCGGTTAAATTGACAGGCCCGCAGCCGGGGCCGTGAATCGGATGTCGCTGATGGGTAGTCTGCCACCACAGGGTGGGGGAGGTGCGGTTGTGGTGAGGCTACGGGGGGCGGCACTAGCCCTCACCGTCACGGTGGTTGCGTCAACTGCGTTGTTGGCGTTGGCCAGTAACGCAGCAACGGGAGAAGACCGTTGGCCGGGCGCCCTTGACCTGTTACGAGAACACGCGTGGCCCGCGGTCGCTGTGCTACTCATCGTGGGTGTCGGCGCCGCGGTATTGCAGACTGCCGTCGCGAACCGAATATCCGCTGCTGCAGAAGGCCCTCCAGCTCCCGGCCCGGCAGACGTACCAGACTGGGTGACTGATCGCGTTCAGACACAGCAGGCCATCGCTGCCGTATGTGGTCGCCTTCATGGCCCCATGCCTACCGTCACTGCCCTTGAAGGCGCGGGCGGGTTCGGCAAGACCACACTTGCTGGCCTGGTGTGCGCCAACCGGAAGGTGCGGCGACGATTCCGCGGCCGGATCTACCGGGTCACCGTAGGGCGGGATGTTCGTGGACGCGCGGCGATCGCAGCCAAGGTCAGTGAGGTCACACGCTTCATCACAGGTAATGCCGAGGTGTTCGAGGACCCTGAGCTTGCTGGCGCACACCTGGGGCGCCTCCTGCAGAAACGCCCGAGGACGCTGCTCCTCCTCGACGACGTATGGGATGCGGAGCAGCTCAGGCCGTTCCTGATCGGCGGCAGAAACTGCGTCCGGCTGGTCACCACACGCCGGCGGGATGCACTTCCTGGCACCGCCAGGCGCATCTTGGTCGACGAAATGTCCGCGTCAGAGGCTCGCCGAGTGCTGACCAGGGATCTCGCGCCAGTGCCACACGAGACCGTCGAGAGCCTCCTGGAGGCCACGGGCCGTTGGCCGCTGCTACTGCGTCTTATCAACCGAGTGATATTCGCCGAAGCAAGTCTGACCAGTGGAGAATCGGCTCGTACTGTGGCAACCACGGCGGCAGGGACGCGCGTATTGCAGCAACTGAGCGAAATCGGTCCGACTGCGGTCGACGATCCGTGGGGCCCTGTGGATCTGGACGACCCGGCACAGCGGACCAAGGCCGTTCGGGCCACCATCGAAGCCGCCGTACGACTGTTGCCAGAACACGGCGCGGAACGACTGACCGAACTATGCGTTTTCGCCACCGACGATGCCGTCCCGGTGGCATTGGTCGAAACGCTATGGCGGAAGCAAGCTGGACTGACCATCACCGAATCGCAGGCCCTGCTGCGAAGGATCACAAGTCTGTCCCTCGCGAACCCGGTTCACGGCGATACGGGAGCACTGGCGTTGCACGACGTCGTGCGTGACTATCTCCGGGCAGAATTGGGGCCCGCGCACCTGAAGCAGCTGCACGAGTCGCTCGTCGATGCCGTGGCCGACCAACTGCCGTCGGCAGACCCACTCCTCGCGGATAGAATTGCTCCCAGCAGATCGTGGTGGACGGCTCAGCACGGCTATCTGCTCGATCACCTCATCGATCACCTCCTGTCGGCCGAGCGAAACACCGAAGCCGAAGCCACCATCGGGGATATCCGCTGGGTCGAAGCACGCCTCCTGCACCAGGGGCCTGCTGCGGCGCAGAACGACTGCCTCCGCGTCGCCACCGAGTCCTCGATACAGCGAGGCCGCGATATCGCCCAAATTTCGCACCTCTTGGCGCCAACCGATCCCTCTGAGGCTGTCGTCGGCATTCTTCACGAGCGCCTTTTCCCTATCCCTGCCTGGCAGGAGGAGATCACCGCACGCCGTGCAGAACGCCCTGCTTCGGCCCTGATCGATGATGGCGAATTACCCGATCTGCCTGACCCCGCCTCGGAACGCACTCTTCTGGGCCACACCGACTGTGTGTACTCCCTGGCATTTTCACCCGATGGCACACGGCTCGCTAGCGCGGGCGACGACGGTTTCATCCGACTCTGGGACCTTGAATCCGGCAGCACCGCTCACGCCCTCAAGGTCAGATTCGGATGGCTCAACCGGGTCCGAGTCCTGGCCTACTCGCCCGACGGAACCCAGCTGGCCACCGCAGATTCCTTCGGAGTCAGGCTCTGGGACCTGACCGCCGGCACCGCCACCCGCTCCCTCCCCCGCCGCCACACCAGCAGGACCCGTGACCTTGCGTATGCGCCGGACGGGACCCAACTTGCCACCGTCGGCCACGACGAAAAGGTCCGGGTCTGGAACCCGGTCACCGGCAAGATCACCGCTGTACTCGGCGGGCACACGAGCCGAGTCCGTGCACTGGCCTACACACCCGACGGCCGGAAACTCGTCACAGGAGCCGCCGACGGAACGATGCGAGTCTGGGATCCGGCCACCGCGGCGACCCTCGCTGCAGGTCGCGGAGACGCCTTCAAAATCCGCGTCCTGGCCATCTCCAGCTCGCACTACATCGCCGCCGGCAACAGCGCCTTCGACGACCCGATCGTAGAAATCCACCACAGGGCCACAGGTGCACTCGTGCATGCCATCAGCCTCGACACCGGCAGACTACAGACAGCAGCGTGCTCGCCGGACGGCACGCAACTGGCCACGGCCGAAGCCGACGGGACAGTGCGACTGTGGGATACCGCCACGGGGGCCGCTATCCATGGACGGCGCGGCCACCTTGACCGGGTACATGCCTTGGCCTATTCCCCCGACGGAATGCGCCTCGCCAGCGCAGGAGCAGACAACGCGGTACGCATCTGGAATCCCCACGCCGACTCCAGCGAGTCCCGCTATGCAGGCGTGCAGAGCCTCGACCTCGTGCGGAACGGAACTCGGGCCGCTGTCGCCTTTTCTGACAAGAGGGTATACATCATTGAAGTGGGCCCCGATGGGAGCACCGATGGGACGCGTACCATCGCCGTTCCTGAACGCGCCGTCTGGCGGTTTCCCATCGCTATGTCCCCGGATGGAACCCACATCGCCACCGGTGGTGCCGAGGACCATGCCATCCGACTCCGGAACCAGCAGAGCGGAGACCTGACCGACACCCTCTCCGGGCATAAGCGCAAAATCCGTGCGTTGACGTACTCGCCGGACGGGACTCAACTCGCCTCAGGTGCCAGCGACGGCTTGCGACTCTGGCACCTGGCCTCTGGGGCGCACATGCACCACCTCACGGGTGTTTTGGGTGCTAACGCGTTGGCGTATGCCCCTGAGGGGCGTGAACTGGCTGTTGCCAACGGTTCGTTCGTCTATTTCATAGACCCGGTCACCGGCCAGCGCAAAGGGCGCTATGCCCATCCCCGGGATGTACGCGCGGTGGCGTACTCGCCGGACGGAGCCCAACTCGCCGCAGGTCTTGAGAATGGCCAGGTGATCGTATGGGACCCGACAACTGCCCACAGCCAACTTCACTTCCTCGCCACCCATACCGCCGCGGTGAACGCTGTCTCGTACTCGCCCGACGGCGTCTACCTGGCAACGGCCAGCGACGACCTGTCCTTGCGGATCTGGAGCCGACACGGCACTCCGGTCACCATGACGCGAACCGAGCAAGCCCTCGTAACTCTGGCGTGGGTCTCGGACGCCACTGGTTACGGCCTCATCGGCGGTGGTGGGGCCGGAGCGTACCTCTGGAAGTTCATAGCGGTCAGCACCAGCTGAGTTGCCCAACATGAGGTCCCCTTGCGCGCGGTGACGAACCCGGTGACGCCGACGGATGATCACGGCCCAGGAACATGACATCCACGGCCGCGCCAGCCTCAGAGGAGCCATCCCTGCGGTGAGCACAGGTCAGGACATCTTCACCGCCTCACTCCTGGTCATGCTGCCTGCCCTGTGCGACGTCCCTCCAGCGGAACTCGAGCGTCGACAACTCCAGCACCCCCTGAAGTAGTCCTTGATCTACGGGCCCGGCGTCGACCGGCGCATCGGCGTGGCGGCCACCAGACAGTGACGGACAATTCCCGGATACGGGTCCATGCGGTCCTCGCGCCGCTGGACGCGAGCCGGATGAGGCGGACGAACTCATCTGAGCGCTGGAGGTCGGTGCCATTGGCCGGGGCGCGCCAACCGCGCCTCGCCTTCACGCGGCACACCGACCACCCGCTCCCTCGGAGCGCTCTGCGAGCTCGGCGAGCCTGGGCAGCCGAGCGTGCGAAGCGCTGCCGAAGGGCCTTGGACGGGCACGCGACCTGGTTGGCACAGCGGCAGGAGGCGAAGGAGGAATTGCAGGCGCAGGTGTGGCTGTCCGCAGCCGACAGCCGTCGGCTGCGAGCCATCGCCGCGCGCACCGGCCCTTCCCCGGAGCAGGTCCTCGCCCAGCTCGCCGGCCATGCCGTCATGGGCCAGGACAGCGTGGTTTGGGTCCCTGAGTTCGCCCCCACGAGTTGAGCACGCCCAGCCCCAGCGTCCACAAGGCCCTCATGCGGCCGTACGGGGGCCGTGTCGTCAAAGTCCCGCCGGGTTGGCGAGCGGCTGGCGTTACTTGGCTAAACTTCCCGCTCTGCGCCCCCTGTTCGGGTGCATGCGAGAATCTCCGGATGGGCTCGATCACGGACTCCGCGCCGCTCACCCTTCGCCCCGCGACCGCCGAGTTGCGGCCCGTCGTTGAGCAGTTCGCTCAGTTGTACCGTCACGACATGTCCGAGTTCCTCGGCCATCTTCCCGCGGCCAATGGAACGTTCGGATTCAGCACCCTGCCGCTGTTCTTCGACGAGCCCGGGCGAGAGGCCCTGCTCATCCAGTACGGTGCGGCGCCGGGCGGTTTCATCCTGACCCGTCCGATGCCCAAGGGCGGGACCTCGATCTCCGCGTTCTTCGTCGTACGGGCCCTGCGCAGGCGAGGCGTAGGTCAACAGGCTGCTCTGCAGCTGCTGCGCTCCCGCCCCGGCGCGTGGGCAATCGCTTTCCAAGAAGCCAACGCGGGCGCCGCTCGCTTCTGGCGTCAAGTCGCCACGGCAGCCGTGGGCTCCGCCTGGCACGAGGAAACCCGCCCAGTTCCTCCACCAGCCCCCGCGACCCTGCCCGAGGACACTTGGATCTACCTGAACACAAGCTCCTAACTTGACTCTGTCGGGGGTCTTGGTGTTTCCGGGTGCGGCGGCATGATTAACGGGCATGCTCGGGGCTGTTTCGCAGACCGATGCAGCTGTTGGGGTGTGCGTTGTCCTTCCGTTCCCGTTCCAGTGAGCAAGTCCCCTCGCTGACCGCGCAGATCGCGCGGGCGAGCAACCCGGTCGGTACGACGGCGATATGGGTGCGGGACCGGTTGGACGGGCTGTGGCACGACGAGGACTTTGCCGGCTGGTACCCGCGCGACGGCCGTCCCGGTCTGTCGCCCGCCCAGTTGGCCACCGTCTGCGTGCTGCCAGGCCGGACTCGTACGCGAGCGCTCCACCCAGCGCACCGACTCCACCCACGTCCTGGCCGCGGTGCGCGACCTGACCCGGCTGGAACTGGTCACCGAGGCGGTCCGTGTCGCGCTGGAAGAAGTCGCCCGCACGGCCGGGCACCTGCTGGTCGGCCTGGTCGACGAGGAGCGGAGGCGCCGCTACGGCCGTCCGGTCCGCCTGGGCAAGAACCCCACCCGGCCCAAGACCACGATCCTGGCCGCCGGCGACGATACCTGTCGGCTGCTGCAGCGCCTCCACCAGCACGGATCCGGCTACCGGCCCGGCCCGCAGGCCGAGGCGCACCGGCAGATCCTCGTGCAGAACTACTCCCGTGACGCGGTAGGCCGCCTGCGCTGGCGGACCGCCCACGACGGCTGGCTGGCGCCCTCCTCCTCGGCGATCGTCCCCCTACGACATCACGGCGCGCAACGTTGGCCACGGGCACATCATCAGCTGGAAGGGGTTCGCCGCGCATGTCACCCAGACGTGCGCCTCCGGCAGCGTCAACGTGATCACGGACGTGGCCACCACCTCGGCAGCCACCAACGACAGCCAGGCCCTGCCCGGCATCCACACCCCACTGGCGCGTCGGGATTGCTGCCCGCCGAGCACCTGGTCGACGGCGGCTGCACCTGCCTGGTCCACCTGGAACGAGCCCAGCGCGAACACCAGATCACCGTCAGCGGCCCACTGCCGGGCAACCCCACCCGCCAGCACCGCAAGAACGAGGGCTTCGACCGGGACGACTTCCACATCGACTTCGACTGCCGACAGGTCACCTGCCCCCAGGGCCAGATCAGCCAGGGCTGGCACGGCCCCTACCCGGCGTCCTCACCCACCGCCGCCCCGCTGATCGTGGCCCGGTTCACCAAGAGCCAGTGCCGCCCCTGCCCGGTCCGCACCCGCTGCACCACCACCGCCGACAGCGCCCGGACCCTTGGGCTTTCCCCCCACGAGAACTCCGCGACCTGCAACTCCGCGTCCGCGCCGAGCAGCAGACCCCCGACTGGAAGACCCGCTACGCGGTCCGCTCCGGACTCGAGGGCACCATCAACGAGTTCGCCCACGGACACGGCATGCGCCACTGCCGCTACCGAGGACAGTCGAAAACCCATCTGCAACATGTACTCACGGCCATCGCCGTGAACATCGAACGCCTCAGCGGCCTGTCACCGACTGAGGAAACCCCCTCACTCCCACCGACCAGCGATAACTCAACAACCAAGATCAGCCGTTAAGTTGACACACCCCCTACTGGAACCACCACCAGATCGCGGCGCCGTTCAACGGGTTTCTTCCCAAGAGTGAGCTCGGCGTCAATCCCGCCTGCCTCGGCGACTGCACGGTGTGGCTGGCGAAGACCTGCACGCGAGGGCTGATCCACCCGGTCGACGAACTCGATGTCGCCTTCGTGCCCCGCATGGCGGACCTAGGCATGACGGCATGCGCCGGGACGCCACCGGAAAGGCCGCCGGGCATCCAGCCGCCTCGCCCGCAGGGGGTAACCAACGAATTGCGGCTCGTGGGTCGAAAGCAAGCCCCGGTCCCCCGCGCCACCGGCCGCCGCCGCGCCGCGCGTGAGCAGTGGCGAGCGCCGGGCAGCTGAGCTGCCCGGCGCATGTTCGCTCTGTCTTCCCGGGTGAACCGGCCCTTACATGGGTGGGTGGCCGGCTCACCCGGGGAGTGGTTAGTGGTGGTGGTGTCCGCCGCGGCCCCAGGACTCGGTGTCTACGGTGCGGTGGTGCTCGTTGCGCAGGGTGGCCTTGTCGGAGTGGTTGTCCCACATGTAGTCGCGTCGGTCCTGGTAGATGTGAGCGCGGGTGTCGCGGCCGGCACCGGTGTGTACCCGCACCGTGGACCGGCCTGCCAGGAGTACGTCGCGGAAGCGGTAGCGGTCGCCGTCGTTGTCGCGCAGCGTCCAGCCGCGCAGATTGACCGCGTGGCGGGTGTTGTTGGTGATCTCGACCCATTCGGCGTTCAGCGACCGGTTGGTGTGGTTGTCGCGTCCGGGGCTGTCGGCCTGCACTGCGCTGATCTCTACGCGCGGGTGTCGGTGGTGGTCCCGATCGGCGGCGGTGGCCGGCAGGGCGACAGCGGAGACGGCAGCGCCGGCGGCCAGGGAAATGGCGGCGATACGGCGGGCGGTCGAAGAAGCAGACATGAGTGATGTCCCCTCAAGAGCGGTGCCTCGCCAGCCGATACCAGTTGGCGAGTGCGCGGTGTTCCCGGCCCGGTGTGGGCCGAGGAACCAAACTGTGAAGCTTCAGTGATGCCTGCAGCAGCCCTACCGCGACCAGTTACCAATCGCGGACATTTCCGTATCCCTCGCTTGTATGACCCATACACCCATTACGGGCGTGTCCCTGACATCCGCTGAATGCTACAACCACCCTTTGAATGATCACCGGCAAGCGCTTGTGAGCGCCGGGTGCACGGCCGGTGGCGCTACCCGACGCACCACCCGAACGGCTCACAGGCTTTGGTAACAACCGTTCTGCACCTTTCTTCGCACAGGTAGGCCCGCTTCGCACAGGAGGGCCCGCTGTGCCGTCTGCGGAGCAGCGCGGCCAGACAGGCCACTGCCGACGCGGCTAACCCTGACCTGAGCTTGCAGGTCGAAGTGCCGGTCGAACGAAACTCGCTTTGAGCGGTCGTCGCTGATGCGCGCCATGGCGACCGCTAGCGCCGGTAGCATCACGCCCCGGTTGTGAACCCGCAGCTCGGTACTGATGGGGGCCATCCCTACAGAGGGGCCGCGCCCGGCCCTTTCGGACATGCCGCCGATTTGCGATGCGGACCGCGTCGGGAGCTGCGGCGGAGGCGGCCGAAGCGCGAGCGCCGGCACGGTCGCGGCAGATCGCCCGGCTGACGTCATGTTCCTGGTTCTGCCTTCTTCAAAGCGAGTACTACCTCCTATTTCTCCTTACCAAGACCATGACCACTAAAATGGCCACGATGACCACCACGGCCACAACGCCCACTTGAGCCGCAACCGGCCAGCTCTGCCCGTTTCCTCCCTTTGCGATGATGGACTCCACACATTCCTCCCGAATTAATCCATGTGCGCGCAATCAGCAGCTTTCCGCGTACTGCGGGTCCAGTACGGGGCAAGAGCGTGGTGGGCGGCGGAGTAATCTGCCCCACCGCCCAACCAGAAAAGGCAACCTCCGACTAAAGGGTGTTGCACCAGGCTGTATTTGAGCAGGCCAGGGTGTGTAATCGCAGCCTTCTGGTCATGATGCGAGCGCGAGGTTGTGCATGTGAGCAACGGCTTGGATGGCGTGATGGAGGCCGTCGCCGTGCTGTCGGCAGTCGCGGAGGATCTTGTAGTTCTTCATGCGGCCGATCACATGCTCCACCCAGGCCCGCACCTTGCGATGGGAGGCGTTGTCCGCTTCCTCGCCTGCCAACAAGGGCCGGCGGGGGCGTTTTCGGTGTGGCGCCACCATCCCGCAGTTGAGGTAGGCGCCATCGCCCAGGACCCTCACGTCCTGACAGTGCTCGGCCAGCCCGGAAGCCCGCTAGGCGTGTCCATCCGCGGTGGTGCCCGGCACCGGCCGGGCCGCTGCGATCACGAGACGAGTGTCGGCGTCCACGATGACCTGCACGTTCACGGAGAAGCGGTAGTTGCGGCTGGAGGAACCGACGTGCCGGTCGCGGACTTGAACCAAGGTGCCCTCCTCCACGATCCACAACCCGTCCGCGGCATCATCCGGACGTCCCACAGGCTCGAGCGCCAGCAGCGGTCCAAGATGCTGAATGACCCGGCCCACAGCGGACGAGACACTGCGAACAGGGGCCCAACTGCCGCATGGTCAGATTCGTCCGGTAGGACACCGCGACCAGCAGCACTCGTTCTGCCAGCGGAACCAGCGCGTGGTGATCAGTGCTACGAAGGCTGTCGCAGGAATTCCAGCGGATTTGTGTGGCTGCCCATACGGCTACGGAAGCTGCGTCAGTCCCTGATCAGGTTGAACTGCTCGCCGCAGCCGCGAGGCGCGCACACCTGGACCCTGATCCGGTCGACGCCGCCGGGTCGATCGGGGTCGCCGATGTAGAAGTTGTAGGGGACCACAGGGCCGCTGGAGGTCCTGGAATCGCTGTCGACCTTGGTGGAACCGGCGAAGGCGTCAAAATACACGGTTGCGGTGCCGCTGTATGCCTCCACCCAACCTTGAAGCTTCGAGGTCCGGTTGCCCCAGACGACCCCACCCTGAGTAGCGCCGTCGCAGTAGTCGGCACATACGTAGTACGTGTCGTTGGGCCAAGCGGCCGCGCGGACATCTGCTGAGGCCGGTCCCGCCGTCAGCATTCCCATCGCCAGGGCTGCGGCCGCACCCAAGCCACAGATCGTGCTCGATTTCCTCATCACAGACATCATTTCCTCCCCCAGTACCCGACCGGAACTGCCGAGTCAGTGTCCGGCCCGGTGAAGCAGGCCCAGAAGCGCCGTTCAGGCCAACTTCGGCTGGACCGGCGGGATATACTGTCACGACAACGGAAAGCAGCAGGGTCGGCTGTCGGCACCAAGCTGACCTTGCTGCACGCGCCGGAACCGGCCTGCTACCCAGGCAGCACCCGCGTGCCGCCTGGCCCATGCAAATGCTGCACTGTTCTTCGAGCGCAGCTTCTCCAGCAGGACGACGTGGAGTTGATCCCAGACGCCGGCATCATTCCAGGCGGCTAGGCGCCGCCAGCAGGTCATTCCCGAGCCGAAGCCCAACTCCTGGGGCAGGTACTCCCATTGGATGCCGGTGTGCAGCACGAACAGGATCCCGCACAGTGCCTGCCGGTCCGGCACCCTGGGTCTGCCCTCCGCCAGCTTGGGCCCGGTTCAGGCAGCAACGGCTCGATGAGCGACCACAGTTCATCCGACACGATCCACGGCCGCGACTGACGTTTCGCCACAACCAGACCAACGACCCAACACGCCAACAGTCACATGATCAACCCCTTTTGTTTGAACCTCTAAGCGGCAGCATCCACTTCCAACGCCGCTCCCCTCGATCCCACTGGGAGCAAGGCGCCTGGGACAAGGGCGGCTCCGGCACCGTCCACGTACACCGGGACCGCGTCCAAGTCGTGATCGATCGACCCGAAGAACCCCTTCGAGACGGCTCGCCACCTGCCTGCATCGGCGACAACGCAGATCCGGCCAGCGTCTGACGATCGCGGTCAAGAGCCGCTTCGCCCAGTGATGGTAGGTCGCTGCGCGGTCACGTTGGAAAGTGGACTGACCACGCTAGTGTGATGCGTCAGAAATCTGGGACGTAAGTGGCTAGGGTGTTTTAATGTCGCCGGGACCTCGTGCTGTTGAAGTCGTGTTGTCCGCTGAGGAGTTCGCGGAGTTGACCGTCTGGGCCGGCGGGGCGGCGGGTGCTCGGCTGGCTGAGCGGGCGCGGATCGTCCTGGCCTGTGCCGAGGGACTGCCGACTGTGCGGGTGGCGGCGAAGCTCGGGGTGACGGCGGATACGGCACGCAAGTGGCGGACGCGGTTCGCCGAGCGGCGGATGGAGGCGCTGGCGGCCGGGCCGCGGCCGGGCGGACCTGTTCCTCACCGAGGATGAGCGCGGCCAGCTAACGCGCTGGGCGCGGCGCGCCAGGACAGCCCAGTACCTCGCGCTGCGCGCGAAGATCGTGCTGGCGTGCGCGGAGGGCGGGACGAATAAGCAGGTGGCAGCCGAACTCGGTCTCAGTCAGCGGTCGGTGAACTGCTGGCGCTCCAGGTTCGTGGCCCGCCGGCTGGAGGGTCTGGCGGATGAACCGCGGGTGGGCCGGCCGCCGTCGATCCTGCTGGACCAGGTCGAGGACGTCATCGTGGCGACGCTGGAGTCCACTCCGGACAGGGATACCCACTGGTCCCGGGCCTCGATGGCCAAGCACTCGGGCCTGTCGAAGTCGACGATCGGGCGGATCTGGAAGCGGTTCGACCTCAAACCACACCTGCAGGACACGTTCAAGCTCTCCACCGACCCGCAGTTCGTCGCCAAGGTCGTCGACGTCGTCGGCCTGTACCACCACCCGCCCGAGAAAGCGGTGGTCCTGTGCGTGGACGAGAAGTCCCAGATCCAGGCGCTGGACCGATCCCAGCCGGTGCTGCCGCTGATGCCGGGCATGCCCGAGCGGCGCACCCATGACTACGTGCGCAACGGGCTGACCACGTTATTCGCCGCTTTCGATGTCGCCTCCGGCGAGGTGATCAGTGCTCTGCACCGTCGGCACCGGGCCGTGGAGTTCAAGAAGTTTTTGATCCGGATCGACAAGGAGGTGCCCGCCCACCTGCAGGTGCATCTGATCGTGGACAACTACGGCACCCACAAAACCCCCGCGATCAAGGCCTGGCTGGCCAAACACCCGCGGTTCGAGCTGCACTTCACGCCGACGGGCTCCTCCTGGATCAACCAGGTCGAGCGGTGGTTCGGCTACCTCGCCCACCAGATGATCCGCCGCGGTGCACACAAGAACATCCAGGCCCTGGAGGCCGACATCCGGGCCTGGGCCAAGGACTGGAACCAAGACCCCAAGCCCTTCATCTGGACCAAGACAACCGAAGAAACCCTCGACTCCCTCGCCCGCTTCTGTCGACGGATCTCCGGCACAGGACAGTAGTTAGGCCGTGCCGGCATCTGCCAAGTGCACGGCTGGGAACGGCAGCCTCGTACACCCAGGGCTCGCTACCGGCAGTGGGGCACGGTGGCATTCGACGGATGCAGTTCGATCAAGGTGCCGGACGGGGAGCGCAACTACGCGTGCCGATAACCCATGAGCGACTCGCGGGGGCGCCCGCACGCTCACTCCAGCGCTTCGCGCTCGCGCGCCGCCCTGATCGCCAGCACGTTGTCGACCAGTCGTATGGCCTCGGTCTCCGGGTCCATAGGCAGGGTCAGCAGCGCACGCACATAGGCCGGCGCCAGCACCAGTTCGAAGATGTCCATCCAGGTCAGCACGGTAGCACCGGCGGCGTCCAGGGTGGCCTGGATCTGCTGGATACGCGGCTCGGCGAAGCTTCGCGTGTCCTGCCCCTGATCGCCGGCCCGGAGCAGGGCCCGGAAGAAGGCCAGATGGCTGGGCTTGGTCAGGTCGCTGAGCAGGTTGGTGATCCATGCGTGCAGATCGGCCCGCAGGTCGCCGGTGGCGGGCAGCGGCGACCTGCTGCCCAGCTCGTCCACCACGGCGTCGATGATCAGACCGTCGGCGCTGCGCCAGCGGCGGTAAATGGTGGCGAGGTGGACGCCCGAGCGGGCCGACACCTCCGCGATGTCGACGCTGCCGTCGGCCGATTGGGCCAGCAGTTCGCGGGTGGCCGCCCGCACGGCCTCACCCGTGCGGGCGGTACGGCCGCCGGGGCGGGCTGTCCCTGATGCTTGCGTCACCGCTTCACTCTAACGCGAAACTCTTGTATTAGCGCGATCGAGGCGCCTACTCTAAATGCGAAACATTCGCATGAGGGGTGCTGGGATACCTCTGCGATCGAAGCAGAAGCGGAACCGGAGGATGTCGTGGCTCACGTACTCGTCGTCGGCGCTGGAATCGCGGGGGACACACTCGCGCTGCTCATGGAAAGGGACGGCTGGAGGGTCACCGTCGCGGAGATCGCGCCGGCCCTGCGCACCGGCGGCCAGACCGTCGACCTACGCGGCGACAGCAGGGAGGTCCTTGAGCGCGCCGGACTGCTCCAGCAGGCACTGGACTGCCTGGTCGAACAGCGCGGCGCAGCCTGGATCGACGCGCGGGAGCGGCGTCTGGCCGAGATGCCGGTGGAGGCGTTCGACGGGCGCGGTTATGTGTCCCGCGAGGAGTTGCTGCGCACGGACCTCGCCCGGATCATTCACGAGGCGACCGGGCCGGGCGTCACGCACCGGTTCGGCGAGACCGTGCAGGCGCTCAAGGACACACAGGCAGGAGTGCGCGCCCGCTTCAGCAACGGCGCGCAGGAGACGTTCGACCTGGTGGTCGGCGCCGATGGCGCGCACTCAAAGGTTCGTGCGCTGCGGTTTGGGCCGGAGGAGAACTATCGCAAGCCGCTGGGCCTGGCCCACGCCTGGTTTACCCTCACCGAGCGGCCCGGGACGCCGTCTCTCGATGGCTGGTTCCTGATCCACAACGCACCGGGCCGCCGCGGCGTCGAGGCTCGCCCCGGCCACCCCGGGCAGCAGGAGGTGGGCCTGAGCTTCGCTGCCGACACGCTGCCCTCGCGGCACGAGCGCGAGGCCCAGTTCGCCCTGCTGGAGCGGACGTTCGCGGGTGTCGGCTGGCGCACCGCCGAGTTCCTGGCCGCGGCTCGACAGGCCGACGACTTCGCTCTGGATACCTTCGACCAGGTGCACGTGCCGTGCTGGAGCACCGGCCGGATCGTCCTGCTCGGCGACAGCGCCTGGTGTGCGAGCCCGCTCAGCGGCCTCGGCACCGCCCTCGCCCTGCGCGGTGCCGCCGAGTTGGCGGCCGCGCTGCGCGCCGCGGGCGCGCCGGGCGACACCTCGCAAACGCCCGCCGCGCTGGCCTCCTTCGAGCAGGCCATGCGGCCCAGAACCGCATCTGCGCAGCAACTCCCGCCCGGCCGTATCGCGTCCATGGCGCCCAAGTCCGCGCTGGGAATCCGGGTCAACGCGCTGGCGATGCGGGCCCTGCAGTCGAAGGCCGCGCGGCCACTGGTCCGCAGGGCCTTCGCCGACTCCGAGCACGGCCGCCCCAGCGCACCCAAGGGAGAGCCCCGCACGAGCCCGGCCCTCTGACCGGTGCTCGACGAAGTACAGACAGACGTGCTCAGTTGGAGCTCGCACACGACAGCATCACGTACACATGCGGCTACTGCCGGCTGCTGACCATCCTGGAGATTGGCTGGCCTCGTCTCCGGCATCCCGGAGAAAGCGGCCGCCTGAGCTATCTGCAGGCGAGCAGGCCCGGCCGAAATTCCCGGCAAGGGCCTTCGCCGTTCCCATAGAGTCCTGCCTCGATGAAGAGACGTGTGCAGTTCACCGAGCAGGTTGTGCGGTTTCGTGACTACATGCCGGCCGACGATCGGGAAACGTTCCTGCGTCTGGTCGCCAGGATCGCCGCTGAGCCAGAGGGCGCCGACAGTCACCTCACCTACACGACCGACACCGTGACCCGCTCGGTATGGGAGGACCACGTAATGGTCCAGTACGTCGTAACGAGCTTCTACGTGGTCTTCATCGAACTCGACATCTACGACGCATCACGTGGCTTCAACGAGGTGTAGTCGAGTCTGCTATCGACGGTTAGAGAAGTGGCTGGCCAGCAGGACGTAGTGGGAGCTCTACAGGGCGACGGTGAGGTGTGCTTGAACGCCGCGGCCCGGGACCGGGTCGCGGCGCTGTCTTGCGACGGGCAGATGACCTGTCTTGGCCAACGGGTCGGGGCTGGCGCTGAGCTCCGTCCCACGCATCCGGGCCGGTCACTGCATCCTGCGATCCCTGGCCCTCCGGCCGGGACAGCACCTGGCTCACCATCTCCCACGCACACACCAGCCGTTCCACCTCCAACTCGGCATCCCTCAGCTGGGAGCGCAGGCGTTCGGCCCGTTCCCGCGCTGACGCTTCCTTGGCCTCCAACAAACCCAGCACCGACACCACCGGCCACCCCCGAACGAGAAGAACCACGGACGAGGCATGTCTTCATGACCCGGCGGAAAGCCACTCCCACCAGCAGAAACTCAGCGGTCAAGTTCGGAACGACAACAGGCACTCAGGCCGAATGAGGTACTGAGCTGACCGTGGACGCCCTCGCTTCCCTGGCTTCCCTCCTCCGCGACCGCAGTTTGAGATTCGGGGCAAACCAGACAGGTGGGACAGTGGTGGACCCGGCTCATCTGCCGAGTCCCGGGCTCTGGCTGCCCGCGGCGGTGTTATCGATGCCGGTCTCGGTCGGCGGCGCTTCGACAGGGAAGAGGATCGGGCTGATCAGGTACTGCGTGCGGTCGGGTGACGTCTCGTTGGCCAGGTGGGGGGCGATCGCCTCGCGCATCCCGTCGATCATGCCGTGCAGTTCTCCAGGGCTGAGCCAGACGGCATGCTGCCGGTAGCCGACCTGGTCGGCTACCGGGTCGGCCGAGTCGCGGTCGAGATACGCGGTGAATTCAGCAGTCAGGACCGCCAGAGCGGCGGCGAATGCGCTGCGATGGTCGTCGAGCGAGAGTGAACTGGCTGTGTCCATTTCGATCCCCGCGCGGTCGCGGCGCAGCCGGTAGCGGCGCTCGACCGCCCCGCGCACACGTCGCTCCAGGGCGACTTCCAGGACCCCGCCGGCTGCGAGCAGGTCGACATGCCGGTAGACCGTGGCCTTCGAGACGTCCCGGATGCGGTCGCACAGCTCGGCGGTGGTCAGCTCCCTGCCGCCACGCATCGCATGAACCACGCGCAACCGCACCGGGTGTGCCAAGAGTTCGAAAGCATCCATCTCGAAATGATCTCATGCCATGCTACCGTTCGCACCTCTTGAGAAAGGTTGTGACGAGATGCCTGACAATGCTGCGACAGAGTCCATGACCGGATCGGAACTCGCCTGGATGCCACCGCCCTATGCCGAGCCCAGCCGCTTCAGCGAGCACCAAGTCACCGTCGGCACCGGCCCATTCGCGGTGTCAGGCACGGTGAGCGTCCCCCGCGGGCAGGCTCCCGGCCCGGGCGTGGTGCTGCTCGCCGGTGGAGGACCGTTCGACCGCGACGAGACCAGCGGGCCGAACAAACCGCTCAAGGACCTGGCTTGGGGGCTCGCCAGCCGCGGGGCAACGGTGCTGCGCTTCGACAAGGCGACCTACGCACACCGCGATGTCGCTGCGGCATCGGACCTGACGATGACGCAGGAATACGTCCCGCACGCCGTCGACGGGGTCGGCCTGCTCCGTAACCACCACTCGGTGGACCCCAAGCGGGTCTTCGTCCTCGGCCACAGCATGGGCGGCAAAGTCGCCCCCGCCGTCGCCGTCGCTGCACCCACGGTGGCGGGCCTGGTGATCATGGCCGGTGACACGCAGCCGATGCACCACGCCGCTGTCCGCGTCGTCAGGTACCTCGCCACCGTGCTCCCCGACCAGGTCCCACCCGCGGTCATCGAGACCTTCCAGCGACAGGCCGCCCTGGTCGACAGTGAGGAGCTCACGCCTTCGACCCCCGCAGCGAATCTGCCGTTCGGCCTGTCCGCGCCGTACTGGCTCGAACTGCGTGACTACGACCCGGTCGCGATCGCGGCCGGACTCAGCAAGCCGATGCTCATCCTCCAGGGAGGACGCGACTACCAGGTCACCGTCGCCGACGACCTGGTGCGATGGCGGACGGGCCTGGCCGACCGCCCGGAAGCCGATATCCGTGTCTACGAAGCCGACAATCACCTGTTCTTCCCCGGCGCAGGACCATCCACCCCCGCCGAATACGGAACCCCCCAGCACGTCGACCCCGTCGCCATCGCCGACATCGCCCATTGGCTGAGCCACGGCCAGAGATGATCGCGGACACCATCCCGCACACCCAAAGCGCCTTCAAATGTGACCAATATTGCCACGCTGCCACTGCACCCAGCGCCATCCGTAGCGGGCAACAAACGCCTCCCGAAGACGCTCACCTAGCCAGGTATGTGAAGACCTCAGCGGCGCCAACGGCGACGAACACGTCCTGGCGGAAGGCCAACACGGTGGCCTTCAGGTGAGTTTCCAGATTTGCACCGTCTTGTCTGCGCCGGCGGTTGCGATTATCGAGCCGTCGGAGCTGAACGCCACGTCCCCGACGTACTTGGAGTGAGTGACTCGCAGCAGGAGCTTGCCCCGGAGGGCGACGCGACCTGGACGCTGTCGGAGATGGAGCATCTGCTGGCCACGTGGATCGTAAAGGTCTGGCAGAACCGGCGGCTCGACCAGTACGCGCCCGCCTGGGATCCGGGCGGCCGGCACAGCCCGAACACCCTCTTCGCCGCCGCGGCCGCGCGGGACGGGATCTGCCTGGAGATCCCGCCGCCGGAGCTCTACTACGAACTGCTGCCCGTGCACTTCGTGCGGATCGACACCCGGCGCGGCGTGAAGATCGGCGGCCTCTGGTACGGCGCCCACAGCCGCGTCCTCGAACCCCACAGGGGCCGCCTGTCGGGCCGGGGCGGCCGGCACGCGGGGAAGTGGGCCATCCACCGCGACCCCCGGGACTGCCGCCAGGTCTTCATCGAACTGGACGGAGCCTGGCACGAGCTGCGCTGGAACGGGCTCCCGCCTGGCCAGGAGGCGCCCGCCTTCTCCGATGCCCACGTCGGGGACGTCCTGCGACAGGCCGCCAAGGCTGGGCTCAAGCCCCGCAGCGATGCCGAACTGCTGCCGGTGCTCCTCGGCTTGGTGGCCTCCAAGACGCCGGTGGACGCCTGGCCGACCCAGATGACCCAGCAGCAGAAGACCGAACGAGCCCGCAACCTCGCCCGAGCCTAGGCCGCGGCCCTCGACCGGCCCGCACCGGCGCCGCCTCCAGGACCGTCACCTGCAGACGCCCGGGCTCTGCACCGGCAGGCAACCGCCGCCGTCGAGGCAGACCGGCGGCGACGCCGCATGGCCGCCGTCCCCGTCCCGCCGCCGGCGCCGCAGCTCCTGGCCGATTCGCTCAGGGCCAAGAACCTCTTCCTCCTCCCCGACGAAGAGCAGGACACGCCTGGGGAAGCGGGAATCGGCCGGGCGGAGGACCAGTCATGACACAGGCTGGCACGGGGCTTGGTCTGATGGCGCCCGCGTCGCGGGACCAGGCAGGGGGCTGGGACACGTGGCGGCGGGCACGGCACGGCTTCGCCCCGGCGCCGGTACGGACATTCGGCCAGTGGCGGGCGATGAGCCCACGGGAGCGATCCGCCTACGACCTGCACCGGATGGCCACCCACGCCAACCTCCCGCTCCTCGACACCCCGATGAGCCAGAGGGTCGACCGCTTGCTGAGCGCCCGGATCCGCACCAACGCCTTCAAGGCCAAGCCGTCCACCCGCGCGGGGGTGATGATCAGTGGCGGCGGCTACCAGGGCAAGACTGAGAGCACCTGCGAGATCGTGGCCGCCTTCGAGGACTCCTGGCGCGCCCTTCACCACGAGGTCCACCCTGACGTCGCGCCCGGAACCCGCGACTTGTGGGTGCCCGTCGCCTACGTGCAGACCCCGGTGACCGCGAAGCCGAAGAGCACCTGCAAGGCAATCTTGAACTTCTACGGGGCGCCCACAAAGAACATGGACCTCCCCGACCTGATCCGGCAGGTCGCCACCTCCCTGACCGACCACGGCACCAAGGTCTTGGTTCTCGACGACATCACCCGCCTACGGATGCACCGCGCCGACGACCAGGACACCCTCGACCTGATCCGCGCGTTCATGAGCATGCACGTCACCCTCGTCCTTATCGGCGTCGACATCCCCGCCTCAGGTCTCCTGCGCGAAGGCCGCCTGGATGCGGAATCCGGGCAGAGGATGCTGCCGCCGTCCCGGCACGCCACCGCGCACGGCCTTGAGGCCACCCAGACCGAGCGCCGTTTCGATCTCGTCGAACTCGACCGCTTCCGCTATGACACCGACCAGCAGATCACCGCTTGGACCACCCACCTCGCCTGCCTGGAGAGCGCCCTCCGGCTACTGAACGCCGAGCCGGGAATGCTCACTTCGGGCCGCATGCCCGAGTACCTCTTCACCCGCACCGACGGCGTCGTCGGCCTCCTCGAACGCCTCATCGAGGACGGGTGCACTGAAGCGCTCACCAGCGGCACTGAGTGCCTGACCGAGAGCCTCCTCGACGGCCTCCCCCTCACCCTGGGTGGTGTAGGCCGCGCTGCCGAGGCAGGAGAGATCCCCACCGTCCCTGCGGCCTCCACCCGCCGAGGGCACGTCGGCCGACGTCGCAACTCCGCATTCGACGACCACGGCCCCGCAGCCTCGGACACAGCATGACGGGCACGCCGCTGCCCAGAAGCCTGGATCCTGCCCAGGGCGAACTGCTGGCGGGCTACCTTCTGCGTCTCGCCCACCGGATCGGCATCTCTCCGCTCGACCTCGCGCACCGGTGTGGGCTCACCGCGGGGACGACGTTCCCCACCCACCACCTCGTCCGCCTGGACGACAACCGATCCCGACAGACCGCCACCGTCTGCCGACTCACCCTGCCCGAGGTCCATGCGCTCACCCTCGCGACGCAGGCCCCCAACTATCCCCCTCTACGACCCGTTTACCTGGGACGACACCAAAGCCATATCGACATGGCCAACGACGGCTGGGTCTTCACGGCCTTCAGCCGGTACTGCCCCGCCTGCCTGGCAAACACCGCCGATCTTCCGGGCGGGTCGGTCTGGCAGGGCTCGTGGCGGCTCCCACTCACATTCCTCTGCACACGCCACCACCGCATTCTCGACTGGCGGTGCCCCAACTGCCAGGCGCCCGCATTCTCCAACGGCTACCGGGCCGACGGACGATGGCGACCCACCCAGCTCACCCCGTCACCGCGTAGCCGCCTCCACCCGGCGCAATGCCGCCATCGGCCCGGTACCGGTCGTGACGCGTCATGCGCCCAGCGGCTGGACCATCCGTCCGCCACCGGCAAGGCCCCAGCGAGGCGATGGTGCACGCTCAACAGCGGCTGTCCGCGGCCGCGCGTTCCGTGGCCGGGCAGGAGGTCGAGAGTCTGGGCCGACCTACCTCGCCCCAACGGTTTCTCAACGATGTCCGTGCCGCCACGCTCGCCATCTGCAGCACCTGGCCGGCCACGGCGGAAGCCCTCACCAGCACCGAACACTTGGACGCAGTCGCCGCTCACGCCGAGACCCTGAGCCGCGCGCCTGCGGAACGAGCCGGGCCCCAAGGGGATGGCTGGCTGGCTCGCTCCGTCGACCACCCGCTGGCGATCCGTTGCGGGCAGCCGCCCTGATGGCCCTCGTCGTCCGGATCCTCGACGACCCGAGCGGCCAGACAATCCTTGCCCGCGTGCTGTCTCGGCTTCCCTCCAGCCGTGCCGGATATCGTCGGCTGAAGCGCCTCGCCCCACACTGCTCACCCGGCATGAACACCGCCATCGACGAGAGCACCCAGCTCCGTCACGGAACTGCCGGGCCACTCGCGCTCTTCCCACAGCCTCCGAGCCACCAGGGCCTGCTCGATCCGAAGAACATCCCGCAACTTCTTCCGGACGCCTGGGCCTGGCCACTGGACGAATTGAACGGCCCGCAATCCAACTGCGCCGAGACGCCGCGATCCGCCTCGTCCAGATGACCCGTGGTGGCTCCCGCGCCGCGGCTGCCCGCTACCTCGGCATCGCCCTCGGCGCCCTCCAGTCCGCAACCGTCACCATCCGCGCCTGGCAGAAGATGCCGGGCAACGCGGACGCCTACCAGGACGCACTTCAACGCATCGCCGAAATCGCGGCCGCGACCGAGGCGTCTTCCTAGACGAGGCCCACCGCTCCTGATGAGATGACCGTCGGGCCTTGAACCCGTCGAGGCGGGGACCGCCTCCCCCCGGTCGCGGAACCGGGACAGGACTCTACGCTGGGCACTCCTTCCGCCCCGTCCGAGGAGTAGCGTGCCGCCGGCCTTCGTCCATCGGATCACCAAATGCGACCCCGCCGACCGCGACGAGCACGGTCATTACATCGGCGCCGAGGACACGATCAGCGACCACGGGCCTGTCGAAGCGGCGTACCTGGCGTCGATCGCCGCCTTCGCGGAGGCATCGGACATCGACCGGTTGGAGATCCGCGAACCTGCGATCACCGGCTTCGTCCACTTCGGTGTGGAGCCGCCGGTTGAGGGGCACGGCCTCGGCGGGCTCTTCCCGCCCGACCTCACCGGCTACCACGACGGGGCCGAGGTCTCTCTTCCGGTCGCCCTGGAACTGGTCCGGGCCATGCTCCGCGACCAAGGCGCTTGGTGCCGACTGGAGATGGGGGACTTGTTCACCGTGCATGTCGGGTGGGACCAGTATGTGTACGTGGGCAGCGACCGGCCCTGTGCGGACGCCGTGGCCCGTACGCGGGAACTCGGCCTCTTCCCAGAACCGCTCACGGCCTCGCCCTACGCGGCCGAGGTGGACGAAGCGGAAGTGACGGAGCCAGCCGACGAGCACTTCTGGATACGCGTGCACACCGCGCTGGCCTCACGGCATGCGTTGCTCCTCGAGGAAAGCTACGTTCTCAACGCCACACGCTGGCACCGAATCACGCCGGAAAACGTCGACACAGTGCGCGCCGGTCTCGGCCCGCGCGCCTTGCTGACCGTCTGGCCCGACCTGACCCCGGACGTCGGCGCCGTCCTCGCCGCATTGCCCCAGGAGCAATCCATCGACTTCGTCTGGGAGGCGCAGGACGGGACCATCAGCCACGCGATCGTCGACGACACCGACTACCAGGAACTCAGCGCCCACGTGGCCGATGCCCGCGCCGCCTCCGCCCTGCCCCTTTCCCTCGCCGAACACCACCCGCTGCTCTGTGCTGCCCTCCCGGACAGCGACGGCGTACTGCGCGCCCGGTGGTGACCCGGTTCGCGCCCCGGGTGAGCCAGCAGGCGCTGTGCATCGAAGTTGTCCTGCCAAGCTAGATGTCGCGCTCAGTCACAGCATGTGTGACTGAGCAGCCCAGTTTGGCGCTGTGCACTTCAGTTGGCCATTCTGGGCATGACGTTCGCGCAGGTCAGAGGGGACGCGCTGCTGGTGCAGGACCTTAGCCATGGCTCGCCTGGGTGGCTCGAAGCGCTACAAACCAGCCATCCGTGCAGGTCGGCCCTGTTCTCGTATAGCTACGGCGAACCTGCATGTAGCGCTGAGTAACTACACGGGGCTGCGGCCGCGTAGCTGTAGGCCGAGCTCACTGCATTCCCGCCGCCGGCAACCGGTCGGGGCTGCCCTTCCTCGCCCAGCCCTGTCGCGGCCGCGCTCCTGCCACACTGAACGCCCCTTGCCACTACGCCACTTCACTCGAGGGCACACGATGACCGACGGACCACAGAAGCCAGCAGACGACGCCGAGACCAGGCCGCCGCTGCGCCGGCGTATCGCCGCCCGCTGGGACCGCCTCGGCCCCGTAGGCCGGGCGGCCGTGGCCGTCGGCGCGATGGCGGTGCTCGCCGGAGGTATCGCCGTCCTCGCCCGCTCGAGCGCGCCCGACACCGATGTCGACGACTTCGAGGCGTGGGCCGACGAACTGGCGCTGGAACCCGGCGAGTACGTCTTCGCCTGCCTCGAATGCGACGGTGAAGGATCCATCCAGGTCGGCCAGGAAGACGACGAAGCACCCGACGGCTACTCCCTCGTGTGGGACACCTGCGAGGACTGCCACGGCGAAGGCACCATGAGCTACGACGAGAACGAGGCCGCCGAAGCCATCGACTGCGGACGCACCCCGCTCAAGCGGCCGTAGGTACGTAAGGGCCGTCAGAGCGCCTACACGCTGCCTCTCACCGCACCAGGTAGGTTCCGGCCATGGCTTCGTACGAAGATCACGTGCTGCTGGAGGCCACGCGTTTCCGCCGCGCTATCGAGGACGCCAAGCAGGCCGGCGACCTCGACGCACCACACCCAGGGTTCCGGGACTTCCCTCAGGGGAGCTGCGGCGCGGCCACGGTCATGCTGTGCACCTACCTCGCCGAGCGGGGTCTGGACGGCTGGCTGTATGCCTGCGGCAAAAGGGAGAACCCGCACGAGACCCACGCCTGGGCAGAGCGGGAGGGCCTTGTCGTCGACATCACCGCCGACCCGTTCCCCGAGCACGGGACCGTGTACGTCGGCCCCCGGACGCCGTGGTTCGACACGTGGGAACCCTCATACGGTCCGCCCAAGGTCGACCGGGTTGCCCCCGACGACGACTACATGGAAGGGCCCGCGTACCAGGCGATCCTCCGGCATCTGCCCTAGTCATTCGCCCCACCCCTCGCCGTCACTCATTCAGCTCAACCAGGCGGCCAGAGCGGAGAAACGAGGGTTTGGCCGCTACTCAGCGCTATATGTCCGTTCGCCGTAGCTATACGAGAAAAGGGCCAGGTCAGGCGGTGTCCTGTCTCAACGAAGGCGTCGGATTCTCACCGCATCTCATACCGAAGTGGCAAGTTCTCGCATACTTGACGATTTCGTGCCCCCGGTACCCCTTATCCCTTTATCCCTTCTCATTAGATCTTGCGGGGATGGGGCTGTCGGCAGTTCACGCAGGCCAACACGATCCGGCCGCCCAACTTCGTTGCGACAGGTCACCTCTGACAGCACTTCGCCCCGCCGCATAGCGGCGGGGCGTAGCAACCAGGCCCGGATCGGCCAACAGCATCCCTGTGAGGGCCGGGCCACGCACTGGGCGACTATGCGACTGCCGGGACCTTGGGGGCGTCCGTCGCGGCCGGGTAATCGATGTATCCCTCCGCCCCTCCCCCGTACAGGTTCTCCGTCGGCGGCCCCGCGAGCGGGGTGCCGTTGGCAAGGCGGGCGGGCAGGTCCGGGTTCGTCATGAACAGGCGGCCGAGGGCGACCACGTCCGCGTGCCCGTCCCGCACCAGCCGCGCCCCCGCGCCGGGGCTGCTCGGCGCCGGGCCGTTCGTGTTGGCGACGAGCGTTCCCGACCAGCGCGTGCGCAGGTCCGCGATGGCTCCGTACGCGCCGTTCTCCAGCACGTGCAGATAGGCCAGGCCCAGCGGGTCCAGTGCGTCGACCAGCGCACGGTACGTGGTGCGTGCGTCGGCCTCGGCGAGCTGGTTCTCGGCGTTGTCCGGCGAGATGCGAAGGCCCACGCGCTCGGCGCCGACCTCGGCGACGACCGCCTCGACGACCTCCGTCGCGAACCGCAGACGGCCGGTGATCGAGCCGCCGTACTCGTCCGTGCGCAGGTTGGTGTTGTCGGCAATGAACTGCTGGATGAGGTAACCGTTCGCGCCGTGGATCTCCACGCCGTCGAAGCCCGCCTCGATCGCACGCCGGGCTGCGGACGCGAAGTCCCACACCGTCTGGGCGATTTCACCGACCGTCAGCTCGCGCGGGGTCACGTGGCCGAGCAGCCCCTCCCGGGTGAAGATCTGCTTCCCCTCGATGGCGACGGCCGACGGGGCCACCGGCAGCTCGCCGTCCGGCAGCGTCAGCGGGTGGGTCATCCGGCCCACGTGCCACAGCTGGGCGAAGATCGTGCCGCCCTCGGCGTGCACCGCGTCCGTCACCTCTCGCCAGCCACGCGTCTGCGCGTCGGTCACCAGACCCGGGATGCCGGGGCCGCCCTTGGCGAGCGCGTTGACGTACACGCCCTCCGTGATCAGCAGCCCGGCCCCGGCGCGCTGCCGGTAGTACGTCGCCGCGTGTGGGCTCGGCACCCCCGTCACGTCGTCGGCCCGGCCCCGCGTCATCGGGGCCATCGCCACCCGATTCGCCAGCTCCAGCCGTCCGGCCCGGTACGGCTCCAGCAACTCCCGCATTCCCACGCCCTCTTCCGGCGCTTCCGCGTCCCGCGCCCGTCCCGTCACGATCCCGGCGCTCATGCGGCGCTCCGGTCCAGCGCGATGACCTCGACCTCGACCTGCCAGTCGGGCTGGGCCAGCGAGACGACCTCGACGAGGGTGTCGGCGGGGTAGGGCTCGGCCAGGAACTCGCCGCGCAGCGTGACCACGTGCGGGAGGTTCGTCGCCATGTCCCGTACGAAGATGCCGACCTTGATCACGTCCGCGAAGGTCAGTCCTGCCGCCTCCAGCACCCGGCCGACGTTCCTGAACGCCTGCCGCCCCTGCGCCAGGAACCCGCCCTCGACGGTCGTCCCGTCCTCCTCGAAGCCCGCCTGCCCTGACACGTACACGAAACCCCCGGCCCGGATAGCCTGCGATATCCGGTACGGCGCGTACCAGTCCGGCGTGGTCGCGATCTTCTCGACGCGCCCCGCGGTGGCCGCGCTCTCGTTGCTGGACATGCCTCTCCCCTGTCTCGGCGGGGCCCGGCACCGGACCCCGCACGATGGCGTTACGGAACGTTCCGTAACGCCACGGAAGCTAGAGCACCTCGGGGTGAGCTGTCAAAACGAAACGTAACGTCACGCGAGCGGTAGGGTGAGCACATGACCCCCGACCCGAACAGTGAACGGCGCAGCGAGCGCGCCCGCCGGGCGATCCTCGACGCGGCGTTCGACCTGGTGAGCCGCAAGGGCTTCGCGAAGGTGACCATCGAGGCCATCGCCGCCCAGGCAGGCGTGGGCAAGCCCACGATCTACCGCTGGTGGCGCTCCAAGGGCGCGGTGGTCCTTGAGGCGATGAACGAGGAGATGGGCGACGACTTCACCTTCCCCGACACCGGCGACATCGCCGCCGACCTCTCGGCCCAGATCACCGCGGTGACCGAGCGGCTGGTCACCGGCAGGATCAGCAAGGCCTTCCGGGGCGTCATGGGCGAGGCCCAGAACGACCCCGAGCTGATGAAGGCGTTCCGCGCGACGGTCCTCGAACCGAGCATGGCGGAGTGCCGGGCCCGCCTGGAATCAGCCGTCGCCGCCGGGCAGCTCCGCTCCGACCTGCCCACCGACGTGATGATCGACCTCTTCTACGCGCCGATCCACTACCGGCACTTCCTGGGCTTCGGCGACGACGCGGTCAGGAGCAGCGTCGATCTCGTCCAGGAGGTCCTGCTCGGTCTGCGGCCCCGGCCGGACGCGGAGTGAACGACCGGTGCGCGGCCACTCATTGAGGATGCTGTTGACCACAGCTGAACTCGCGCGCCACCACACCATCCCCGGCACCCGCGCTCGCTCTACCACTACCTCCGCAAAAGCCATGTCGTTTGAGAACAACGGAGCCCCCATTCTCAAACGACACGGCAACTGCCCAGCTCGCAGTGGTTTCCCTCGCCATCCGCATTGCGACAGGACAGGCGGTGTGGCCAACTGGGCTGCTCAGAGTGGCCAACTGGGCTGCTCAGTCACAGTTGTTGTGCCTGAGCGTTTTACTTGGCCCCTGAGCGCCCTAGTTGGCCCCATGGAGGCCTGGCCGCCAGCCTCAATGCCTGATCCGAGCCGGGCTGTCGGCTGCAACCGGGCCCCCACGCGTGGCCCGGCCTCGTGGAACTCTCAGTCCTCGCCGAGGACTTCTTCGACGAGGATGGCGTAACGGGACTCCGGCATGAGCCGCGCCGCCCCGGTCATGAGGTCTGATCTCTGTCATCAGTCGCTGCATCACGCAGCGCGTGCTTTCCGGTGCCTGCCGGTCGTGATGGAGCTGCAGGGAGTGGTTGAGGGCCAGCATGATCCCGACCAGCTCATACACCAGTTGGTCGGGATCGGTGTCCGGCGGCAGGTCACCGATGGTGATGGCCCGCCGGATGTGGATGCTCAGGTCGCGGCGCCAGAGCGAATCCATGCCCGCGATGGCATCGCGCACCGGTCCGGGGCGCCCCTCGAACTCCGCCGCCGCGGCAGTGAAGAAGCATCCACCGGGCAGCAACTCCCGCTCCAGATACGACACCCACGCCTCACACAGCGCTCGCAGATGCGTCAGCCCCGGCGCCAGGCCACGGGCTCGCTCCGGCACCTCACGCGAGAACATCTCCTCTGCGGCGTCAACGACGGCGAGTTGCAGGCTCTCCTTGGTCCCGAAGTGTCCGAGCACACCGGCCTTGCTCATTGCGAGCTCGGTCGCCAGCCGGCCGATGGTCAGACCGTCCACCGAAGCGAGCGCCAGCCCACGGTCGACGATGCGCTGGCGGGTGCGGCCGGCTCCCAGGACGGAATTGCGCGGGCTCAAGGAAGGCATGGTAGCCGTTCAAGCACCCCTTTAGCTTCCGACCGATCGGTCGCTATATTCCGTCGGGCGCGGCCCAACCTGCCACGCACTACGACCGAGGGAGAACGCCATGCCGGGCACTCGAATCGCCGCCCTGGGCCATCATCAGCCGTCCCGCGTGCTGACCAACGCGCACCTGGAAGCGCTCGTGGAGACCAGTGATGCCTGGATCCGCCAGCGCACCGGCATCGCCACCCGCCGGATAGCGGGCGAGGACGAGTCCGTCACCGACATGGCCGCAGCTGCCGCGGCGAAGGCCCTGGCCGCCTCCGGGCAAGCGCCCGCCGAGATCGGCCTCGTCACGGTCGCGACCTGCTCCAGCATCGACCGCTGCCCCTCCATCGCGGCCCAGGTCGCCGCCCGCCTCAGGTGGCCGTACCCGTGGCCCGACCTGCCCCCACCAGCAAGATCACGAGGACTTGATGCTGCCCCTCATGATGTGGCTGCCATCACACTCGGGGGTGTCACATCCGGGGCCGCTGACCTGTCCTATTACTGAAACCGAAGAAGGGATCGTGAGGATGAAGGCCGTCATCGTGTGCGCCTCCGTGTCGCACGGAAATACGCGTCGTATCGCCGACAGCATGGCTCAGGTACTGGACGCGAAGGTCGTCTCCCCTGAGCAGGCTGACCTGGCGGAGCTGGCTGGCGCCGACCTTGTGGGATTCGGCTCGGGCGTCTTTTATCAGAGGCTCCACCCCCGCCTGACCGACTTCGTTAAGGCTCTGCCGACCGGACGGGGCCGGGCATTCGTGTTCGCCACCAGCGGGCTTCCCGAGCTGCCGCTGGCGCCTTTCACCCGCCCCTTGGTCCAGCTCCTCGAAGGCAAGGGCTTCGAGGTGGAAGCGAACTTCTCGTGCCGGGCATTGGACACGATGATGCCCTTCAAACTGGTCGGCGGCATCCAGAAACAGCGGCCGAACGACGGGGACCTGGCCGCTGCGCGGGCGTTCGCCGCGCGACTGCGAGTCAGCTGAGGTCTGCCCGACCGCCTTCCCGTCGCGCAGCCGACAGGAAGGCAGCACTGGCCTGAAGTGCCACGTCACGATGGGTGTGGTCGGGTAGCCGGAGTCCATTGCTGGGCCCCGGCCCCCTCAGAACCGTGCTTGCGCCTCACAGCACACACGGCTCAAGCAAGCCACGAGGGCTTCGCGGGTCAGCAGAGTGATGCGGTCCGTCTGCCGTCTCCAGCATGGTGCTGGCGGTGGCATTCGGCGTGCACGAGGCGGAAGTTGGGTCGCCCGTCCGAGCCGCCGTCTCGCCGGTAAACGAAGTGATGTTTATGGAGCATCTTCTTCGACGCCGCGAGCCAGTTCATCCACTCTCGTGGACTGTCCGGTTCGTACTCGGCTCCGGCGATCAACACCTGCTTGCAGAGAGAGCACACGCCCTTCTGTCTGGCCGCCAGGGTGAGACTCACCTTGGGCCTTGACCCTTGATCTTGGACACACGAGACACTGGATCCTGAGGATCTGAGAACGGACATCTCGTGGTCATGAAGAACTGTCCGCCGCAGTTCAAGGCGGACGCGGTCGCGTTGTACCAGTCGCGGCCCGAGGCGACGATCCGGTAGGTCGCTGCCGATCTGGGCATCAACCCCGAGACCTTGCGGAACTGGGTGCGAGCAGCGGGTGCGAGCCGGCCGCGGGGACGCCGGGCGGAGGCCCCCGCCGAGCCGCCGACACCACTGGAGGCGGAGAACGCCGCTCTGCGCAAGAAGGTCCGCGAGCTGGAGGAAGAACGCGAGATCCTGCGCAAGGCGGCGAACTATTTCTCCGGGGAGACGCGCTGGTGAACCGCTTCCAGTTCGTTGCTGATCACCACCGCCGC
>NZ_JBEZVL010000026.1:0-45110 GCF_040636975.1 Streptomyces sp. NPDC032198 | reverse complement strand
GTGAGGGCGCCGCTGGTGACGGCGGCGACGACTTCGCCCTGGGAGTGGCCGATGACGGCGGCGGGGGTGATGCCCAGTGCCTGCCAGGCGGCGGTGAGGGCGATGCCCATGGCGAACAGGGCGGGCTGGACGACATCGACGCGGTCCAGCGGCGGGTTGTCGGGGTGGTCGGGGTCGGTGAGCACGCGGCGCACGGACCAGCCGGTGTGCGGCTCTAGGGCGGCGTCGCAGGCGTCGATGGCTTCGGCGAAGGCGGGGTTGTGGGCGTACAGGTCGGTGCCCATGCCGTGCCACTGGCTGCCTTGGCCGGGGTAGACGAACACAATCTTCCCGCGTGGGGTGGCCGTACCGGTGACGGCGTTGGGGTGGGTTCCGCCCGAGGCCAGCGCGCGCAGGGCTTCGGCGGCCTCCTCGACGGTTGAGGCAACGACCCCGGCCCGCACATCGAAGTGTGTGCGGTGCAGGGCCGCGGTGGTGGCCACGGCGCCCAGGTCGGCGGTGTCGTGTTGCTGGAGCCAGTCGGCCCACCGTCCGGCCTGCTCGCGCATGGCGTTCTCGGTGCGCCCGGAGACCACAACCGGCAGTACTGCCCCGGGAGTTGGCCCGCCCGAGTCCTCCTCGGCGGCGACTTCGGCGACCTCGGCCCTCTCGGGTGCTTCTTCGATGATGACGTGCGCGTTGGTGCCGCTGATGCCGAAGGAGGATACGCCTGCCCGGCGTATCCGCTCGCCGCGTTGCCAGGGCTGGTTGTCCTGGAGCAGTTCCAGCCCGCTGCCGTCCCATTCGATGTGGCTGCTGGGCGCCTCGGCATGCAGCGTCTTGGGAAGCGTCTGGTGCTGGAGTGCCAGGACCATCTTGATGACACCGGCCACACCGGCGGCGGCCTGCGCGTGCCCGATGTTGGACTTGGAGGAGCCCAGATAGAGCGGCCGGTCGGCATCCCGGCCGGGGCCGAACACCTCGGCCAGCGCACCCGCCTCGATCGGGTCACCCAGCGTCGTACCCGTACCGTGCGCCTCGATCACGTCGATGTCAGTGGTGCCCAGTCGGGCCGAAGCCAGGGCGTCCTTCAGCACTCGTTGCTGGGAGGGGCCGTTGGGGGCGGTCAGGCCCTGGCTGCGGCCATCCTGGTTCACGGCCGAACCCTTGATGACGGCGAGGATCTGGTCACCGTCACGCTGGGCCGCCGACAGGCGCTTGAGGACGAGAATGCCCGCACCCTCCGCCCAGCCCACGCCGTCCGCGTCATCGGAGAAGCTCCTGCAACGCCCGTCGGGAGAGAGCCCCTTGAGGCGGGAGAACTCCACGAACGTGGCAGGCGTCGACATCACGGTCACACCACCGACCAGGGCGAGTTCGCAGTCCCGGGTCCGCAGCGCCCCGATCGCCAGGTGCATCGCCACCAGCGAAGACGAGCAGGCGGTGTCCACCGAGACGGCGGGGCCCTGCAGGCCGAGCGAGTACGAGACGCGGCCCGAGACCACACTGCTCGCGTTGCCCGAGTTCACATAACCGTCGAGGACGTCCAGATCGTGGTGGTGCAGTCCGTTGTAGTCGGAACTCATGGTGCCGAGGTAGACGCCCGTACGGCTCCCGGTCAGCGTCTCGGGGCGGATGCCCGCACGCTCCAGCGCCTCCCAGGAAGTCTCGAGGACCAGCCGCTGCTGCGGGTCCATCGACTGCGCCTCGCGCGGCGAGATGCCGAAGAAGGAAGCGTCGAACCCCTCGACATCGGTGAGGAACCCGCCCTCGCGGGCGTAGCTCTTGCCTACCGCCTCGGGGTCCTCGTCGTAGATGTCCAGACCCGCCCAGCGCTTGGGCAGGTCACCGATCGCCTCGCCCCCGCCGGCCAGCAGATCCCAGAAGGCCTCCGGCGTGTCGATCCCGCCCGGCAGCCGGCACGCCATCGACACGACCGCGATCGGCTCGGTGCGCTGAGCCTCCAGGTCCGCCGCCCGCTTCTGCAGTTGGCGGATTGCGGGCAGTGCGGCTTCCATCCGGTCAGGGGGCGTAGTGCTCATCGGTCAAGCCTTTCTGGGCAGGTTGCCGGGCAGGGCGGTCAAGTGGCGCAACGCGCGGGGCAGTGACGCGAGGCGTTGACGTGGGGCGGTGGTGCGGGCCGGAGTCACGTCGGCCCGGCGGTCCGTCGGGCGGCGGGGGCATGGTGCGGTGTCACCGCGCGTCGTCGCTCACCGCCGTCAGGAGTGCGTCGAGTTCCGCGTTGATGTCGTCGAGAGACCGCTCCTCCGGAAGCCGGACGGCGGGTTCGATGGCCGTGGCCGTGGCCGCGGTTGTGGCCGGGGCCGTGGTACCGGTGTGTGTGCGCGACGCGTCGTCGGCGTGCCGGGCCAGTTCGACCATGCGGTCCAGCAGGCCGCTGCGGCGCAGCTCCTCCGGGGACAGCCGGTCAAGGACCCAGTTCAGTACGGGGCCGGCGTCCTCGCCCGCCTGCTGCTCCGCCGCCCCGGTGGACTCGGTGAACTCCATGCGGGAGAGCACCAGGTCCGTGATCTCGCCCGGTGTCGGGTAGTCGAAGGCGAGCGTGGACGGCAGGGAGACACCGGTCGCGGTCGAGAGCCGGCGGCGCAGTTCCACCGCCATCAACGAGTCGAGCCCCAGCTGCTTCAGGACCTGGCCGGGTGCCACGTGCCGGTGGTCGTCGAGGCCGAGGACCACCGCCGTCTCCCGCAGCACCACCGAAGTGACCGTCTTGGTCCGCTGCTCGGGCGGCAGCGGCAGGAGGCGCTCGCGGAGGGTGGCCACGCCCGGGGCCTCGGCGGTCGCCTTGCGCAGGCCCGGCCGGACCAACGCCCGCAGGATCGCCGGGACGTCACCGTCCTCCGCCGCGCTCCGGCCGGCCGCGGCGAGGTCGAGACGGAGGGGCACGAGGTGTGCCTCGGGCCGTCGCAGGGCGGCGTCGAGAAGCGCGAGCCCCTGGTCGACGGGCATCGCGGCGATGCCCTGGCGTCGCATCCGGGACAGCTCGGCCCGGCCGAGGTGAGCCGTCATTCCCGTACCGGCCTGGCTCCACAGCCCCCAGGAGAGACTGGTGGCCGTGCGGCCCGCGGCGCGGCGGCGCTCCGCCACGGCGTCCAGGACCGTGTTGGCGGCGGCGTAGGTGCTCTGGCCCGCCGTGCCGAGGACCCCCGCCGCCGAGGAGAACAGCACGAACGCGGCGAGGTCGAGGTCCCGGGTCAGCGCGTCGAGCCGCAGCGCGCCCAGCACCTTCGGCGCGAAGACACGCTCGAGCCGCTCCGGTGTCTGGTCCTCGACCAGGCCGTCGTCGAGGACACCGGCCAGGTGCAGGACCGCCGTCAGCGGGTGTGCCGGATCCACGGCGGCCAGCAGTGCCGCGGCCTCCTCCTCGACCGCCACGTCACAGGCGACGAGCCGTACGTCGAGCGCCCCGGCCACGGTCAGTTCGCGTACGAGGGCGTCGGCGTCCGGCGCTTCGGGGCCGCGCCGCGAGGCGAGCACCAGGTGGCGTACGCCGTGCCGGTCGATGAGATGGCGGGCGACCGCCCGGCCCAGTTCGCCGGTGCCGCCGGTGATCAGCGCGGTGCCTTCCGGGTCTATGGGCGAACCCTCCGCGTCGAGGGGCGAACCCTCCGGGGGCGCGGTCGCCGCCTCGTCGACGGCGCTCTCCGCCTCCGCGCGGACCAGCCGCGGTGCGGACAACTCGGCCCCGCGCAGCGCCAGTTCGGGCTCGTCCGTGACGGCCAGGGCTGCGGCGAGGGTCGGCCCGGCGGACGAGACGGGTCCGTCGAGTTCCACGGTGCGCAGCATCCGGTCGGGGTGCTCGCCGCGGGCGGCACGCAGCAGCCCGCGCAAGGCGGCGGTGAGCCCCGCGTCCGGTTCGGCAGGGCCGGTGGCGCCGGTCACCCAGATCAACTCGGTTTCGCGCAGGCGCGGTTCGGCCAGCAGCAGGCGCAGCGTCTCCAGCATCAGACCCGTGGCCCGGGGCACCTCCAGGTCCGGCACCGGCGCGGCCTCGATGAGGATCCGCCGGGGTGCCGGGGCGCCCTCGTCGAGGGACGAACGCAGGGCGTCCGGGTCAAAGAAGCGACGTACGGGCGGCGTACCCGGCGCCTTGGGGAGCGTGTCCTTCAGCGCGTCCGCAAGCGTGTCCGTCGGAGCCAGGACCACCGTGTCCGGACCGGCTGCCCGCCCCTCGGGCAGGGGCACGGCCACCGGCCGGTGCTCCACGCGGTACAGGTCGCGCGTCCCCGGCCCGGCCGCCGCCTTGATGCTCCCGGCGGTGGCGCGCCGAAGTTCGAGCGCACGAATCCGGGCCACCGGAGCACCCGTGGCGTCGGCGAGGGCCGCCGCGAGTCGCCAGCCGTCGGCGGTGGGCTCGACGTCGACGCGCACGCGCAGCTCGCTGCCGCCCGTCGCGTGGAGTTCGACGCCCGTCCAGGCGAACGGCAGGAGCACACCGTCGGCCCCGGAGTCCTCGGCCCCGGCACCGTCGCCCCCCACGCTCTCGCCCCCGGCGACATCGGCCGCCACGGCCATCATCACGTTGAGGGCCGCGTCCAGGAGCGCGGGGTGGAGGCCGAATCCGTCGGCACGGGTGCCCTCGGGCAGCCGCACCAGGCCGTACGCGGTGTCCGCGCGGCGCCACAGCCCGAGGGTGCCCCGGAACGCCGGGCCGTAGGCGACGCCCTGCGCCGCGAAGTCCTCGTAGAAGCCGTCCATGCCGATCGGGTGGGCTCCGGGCACCGGCCACTGGGCCAGTTCGTCGAAGTGCGCGGCGTCCTGCCGGGCCGGCTGCTCGGCCAGTTCACCCGTCGCCCGCAGGACCCACTCCCCGGGCTCACCGGGTTCACCGGGCCCGTCGGCGCGGCGGCTGTGCACCGTCACCGTGCGGGCACCGTCAGCCGTGGTCGCACTGCCGACGCTCACCTGCACGTGCACCGCGGTGTTCGCGGGCAGCACGAGCGGCGCCACCAGCGTGAGCTCCTCGACCCCGGCCGCTCCCACGCGGTGGGCGGCCGCCGAGGCGAGCTCCAGCAGGCCGGTGCCGGGCAGCACGGCCTCCCCGAACACCGCGTGGTCGGCGAGCCATGGCTGTTCCGCCAGCGAGATGCGCCCCGTGAACACGTCGCCGCCGTCCGCGAGCACGGTGTGCGCGGCGAGCCACGGGTGCCCGGCGTCCCGCAGGCCCATCGCGTCGGCGTCGAGCACGGGGCCGGCCGGCTCCGGCCAGTAGCGGTGCCGCTGGAAGGGGTACGTCGGAAGGTCCACGCGGCGGGTGACGGCGCCCGCGAAGAACGCCTCCCAGTCCACCCCGATGCCGTGGACATGGGCCTGGGCGATGGCACCGGTCAGCACGGCCGCCTCCGGCCGGTCCCTGCGCATGGCCGCCACGACGCCGGTGCCGCTCTCGTCGCCCGGCTCCACCAGGCAGTCCTGGATCATCGCCGCGCCCACGCCGTCCGGGCCGAGCTCCAGGAAACGGGTCACTCCCGCGTCCCGCAGGGCGCGGACGCCGTCGGCGAAGCGCACTCCCTCGCGGACGTGGCGTACCCAGTAGTCGGGGGTGCGCACCTCGTCGGTGACGACCTGGCCCGGCACGTTGCCGACCAGCCCCACCGTCGGTGCGTGATACGTCAACTGCTCGGCCACCTCGGCGAATTCGGCGAGCATCGGGTCCATCAGCGGCGAGTGGAAGGCGTGCGAGACGGTGAGCCCGCGCGTCTTGACCCCCTGCTCGGCGAAGCGCGCCGCGAGTGCGCCGACGGCCTCGGCGCCGCCCGACACCACCACGGCGCCGGGGCCGTTCACGGCGGCGAGTCCCACCTCGTCCGGGAACTGCGCCAGCAGCGCGAGGACATCGGACTCGGCGGCCTTGACCGCGAGCATCGCCCCGCCCGCGGGAAGTGCCTGCATCAGCCGTCCGCGGGCGGCCACCAGGGTGCACGCGTCGGCCAGGGACAGCACCCCGGCGACGTGCGCGGCCACCAGTTCGCCGACCGAGTGCCCCATCACGTAGTCGGGCGTGACACCCCACGACGCGACGAGCCGGTGCAGGGCGACCCCGATCGCGAACAGAGCGGGCTGGGTGAAGCCCGTCTGGTCGAGCAGCACGGCCTCCGGTGTGCCGACGGGGGCGAACACCACCTCGCGAAGCGGGCGTTCGAGCAGCGGATCGAGCAGCGCGCACACCTCGTCGAAGGCCGTGGCGAAGACCGGGTGCGTCCGGTACAGCTCTTTGCCCATGCCCGCACGCTGGGTGCCCTGACCGGGGAAGACCAGCGCGGTCCGGCCGCCGAGCGCCGTCCCGGACACCGTGCCCGCCGACGGCGTGCCGTCGGCCAGCGCCCGCAGCCCGGCGAGGAGTTCCTCGCGTCCCGAGCCGTACACCGCAGCCCGGTGCTCGAAGGTGCCACGGGTGGTGGCGAGCGCGTGGGCCACGTCGAGGGCACCGGCGGCCGGGTCCGCGGCCAGCGCCTCGTACAGCCGGCCGGCCTGGGCGCGCAGCGCGCCCTCGTCGCGTGCGGACAGCAGCCACGGCACCACCGCATGCGCGGCGGGCTCCGACGTGGCGCTCTCCGACGTGGCGCCCTTGGGCACAGCGGGAACCGGCTCCCCGGCCCCCTCCCGCGCCTCCTCCCCGGCCTCCTCCAGAATCACGTGCGCGTTGGTGCCGCTGATGCCGAACGAGGAGACACCGGCCCGGCGCACCCGCTCCCCGGCGGGCCAGGACACCGGCTCGGCAAGGAGGCGGACACCGCCCTGCGCCCAGTCGACGTGCGAGGTCGGCGTGGCCGCGTGCAGGGTGCGCGGCAGCTCCTCGTGGCGCATCGCCTGCACCATCTTGATCACCCCTGCGACGCCCGCGGCGGCCTGGGTGTGCCCGATGTTGGACTTCACGCCGCCGAGCCACAGCGGCTGTCCGTCCCGGTGGGCCCTGCCGTAGGTGGCGAGCAGTGCGCGGGCCTCGATGGGGTCGCCGAGGCGGGTCCCCGTGCCGTGCGCCTCGACCACGTCGACGTCGGCGGGCGAAAGACCCGCGTCCGCCAGGGCGGCGCGGATGACCCGCTGCTGGGCCAGGCCGTTCGGCGCGGTGAGGCCGTTGCTCGCGCCGTCCTGGTTGATCGCGCTGCCGCGCACCACGGCGAGCACCGGGTGCCCGTTGCGGCGCGCGTCGGAAAGCCGTTCCAGGAGCAGGACACCGCTGCCCTCGGCGAAGCCCGTGCCGTCCGCGTCCTCGGCGAAGGCACGGCACCGGCCGTCGGGGGAGAGCCCGCGCTGCCTGCTGAACTCGATCAGGAGCTGCGGGGTGGCCATCACGGTGGCCCCGCCCGCCAGGGCCAGCGAGCACTCGCCGCGGCGCAGCGCCTGGACCGCCAGGTGCAGGGTGACCAGCGACGACGAGCAGGCGGTGTCGACGGTGACGGCCGGGCCCTCCAGGCCGAGCGCGTACGAGATCCGGCCCGAGAGGACGCTGGCCGCGCCGCCGGTCAGGGCGTGGCCCTCGGTTCCGTGCCCGGTGATCAGGGAGCCGTAGTCCTGGCCGTTCGTCCCGACGTACACGCCGGTGACGCGGTCCTTGGCCGCCGTGGGAGTGATGCCCGCGCGCTCGAACGCCTCCCAGGCGCCCTCGAGGAGCAGCCGCTGCTGCGGGTCCATCGCCAGCGCCTCGCGCGGCGAGATCCCGAAGAAGCCCGCGTCGAACTCCTCGGCGCCCTCGATGAAACCGCCCGCGTCCGTGTACACGGTCCCCGGGGTCTCCGGGTCCGGGTCGTACAGTCCGGGCAGGTTCCAGCCCCGTCCCTCGGGGAAGGCGCCGAGGGTCTCACGGCCGTCGGCAAGGACCTGCCAGAAGTCCCCCGGGGTGGTGACACCGCCGGGGAACCGGCAGCTCATCGCCACCACGGCGATCGGCTCACGTTCCTTGTCCGCCACCTGCCGCAGCCGCTCCTGGGCCGCGTTCAGCTCGCCGGTGACGCGCTTGAGGTACTCGCGCAGCTTGTCTTCATTCGCCATGGGAGAGTCCGAGCCTCTGGTCGATGAACTGGAACAACTCGTCGTCGGACACGTCGCCGAGGGTGTCCTGCCCGTCTTCCGGGCCCGTTTCCGGCGGACCGTCGGCGCGGGCCAGGAGGTCTTCGAGCCGCCGCACCACGAGGGTCAGCCGCTCGGCCTCCGCCCCGGAAAGACCGGCCGCGCCGAGGGCGTCGGCGGCGCCCTCCAGAGCAGTGAGTCCCGTGCCGTCGGAACCATCGGAGCCGGTGGAGCCGTCGGCCCCGAGTGCGAGTTCGGCGAGCAGCTCGGCGGCCAGCGCGGTGGGCGTCGGGAACTCGAAGACGAGCGTGGCGGGCAGCCGCAGCCCGGTCTCCCTGCCCAGCCGGTTGCGCAGCTCCACCCCGGTCACGGAGTCGAAGCCGATCTCCTTGAACGCCCGTGCGGGATCCAGCGGTTCGTCGGGACCGAAGCCGAGGACGGCCGAGGTGTGCGCGCACACGACGTCGAGCAGGGCCCGCTCCCGCTGCCCGGCCGGCAGCTCTGTCAGTCGCCGGCGCAGGTCGGGAGCGGAGGCTTCGGGTGTCTCCGACGGCCCCGCGGCGGCAGTGATGTCGCGTACGTCGGGCAGGTCGGCGAGCAGCGGGGCCGGGCGTGCTGCGGTGAACGCGGTCAGGAAGCGCTGCCAGCGCACGTCGGCGACGGTCTGGCAGGGCCTGCCCGAGTCGATGGCCTGCTGCAGCGCGAGGAGTGCGAGCTCCGGGTCCATCTCGGGCACCCCGTGCCGCTCCAGGACACCCTTGACGGTGGTCCGGGCCATGCCGCCACCGCCCCAGGCGCCCCAGGAGACCGCCGTCGCGGGCAGCCCCGCCAGCCGGCGCCGTTCGGCGAGCGCGTCCAGGAAGGCGTTGGCCGGTGCGTAGTTGCCCTGACCGGGGATGCCGACGGTGGCCCCGTAGGAGGAGAACAGCACGAACGCCGACAGGTTCTGATCCTGTGTCAGCTCGTGCAGGTTGACCGCGCCCCGGACCTTGGCCCGCAGTACGCGTTCCACCTGGTCGGCGTCGAGCGCGGCCACGACAGCGTCGTCCAGGACGGCCGCCGTGTGCAGGACCGCCGTCAGCGGTACGGCCGCGGGGATGCGTTCCAGGACGCCGCGCAGCTGCTCACGGTCCGCGACGTCGCAGGACTCGAAGACCACCTCGGTGCCCAGGGCGCGCAGTTCGGCCCCGAGTTCCTGTGCGCCGGGGGCGTCGGCGCCCCGGCGGCTGGTCAGCACCAGCCGCTGTGCGCCGCGCGCGGCCAGCCAGCGGGCGAGCCGGACGCCGAGCGCGCCGGTGCCGCCGGTGAGGAGCACGGTGCTGTGCGGCCGCCAGGCGGTGGCGGGCGCGGCGCCGGACCGCACCAGGCGGCGGACCCGGACGCCGTCGGCGCGCACGGCGAGCTGGTCCTCGCCGCCCGGCGCGCCGAGCCGGGCGGCAAGGCGCCGCCACTGCTGTGCGTCCTCGTCGGCCGGCAGGTCCACCAGGCCGCCCCAGCGGTCCGAGTGTTCGAGCGCGGCCACCCGGCCGAGCCCCCACACCATGCGCTGGGCAGGGTCGACCGAGCGGTCGGCGGACCCGGCCCGTACCGCCGCGCGGGTCACGCACCACAACGGCGCGCCGATGCCCGCGTCGCCCAGCGCCTGGACGGCCCGCAGCGTGCCCAGGTATCCGGCCGGGGCTTCCGCGCCGGCGGCGGGTGCCGCACCGTCCGGTGCCGAACCGTCCGGTGCCGAACCGTCCGGTGCGAGGAGCGAGAGCACCCCGCCGACGGCCCGCCCGGCCGCTGCCCGGGTGAGCTTCTCGGCCAGCGGCGCACGGTCCTCGCCGTACCCGCAGACGACCGGCACCAGGTCGAGCCCGGCGGCGGTCAGCCCGCTCAGGGCCGCCGCGGCGAACGGATGCTCCTCGCTGGGTACGAGGGCCAGCCACGGGCCCATGGGTGCGGGGCCGACCGGATCGGCCCCGCCCTTCGGGGTCTTCCAGGTGATCTCGTAGCGCCAGTCGCGCACTTCGGACGCGCCGCGCTGCCGCCGGTGCCATCCGGCGAGCGCCGGGAGCAGCTCGGCCAGCGGGGTCGTGCCGTCGGCGTCAAGGGCGGACGTGAGGGCGTCCAGGTCGCCGCGCCGCACGGCCGTCCAGAACTCGGCGTCGTCCGCCGAGCCGGGCCGTGCGTCCCGTGTGCCGCCCACCGGGTCGAGCCAGTAGCGCCGGTGCTGGAAGGCGTACGGGGGCAGGTCCGCCGTCCGTGCCCCCGGGAACGCCGGGGTCCAGTCGACCCGGGCGCCGCGCGCGAAGGCCTCGGCCAGCGAGGTGAGGAAGCGGGCGGGACCGCCGTTGTCGCGGCGCAGGCTGCCGAGCGCGCTCACCCCGCGGTCGCCGACGGTCTCCTCGATGCCTGGGGTCAGTACGGGATGAGGGCTGGCCTCGACGAACAGCCGGTGCCCCCGCGCGGCCAGTTCCTCGACCGCGGTACGGAACTCCACCGTCGAGCGCAGGTTGCGGAACCAGTACTCGGCGTCGAGGAGCGCCGTGTCGAGGGGCGCGCCGGTGACCGTGGAGAAGAAGACGGTGTCGCCGGTGCGCGGCCGGATCGGTGCGAGGGCCTCCAGCAGCTCGTCGCGGATCGTGTCGACCTGCGCCGAGTGGGAGGCGTAGTCGACCGCGATGCGCTTGGCCCGTACGCCGCGTCGCGCGCAGGTCTCCATCAGCTCGTCCAGCGCGTCCGGCGCGCCGGAGACCACGGTGAGACCGGGCCCGTTGACGACGGCCACCGAGACGCGGCCGTCCCACCGCGCGGCGAGCAGCTCCGCCTCCTGACGGGGCAGCGCCACCGAGACCATGCCGCCGAGTCCGGCAAGCGAGCGGGCGATCGCCTGACTGCGCAGCGCGACCACCCGGGCGCCGTCCTCCAGGGACAGCCCGCCGCTCACGCAGGCCGCCGCGATCTCGCCCTGCGAATGGCCCACCACGACGGCCGGGCGCACCCCATGGGCGCGCCACAGCTCGGCGAGCGAGACCATCACGGCCCACAGCACGGGCTGCACCACGTCGACGCGCTCCAGGGCCTCCGCGTCGTCGACCGCCTCGGCGGGATCCCAGTCGACGAAGGGCTCGAGGGCCCGCGCGCACGCGGCGTAGGCCGCGGCGAACACCGGTGAGGTGTCGCGGAGTTCACGCGCCATGCCGGCCCACTGGGAGCCCTGGCCGGGGAAGACGAGGACCGGCCCGGCCTCCGTGGCGCCCTGCTCCGCGGGGCCCGAGGCGGTGACCACACCGGCGGCCTCGGCCCCCGACGCGAGAGCGGCCAGGCCCGCGAGCAGGGTGTCGCGCCCATCGGCCACGACGGCGGCGCGGTGCTCGAAGACGGTACGGGTGGTGGCCAGCGAGTGGCCGACGTCGGCCGGTGACAGTTCGGGACGGGCCACGAGATGCGCGTGCAGTGCCGCGGCCTGCGCCCGCACCCCCGCTCCGGTCCTGGCCGAGAGCGGCCAGGGCCACGGCCCGGCCGGGTCGTGGGACGTGTCGCCCAGGGCCGCCCAGTGCACCGGCACGCCGTCGCGCCACAGCGCGCCGACGAGCTCCTCCAGGCTCTGCCGGGCGGGGCGGTCGCGGCGGCAGGTCGCAAGGACCCGGGCGTCGCGTGCCCCGGCGCCGGCGAGGGAGCGCTCCAGGGACCGGGTCAGCACGGGGTGCGGGGAGACTTCGACGACCCGCAGCGCCCGGTCGGTGTCCAGCTGGGTCACGGCGTCGTGCAGCAGCATCGGGCGTGCCATGTTCGACGCCCAGTACTGCGCGTCCAGAGCGGTGCCCGGCACCGGGGCGCCGGTGACGCTCGACAGGAACGGCACGGTGGCCTCGGCGGGCCGCAGCTCGCCGAGCCTGCTGACCAACTCCGCCTGCAGTGGCTCCAGTTCGACACTGTGGGACGGGTAGTCGATCGCGACCCGGTGGGTGCGTACGCCTGCCTCGGAGAGCTCACGCTCCACCTCCTCGACAGCGGCGGCGGCCCCCGAGAGGCAGACCTGGCCGGGGGAGAGGACACCCGCCACCGTGACCCGGCCCGCCGTGCGGGCAGCGGCCTCCTCGGGGTCCAGCTCGCAGACGAGGACCGTCCCGAGCCCGACCGCCCGTTCGGCCACCAGCCGCGACCAGACGCCGATCACATGCGCGCCCTGGTCCAGGGACAGCGCCCCGGACACGACGGCCGCGGCGACCTCGCCGACGCTCTGACCGAACACCACGTCGGGCACCACGCCCCACGCCTCCAGGGTGCGGGCGAGCGCGACCTGGAGCGAGAACAGGACCGGCTGGATCACCTCGGTGCGCTCCAACGGGCCCCGGCCCGACACCAGTTCGTCGAGCACCGACCACCCGGTGACCGCGCCGACCGCGGCATCGGCCTCGTCGAGCGCGGCCCGGAAGACCGGCTCGGCCAGCAGGTCGCGGCCCATGCCGAGCCACTGGGAGCCGTGCCCGGAGAAGCAGAAAGCGACCGCGGGCCGGGCTTCCGGAGCTTCCGGTACGGCGTCGTCCGGCCTCGCGGCACCCGGCGCGGCAGCGCTCGGCAGACCCGCACGCAGCGCGTCCGCCAGTTCCCCGGCACCGTCCGCCGCGGCGAACACCCGGTACGCCCCCGCGCCCGCGGTGGTCACCGGCCACCGTGCGCCGCCACGCTCCCGCAGGAACTCCTCCACCCCGTCCGCCAGTTCGGCCTCGCTCCGCGCGGCGAGCGCGACCAGCCTGCGCTGCCGGTGCGGAGCCTCGGACAGGGCCAGGTGCACATTGGTGCCGCCGAATCCGAAGCCGCTCACCCCCGCGTGCCGGGGGCCGTCGGGCCAGCCGCGCCGGCCGGCGACGACCTCAAGGCGCCCGCCCGCGAAGTCGATCCCGGGGCTCGGCCGTTCGAAGTGCAGGCTTGCGGGCAGCTCTCCGTGGTACAGCGAAAGCGCCGTCTTGAGCAGGCCGAGCGCGCCCGCCGCCGGCTCCAGGTGACCGAAGTTCGTCTTCGCCGAGCCGAGAAGGAGCGGCTCAGTGCGTCCCGGTGCGAACACCTCGCCCAGCGCGGCGGCCTCGATCGGGTCGCCGAGCGGCGTGCCGGTGCCGTGCGCCTCCACGTACGCGACCTGATGGGGCGCGACGCCCGCCGCCCGCCAGGCGTCCCGCAGCACGTCGGCCTGGGCCGCCGGGTTGGGCGCCGTCAGGCCGTTGGAGGCGCCGTCGTTGTTGGCGGCGCTGCCGCGCAGCACCGCGTAGACACGGTCCCCGTCGCGCAGCGCGTCCGAGAGCCGGCGCAGCACCACCACACCGCAGCCCTCCCCCCGGACGTAGCCGGCGGCGCCCGCGTCGAAGGCGCGGCACTGGCCGTCCGGGTTCATCCCGCCGAACTTCGTCATGGCCACCGTGGTGTGCGGGTGCAGCATCAGGCTGACGCCGCCCGCCAGGGCCAGGTCCGACTCGCCGAGGCGCAGGCTGTTCGCGGCCAGGTGCACGGCGGCCAGCGACGAACTGCACGCCGTGCCCACCGACATGGCCGGGCCCCGCAGCCCCAGCGCGTAGGCGATCCGCGCGGGCACGATCGACGTGTCCCAGCCGACGGCGGAGTGCGAGCCGATCGCCTCCGCGTCGGCGCCCGTCGCCAGGTGGTACTCCTGCCACATCGTGCCCAGGAACACTCCCGTACGGCTGCCGGCCAGCTCACCGGGGACCACCCGGGCGTCCTCCAGCGCCGACCAGGCGACCTCCAGGGCGATCCGCTGCTGCGGGTCCATCCGGGCGGCCTCGGCGGGCGAGATCCGGAAGAACGCGGCGTCGAACCCGGCCACGTCGTCCAGGAAGCCGCCCTTGCGGGTGGTCGTCCTGCCCGGCGCCTTCGGGTCCTCGTCCACCCACTCCGCGGCGTCCCAGCGGTCCTGCGGCACGTCGCCGACGGCGTCGGTGCCGGCCAGCAGGGCCTGCCAGAGGGCCTCGGGCGTGCTGATGCCGCCCGGCAGCCGGCAGCCGAGACCGACCACCGCGATGGGCTCATCGGCGTCCGTGCCGCGGCGCACGGACCCCGCGGCGGCCGTGGCCACGCCCTCCCCGGCGAGGAACGCGGCCAGCTCCGCGACCGTCGGGTGCTGCCACAGCACCCAGGCAGGCACCGGGCGGCCCAGCCGCCCCGAAAGGGCGGCGGCCAGCCGTGTCACACCGAGCGAGTCGACGCCGAGGTCGCGCAGCGCCACGGTGGGGGCAACCGCCTGCGGCCCCGTCCCGAGCAGCTCGGCGACCTCGCGGCGCAGGAACTCCGAGAGGTCCGCGGCCCCGGCCGCGCCTGCCGCGTCCGTCGTGTTCACGCCCATGTGCCTTCCTTCGGTGGTCACGGCCAGACTCCGTTCCGGTTGTCAGCGGCCCGCGCGTCGGACACGGAGCCTGCGGTACTCCGCCATCACGAAGTACGGGGCGACCAGGTCCGGTTCGCCGTCGAGCTCCAGTGCCGAAAGCACCGGGACGACCGCGCGGATCATCGCGCGCAACTGCGCCTTCGCCAGGTTGGAGCCCAGGCAGAAGTGCGCGCCGAGGGCACCGAACGCGAAGTGCGTCCTGCGCGGCCTGGTGATGTCGAAGCGGTACGGGTCCTCGAACACGTCCTCGTCGCGGTTGGCCGAGGGGAAGAACATCGCCACCGTCTCGCCGGCCCTGATCCGCTGCCCCCGGATCTCCGTGTCCTGGACGCAGGTGCGCGCCATGTGCACGGCCACCGACGTCCAGCGCAGGATCTCCTCCACCGCCGCGTCGAGCAGACCGGGGTCCTCGCGGAGCTTGCGCAGCTCATCGGGGTGTTCGAGCAGTGCCCGGATACCGCCCGCGATGACGTTGCGGGTGGTGCCGTTGCCGGCGAAAAGGAGCTCCGAGGTCTGGTTGAGGAGGTTGGAGAACGGCAGCTTGCGGTCCTCCACGACCGCCGCGGCGAGCCTGCTCACCACGTCGGTGCCGCCACTGCCCCCGTCGGCCATGCGCTGCTGCACCAGGCCCGTCAGGTAACCCATGATCTCGCCGACGTTGCTCATGAACGTGTCCTGCACGCTCGCCTCGTCGGAGCCGCTCATCGTGCCGACGGTCCAGAGATAGAGCTTCTCGCGGTCCTCGACGGGCACGCCGAGCAGCTCGCAGATCGCGGCCACCGGGAGCTTCGCCGCCAGCTGGTTGGCGACGTCCGCGGAGCCGCGCTCGTCGACGAGCTCCAGGAACTCCTCCACGAGCGCGTCGGCCTCGGTCGAGAACCGGTCCTCCAGCGCGGCCATCGCCTTCGGCATGAACGCCGGACTCATGATCTGCCGTATCTGATGGTGCAGCGGCGGATCCATCCAGGTCAGCGACTGGGCCTCGGCCGGGTCGTGGCCGAGCAGCGCGGCCCGCTGCTCGCGGTCCTTGGCGAACATGTCGGCGATGTCGAGGGAGTTGACCGAGACGCGCTGTGCGCTGGAGAAGATCTCGGGGCTGCGTGACACCCACGCCATGTCCTCGTGCTTGGTCAGGGCCCAGAACGGCTCGAACCCGGGCCGCCGGTACCAGAAGACCGGGGCCTCCCGGCGCAGGAAGTCCCACTCCCGCCACGGGTAGCCGTTCTCTGCGTACGACTGCTCGTCGGTGATGTCGATGGTGTCGAGGCTCAGCATCGGTTCCCTCTTCTCAGCTCGCGGCGTGCACGGGGCTTGCGGAGTGCTCGGTCAGGAAGGCCGCCACCTGCGCGGTGCCGGGCCCGGAGAGGCGGGCGCCCGGCACGTCCCTGCACAGCCGCTCGGCGAACCCGCCGGGCAGCGGCCGGTCGCTGCCGGACACCACCGCCAGGGATACGGGGAACCGCCTCATCCACTCCTCCGGGACGCTGAAGTACGGAGATCCGGTGGGCCACAGCCCGTCCCGGAACCGGCCCAAGAGCACCACGTAGCGCTCGACGCTCAGTCGAATCAGCTCAGCGCGGGACTCGACCCGGTCGTGCAGGGTCCGCGCGAACGGCCCCGCGCCCGGGTTCCGTGCGAAGTCGCCGTCCCGCTCGGCCAGGGCGAGCACCCCGGCGATCCCCGACGCACGGGCCACGCGCATCGCCTCGTCGAACGCCGGGTGGAACGCGCCGTGCCCCGTGGAGTCCGCGAGACCGGCGGGCTCCACACAGACCACGGACCGCACCCGCTCCGGGGCCTCCTGGACCAGCCGCCACGCCTGGGCGCAGGCCGTTCCCACCGCCACCACCTGTGTCTGCCGCACGTCGAGCTCGTCCAGGACCGCCAACTGGTCGGCCGCGGCAATCTCGTAGGAGAACGGCTCCAGGGGTGCGGCACCGTGCCCCGTGTGCCGCGGGTGGGGAACGATCGCCTGGAAGCCGGGCGGCAGGATCCCGGCGGGATCCGGCTCGTCCGGCAGCCCGGTCGGGGCCGGCGTGAGCAGCAGTACCGGTGCTCCCGCGCCCCGGATCTCGTACGTCGGGCGCGCAAGGGCGCGCTCTGTCTCGGTCATGTCTTCCTCCATCGGTTCTCCATCGGTTCGATACCGGCCCTAGATCCGGTCCGTGGTGCTTTCCGGCATGGCATCGAGGAGCCGCGCGGCGAGCGCCGCCGGGTTCTCTATGGGGGCGGCGTGCGTGCCCTCGATCGCGCGGCTGACGAAGGCTCCGTTCGTCAGCGTTCCCCACGCCTCCATCACGGCGCCCGGCATGAGCGGGTCCCCGTTCGCCGACACGGCGACGACCGGAATGCTCAGCGGGTCCCGGGCGACCGCGGGCAGGACCTCGAGGTAGTTCTGCGCGAGCGTCACGTCGGCGCGCAGCGCGGTGACGTAGTCCGCGAAGATCTCCTTGTTGTCCACCACCCGGTCGGGCAGCAGATCGCGGAAGACCTCGGCGAGCTCGTCGGGCCCCGCGGTGTCCCACAGTTCGGAGACCGTGCTCATCCGCTCGGTGATCGGGTTCGGCTCGAGCGGCGGCAGCCCGCAGGCCACGACGAGTGCCAGCTCCGGCGCGTCCGCCAGGCCCTGCAGACGGTGCGCCAGCTCCCAGACCACCCAGGAGCCCTGGCTGTGCCCGTACAGGACGGTCGGCACGCCCGGCCGCTCCGACAGGGCCTCGAACACCGCGTCGACCAGCGGGTCCATGGTGGTCAACGGCGCCTCGTCGGCCCGGCTCTCACGGCCGGGCAGCGCGATCCCCAGCAGCTCGACGCCTTCCGGCACGTAAGGGATCAGCGGTACGTGGGCGCCTGTGGTGCCGCCCATTCCGGATACCGCCACGATGCGCGCGCGGGGCCGGGCCGCGGGCTTGAGCACCCGCAGCCAGGGGCTCTGAGCCGTGGCCGGTACGGCGGCCGCCGTGTTGTCCGGCGCCAGCGTGGCGAGGACGTGGGCCGCCAGGGCCTCGGTGGTCGGGTGCCGGAAGACCACGTCCTTGGCCAGGACGAGCCCGGTGGCACGCGTGAGGCGCTCGCGCAGGGTCACCGCCATCAGCGAGTCCATGCCGAGCTGCTGCAGCGGCTGCCCGGCCGGCACCTCGGCGTGCCCGAGCCCCAGCACACCGGCCACCTCGGCCCGTACGAGATCCGTGGCCAGACCGGCACGGTCGTGCTCGGCGGCCGACGAGAGGCGGGCACGCAGCTCGTCCCCTGCCCCGGCCGACGGCTCATCCGCGTCGTCGGCCATCGCCGTACGCGCCTCTTCGACCCCCCGCAGCAGCGGACGCGGCCGGGCCATCGCGAAGGCCGGTGCGAACCGGGCCCAGTCGATGTCGGCGACACCCAGCGCCACGGAGTCGGACCGCAGGGCGAGTTCGAGCCCGTGCAGCGCGCCCTCCGGGGAGATCGCGCGCAGTCCGCGGGCCCGCAGCTGCTCGTCGGCACCCTCGGTCAGCATGCCGCCGCCCGACCAGCCGCCCCAGTGCAGCACGGTGGCGGGCAGCCCCTTGGCCCTGCGGTACCTGGCGAGGCCGTCGAGCGCGGTGTTCGCCGCGCCGTACGCCCCCTGCCCGCCCGCGCCCCACAGGCTCGCACCGCTGCCGTACAGCAGGAAGGCCGTGAGTGAACGCTGCGACAGGGCGTCGTGCAGGTTCCAGGCGCCGGTCACCTTCGCCGCGAACTCCTCGGCGGCGTCCTCCTCGCGGAGCTCGGCGACGGCTGCGACCCGGGCCATGCCCGCCAGGTGGGCCACCACGGTCAGCGGCCGGTCGCCGGTGTCCGCGTACGCCACCAGCTCATCGGTCTGCCGGGCGTCCGACACGTCGCATGTGCGCAGCTCGACCGGCACTCCCGCGGCGGCCAGTTCCGCCGTCAACTCCGCTGTCTCCGGGGTGGGTTCGGTGTTCCGCGCGGCGAGCACGATCCGTTCGGCGCCCCGGCCGGCCAGCCAGCGGGCCAGCCGCCGGCCAAGGGCACCGGTCCCGCCGGTGATCAGGGCGGTGCCGCTCATCGACCAGGTCTCCCGCGCGACGTTCGGCCGCGCACGGCGCAGCCGCCGTACGAGCCTCCCGCCGGGCCGCAGCGCCACATGGTCCTCGTGGTCGGCCGCGGTCAGCGTACGCACGAGCTGGTCCGCCCACGTCTCGGGCAGCGCCTGCGGCAGATCGACCAGGCCGCCCCAGCGGTGCGGCTCCTCCAGGGCCAGCACACGGCCCAGGCCGCACACCAATGCCTGTCGGTACTGCGGGAGTTCGGCGCCGTCCACGGCGACGGCCCCCCTGGTCAGCGCCCGGACCGGCACCAGCGGGTGGCTGCGGCCGAGCGCCTGCACGACGGCGAGCGTCTGGAAGAACCCGGCGGGCAGGGACGCGGGGCCGTTCTCCTCGTCCAGCGGGCTCAGGGTGAGCACGCCGCTCAGCTCCGCGGGCAGGGCGGCGAGGGCCGCCCCGATCTCCTCGCGGCCGGCCGGCAGGGTCACCGGATGGACCCGCGCACCGGCCCGTTCGAGCACCGACGCCACCTCGTGCGCCGCCACGGCCCCGGCCTCGGGGGCGAGCACGGCCCAGGCCCCGTCGAGGACCGCGGACCCGGCCGCGTCCGCCGACTGCCACGTCTCCTCGTACAGCCAGTCGGCGACCGTGCCCGGCAGCTCCTGCTTTGCCCGCCAGCCGGCCAGGTGAGGCAGCAACTCGGCCATACCGGCGCGCAGTTGCTCCGGCAGTTCGAGCAGGTCGGCGAGGTTCCCCGGCAGACCGCCGCTCACCACGTCCCAGAACGCCTTGTCCGGCGCGGCGGCCACGGGATCGGCCTTCTTCGGGGCGTCCTTCCAGTACCGGCGGCGCTGGAAGGCGTAGCCGGGAAGCCCGGCGACGGCCTCCGCGACACCCCCGTACACGTCCTGCCAGGCGATCGGCGTGCCCAGCGTGTGCAGCCGGGCCACCGCCTCGGTGAGCGCCCGCGTCTCCGGAACGCCCCGGCGCAGGGCCGGCACGGCCACGGCGCCCGCGGTCAGCGACTCGTCGGCCAGCACCGAAAGGACGGCGGCGGGACCGATCTCGAGGAAGCGGCTCGCACCCTGCTCCTCCAGGGCGGTGACGGCGTCCGCGAAGCGCACCGCCTCCCGCACGTGCCGCACCCAGTAGGCGGGATCGGACAGCTCCTCGTACGAAACGGGGGCGCCGGTCAGCGTCGAGACGATCGGCAGCGTTGGCGCACGGTGGGACAGGCCCGCCGCGATCCGCCCGAACTCGGCGAGCATCGGCTCCATCAGCGGCGAGTGGAAGGCGTGGCTCACCGGCAGCCTGCGGGTCTTGCGGCCCGCCTCCGCGAAGTGCGCCCTCACCCGCTCCACGGCTTCCTCCGTCCCCGAGACGACGGACATGGAGGGGCCGTTGAGGGCGGCGATGCCGACGCCCTCGGTCAGGACGGCACGCACCTCCTCCTCCGTCGCGCGGACGGAGGCCATCGCCCCGCCCGCGGGCAGGGCCTGCATCAGCCGGCCCCGGGCGCTCACGATCAGGGCCGCGTCCCGCAGTGACCACACCCCGGCCACATGGGCGGCCGTCAACTCGCCGATGGAGTGCCCGGCCAGTGTGTCCGGCCGCACCCCCCACGATTCGAGCAGCCGGAACAGCGCCACCTCGAAGGCGAACAGCGCGGGCTGCGTGAAGCCCGTCGAGTCCAGCGCCGCACCGTCCTCGTCGAACATGACGTCCTTCAGCGGACGGTCCAGGTGCGCGTCGAGAGCGGCGCACACCTCGTCGAGCGCGGCGGCGAACACCGGGTGTGCCGCGTACAGTTCACGACCCATCCCGGCACGCTGGCTGCCCTGCCCGGTGAAGAGTACGGCGAGGCCGCCCACCACGGGACGCCCCTGGACGACGCGGTCGTCCGTCCGTTCCTCGGCCAACGCGCGCAGGCCGTCCCGCAGTTCGGTCACCGATCCGGCGACGACCGCCGCCCGGGCGTCGAAGTGGGTGCGGCGCAGTGCGGCGGTGAACGCGAGGTCCGCCGGGTCCACGTCGGTCCGGCCGTCGAGCCAGCCGGCCCACCGGCCCGCCTGGGCCCGCAGCGCCGTCTCGTCGCGCCCCGACAGGAGCAGCGGCAGCTCCGTGCCGCCGCCCGCCGCGGGCCGCTCCGGTGCCGTACCGGCAGGCGCCTGTTCGAGCACCACGTGGGCGTTGGTGCCGCCGATACCGAACGACGACACACCCGCCCTGCGCGGTCCGTCCTCGGCCCAGTCCCGCAGCTCCGTGTTGACGTAGAACAGCTCCGGGTCAAGACCCAGTTCCGGGTTCGGCCGCTCGAAGTGGAGGCTGGGCACCAGCTTCGCGTGGTGCAGCGAGAGGACCGTCTTGATCAGGCCGGTGACACCGGCCGTCGCGTCGGTGTGGCCGATGTTGGTCTTCACCGAGCCCAGCGCACAGGGCCCGGTCCGCCCGTCGGCCGCGAAGACCTCCTGGAGGGCCTGCACCTCGATCGGGTCGCCGAGGGCCGTGCCCGTCCCGTGCGCCTCCACATAGCCGATGGAGCCGGGCTCCACCCCGGCGGCGGCCTGGGCGGCGGCGATCACCCGGGCCTGGCCCGTCACGCTCGGCGCGGTGAAGCCCACCTTGTCCGAGCCGTCGTTGTTGATCGCGCTGCCGCGCACCACCGCGTAGACGGTGTCACCGGCGGCGAGCGCGTCGGACAGCCGCCGCAGGACCACCACACCGACGCCGTCGCTGAACACGGTGCCCGCGGCGTTCTCGTCGAACGCGCGGCACACCCCGTCCGGAGAGACGATCATGCCGTCCTGGTACGGGTAGCCCTGCTTGAGCGGCACGGAGAGGGAGGCCGCGCCGACCAGCGCCACGTCCGACTCGCCGCGCAGCAGGCTCTCCCGCGCGAGGTGGGTGGCGACGAGCCCGGTCGAGCAGGCCGTCTGGACGTTCAGTGCGGGGCCGCGCAGGTTCAGCTTGTGCGAGACCCGGGGAGCCAGGAAGTCGCCCTTGGTGCCGACCATGGTGCGGTAGAACGCCGACAGGTCCGTGGCGTCGTCCTGGTGGTAGCCGCCGAAGCCGGAACCGCCGTACACCGCGATCCTGCCGTCGAAGCCCGCGGGCACGATCCCCGCGTCCTCGAGACCCTCCCAGGCGCACTCCAGGAACAGCCGGTGCTGCGGGTCCATCACCTCCGCCTCGGCGCGCGAGTAGCCGAAGAACGCGGCGTCGAAGCGGTCCGCGTCCTCGACGTACCCCTTGGCCCTGACGTACGAGGGATCGGCGAGCAGGGCCTCGGGCACGCCCGCCTCCCGCAACTCCGCCTCGGTGAAGTGCCGGACGGAGTCCGTGCCGCTGCGCAGGTTGTGCCAGAACGTCCCGACGTCGGGGGCGCCCGGCAGCCGGCAGGCGAGGCCGACGATGGCGATCGCCTCGTCGTCCGCCCCCGTCCCGACCCGTTCCGCGCGCACGGCCTGTTCGGTGTCACCGCCGAGGAAGGCGGCGAGCCTGCGCACCGTCGGGTAGCGGAACACCGACGACAGCGGGAACTCCCGGCCAAGACCCGCACAGATCAGTTGATGGGCACTGAGCGCCGACATCGAGCTGGCACCCAGCTCGAAGAACCCCTTGTCACGGTCGATGCGCGTGATCCCGAGGACCGACTCCCAGGCACCGGCGACGAGTTCCGCCACCGGCTCGGCACCGCCCACGGGGCTCTGCACACCCTCGTCGGCGGCCCCCGGCTCCGGCAGCCGCTTGACCGCGTCGCGGTCCACCTTGGCGTTCGGGGTGTGCGGAAGCTCCGTCATCGTGACGAAACGCGAGGGCACCATGAACGCGGGGACCTGCCCGGCGAAGTGCGCGGTCAGCTCCTCCCGCGTCGCGCCCTGCGCGGACGGCGTCCAGTACAGGCACAGCTTGGGGTCGCCGGGCACGTCCTCGCGGACGACTGCCGCGCACTCCGCCACGCCCGGGTGCTCGCTGCCGAGCGCCTCGAGCTCACCCAGCTCGATGCGGTGACCGCGCAGTTTCACCTGCGCGTCGGCACGGCCGCAGAACTCCAGGCTGCCGTCCTCGCGATAGCGCACCACATCGCCGGTGCGGTACATCCGGGCGTCTGTGCCTGCCGAGCCTGCCGTGCCTGTCGTGCCCGCGTTGCCCGCCGCGAACGGGTCGGGGAGATAGCGCTCGGCGGTCAGCTCCGGTCGGTCCAAGTAGCCCCGGCTGACGCCGAGTCCGCCGATCCACAGCTCGCCGCGGACCCCTCGCGGGACCCGCCTCCCCGCCCTGTCGAGGAGGTAGAGGTGCGTGTTGTGCACCGCGTCGCCGAGCGACACGTCGCCCGGCCGCACGTCCCAGGTCGAGGACCACACCGTGGTCTCGGTCGGCCCGTAGATGTTGGTGACCTCGCCGCCGCAGTGCGCGAGGAGCTTCGTGGCCAGCGCGCGGTCCAGCGCCTCGCCGCCGACGATCATCCTGTCCAGTCCGGCCAGGAGTTCACGTCCCGCGGTGTCGGCCAGGAGCATCCGCGCGAGCGAAGGCGTGCACTGCAGATGAGTGGGACGGTACGAGCGGTACTCGGGCCACTCGCCGACGCTGCCCCGCGCGATCACCACCCGGTAGCCGCGGGTCAGTGTCCACAGCAGCTCGACCATGGAGATGTCGAACGACGGGCTGGTCACGGCGAGCCAGGTGGCGCCGGGGCCACCGCCGACCCGCTCGTCGACCGCGGCGAAGAAGTTCGCCAGCTGGGCGTGCTCGATCTGCACGCCCTTGGGCCTGCCGGTCGACCCGGACGTGTAGATGACGTGCGACAGGTCGGCGGGCGAGGGGCCCGCGAACTCCGGCAGCGACGCGGATCGCGGGGCCGGCACGTCCTCGAAGGTGAGCACGTCCGCCGCCGCACCGTCGAGTGCGCCGCTGCCCTCCCGCGAGGTGATCAGCACCCGCAGCCCGCTGTCCTGGATGACGTGGTCGACACGCGCCTTCGGGTATCCGGGATCGACCGGCACATAGGCGCCGCCCGCCAGCCAGACGGCGACCACGGACACCACGAGCTGGGCGGACCGCGGCAGATGGATGCCGACGAGCACGTCCGCGCCGACGCCGAGTTCCTGCAGCGTCCCGGCGAGCACCCCGGCCCGCGCGGCCAGTTCGCCGTACGTCAGCTCCTCGCCGTCGCAGACCACGGCGACCGCGTCCGGGGTGCGCCGCACCTGGTCGAGGATGAGGCCGAGCGCCGTGCCCGGCACCGGGCCCGCCGGGTCGAGGAGCCCGCCGCGCTCGGCCAGCCAGGCCAGCTCCTCGTCGGAGATCAGCGGCAGCTCACCGACGCGCGTGGCCGGCTCGCGCACGATCGACGCGAGCAGCGTCTCCATGTTCCTGGCCATGCGCAGCGCCGCCGCGCGGTCCAGGACGTGCGACTGGAACTCCAGCTCGCCGCGCAGCCCCGACGCGTCGGAGACCAGCGTCAGACCGAGCTCGAACTTCGCCGCGCCCCGGACGTTGCCCAGCGTGCTCGCGGACTCCGGACGGGTCCAGGCGTCCTCGCCCTCGCCGAGTTCGGCCGCGCTCGCGCTGATGTAGTTGAACACCGCACGGAAGAAGGGGTTCTCCTCGCCGGTACGCGCACCCGCCGCGACCCGCACGATCTCCGTCAGCGGCGTGCTCTGGTGCTCGAGCACCCCGAGCACCCGGGAGCGCATGCCCCCGAGGAGCTCACCGAACGTGGGGTCGCCCGACAGGTCGCAGCGCAGCGGCAGCGTGTTCGCGAGGAAGCCGGCGAGGTTCGCCGTCCCCTCGACCCGCCGGTTGCCCCACACCGTGCCGACCGCGAAGTCGTCCTGGTCGCAGTACCGCTTCAGGAGCACGGCGAAGGCGCTCAGCAGCACCGTGTAGGGCGTCACGGACGAGGCCGACGCGAGCTGCTCCAGCTCGTCGCGCAGCGCCGCGGGCACCGTGAAGTACACCGCGTCGCCCTCCGCCTCCTCCTCCGGAACAGCCGGGACGGCCGGGCCGGGCGGGAACTCCAGCCGCGGCACACCGGCCAGTTCGCCCTCGAAGAAGTCCAGGGCGGGCGCGAAACGGCCCTCGCGGACACAGCGCTCCTCCCAGAGCGCGTAGTCGCCGAGCTGGTGCTCGACCACCGGCCGCTGAGGCTCCCGGCCGTCCCGGAAGGCGTGGTAGGCCTCGAAGAGATCGTGCAGGAAGAGGCCCGACGACCATCCGTCGGTGATCGAGTGGTGCAGCACGAAGCACAGGAGCTGACCGCCGTCGGGCAGATCGAGCACCAGGCCCCGCACCAGCGGACCGCGGCCCATGTCGAGCGGCCGCAGCTCCTCCTGCCGTACGCGCTCCTCGACCGCTGCGTCGTCCGCGTCGCGGAAGTCCTCGCGCACCAGCGGCACGGCGCACTCCGGGTGCACCACCTGCACCAGTCCGGCGCCGACGGGCCGCAGCGAGGTGCGGAGCGACTCGTGCCGTCCCACCACCCACTCCAGGGCGCGCGCCAGCAGCGCCTGGTCCAGCGGCCGGGCGGCCTGCTGCTTGAACACTGTGTTGTACTGCGGAGATCCGGGCCGCATGCGCTCCATGAACCAGAGCCGCCGCTGGCCCTCCGTCGCCGGGTACTCGACCGTGCCGTCGGCCCGCCCCAGTGCGGGCAGCCCTCCGTCGTCGGCCGTACCGGCGCCCGCCGAGCCCTGGGACACCGGGCCCCGGGACTCCGCGGCAGAGGCGTCGAGGAGCTGCGGCAGCAGGAACTCGGAGATCGCCTGCGGCGTCGGGTGGGCGAACGCGAGGTCGGACGGCAGCGTCGCACCGGTGGCGTCGGCAAGGCGCTTGCGCAGCTCGACCGCCATCAGCGAGTCGATGCCCAGCTCCTTGAGCTCCTGCGCGGTGCCGACGCCCTCCGGTCCGGTGACACCGAGGACGGAGGACACCTCCTGGCGTACGAACTCCGTGAGGAAGTCCGCGCGCCCCTCGGCGGGCGTGGCCGCCAACCGGTCGCGCAGCGACGCCGCGCCCCCGGCCGTGGACTGCGCCGCCTGCCGCAGCCTGGTCTTCGGGCGCACCAGGGCCCGGAAGAGAGCGGGTATCTCGGCACCCGCCTCCCGCTGAAGCAGACCCACGTCGAACTTCACGGGGATGAGTTGTGGTTCGGGGCGGGTGAGTGCGGTGTCGAGGAGGTCGAGGCCTTCGGTGGTGGTGAGTGCTGCGGCGCCGCCGCGTCGCATGCGGGCGAGGTCGGCGTCGGTGAGGTGGGCGGTCATGCCGGTGCCGTTTTGTTCCCATAGGCCCCAGGCGAGGCTGAGGGCGGGTTGTCCGTGGGCGCGGCGGTGGGCGGCGAGGGCGTCGAGGTAGGCGTTGGCGGCGCCGTAGGTGCTTTGTCCGGGGGAGCCGAGTGTGCCGGCGGCGGAGGAGAAGAGGACGAAGGTGGTGAGGTCGAGATTCTTGGTGAGTTCGTGGAGGTGGGTGGCGCCGGTGGCTTTGGGTGCGAAGACGGTGGCCAGGCGTTGGGGGTTCTGGCCGGTGAGGAGGCCGTCGTCGATGATTCCGGCGAGGTGGATGACGGCGGTGAGGGGGCGGTCCAGGGTGGTGAGGAGGTGGGTGGTCTGGTCGGGGTCGGCGATGTCGCAGGCGCGGACGTCGACCGATTCGGCTCCCATCTGGCGTAGTTGGTCGCGCAGTTCGGTGGTTCCGGGGGTGTTGGGTCCTCGGCGTGAGGTGAGCAGGAGGTGGCGTGCGCCGTGTTCTTGTACGAGGCGTTGGGCGACCTGTTGGCCGAGTTCTCCGGTGCCGCCGGTGATCAGGACGGTGCCTTGGGGGTCCAGGGGGCGGGGGACGGTGAGCACGATCTTGCCCGTGTGCCGGCCCTGCCCCATGTGCCGGAACGCTTCGGGCGCGTGCCGCACGTCGTACGTCGACAGCGGCAGCGGCGTGAGCACCCCCTCCTCGAAGAGCCGCGTGAGCTCGACGAACATCTCCGCGATCCGCTCGGGGCCACTCTCGATCAGGTCGAAGGCCTGGTAGTGGACGCCGGGGCGGGTGGTGGCGACATCGGTGGCGTCGCGGATGTCGGTCTTGCCCATTTCCAGGAAGCGGCCGCCTTCGGGGAGGAGGCGCAGGGAGGCGTCGACGAATTCGTGGGCCAGGGAGTTGAGGACGACGTCGAGTTGCTGGTCGGCCCATTTGGTCTCGAAGTGGGTGTTGCGGGAGTGGGCGATGTGGGTGTCGTCCAGGCCCATGCGGTGCAGGGTGTCCCACTTGCCGGGGCTGGCGGTGCCGTAGACCTCGGCGCCCAGGTGCTGGGCGAGTTGGACGGCTGCCATGCCGACGCCGCCTGCTGCCGCGTGCACGAGGACCTTCTCGCCCGCCCGCAGCCCACCCAGATCGACCAGCGCGTAGTAGGCGGTGAGGTAGGCCAGCGGCACCGTCGCCGCCTCGGTGTACGTCAGCGCGTCGGGGATGCGCGCCGTCACCCGCGCGTCGGCCCGCACCTCGGTGCCGAACGTGCCGACGGACAGGCCCATCACGCGGTCCCCGACCCGCAGCCGGGTCACCCCGGATCCGGTCTCGACGACCTCGCCCGCGAACTCCAGGCCCAGTTCGGGCGCGTGCACCATGCCGAGCGCGTTGAGCACGTCCCGGAAGTTGAGCCCGGCGGCCCGGGTACGGACCCGCACCTCGTGCTCGCCGAGCGGCTCGGCGTCGTCCGTCGTCTCGAAGGCGAGGGTGTCAAGGCGGCCCTTCTCCCGCACGGTCAGCCGCCAGGGCGCGTCCCCGCCGGGCGGCGTCAGCGCACTGCCCGGTCCCGCGGCCCGCACCAGGCGCGGGGCGTAGGCCGTCGAGCCGCGCAGTGCCAGCTCGGGCTCACCGGGCAGCGCGAGCGCGGCGGCCAGCAGGGCGGGATCCACGGCCCCCGTGCCCAGGTCGACCAGGCGCAGGGAGCGCTCGTCGTGCTCGGCGCGCGCGGTGCGGACGAGGCCCCAGACCGGGCTGTCGCCGAGCGAGTCCACGCGGTCCCCGGGACGTGCGGCGACGGCATCCCGGGTCACCCAGACGACCTCCGCCGCGGTGAACCGCCCGTCCGACAGGAGCTGTTGGGCCACGGTGAGGACGTCACCGGCGGATTCGGCGACGGTGGACGCCGCTCCGGTGGCCGGGGAGGTCAGGTCCACCACGATCCGGCGGGGCGCCTCCCGGGTGGCGAGCTCCTCGACCGAAGCGGCCGGCTCGACGCCGAGGGCCGGGGCGACCAGACCGCCGGAGCCGAGCACCACCAGTCCGTCGCGCTCGGGTTCCGCGGTCTCCGCCAAGCGGACCTGCTGGAACTCCAGCCGGTAGAGGTGCTCCACGCCCGACTGCTGCTGGGCCTCGCGCAGTTGGGCGGCGGTCGCCCGCTGCATCTCCAGGGCGCCCGCCCGCAGTACGGGAGAGCCCTCGGCGTCGGTCACGAGCACACTGGCCACGGGAGCGTCTCCCGAGCCTTCCAGCATCTCGACCCGCACCAGGAGTTCGTTGCTGCCGGTCGCGTACAGCTCCACGTCCGACCAGGCCGAGGGCAGGAACACCGTGTCCGGGTCCGCCGCGCCGTCCGGTGCCGCGACTCCGGCCAGCACGTGCAGGGCGCCGTCCAGCAGCGCCGGGTGCACGCCGAAGCCGTCGACCGGGCCGCCCTGCTCCGGCAGGACGACGCGGCCGTAGCCGGTGCGTCCGTCCGTCCGCAGCTCCTTGAGGGCCTGGAAACCTTCTCCGTACGTGAACCCCTGCGCGTCCAGGCTCTCGTAGAAGCCGCCCAGGTCGACGGGCTCGGTCCCGGGGACCGGCCACCGGGACAGCTCGGGGACCTGCCCGTCGCCCGCGTCCGGGTTCTCCGGTGACGGGTCGTCCGCGAGGTCGCCCGTGGTGTGCAGCGTCCAGGCGCCCGGGTCCGCGGTGTCCTCGGGCTGGCTGTACACGGCGAAGGGCCGCTTGCCCGACTCGTCGGGGGCCTCGACGCGCAGCTGCAGCCGGATGGCGGAGTCCGCGGTCAGCATCAGGGGCCTGGCCAGGGCCAGTTGGTGCACGCGCGCCGCGCCCACCACGCGGGCCGCGGCCAGCGCCATGTCCAGGAATCCGGTGCCGGGGACCAGCGTCGCCCCGAACACCGCGTGGTCGGCGAGCCAGGGCTGGGTGCGCAGCGAGAGCCGCCCGGAGAGCAGATGGCCCTCCTCGCCGGGCAGGGTGGCGACCGCCGTCAGCCAGCGGTGCCCCGCGGTCGTCAGGCCCGCCGACGCGAGGTCGGCCCCGGTCGTGCCCTGGGTGGCGGGCAGCCAGTAGCGCTCGCGCTGGAAGGCGTACGTCGGCAGGGGCACGGTGCCGGTGCCTGCGAACGCGGCGGACCAGTCGACGCGTACACCGTCGTTGTGCAGCGAGGCGACCGCCCGGGTGAGCGTGTCCGCTTCGGGGCGGTCCTTGCGGACTGCCGCCACGACGAGCGAACTGCTGTCATCCGGGAGGGAGTTGGTGGTCATGGTGGCGGCGGTGCCGTCGGGGCCGAGGTCGAGGTAGCGGGTGGTGCCTTGGTTGTGGAGGGTGGTGATGCCGTGGTGGAAGCGGACGGTTTCGCGGACGTGGCGGGTCCAGTAGTGGGGGGTTTGGATGTCGTGGGTGGCGGGTTGGCCGGTGAGGTTGGAGATGATGTTGATTTTGGGTGGGTGGAAGGTGAGTTTTTCGAGGGTGGTGTGGAATTGGTGGAGCATGCCGTCCATGTGGGGTGAGTGGAAGGCGTGGGAGACGTTGAGCCATTTGGTTTTGCGGCCCTGGTCTTCGAAGTGGGTGGTGAGGGTTTCGACGGCGTGGTCGTCGCCGCTGATGACGAGGCTGGTGGGGCTGTTGATGGCGGCGATGGAGAGTTGGTTGGGGAAGTTTTTGAGGTGGGGGGTGATTTCTTCTTCGGTGGCTTGGATGGCGGCCATGGGGCCGCCGGGGGGTTGGTTTTGCATGAGGCGGGCGCGGGTGGTGACGAGGGTGGCGGCGTCTTGGAGGGTGAGGATGCCGGCGATGTGGGCGGCGGTGATTTCGCCGATGGAGTGGCCGATGAGGTGGTCGGGGGTGATGCCCCAGGATTCGATGAGGCGGTAGAGGGCGGTTTGGAAGGCGAAGAGGCCGGGTTGGGTGTAGGCGGTTTGGTGGAGGGTGTCGCTGGTGAAGACGGTGTCGCGTAGGGGTTGGTCGAGGTGGGGGTCGAGGTGGGTGCAGGCTTCGTCGAAGGCGTGGGCGAAGGTGGGGTAGTGGTGGTAGAGGTCGGTGCCCATGCCGGTGCGTTGGGAGCCTTGGCCGGAGAAGATGAAGGCGAGGGTGCCTTTGTGGGTTTGGCCGGTGGTGATGTTGGGGGCGGTGTGGTGGTTGGCGAGGGTGCGGAGTGCGGTGTGGAGTTGGTGGGTGGTGGTGCCGGTGAGGGTGGCGCGGTGGTCGAAGTGGGTGCGGGTGGTGGCCAGGGCGTGGCCCAGGGTGTGGGGGTCGGTGTCGGGGTGGTTGTCGAGGTGGTCGGCCAGGCGTGCGGCTTGGGCGTGCAGGGCGTTGGCGGTTTTCCCGGAGAGCACCCACGGCACCACAGGGAGGGGCACCGGAGCCCTCTCTTCGGACGCCTCCGCGGACGCGTCCCCGGACGCTTCACCGGTCGTCTCGCTGGCTGACGGCTCGTCGGACGGCGCTGCGTCGGACGGCGCTGCGTCGACGACCCCGGCCGGTTCGAGCTCCGGCGCCTCCTCCAGGACGACATGCGCGTTGGTGCCGCTCACGCCGAACGACGAGATGCCCGCGCGGCGCGGCCGGCCGTCGCTCTCCCAGGGGCGCGCCGCCTCCAGCAGCCGCACCTCACCCGCGGCCCAGTCCACGTGCGAGGTCGGCTCGTCCACGTGGAGGGTCTGCGGCAGCACCCCGTGGCGCATCGCCTGGACCATCTTGATGATGCCCGCGACACCCGCCGCGGCCTGCGTGTGACCCAGGTTGGACTTCACGGAACCCAGATAGAGCGGCCGGTCCTCGGGCCGGTCCTGCCCGTACGTGGCGATCAGGGCCTGGGCCTCGATCGGATCGCCGAGCTTGGTGCCCGTGCCGTGCGCCTCCACCGCGTCGACGTCGGGCGCCGTCAGCCGGGCGTTCTCCAGGGCCTGCTGGATGACGCGCTGCTGTGAGGGGCCGTTGGGGGCGGTCAGGCCGTTGGACGCGCCGTCCTGGTTGACCGCCGAACCGCGCAGCACGGCAAGGACGTGGTGGCCGTTGCGCCGGGCGTCGGAGAGCCGCTCCACGAGCAGCATGCCCACGCCCTCGGACCAGCCGGTGCCGTCCGCGGCCTCCGCGAAGGGCTTGCACCGCCCGTCGGCGGCCAGCCCGCGCTGCCGGGAGAACGCGACGAAGGTGGCGGGGGTCGCCATCACCGTCACACCACCGGCCAGCGCGTAGTCGCACTCGCCCGACCGCAGCGCCTGGATCGCCCAGTGCAGGGCGACCAGCGACGACGAGCACGCCGTGTCCACCGTGACCGCGGGACCCTCGAGGCCCATGGTGTACGCGACCCGGCCCGAGGTGATCGCCCCGGAGTTGCCGTTGCCGAGGAACCCCTCCAGGCCCTCCGGGATGTCACGCAGCCGCGCCACGTGGTCGTGGTACATCAGCCCCGCGAACACACCGGTCTGCGAACCCCGCAGCGAGACGGGGTCGATCCCCGCCGCCTCGACGGCCTCCCAGGACGACTCCAGGAGGAGCCGCTGCTGCGGGTCCATCGCCAGCGCCTCGCGCGGCGAGATCCCGAAGAACCCGGCGTCGAAGTCGGCCGCGTCGTACAGGAATCCACCCTGGCGGGTGTAGGACGTGCCGGTCCGGTCCGGGTCCGGGTCGTAAAGGGCCTCGGTGTCCCAGCCGCGGTCGTCGGGGAACTCCGATATGACGTCCCCGCCGGAGGCCACCAGCTCCCACAGCGCGGCCGGGTCCGTCACCCCGCCCGGGTAACGGCAGGACATGCCGACGATCGCGATCGGCTCGTGCGACGCGTCCTCGACCTGCTGGAGCCTCCCGCGCACCTGCTTCAACTCGGCTGCGGCACGCGCCAGGTATGCACGGAACTTGTCTTCGTTGGACATCTGGTCCTCGCTGAGTTGTGGTGTCGCGTTCGGAGAGGAAAAGGGGGTGCGAAGTCGGAGGGGAAGGGGGGCGAAGGGAGTGCGGAGGAGGTGCGGGGTACGGAACGGCCCCGGAAGCGCGGGGCTTCCGGGGCCGTTGAGAGCCGTCGGCGGCTGCTCAGATCCCGAGATCCTTGTCGAAGTACTGGAAGATCTCGTCGTCCGACGAGGACAGCAGCGTGTCCTCGATGCCCTCGGCGCCGGACGCGTCCGCGCCGCCGGTCTGCGCCGTCAGGACCGCGCGCAGCCGGTTGCGCACCTGGTCGAGTTCCGCCGGCTCGGGGGCCAGCTCCGCAAGGAGCGACTCGAGGCCGTCGATCTGCTTGAACAGCCGGTCGGCCGCGGTCTCGGGCTCGGGCAGGATCTGCTCGCCCAGATGCCGGGCGAGCACGCTCGGGTTCGGATAGTCGAACACGAGCGTGGTCGGCAGCTTCAGGCCGGTGATCCCGCTCAGCCGGTTGCGCAGTTCGACCGAGATCAGCGAGTCGAAGCCGAGCTCCGAGAACGCCGTGTCCGGCTCCAGCACGCTTGCCGACGCGTAGCCGAGTACGCCCGCCACCTCGCCGCACACCATGTCCACCAGGGCCTGGCGCTGGTCGTCGGGTTCGAGCACGAGCAGCCGCTGGAGCAGCGCGGGCCCGAAGCCGGCCGAGCCCGTGCCCGCCGTGCGCCGCCCGGCGGGCACCAGGACCCTAAACAGCGGCGGCACCGGCGCACCGGACGCACCCGCCCCGAGGTCGAGGCGCATCGGGAGCAGCAGGGCGTCCCCGGTGCGGCCCGCCCGGTCGAACAGGGCCATGCCCTCTGCGGTCTCCAGGGCGAGCACACCTCCGCGTGCCATCCGGGAACGGTCGGTGTCGCTCAGCTCCGCGGTCATGCCGCTCGCCTGCGCCCAGGCGCCCCAGGCAAGGGACCGGCCCGGCAGTCCGGCCGACCGCCGCCGCTGGGCCAGCGCGTCCAGGAAGGCGTTCGCCGCCGCGTAGTTGCCCTGGCCCGGTGAACCGACCACGCCCGCGGCGGAGGAGAACATCACGAACTCCGCGAGGTCCATGTCCTGGGTGAGCTCGTGCAGGTTCCACGCCGCGTCGACCTTCGGCCGCAGCACCGTGTCCACCCGCTCCGGGGTCAGCGACGCCAGCACGCCGTCGTCGATCACACCGGCGACGTGGACGACGGCCCTGAGCGGGTGGTCGGCGTCGATCCCGGCGAGCAGCTCCGCGAGGGACTCGCGGTCCGCCGCGTCGCACGCCACGATCTGCACGTCCGCGCCCAGCTCGACCAGTTCGGCGAGCAGCCGGTCCGCGCCGGGGGCGTCGGGACCGCGCCGGCTTGCCAGCACCAGACGGCGCGCGCCGCGCTCCAGATACAGGTGCTTGGCCAGCTCACCGCCGAGCGTGCCGGTGCCACCGGTGATCAGTACGGTGCCGCCCGCGGGCAGCGGCTGCGACTGCGCGGCCTCGTCCGGCTCACGGCCCGCGGAGGCCGCAAGCACGCGCGGCACCAGCAGGTCACCCCCGCGGACCGCCACCTGCGGCTCACCGTCAAGCAGGACGGCGGTGACCGCGTCCAGCGGCGGGTTGTGCCCGTCCAGGTCGAGCAGCCCGATCCGCCCGGGGTTCTCCGACTGCGCCGAGCGCATCAGCCCCCACAGCGCGGCCCCGGCCAGATCGGCGACGCCGACCGGGGGCTCCGTCTCGACGGCCCGCATCGTGACGAGCACCAGCTGCGACGGCTCGAACCGCTCGTCGCCGAGCCACTCCTGGGCCAGCGCGAGCGCACGGCTCGTGCTGGTACGGACGGCCGTGGGCACGTCGCCCGCCACCGGCGGGCACGGTGCGAACACCAGGTCAGGGACGGGGGCGCCGCTGTCGACCGCCGCCCGCAGGGCGGCCAGGTCCGGGTAGGACTCGGCGTCGGCCACCGCGTCGCCGAGGAAGACGTACGACGTGTCGTGCGCCGATCCGGACGGCTCCGGCGCGGGCGTCCAGTCCACTCGGAACAGCGACTCCGTACGCGGCTTCGTGCGGCGGTCGGCGATCTGCTCCTGGCTGACCGGCCGGAGGATCAACTCGTCGATGTGCGCGACGGGCCGGCCCTCGGGGTCGGCGATGTCCACCGAGACGGTGCCGTCCGCGCCGGTCGGGGTCAGCCGCAGCCGCAGTGCCGAGGCACCGACGGCATGCAGGGTCACCCCGTTCCAGGCGAAGGGCAGTACCGCCTGATCGCCCATGGCCTTGGTCAGGCCCACCGAGTGCAGACCCGCGTCGAGCAGCGCCGGGTGCAGCCCGAACGCCTCGGCGTCCGCCCGCTGTTCGTCGGGCAGCGCGACCTCGGCCAGCACGTCGTCGCCGTCACGCCAGACGGCCCGCAGCCCGCGGAAGACCGGGCCGTAGTCGAACCCGGCCTCGGCCGAGTGCTCGTAGAACCCCTCGATGTCCACGGCCTGCGCACCGGCGGGCGGCCATGCCGCCATGTCGGGTGCCGTGTGCCGCTCGGGGGAGTCGGCGGCCAGCGTCGCCTGCGCGTGCTGCAGCCATGCCCCGTCGTCGGTGCGCGAGTGCACGGCCAGGGAGCGCCTGCCGTCCTCGTCGGGGGCGCCCACGGTGAGCCGCAGGTCGGCCCCGCCGCTCTCGGGCAGGATCAGCGGCGCCTGGAGCGTGAGTTCCTCGACGAACGAGCAGCCCGTCACGTCACCCGCACGGATGGCGAGTTCGACGAAGGCGGTGCCCGGGAAGAGCACCGACCCCATGACCGCGTGGTCGGCGAGCCAGGGATGCGTACGCAGTGACAGGCGCCCGGTCAGCAATATCCCGCCGGAGTCCGGCAGTTCGACCGTAGCACCGAGCAGAGGGTGCTCGGCCGCCGTGAGCCCGACCGAGGCGATGTCACCGCTGCCCGCGCCGGGCGCCGCCAGCCAGTAGCGCTCGCGCTGGAAGGCGTACGCGGGAAGGGCGGCAGGAGGACGGCCGGAGGTCCCGCCGAACACCGCGTCCCAGTCGACCCGCACGCCATCGGCGTGCAGGAAACCGACGGCCTGGACGAGCGTCGCCGCCTCGGGACGGTCCTTGCGCACGGCGGCGACCGCCGTGATGGCCTCGTCCGGGAGGGAGTTGGTGGTCATGGTGGCGGCGGTGCCGTCGGGGCCGAGGTCGAGGTAGCGGGTGGTGCCTTGGTTGTGGAGGGTGGTGATGCCGTGGTGGAAGCGGACGGTTTCGCGGACGTGGCGGGTCCAGTAGTGGGGGGTTTGGATGTCGTGGGTGGCGGGTTGGCCGGTGAGGTTGGAGATGATGTTGATTTTGGGTGGGTGGAAGGTGAGTTTTTCGAGGGTGGTGTGGAATTGGTGGAGCATGCCGTCCATGTGGGGTGAGTGGAAGGCGTGGGAGACGTTGAGCCATTTGGTTTTGCGGCCCTGGTCTTCGAAGTGGGTGGTGAGGGTTTCGACGGCGTGGTCGTCGCCGCTGATGACGAGGCTGGTGGGGCTGTTGATGGCGGCGATGGAGAGTTGGTTGGGGAAGTTTTTGAGGTGGGGGGTGATTTCTTCTTCGGTGGCTTGGATGGCGGCCATGGGGCCGCCGGGGGGTTGGTTTTGCATGAGGCGGGCGCGGGTGGTGACGAGGGTGGCGGCGTCTTGGAGGGTGAGGATGCCGGCGATGTGGGCGGCGGTGATTTCGCCGATGGAGTGGCCGATGAGGTGGTCGGGGGTGATGCCCCAGGATTCGATGAGGCGGTAGAGGGCGGTTTGGAAGGCGAAGAGGCCGGGTTGGGTGTAGGCGGTTTGGTGGAGGGTGTCGCTGGTGAAGACGGTGTCGCGTAGGGGTTGGTCGAGGTGGGGGTCGAGGTGGGTGCAGGCTTCGTCGAAGGCGTGGGCGAAGGTGGGGTAGTGGTGGTAGAGGTCGGTGCCCATGCCGGTGCGTTGGGAGCCTTGGCCGGAGAAGATGAAGGCGAGGGTGCCTTTGTGGGTTTGGCCGGTGGTGATGTTGGGGGCGGTGTGGTGGTTGGCGAGGGTGCGGAGTGCGGTGTGGAGTTGGTGGGTGGTGGTGCCGGTGAGGGTGGCGCGGTGGTCGAAGTGGGTGCGGGTGGTGGCCAGGGCGTGGCCCAGGGTGTGGGGGTCGGTGTCGGGGTGGTTGTCGAGGTGGTCGGCCAGGCGTGCGGCTTGGGCGTGCAGGGCGTTGGCGGTTTTCCCGGAGAGCACCCACGGCACCACAGGGAGTTCGGCCCTTTCCCGGTCCTGCACCGGTTCGAACGCCGGCGCCTGCTCCAGGACGACATGGGCGTTGGTGCCGCTGATACCGAACGACGACACGGCGGCCCGCCGGGCGCGCCCGGGGTCCGTCCACTCCCGGCTCTCGGTCAGCAGGGAGACGGAACCCGCCGACCAGTTCACCTCGGTCGTCGGCTCGTCCACGTGGAGGGTCCGCGGCAGCACCCCGTGGCGCATCGCCTGGACCATCTTGATGACGCCCGCGACACCCGCCGCGGCCTGCGAGTGGCCGATGTTGGACTTGATGGAACCCAGGTAGAGCGGCCGGTCCTCGGGCCGGTCCTGCCCGTACGTCGCGATCAGGGCCTGCGCCTCGATCGGATCGCCGAGCTTCGTGCCCGTGCCGTGCGCCTCCACCGCGTCCACCTCGGACGGCCGGAGTCCGGCATTGGCAAGGGCCTGGCGGATCACGCGCTGCTGTGAGGGGCCGTTGGGGGCGGTCAGGCCGTTGGACGCGCCGTCCTGGTTGACCGCCGAACCGCGCAGCACGGCAAGCACCTCGTGGCCGTTGCGCCGGGCGTCGGAGAGCCGCTCCACGAGCAGCATCCCCACCCCCTCGGCGAATCCGGTGCCGTCCGCCGCATCGGCGAACGCCTTGCAGCGGGCGTCCGGCGACAGGCCGCGCTGCCGGGAGAACCCGACGAAGGTGGCGGGGGAGGCCATCACCGTCACGCCGCCGGCCAGCGCGAGCGTGCACTCACCGGCCCGCAGCGCCTGCGCCGCGAGGTGCAGGGCGACCAGCGACGACGAGCACGCCGTGTCCACCGTGACCGCCGGGCCCTCAAGACCGAGCGAGTAGGACACCCGGCCCGAGACGACACTGCTGGTGTTGCCCGTCATCAGATGGCCCTGGACCTCGTCCGGAGCCTTCGCGACACCGGACACGTAGTCCTGGCTGATGTTGCCGACGAACACACCGGTCCGGCTGCCCCGCAGCGAGCCCGGCGCGATCCCCGCATGCTCGAGGACCTCCCACGAGGTCTCCAGGAGGAGCCGCTGCTGCGGGTCCATCGCCAGCGCCTCACGCGGCGAGATCCCGAAGAACCCGGCGTCGAACTCGGCCGCCTCGTAAAGGAATCCGCCCTCGCGGGTGTACGACGTGCCGTGGTGGTCCGGGTCCGGGTCGTAGAGCCCGTCGAGGTCCCAGCCACGGTCGGCGGGCAGTCCGCCGATCGCGTCCGTCCCCGCCGTGACCAGGTCCCACAGGCCGTCCGGGTCGGTGATGCCGCCCGGGTAGCGGCACGCCATGCCGACGATGACGATCGGGTCGTCGTCGTCCGCCGCGCGCACCTGCACCGGAGCCGTCGCGTCCCGGGCACCCGTCACCTCGGCGTACAGGTGCGCGGCGAGCACGGTCGGCGTCGGATGGTCGAAGACCAGGCTGGACGGCAGGGCGAGGCCCGTCGCCGAGCCGAGCCGGTTGCGCAGTTCCACCGCGGTCAACGAGTCGAACCCGACCTCCTTGAAGGCCCGGTCCTCCTCGATCGTCGCCGCGGACGCCGCGCCGAGGACAGCCACCGCGTGCGAACGCACCAGTTCGACCAGGACCTCCAGCGCCTGGGGCTCGGGCAGTGCGACCAGCCGGTCGCGCAGACCCGCGTCCACCGTGCCCGCCCCCGCGACCGCCGCGGTACGCCGCACGGAGGTGCCGACGACGCCGCGCAGCAGCGGCGGCAGGGCCCCCGCCGCGGCGTGTTCCCGCAGCCGCCGGGTCTCCCAGTGCGCGGGCAGCAACACGCCCTCGGGCCGGGTCAGCGCGGCGTCGAACAACGCCATGCCGTCCGCCGACGACAGCGGCACCACACCGGCCCGCGCCATCCGCGCCAGGTCCGTCGCCGCGAGCTCGGCGGTGAGCCCACTGGTCTGTGCCCAGAAGCCCCACGCCAGCGAGTGCGCGGGCAGCCCCTGGTCACGGCGGCGCTGGGCGAGGGCGTCCAGGAAGGCGTTCGCCGCCGCGTAGTTGCCCTGCCCGGCCGCGCCGAGCAGTCCTGCCATGGACGAGAAGAGCACGAACGCCGACAGGCCGAGGCCCGCGGTCAGTTCGTGCAGATGCCAGGCGCCGTCGGCCTTGGGCCGCAGCACCGTGTCGAGGCGCTCCGGAGTCAGGGACTCCACGACGGTGTCGTCCAGTACGCCCGCCAGGTGCACCACCCCGGTCAGCGGGTGGGCCCCGTCGATGCCGGCCAGCAGGCCCGCCACGGCTTCGCGGTCCGCCGTGTCACAGGCCACGATCCTCGTGTCCGCGCCGAGCCCGGCAAGCTCCTCCTGCAGGGCGGCGGCGTTGGGGGCGTCGGGCCCGCGGCGGCCGGTCAGCACGAGGTGGCGCACCCCGTGGGCGGTGACGAGGTGCCGCGCCACCAGGGCGCCGAGCGTGCCCGTGCCGCCCGTGACCAGCACGGTGCCTTCCGGGTCGAGCGGCCTGGCGCCGCCGGTGCCGTCCTCGTCGGCGTGCACCGCGGCCAGCCGCGGAGCCAGCAACCTGCCATTACGCAGGGCCAGTTGAGGTTCGATATCGAACGGGGCCGACGCCCACGGAGTGCGGCCGTCCGACGCGGTGTCGAGGTCCAGCAGACCGAACCGGTCCGGGTGCTCCGACTGCGCCGAACGCACAAGACCCCACACCGAAGCGGTGGCCGGATCGGGGGCGCCCCCGCCCGCGTCCACCGCGCCACGGGTGACGAACACCAGGCGCGCGGAGGCGAACGCGGGCCGGGCGAGCCAGGAACGCACCGCCGACAGGACGGCGTCGCCCAGCCGTCGCGCCTCCCGCGTCGGATCGGCCTGCGGGTCGGAGGCCAGCGGCAGGAACACCGTGCCCACGCCGTCCCGCGCCGCCGCGTCGAGATCCGCGAACGCCTCGCCGCCCGGACCGGCGGCAGCGAACTCGGCCTCCCACGGGGCGAGTCCCGCGCACACCACCGGCCAGTGCCCCGCGGTCGCGCCCACCGCCACCGGAGTCCAGTCGACCCGGTGCAGCGAGCCGTTGCGCCGCTTCGCGGCCTGCGCGAGCTCGGCGGCGGTGACCTCGCGCGAGGTCACCGCGTCGAACGAGGCGACCGGACGGCCCGTGGTGTCGGCGAGCTCCACGGCCAGGGCGCCCGCGTCCGCCGGGACCATCCGCACCCGCAGGGCCGTGGCCCCGCGGGCGTACAGCTCCACTCCCCGCACAGCCTCCTGCAGCCGCGGCAGTCCGTCCGGGCCGGTCAGCCACGTGGCGTGCAGCGCGGCGTCAAGGAGGGCCGGATGCAGGGTGAACCGGTCGGTGTCCGTGTGCTGTTCGGGGGCCGGCGCGACCTCGGCGAACACCTCGTCCCCGCGTCGCCACACGGCCCGTACGCCCCGGAACGCGGCACCGTGCTCCAGGACCGAAGGCGACGACCGCTCATAGAGTCCGTCGACGTCCACCGGAGTCGCGTCCACCGGCGGCCACGTGCCCAGCTCGAAGGCCGGGGCACCCGACGAGACGCCGAGCGTCGCCGACGCGTGGTGCGTCCAGCCGTCCTCCGGCGCCGCGTCCTCGGCCCGGGAGAACACCTCGACCGTACGGGTCCCGGACGCCGTGTCCGCGCCGACGACCACCTGCAGCCGGACGCCGTCGCGCCCGCCCGGCAGGTCGGCCCCGGGGAGCACCAGCGGCTCCCGCAGCGCGAGTTCCCCGATCCTGCCGAGGCCGACCTGGTCCCCGGCGCGCGCCACCAGCTCCACGAACGCGGCCCCCGGCAGGACGGCGCTCCCGTGCAACCGGTGCTCGTCCAGCCACGGCTGGGTCCGCGTCGAGAGCCGGCCGGTGAGCACCAGCGCCCCCGAGTCCGGCGAAGGCACCTCGGCGGCCAGCAGCGGATGGTCGAGGACACCCTGCCCGACGGACCCCGCGTCGCCCGCGAGCACCTTCGGCTGCAGCCAGTAGCGCTGCCGCTGGAAGGCGTACGTGGGCAGTTCGGCACGCTCGGCGGCACCGAACAGCGGCGTCCAGTCCACCTCGGCGCCGTGTGCGTGTGCTTCGGCCAGCGACAGGACGTACCGGTCGAGGCCGCCTTCGCCGCGGCGCAGCGAACCCACCACGACCGCCGCCGACTCCGTCTCCTGCACGATGTCCTGGGCGCCCATCATGAGCACCGGGTGCGGGGAGACCTCCAGGAACAGCGCGTGACCGTCGGCCAGCAGCGCCCGGGTGGCCTCCTCGAACCGCACGGTGCGGCGCAGGTTGCGGCTCCAGTACTCGGCGTCCAGCTCGTGCCCGGCCACCGGCGCACCGGTCACCGTCGAGTAGAACGCGACCCGCGTGTCCTGCGGGCGCAGATCCGCCAGCTGCGCGGTGAGCTCCGGCAGGAGCGGATCCATGTGCTTGCTGTGCGAGGCGCACGACGACTTGAGGTGGCCGCACGAGATGTCCTCGTCGTCCAGCTCCATCAACAGCTCCATGACCGCGTCCGCGTCCCCGGACACCGCCACCGAGTGCGAGGTGTTCACCGCGGCGATCGCCAGACGGTCGCCGTACGGCGCGATGCGCTCCTCCACGCGCGCCAACGGCAGCTCCACGAAGGCCATCTCACCGCCGCCCCCGTCACGGTGGAGCGCACGGCTGCGCAGCGCGATGATCCGCGCGCCTTCCTCCAGCGTGAGCGCACCCGCGACGACGGCCGCGGACACCTCGCCCTGGCTGTGCCCGATCACCGCGTCCGGCTCCACGCCCAGCTCGCGCCAGGCCGCAGCCAGCGACACGTACATCGTGAACAGGGCGGGCTGCGCGATGTCGATGCGCTCCAGCGGGTACTGCGCCGCGGGCAGTTCACCGCGCAGCAGCTCCGTCACGGACCAGCCGATCACCGGGGCGAACGCCTCGTCGCACGCGGCGACGGCACGGGCGAACGCCGGACTCTGCTCCAGCATCGTGCGGCCCATGCCGTGCCACTGGGAGCCCTGGCCGGGGAAGACGAACACGGTGAGGCCCGCGATACCCGCGGTGCCCGTCAGCACCTGCGCGGCGGGCTCGCCCGCCGCCAGCGAGGCAAGGCCCGCGCGCAGCTCCTGGCGGTCGCCGCCGACCACGACCGCGCGGTGCTCGAAGACCGTGCGGTTGGTGCCGAGGGACCGGCCCACCCCGGCCGCGGTCAGCTCCTCGTGAGCGTCCACATGGGCCAGCAGGCGGTCGGCCTGCGCCGCGAGAGCAGCGGCCGAACGGGCCGAGAGGACCCAGGGCAGGGCCGGCACCGCGGCCCCCTCCGCCGGCTCGGCGGCGACGGCTTCGGAGGGCGCTTCCTCCAGTACGACATGGGCGTTGGTGCCGCTGACGCCGAACGAGGAGACACCGGCGCGCCGCACCCTGTCCTGCGACTCCCAGGGCAGGGCCTCGGCCAGCACCCGGACGGAGCCGGACGACCACGCGACGTGCGAGGTCGGCTCGTCCACGTGCAGCGTGCGCGGCAGTACGCCGTACCGCATCGCCTGGACCGTCTTGATGATGCCCGCGACGCCCGCGGCCGTCTGGGTGTGGCCGATGTTGGACTTCACGGAACCCAGGTGGAGCGGCCGGTCGTCGGGCCGGTCCTGCCCGTACGTCGCGATCAGTGCCTGCGCCTCGATGGGGTCGCCGAGCCTGGTGCCGGTGCCGTGCGCCTCGATGAGGTCGACGTCGGACGGCCGGAGACCGGCGTTGGCCAGAGCCTGGCGGATGACGCGCTGCTGGGAGGGCCCGTTGGGGGCGGTCAGGCCGTTCGACGCGCCGTCGGAGTTGACGGCGGTGCCACGGACCACGGCCAGCACCCGGTGACCGGCACGCCGTGCGTCGGAGAGCCGCTCGACGGCCAGCATGCCCACGCCCTCGGAGAAGCCCGTGCCGTCCGCCGCATCGGCGAACGGCTTGCAGCGGGCGTCCGGGGACAGGCCGTCCTGCTTGCTGAACTCCTCGAACACCGCCGGGTTCGCCATCACCGTGACACCACCGGCCAGCGCGAGGGAGCATTCGCCCGAACGCAGCGCCTGCACCGCGAGGTGCAGCGTCACCAGCGACGACGAGCATGCCGTGTCCACGGTGACCGCGGGCCCCTCGAAGCCGAACACGTACGACAGACGGCCCGACATCACACTGCTGGAGACACCCGTCATCATGTGCCCCTCGACCCCGGCGCGCGCGATGTCCGCGTCCAGGCCGTAGCCGGACGAGGCACCGCCGACGAACACGCCGACGGATTCGCCGCGCAGCGACGCCGGGTCGATGCCGGCCCGCTCCAGGGTCTCCCACGACGTCTCCAGGAGCAGCCGCTGCTGCGGGTCCATCGCCAGCGCCTCGCGCGGCGAGATCCCGAAGAACACGGGGTCGAAGTCCCCCGCCTCGTACACGAACCCGCCCTTGCGGGCGTACCCGGCCGACTCGTCCTGCGGCCAGCCGCGGTCCGTGGGGAACGCGGAGATCCCGTCCCTGCCCTCGGCGATCAGGTCCCAGAGGCTCTCGGGGTCGGTGACGCCCCCGGGGTACCGGCACGCCATGCCGACGATCACGATCGGGTCGTCGGCCGTGCCGGTGTTGGCCACCACGGCCCGCACCTCGCGCGTGAGGTCGAGGAGCTGCTCCGCGAGATGTCCGGCCAGCACCTCGGGCGTCGGATAGTCGAAGACGAGCGTCGCCGGGAGGGTCAGGCCGGTGGCGGCGCTCAGCCGGTTGCGCAGGTCCACCGACGTCAGCGAGTCGAAGCCGAGGACCTTGAACACGGCCGTCGCCGCCACCGCGCTCGGCCCCGCGTGCCCGAGGACGGCGGCGACCTGCGTCCGCACCAGGTCGAGCAGCACCTGACGGGCGTCGTCGTCGGCCAGCCGGGCCAGCCGCTCGCGCAGCCCCGAGTCACCGCCCGCGGCGGAAGCCGCGGCAGCGCGCCGGGGCGCCACACCCTGCAGGGTGCGCAGCACCGGCGGCACGGCACCGGCGGCGGCACGCTCGCGAAGCCTGCGGAAGTCCCACTGGACGGGGACGAGTGCTGCCCCGGTCGCCGAGAGCGCCGCGTCGAACAGGGCGAGTCCGTCCGCGGGAGCGAGCGGCACGATGCCGGTCCTGGCGATCCGGACGAGGTCGTTCTCCCCGATCCGCCCCAGCATCGCGTCGCGCTGGTCCCACGGCCCCCAGGCCAGGGAGTGACCCGGCAGGCCCTGCGCCCGCCGGAACTGGGCGAGGGTGTCCAGGAACACGTTCGCGGCGGCGTAGTTGGCCTGCCCCGCCGCACCGAGGGTGCCGGCCAGCGAGGAGAACACGACGAACGCCGCGAGGTCCAGATCCTTCGTCAGCTCGTGCAGATGCCAGCCGGCATCCATCTTGGGCCGCAGTACGTCCGCGAGCTGCTCCGGCGTCATGGCCTCCAGGACACAGTCGTCGATCACCCCCGCCGAGTGCACCACCGCGGTCAACGGGTGTGCCGGGTCGATGCCCCCGATCAGCGCGGCAAGGCGCGCACGGTCGGCGACGTCACAGGCCTCGATGCGTACGTCCGCACCGAGCGCGGTCAGCTCCTCCTGCAGCTCCGGCGCACCGGGCGCCAGCAGGCCCCGGCGGCTCGTCAGGACGAGACGGGTGATGCCGTGCGTCTCGACCAGGTGCCGGGCCACGACGGCACCGAGACCGCCGGTCGCCCCGGTCACCAGCACGGTCCCCTCGGGGTCGAGCGCACGCGGCGTCCCGTCCTCGGAGGCGTTGCGTGCGGGCCGCAGTCCGGGGGCGAGCCACGCGCCGTCACGCAGCGCGAGCTGGGGCTCCGAGGCGATGGGCGCCCCCGTGAGCAGGGCGGCCCACCCGGCGGTGTCCTCCAGGTCGACCAGGCCGAAACGGCCGGGGTGCTCGGCCTGGGCGGAACGCACCATGCCCCACACCGCGGAGCCCGCCAGGTCCGAAGGGCCCGTCCCCGCGGTGACCGATCCGCGCGTCACCGCGACCAGGCGGGACCCGGCGAACCGGTCGTCCCCGGCCCAGGCCTGCAGCAGGTCGAGCGCGACCACCGCGGCCCAGTGGCCCGCCGCAGGACCGAACGCCTCGCCCCTGGCGATGTGTTCGGCATCCGCACGCGCCTCGGGCACGAACGACGCGAACACCGTCAGTGGTGCCGAACCCACCTCGTCCGTACGGGCCGCGAGAGCGGCCATGTCCTCGAACGGCTCCGCGGCCCACCCGGCGGCACCGAGCGCCGACGCGAGGGCGCCGGCCCCGCGGCCCACCACCGCGCACGGCGCGGCGGTACCGGCATCGGCGGCGGTCACGGGCGACCACACGATCTCGTACAGCCCGCCCGCACCGGCGGCGGGGGAGCCGCCGAGCTGCCCGGAGTCGACCTGACGCGACACCAGCGACTCCACCGTGGCCACGGGGTCACCGGTTCCGTCGGCGAGCTCGACGCGGACCGTCCCGGATTCCAGGCCGGAGATACGGGCGCGCAGCGCGGTGGCGCCCACGGCGTGCAGGGAGACGCCCGACCAGGAGAAGGGCATCCACGTCTTGCCCGGCTCGGCCGTCAGCGCGCCGAAGCCCGCGGCTTGCATCGCCGCGTCCAGGAGAGCGGGGTGGAGACCGAAGCGGGCCGCCTCACCGTGCTGGTCGGCGGGCAGTTCGACCTCGGCGTATACGTCGGATTCGGTGCGCCAGACGGCGGACAGCCCCTGGAAGGCGGGCCCGTAGTCGACACCGGCCGCGGCAGCGCCCTCGTAGAAGCCTTCCAGCGACACGGACTCCGCGTCCTGCGGCGGCCACTGGGACAGGGTGAAGGCCGGTTCGGGCAGCTCACGGCCGAGCACTCCCGTGGCGTGCAGCGACCAACTGTCGGCGGGTCCGGCTTCCTCCCAGCGGGAGTAGATCTTCACGGCACGCCGGCCGCCGTCCGGGTCGGGCTCGCCCACGACGACCTGGAGCTGGACGCCACCCCGGTCGGGGAACCGCAGGGGGGCCTGCAGGGTGAGTTCTTCCAGGTGCCCGCATCCCACGTGGTCCCCGGCCTGGACCGCCAGCTCCACGAAGGCGGTGCCCGGCAGTAGGATCGCGCCCATCACCTTGTGCTCGCCGAGCCACCGCCTGCTCTTGTACGACAGCCGACCGGTGAGCAACGTGCCGCCGGACTCCGGCAGTTCGACCTCCGCCCTGAGCAACGGGTGGTCCGCGGGGGCGAGACCGGCGGCGGTGACGTCTCCGGAGCCGTCGGCGATCTCGGTCCAGAAGTGTTCGTGTTGGAAGGGGTAGGTGGGGAGGGTTTGGTGGTGGGGGGTGGTGTGGGTTGGGGGGAGGGTGTGGGTCCAGTTGATGGGGT
>NZ_JBEZVL010000025.1:0-62390 GCF_040636975.1 Streptomyces sp. NPDC032198 | reverse complement strand
GGCCACAACGGCTGGATCACCCTCGCCTGGTGCCTCGGACTCTCCACCCTCGGCTACCACTGGTCAAAGACAGTCTTCAACCGCGACCCGAAGTAGCCCCAGCCCCCCCCCGACCCCGGTCGCCACCACCCGGCCAGGAAACAAACGTGCCCCGCACCCGGAACGAATCCAGGTGCGGGGCACGCTCGTCACGAGCGGGGGGACGTCAGGCGGCGACGGGCACCGGCTGCCGCTCGTCGGCGGGCTCGTCGTCGTATCCGTCGAGCGGGGACGACGTGGCCTTCGCGTACTTGTCGCGGTCGAGGATGTTCTCCCGCGCGGCCACGATCAACGGCGTCGCGACCTGGCCGGCCACGTTCGTGGCGGTGCGCATCATGTCCAGGATCGGGTCGATGGCGAGCAGCAGGCCCACGCCCTCCATCGGGAGGCCCAGCGTGGAGAGGGTCAGCGTCAGCATGACCGTGGCGCCGGTCAGACCGGCCGTGGCGGCCGAGCCGACGACCGACACGAAGGCGATGAGGACGTACTCCTTGATGCCCATCTGCACGTCGAAGATCTGCGCGACGAAGATCGCGGCGATCGCCGGGTAGATCGCGGCGCAGCCGTCCATCTTCGTGGTCGAGCCGAACGGCACCGCGAAGGACGTGTACTCCTTCGGCACGCCGAGGCGCTCGGTGACCTTCTGGGTGACCGGCATCGTGCCGACCGAGGAGCGCGAGACGAAGGCCAGCTGGATCGCGGGCCAGGCGGCCTTGAAGAACTGGAGCGGGTTGACCTTGGCGACCGTGGAGAGCAGCAGCGGGTAGACGCCGAACATCACCAGGGCGCAGCCGACGTAGATGTCGGCGGTGAACGTCGCGTACTTGCTGATCAGGTCCCAGCCGTAGTCGGCGATGGCGAAGCCGATGAGGCCGATGGTGCCGATCGGCGAGAGCTTGATGACCCACCACAGGGCCTTCTGGAGGAGGGCGAGAACGGACTCGCTGAGCTCCAGGATGGGCTGCGCCTTCTCGCCGATCTTCAGTACGGCGATACCGGCGACGGCGGCCATGAAGACGATCTGGAGGACGTTGAGCTCGGTGAACGGCGTGACGACGTCCGTCGGGATGATCCCGGTGAGGAAGTCGAGCCAGGATCCCGAGGTCTCCGGCTTGGAGCCGTCCTTCGGGGTCAGGCCGGTGCCGGCGCCCGGGTTCGTGATGAGCCCGATGGCGAGGCCGATGACGACCGCGATCAGCGACGTGATCATGAACCAGATCAGCGTCTGCGTGGCGAGCCGCGCGGCGTTGTTGACCTTACGCAGGTTGGTGATCGACACCAGGATGGCGAAGAAGACGAGCGGGGCGACCGCCAGCTTCAGCAGGCCGATGAAGGTGCTTCCGACCTTGTCCAGGGTGGTGACGAGCCAGGACACGTCCTGGCTGCGGGCCAGCCAGCCGAGCAGGACACCGAGGACCAGACCGCCGAGGATCTGGGCCCAGAAGGGCAGCTTGAGGAACGCGGGTATCCGGGAGCCGGACTTCGGCTGCTCGGCCGTGGGGGCCGGGGATACGGGGGAGTTCGCGGACACGGACACACTCCGGGTAATGGCGGGGGACGTGAGGGAGCGGCGACCGCGAGGGGGTCAGACGGAACGGCCTTGACGGTGCCGCCGCAGTGCGGATGTCACTTGGTGCTTGTCGTTCGCGCTGTGCGCGGAGAACTCGGGGGAACTCAGAGACGGCGACGACAGGCCGCGGACATGCAGCGGCAGAGATCGACATGCAGGCGCGCCACGAGCGGGACGCTCATGGCGATGCGGTGCGCGGCTGCTGTCTTCATGTCGAACACGTTAACACTTGAACTTTGGGAACATCAAAGGTCTTGTTTGAGGTAGACGAGGCCAATCCGAGGCAGAGACGCCGCGGGAGCCCATGAAACGCACGAAACCCCGGCACTGGAGCAGGTGCTCCGGTGCCGGGGCCGAGATACGTGTGTGACGAAGACGACGCCTTCGCGGACGAAGGCTACGACTTCGCGCGGGCCGCGTCGTCCGCGAGGTCCTCCTGGGTGCGGTTCGCCTCCAGGTTGGCCTTGGTGCGCTCCACGCGCTCGACGACCTGGATCGACGCCCGGTCCCGCTCCCCCCGCAGCACCACGAAGCTGATGGGCGCGGAGATGACGAGCGCGAGCAGCAGGACCCAGAGGAGGTTGGAGTCCCCGAGTCCCTTCGGCAGGATCCCGGCGTAGACAAGTCCCCAGACCGCGAAAAAGCAGCCCACGAAGACCCCGAGGCGCATCAGCGTGTAGCGGAGCATGTCAATCCACTCTTCCGTTCCGAAATGGGCCCGAGTAGGACGAGCCCCTCCAGTGAAGCATGGGAGGGGGCGCGCTCAGCAAGGGGGTGAGCCCTCCGGCGAACCGTCAGCCGAGCGGGAGCAGCATCGTGATGTCGTCGCGGTCGTCGCCGGGGGCCACGCGGATCGCGCCGGGCACGCGCCCGACCTCCTTGTAACCGCAGGACGCGTAGAACCGGTCGACTCCCGTGCCGCCCCGGCAGGTCAGCCGGATCGCCTCGATGCCGTCGAGTCCGCGGGCCGCGTCCGCCGCGGCTGCCATCAGGTCGCGCCCGTATCCCTTGCCCTGGTGCCTGGGGTGCACCATCACCACGTACAGCCATATCCAGTGCTTCATCAGCCGGTGGGTGTTGTAGGCGAGGAAGGCGGTCGCTGCGACGGTGCCGTCCTCGTCGTACCCGACGAGGAGCCGGGTGTGCCCCTCGCTGAGCTGGGTCAGGCGCTTGACCCACTCGGGCCGGATGTCGTCGACCGTCACGGGCGGCACGAAACCGACGGCTCCGCCGGCGTTGGACACATCCGCCCAGAGCGCGAGCACGCCGTCGCGCAGAGCGGGATCGATCTCGGGGTCCAGGCGGAAGGTAAGTGTCATATTCGAAGACTAACCATTACATTCGCCGGGCCTCAACCGCGTTCCGCATCCCGGACAGCACGCCGTGACGCAGCGAGCCCCGACCCATCGGGCCGGGGCTCGCGCGTGGTGCACAGCGGGCGGGTCAGACGCGCATCGCCTGCGGAGTCTCCCGGAGCGAGAGGTCCGGCCCCTCGTACTCACGGATCGACTCGTAGCGCGTGTTGCGCTCGATGGGACGGAAGCCGGCCTCGCGGATGAGGTCGAGCAGGTCCTCACGGGTCAGCTTGTTCGGCGTGCCGAAGTTGTCCGCGTCGTGCGTGATCTTGTACTCGACGACCGAGCCGTCCATGTCGTCCGCGCCGTGCTGCAGCGCGAGCTGCGTGGTCTGCAGGCCGTGCATGACCCAGAAGACCTTGACGTGCGGGACGTTGTCGAAGAGGAGACGCGAGACCGCGAAGGTCTTCAGGGCCTCGGCGCCGGACGCCATGGTGGTGCGCGCCTGGAGCTTGTTGCGGACCTTGCCGTCCTTCATGTCCACGAAGTCGTGCTGGTAGCGCAGCGGGATGAAGACCTGGAACCCACCGGTCTCGTCCTGCAGTTCACGCAGCCGCAGCACGTGGTCGACCCGGTGCCGGGGCTCCTCGATGTGGCCGTACAGCATCGTGCACGGGGTCTTGAGACCCTTCTCGTGCGCGAGGCGGTGGATGCGCGACCAGTCCTCCCAGTGGGTGCGGTGGTCGACGATGTGCTGGCGGACCTCCCAGTCGAAGATCTCCGCGCCGCCGCCGGTCAGCGACTCAAGACCGGCCTCGATCAGCTCGTCGAGGATGTCGGAGGCCGACATCCCCGAGATCGTCTCGAAGTGGTGGATCTCCGTGGCCGTGAACGCCTTCAGGGACACGTCCGGGAGCGCCTTCTTGAGCTCGCTCAGCGAACGCGGGTAGTAGCGCCACGGCAGGTTGGGGTGCAGGCCGTTGACGATGTGCAGCTCGGTGAGGTTCTCGCCCTCCATCGCCTTGGCGAGGCGGACGGCCTCCTCGATGCGCATCGTGTACGCGTCCTTCTCGCCCGGCTTGCGCTGGAACGAGCAGTAGGCGCACGAGGCGGTGCACACGTTCGTCATGTTGAGGTGGCGGTTGACGTTGAAGTGCACGACGTCGCCGTTCTTGCGCGTGCGCACCTCGTGGGCGAGACCGCCGAGCCAGGCCAGGTCGTCCGAGTCGTAGAGGGCGATGCCGTCCTCGCGGGACAGCCGCTCACCGTCCCGGACCTTCTGCTCCAGCTCGCGCTTGAGCCCAGCGTCCATACCCCGGCCGCCTCTCCATGTCTATATGCCTGCGTCAATCGAGCCTCGCCAACGGTACGCCTCTACCCCTGCGACTCCTCGGGCAGCTCCCCGACGCGGTTCTCCCACTTCGTGGAGAGCACGATCGTCGTACGCGTCCTGGAGACGCCCTTCGTGCCGCTCAGCCTGCGGATCGTCTTCTCCAGGCCGTCCACGTCGGTGGCCCGGATCTTGAGCATGTACGAGTCGTCGCCCGCGATGAACCAGCAGTCCTCGATCTCGTGCAGGTCCTTCAGGCGGCGCGCCACGTCCTCGTGGTCGGCGGCGTCCGAGAGGGAGATGCCGATCAGGGCGATCACGCCCAGGCCGAGCGAGGCGGAGTCAACGGTCGCGCGGTAGCCGGTGATGACACCCGCCGCTTCGAGGCGGTTGATCCGGTCCGTGACGCTCGGTCCCGAGAGGCCGACGAGCCGGCCGAGTTCGGCGTACGAGGCCCTGCCGTTCTCGCGCAGGGCCTGGATGAGCTGCCTGTCCACGGCGTCCATAGGTGCGATGCCTTTCATTATTCAGCGATACCGCGAGTCTATGTGTAGAATCTAAGGTGCAACAGGGTCAAGGCCCTGTGAATCTTTCGGAATCTGCGCCACTTGGCGTCGATTCTTCAAACCGCACTGCATGTCTGACCACGCTGCACTGCCCACGACACCTCAGGAGTGAGACACCCCGTGTACTCGATCGAGATGGCCTACGCCCGGATGCGCGAGCTGCAGGACCTGGCCAACCGCTCGCGTGCCCACAAGCCCACCGCGCACGAGGCCGAGCGCCGCACGAAGCGCGCCGCCAAGAAGCGCTAACCCCCCGGAGGGGCAGAGCCTCCACCGAGCTCTCCCTGCCAGCGGCGGTACAGCCGATGCGGCACTTCCGCCGCGTCGAGCGTCCGCCCGGCGACGAAGTCCACCAGATCCTGGATGTGCGTCGCCCCCGCGTAGAACGCCGGAGAGGCGGGCAGCACGATCGCGCCCGCCTCGTCCAGCGTCACCAAGTGCTTCAGCGTCTGTCCGTTGAGCGGTGTCTCGCGTACGCAGACGACCAGCTTCCGGCCTTCCTTGAGCGTCACGCTCGCCGACCGCTGCAGCAGATCCTTCGAGAGCCCCAGCGCCACCCCGGCCACGCACGCCGTGGACGCGGGCACGATCAGCATCCCCTTGGTCGCGTACGACCCCGACGAGGGACCGGCGGCCAGATCCCCGGCCGCCCAGTACCGCACGTCATCCACCGGCACGTCGAAGGTCGCCGGCTTGCCGTCGGCACCCCGCCCGAGCCACTCCCGCAGGTCCTCCTGCCAGTGCGCGTCCCGGAAGGAGATGCCCGTCTCGTCGAGGATCGTCAGGCGTGAGGCCCGCGAGACCACCAGGTCGACGCTCTCCCCCGCCGCGAGCAGCGCCCGCAGCACGGCGGCGGCGTACGGAGTACCCGAGGCCCCCGACACCCCCACGATCCAAGGCTTACGCTGCGTATCTCCTGGCTTCACGCTGTGAGCCTAGACGGTCAGTCCGCGCACCAGCAGGTCGAGGAGGGCGCAGACGAACAGCGCGATGCCGATGAAGCCGTTGACCTGGAAGAAGGCCCGGTTGAGGCGCGTGAGGTCATGCGGCTTCACGATGGAGTGCTCGTAGACGAACGCGCCGGCGACGACCGCGAGGCCAAGCCAGAAGAAGACGCCCGCGTCGGTGGACGCCGCGTACCAGACGAGCAGCAGCGTGGTCACCAGATGGCAGCCGCGCGCCCCCCGGATGGAGGCGGGGATGCCGAAGCGGGCGGGCACCGAGAGCACGCCGACCTCGCGGTCCGTCTCCACGTCCTGGCAGGCGTAGATCAGGTCGAAGCCGCCGATCCAGACGCCGACCGCGAGCCCGAGGATGACGGCCTGCCCCGACCACTCGCCGGTGACGGCGATCCAGGCGCCGACCGGGCCCATGGCCTGGGCGATGCCGAGGATCGCCTGCGGGAAGTTCGTGAACCGCTTGCCGTAGGGATAGACGACCATCGGGATCACCGCGATGGGCGCCAGCGCCAGGCAGAGCGGGTTGAGCAGGGCGGCCGAGCCGAGGAACACGACGAGCGCGATCAGCGCGCCGGTCCAGGCGGACTTCACCGAGACGGCGCCCGTGACGAGCTCGCGGTGGGCGGTCCTCGGGTTACGGGCGTCGATCTCGCGGTCGATGATGCGGTTCGCGGCCATGGCGAACGTGCGCAGGCCGACCATGCAGACGGTGACCAGGAGCAGCCGCCCCCAGTGGATGTTCTCGTCCAGCTGGAACATCGCGGTCAGCGCGGCGATGTAGGCGAAGGGCAGGGCGAACACCGAGTGCTCGATCATGACGAGGCGCAGGAACGCCTTGACCTTGCCGGGCGGGGCGGGCTCGGGCCCGAAGAGTTCCGGAGTCGCTGAATCAGCACTCATCTTTAGAGCCCGTACTCCTTCCAGCGGCGGTCGACCTTCGACGCCGTCTCCGGGTCGGACTCGACCATGTTCGGCCAGCCCCCGTCCCGGGTGTATCCCTCTTCGGGCAGCTTCTTCGTCGCGTCGATGCCCGCCTTGCCGCCCCAGAACTGCTGGTAGGAGGCATGGTCGAGGTGGTCGACGGGACCTTCGGCCACCGTCAGGTCGCGCGCGTAGTCGGTGTTGCCGAGCGCGCGCCAGGACACTTCGTGCAGATCGTGGACGTCGCAGTCCTTGTCCACGACCACGATCAGTTTGGTCAGCGACATCATGTGGGCGCCCCAGATGGCGTGCATGACCTTCTGCGCGTGCTTCGGGTACTTCTTGTCGATCGAGACGATCGCGCAGTTGTGGAAGCCGCCGGACTCCGGCAGGTGGTAGTCCACGATGTCCGGGACGATCACCTTGAGCAGGGGCAGGAAGAAGCGCTCGGTGGCGCGGCCGAGGGGGCCGTCCTCCGTCGGCGGGCGGCCCACGACGATCGACTGGAGCAGCGGACGCTTCCGCATCGTCACGCAGTCGATCTTCAGGGCGGGGAACGGCTCCTGCGGCGTGTAGAAACCGGTGTGGTCGCCGAAGGGGCCCTCCGGGAGCATCTCGCCCGGCTCCAGCCAGCCCTCGATGACGACCTCGGCGTGCGCCGGCACCTGGAGCGGGACCGTCTTGCAGTCGACCATCTCGACGCGCTTGCCCTGGATGAACCCGGCCAGCATGTACTCGTCCATGTCGCCGGGCAGCGGCGCGGTCGACGCGTACGTCACGGCGGGCGGACAGCCGAAGGCGATCGCGACCGGCAGCTTCTCGCCCCTGCGGGCGGCCACCTGGTAGTGGTTGCGGCTGTCCTTGTGGATCTGCCAGTGCATGCCGATGGTGCGCTTGTCGTGGCGCTGGAGGCGGTACAGGCCGAGGTTGCGGACGCCGGTGTCCGGGTCCTTGGTGTGGGTCAGGCCCAGGTTGAAGAAGGAGCCGCCGTCCTCGGGCCAGGTGAAGAGCGCGGGCAGCTTCTCCAGGTCGACGTCGTCGCCGGTGAGGACGACCTCCTGCACGGGCGCGTTGTCGGACTTCACCTTCTTCGGCGGTACATGCGTCATCGCGCCGAGCTTCCCGAAGGCCTCGCGCACGCCGACGAAGCCGTGCGGCAGCTCCGGCTTGAGGAGGCCGCCGATCTTCTCGCTGATCTCGCTGTACGACTTCAGGCCGAGCGCCTTCAGGAGGCGGCGGTCCGTCCCGTACACGTTCATCGCGAGGGGCATCGCCGAGCCCTTGACGTTCTCGAAGAGGAGCGCGGGGCCGCCGGACTTCTGCACCCGGTCGGTGATCTCGCCGACCTCCAGATGCGGATCGACCTCGGCCTTGATGCGCTTGAGATCGCCCTCGCGCTCCAGTGCACGGAGCAGGGAGCGAAGATCGTCATAAGCCATGCGTTCCAGTATCGGTCACGGGCTACCCTGGCCGGGTCACCGGGGCCCGCACGCCGCCCTTCCTTCGTCCTTTGGGGAATCGCGCCACCATGCTCAGGTATCTGCCGTTCCTGCTGGTCCTGGCCGTGTGGATCTACGCCTTCATCGATGTCCTGAACACTCCGGAGAAGGAGATCAGGCATCTGCCGAAGGTGGTCTGGGTCATCATCGTGCTGCTCTTCGGCGAGGTTCTGCTCGGTCCGATCGCCTGGTTCGTCACGGGCAAGGTGCGTCACGCTCCCGCCGGAGGCGGCCCTCGCGGCGAGCGCGGCGGGCAGTGGGTCGCGCCGGACGACAACCCGGAGTTCCTGAAGTCCCTCAGGGACGAGGACCCCGGCAAGGACCCCGACGACAAGAAGCGGGACAGGGGCACGGAGAGCTGATGCCAGATCCCTCCCCAAGCTCTCGGCTTCGCTCGACCAGGGGAGACCCGATCTGGAGTCCTCGCCCGGCACCGAGCTCTTCGACCGGCTCGGCAGCGGCATCCGCCTGACGGAGGCCGGTGAGCGCCTGCTCCCCTACGCGGCACGATCGAGGCCACCCAGCGGGGCGTCCTGCCGATGGGGTCATCGGCGGGGACGATGACCCCTGACGAAAGGTGCTCGGATGGATCAGACACCGGTGGATCAGGCACAGGCCCGCGCATGGCTCGCGACCGCCGTCGACGAGGCCAGGCTGAGCCTCGCGGAGGGCGGTGTCCCGGTCGGCGCCGCGCTGTACGGAACGGACGGGGCCCTGTGGGGGCGCGGGCGCAACCGCCGCGTCCAGGAGGGTGATCCGTCCCTGCACGCGGAGACGTCGGCGTTCCGGGCCGCGGGGCGGCGGCGCACGTACCGCGGGACGACGATGGTCACGACGCTCTCCCCGTGCTGGTACTGCAGCGGCCTGGTGCGGCAGTTCGGGATCTCGCGGGTGGTCGTCGGTGAGGCGCGGACGTTCCAGGGCGGACACGACTGGCTGGCGGAGCACGGCGTGGAGATCGTGATCCTCGACGATCCGGCGTGCGCGGCGATGATGCGGGACTTCGTCGCGGCGCGGCCGGAGCTGTGGCACGAGGACATCGGCCTCGACTAGCCGGCCTGCCCGGCCGCCGAGCGGTCCGGCCGGTCCGTGTGGTCCGAGTGGTCCGGCCGCAGGACCAGGGCGAGCAGCCCGGGGAAGCGCGCCTCGAACTCCTCCCGGCGCAGCCGGTTGACCCGCTTGGGCCCCTCGTCCCGCTGCTCGACGAGCCCCGCTCCCCGCAGCACCCCGAAGTGATGGCTCAGCGCGGCCTTGCCGACGGGCACGTCGAAGCTGCCGCAGCTGCGGGTCCAGTCGGGGGACGAGGCCAACTCCCGTACCAGTTCGAGGCGTACGGGGTCGCCGAGCGCGGTGAGCGCGGCGAGCACGGACACCTCGTCGGGATGGACGTGCACCGGCGCCGCGCGGTGGTGCGTGTTCGCCACGACCGGACTCCCTTCACCTCGGCCTTCGACTCGACCCCTTGCCGAGTGTTCGATGAAAACCATACACTCCTGAGTGTTCGCTTCCCGTTGAACACTCATCGGGCTCCTGCTTGACCACTCGAAGGGTGCACAGCCATGCCCACCATGCGCGCGATCCAGTTCCAGGAGTACGGCGGCCCCGAGGTCCTCACGGTGACGGAGGCTCCCGTCCCCGCACCCGCGGCGGGCCAGATCAGCATCGACGTCGCGTACACCGGCGTGAACTTCGCCGACCTGAAGGCCCGCTCCGAGGGCTACCGCGTGCCCTCGCTCCCCTACGTACCCGGCCTCGAGGTCTCCGGGCGCGTCCGGGAGGTCGGCGCGGGCGTCGAGGGGTTCACGGCCGGGCAGGAGGTCGTCGCGCTCACCGAGGGCGGCGCGTACGCGGAGGTCGTGGTCGCCGCGGCGGCGACGGTGTTCCCCCTGCCGGACGGCGTGGACCTGCGGACGGCGGCCACCCTGCCCACGGTCCTGCCCACCGCGCACGCCCTGCTCCACGAGGTGGGCAGGCTGAGCGCGGGCGAGAGCGTCCTCGTGCAGGGCGCGGCGGGCGGAATCGGCACGGTGGTGGGCCAGTTGGCGAAGGCGGCGGGCGCGGGCGCGGTGTACGGCGTCGTGTCGAGCGGGTCCAAGGCGAAGTACGCCCTGGAGCACGGCTACGACGAGGTGTTCGTCGGGGACTCCGGCGACGGCTTCGCCGCCGAGGTCCGTGCCGCCACCGGCGGACGCGGCGTCGACCTCGCCCTCGACCCGGTCGGCGGCGACGCCTTGCGCGGGGGCCTCGACGCGCTCGCCGTCTTCGGGCGGCTCGTCTCCTTCGGCAACGCCAGCTCGGCCGAGCCGTGGCGGGTGGGCCAGCCCGAGCTGTACCCGGCGGGCCTCGGCGTCTTCGGCTTCTCGATCCTGTCCCTCGCCGCGTCGGCGCCGCAGGCCCTGCGCGAGATCGCCGCACGGGCCTTCGCGAAGGTGGCCGACGGCACGGTGACGCTGCCGGTGACGGCGGAGTTCCCCCTGGCCGATGCCGCCGAGGCACACCGCCTGATGGGCGCCCGCACGAGCACGGGAAAACTGCTCCTGAGGGTCACCGCAGCCTGACTACAGCTCACTCCCGCACGGCCGGCCGGTCACTGCTTCCGGTACGTCTCGCGCAGTTCCCGCCACGGTTCCAGGCTCCAGGTCGACCAGTCCTTGGGCCGCCCGTCGAGCGCGTCGACGAGGAACTCGAAGTGGTTGTGCCAGCCGGCGAGGCAGTCGAGCCGCAGCGCGTCGTCGCCGTCGAACTCGTTGGTGAAGCGGAGGGTCGTGCCGGTCTTCCCGTCGGCCGCCTCCAGGTGGAAACGGCACCGTCCGTGCAGGTCGATCGTGTACTCGGCGACCCGCTCCGGGTCCCACGCCGTGATGTGCCCGGAGTGGGAGGCCGACTCGTCACCGTTGAGCCACCGCAGCGTGACGGCTCCGCCGAGCCTCGGCTCGAACACGTCAGCGGCGGCCAGCCACCCCGGAAGCCCCTCCGGGGTGGCCACCGCCGCCCAGACCTTTTCCACAGGGTGGGGAAGGTGAAGTGCGTAACGGAGATGCTGCGTGGAGCCGTCCGTCCGGCTCGCACCCTGCCCGATCGTCGCGGTCATGCCCCAACCCTCACCCGACACGGGCCACCTCGCACTCCCGGCGGGTGCTTACGGGCGCTGCGGGTCAGACTCCGGCGTACGAGTGTTTGCCGGTGACGAAGATGTTCACGCCGTAGTAGTTGAACAGCCAGCAGCCGAAGGCGATCAGGGCGAGGTAGGCGGCCTTGCGGCCCTTCCAGCCTGCCGTGGCGCGGGCGTGGAGGTAGCAGGCGTAGGCGACCCAGGTGATGAAGGACCAGACCTCCTTGGGGTCCCAGCCCCAGTAGCGGCCCCACGCGTCACCCGCCCAGATCGCGCCCGCGATGATCGTGAACGTCCACAGCGGGAAGACGGCGGCGTTCACGCGGTACGAGAACTTGTCGAGGGTGGCCGCGGCGGGGAGACGCTCCAGGACGGAGGAGGCGAAGCGGCCTGGCTTGCCGCCCGCGGCCAGCTTGTTCTCGTAGGAGTCGCGGAAGAGGTAGAGGATCGTCGCGACGCCGGCCAGGTAGAACGTCGCGCCGCAGAAGATCGCGGTGGAGACGTGGATCCACAGCCAGTACGAGTGAAGGGCGGGAACCAACTGGTCGCTGGCGGTGTACAAGACAGTGACGGCGAGACCGAGATCGAGGAGGACCGTGGTGACCAGCGGAAGGCCGAGCCAGCTGACGTTCTTCTTCAGCGCCATGAGCACGAGGTACACCCCGACGGCCATGGTGGAGAACGTCAGGTTGAATTCGTACATGTTGCCCCACGGCGCCCGCTGCACCGACAGCGCGCGGGTGAGCACACCACCGGCCTCGACGAGGAACGCGAGCACGGTGAGGGACACGGCGATACGGCCGTAGAGGTCCCCCTTCTCGTCACCGCCCGAGGCGCCGGGGCCGTCCGGCACGTCGCGCGTGCCGGTGACGGAGCGGGTGACGACCTTGGGGGCCGACGCGGGGCGGTCGAGTACGGCGGTGCCGGTGCCGTTCCTGGCCTTGACGGTGACGGCGGGCGCCTTGGCGGAGGCCTCGGTCCGGGGGGTCAGCGCGGCGGCCGTGCGGCCGACCTTGCTGCGGCTGCCGAGGATCCACTCCGCCATGTGCGCGAAGAAGGCAAGGAGATAGACGGCCATCGCGGAGTAGACCAGCACATTGCTGATGTGCGCGAGGTTCTCGTTCGGTTCGGCGGCGAGGGTGGTGGCGAGATTCACTTCTCAGCCCCTTCGGCAGGAACATCTTGGGGGGTGGAGTCGCCATGCGCGGCACTTGCGTGAGCTGCGTGATCGGCATGATCGGCTTGATCGGCGGGGTCTGTTTCGGGCGCGCTCGGCGCCTTCTCGTAGAGGTGCGCGGCGAGGTCGCCCAGCTCTTCGGGCAGCTTCGCGGACTCGCTGCGGCCGAGCCCGGCCATCTCGACGACGGTGACGCCGTCGGCGCCCCGGACGGCCCGCACCCACACGCGGCGGCGCTGGATGAACAGCGATCCGGCGAGGCCGACGATGGCGGAGACCGCCCCGACGAGCGCCCACATGGAGCCGGGCTGCTGGGAGACCTGGAAGGTCGCCCACCGCTTGATGTCCTTCTCGAAGGTGATCGAGCCGGCACCGCCGGGCAGCTTCATCGTCTCGCCGGGCCGCATCCGCTGCTTGAGGAGCTCGCCCTTGGAGTCCTTGAACTTGTCCATCTTGCTGGTGTCCAGCTGATAGACGTTCTGCGGCAGACCGGAGTCCACGCCGAGGCTTCCGTGGTACGCGGACAGCGCGAGCACGGGGTAGTCCAGTGCGGGGAACTGGGAGAACATCTGGCCCTGGCCCTCGCCCGCGAACGTCGGCACGAAGAAGGCGTTGAAGCCGAGCTGCTCCTTCTTGCCATTCTGGTCGCGGTAGCCGTCGAGCACCTTGATGGCGCCGGTGGCCGTGCCGTTCGAGTCGATGGGCAGCAGCGGCACGGACATCCTGGAGACGACCTTGCCCTTGCCGTCCCGGACGGTGACGGTCGGCGCGTAGCCCTGGCCGATCAGGTAGACCTTCGAGCCGTCGACCTCGAGCGGCTTGTTGACCTCGATCGACTTCTTCTTCTCCGGACCGTCGACGCCCTCGGTGTAGGTGACGTTCGCCCGGTAGGTGCGGGCGGTCCCCTTCTCGGGGCCCTTCCGCTCGAACGTCGACTCGAAGCTGTCCAGCTTGAAGCTGAACGGCGCCAGGTCGTCGGTGTTGAAGAGGCTGCCGGACTTGAAGTTGTCGTACTGGGTGAGGGTGTTGGCGAACCCGTCGCCCTGGACGATGAGCTTGCCGCCCTCGGACTTGAACAGGGCGCCGACGGCGAAGGCGATCAGGAGCACGATCAGCGAGATGTGGAAGAAGAGGTTGCCCGCCTCACGCAGGTAGCCCTTCTCCGCGGCGACGGACGCCCCCGCGCCGCCCTTGCCCACCGTGAGGTCCGCGCGGAAGCGGCGGCCCTTGAGCAGGCCGAGCGCGGCGTCATGGACCTGCTCGGGCTCGGCCTCGGTGCGCCACGTGGTGTACGCGGGCAGCCGGTCGAGCCGCCTGGGCGCGCCCGGCGGCCGGCCGCGGAGCTGGCCGACGAACTGCCAGGTGCGGGGCACGATGCAGCCGATGAGGGAGATGAAGAGCAGGATGTAGATCGCCGAGAACCACACGGAGCTGTAGACGTCGAACAGCTGGAACTTCTCGTAGATCGGCGCGAGCGTGGTGTGCGCGGTCTTGAAGTCCTGGACCTTCAGCTCGTCGATGCTGGTCTGCGGGATCAGCGAGCCCGGGATCGCGCCGAGCGAGAGCAGGAGCAGCAGGAGCAGCGCGACCCGCATCGAGGTCAGCTGCCGCCACATCCACCGCGTCCAGCCGACGACTTCCTTGCCGGTCCAGACGAGCCAGCCCGCGGCGCCCGGGGCACGCTTGCCGCCGAAGGAGCCGGGCATCGCCCGGTCGACGGGGGCGGTGGACAGCTGGGAGCCCGCGGCACCCAGGTCGCTCTGTTCTTCAGGGGCTTCGGTCTTGCTCATGGATCAGATCCCCACCGTGTAGCCATTGGACCAGACCTGCATCTGCTGCACGATGGTGTCCCAGACGCCGGTGACGAGCAGCAGTCCGGTCGCGATCATCATGATGCCGCCGATGCGCATCACCCAGACGTAGTGCTTCTTGACCCAGCTGAACGCGCCGAGCGCCTTGCGGAAGGCGATGGCCGCGAGGATGAACGGCAGCCCGAGCCCCAGGCAGTACGCGACGCTCAGTATGGCCCCGCGCCCCGCGCTCCCCTGGTCGAGGGCCAGGGAGTTGACGGACGTCAGCGTGGGCCCCACGCAGGGCGCCCAGCCCACGGCGAACAGCGCGCCGAGCACCGGGGCGCCCGCGAGTCCGGCGGCGGGCTTCTTGTGGAAGCGGAACTCCCGCTGCGACAGCCAGGGCATGAGCCCCATGAAGAAGATGCCGAGGACGATCATCAGCACGCCGAGCACCTTGGTGATGACGTCCTGGTATTCCTGCAGGTTCTGCCCGACGAACCCGAAGAGCGCGCCGGTGGAGACGAAGACGGCGGTGAAGCCGAGCACGAAGAGCCCGGCCCCCGCGGCCATCCGCCCGCGCTTGGCCTCGGCCAGGTCGGTGCCGCCGACGCCGGTGACGTACGACAGATAGCCCGGCACCAGCGGGAGTACGCACGGGGAGAAGAAGGAGACGAGACCGCCGAGGACCGCGACGGGCAGCGCGACGAGAAGCGCTCCGTTCATGACGGTCTGGTTCGCTTCGCCGACGGCGGCGAGAGTGGACATCACGGGGAAATCACTTCTCCGCGATCAGCGGGTCGATCATCTTGCGCAGCTTCTCTTCGTTGAGCGCCTGCTGCGAGCGGGCGGCGATCTTTCCCTCGCGGTCGAGGATGATCGTGGAGGGGATGAACTTCGGGTTCATCGTGCCCTTGGGGAAGCGCAGCATCAGCTTGCCCATCGGATCGTGCAGGCTCGGATAGGAGATCTTCCACTCCTTCTCGAACGCCAGCGCAGGGTCCTTCTGCGGGTCCCGGGTGTTGATCCCGACGAACTGCACGTCCTTGCCCTTGAGGTCCTTCGAGACCTTCGCGAAGTTCGGCGCCTCGGCCCGGCAGGGCGAGCACCAGGAGCCCCAGACGTTCAGGACGACGATCTTGCCCTTGTAGTCGTCGACGTCGAGGTGCTTGCCCGTGAGGGTCTCCCCCTCGAGCTTCGGCCCGTCCTGGCGGTCACCCTTGCCCGCGGTGGCGATGCCGTCGGAGCCGGTGACGAAGTTGGTGTTCCCGGAACCGCCGGACGTGCCGCCGGAGCTGCACGCCGACAGGGTCAGCGCGGCGACCGCGGCCCCAGCGCCCAGGAGGGCGGCGCGGCTGCGGCTACGGCTGCGGTTCGTGCTGTGGGGGGCGCGGCAGGCGGCACTCATGTGAAAAGTTTCGCATGTCTGTTTCGGGGATCTTCCGCACCCCCCGGGGTTGCGGAAAGTCCCATTTCAGACGGCCTTCCCGAGTCCCTTCCAGCCACCGGTCGGCGCCTGGCCGACTTCGAGGCCCTGCAGGTCGGCGAGGACCTTCGGGTCCTGGACGTCGAGCCAGTCGACGAACTGCCGGAAGGAGACCAGGCGTACGTCCTTCTTGCCCGCGATGTGCTTCAGGGCCGCCTCGACGGCGTCCATGTAGATGCCGCCGTTCCACTCCTCGAAGTGGTTGCCGATGAAGAACGGGGCGCGGTTGGACTCGTAGGCGCGCTTGAATCCGGCGATGTAGGACTCGGTGGCCTGCTTGCGCCAGCCCGGGTAGTTGGCCGGCGGGGCCTTCGTGGAGTTGTTCGACTGGTTGGCCAGGATGTTGTAGTCCATGGACAGGACCTCGAAGGAGTGCCCGGGGAAGGGCATCGCCTGCAGCGGCAGGTCCCAGATGCCCATCTTCTTCTGGGGCCAGCGCTGGCGGCCGCCGGGCGACGAGGCGTCGTAACGCCAGCCGAGCTTCTTCGCCGTCGGCAGCAGATTGTCCTGGCCGAGGAGGCAGGGGGTACGCCCGCCGACGAGTTCCTTGTCGTAGTCGAAAGGCAGCGACGGCAGGTCGGTCCAGCCGGTATTCGTGCGCCATTCCTTCACGAAGGAGGTGGCCTGGTCGATTTCGCTCTGCCATTGCGCGGGCGTCCAGTTGGCGACCGTGCCGTTGCCCGTGCAGAAGTGTCCGTTGAAGTGCGTGCCGATCTCATGGCCCTCGAGCCATGCCTGGCGTACGTACTTCAGCGTCTCCTTGATGTGACCGTCGGTGAGATAGCCGATGTCGGAGGCGCCGACCGCGTTGTTCGGCGGCTTGTACATCCGCTTCTTCGATTCGGGCAGCAGATAAAGACCCGAGAGGAAGAACGTCATCCGTGCGTCGTGTTCCTCGGCCAGCTTGAGGAAACGCGGGAAGAGACCGTTGCCGACCTCGCCGGCCCCGTCCCAGGAGAAGATCACGAACTGCGGCGGCGTCTCACCCGGCTGCAGGGGGACGGGCTTGCCCGGCTGGTTCGGCTGCTTCCCCGTGTACGAGGTGGAGCCGTCGCCGATCGGCTTGGCCGGGTGCTTGTCGCCGCCCCGGCCACCGTCCTCGCGCCCCGATGAGCCGGTCGAATTGCCGTCGCTCGTGCCGCAGCCGGCAAGTCCCAAAGCGGCTGCGGTCCCGACTCCGAGGCCGAGCATTCCCCTGCGACTGATGTCGCGCATTCCATCCCCATTCGTCGCGCCCTGCAGCCCTGCATGCGTCCATGCACGATGGACGCCCCGTTAGAGGGCGCGACGAACAATGAGGTTCCTGCAACAAGCACATATTTAGCGCTTTTTGCCGAGAAGGGACATACAGTCGCCAGCCAATTACTCGACGTCGACAACGAATCGAAGGTATGCCCCCGAAGGCCCAGGCGCTGCGACGCTATGCGCCGAACGCCTTGGCCTTCCCCTTCACCGGCTTGGCGCCCGCGAGGAGATGCGCGGGGACGAGATCCCGCGCGGGCTCCGTGTACCCGACGGACACGATCTTGTCGCCGCGGTACGTGAACGTCGTCAGCGAGGCCAGCGTGCACTGCCGCTTGCGCGGGTCGTGCCACAGGCGCCGCTTCTCCACGAAGCTCCGCACGATCCAGATCGGCAGCTGATGGCTGACGCACACCGCTTCATGTCCGCGGGCCGCGTCCTTCGCCGCGTCCAGGGCGCCCATCATCCGCACGACCTGCTCGACGTACGGCTCGCCCCAGGACGGCTTGAAGGGGTTGACCAGGTGCTTCCAGTTCTCCGGGTTCTTCAGGGCGCCGTCGCCGACACCGAAGGTCTTGCCCTCGAAGACGTTGCCCGCCTCGATGAGCCGCCCGTCCGTCGCCAGCTCAAGGCCGTGCTCCTTGGCGATCGGCGTCGCCGTCTCCTGCGCGCGGTCGAGCGGCGACGCCACGACGTGCGTGATGTCACGCGGGGCGAGGTGCTCGGCGACCCGGTCGGCCATCTGCCGCCCCAGCTCGGAGAGGTGGTAGTCGGGAAGGCGCCCGTAAAGGATCCCGTCCGGGTTCTCCACCTCCCCGTGGCGCATCACATGGACGACTGTGAGCTCGCTGCCCGCGCTCATGCGGTGGCCTCCGTGGTGGTCTCAGTGGCTTCGGCGGCCGCGCGCGCCGCCGACGGCAGGGCCGCGGCGATCCGCTCGATCGCCCGGTCGTCATGGGCGGTGGACACGAACCAGGACTCGAAGGCCGACGGCGGGAGATACACGCCCTGCGACAGCATCGAGTGGAAGAACGCGGTGAAGCGGAACGACTCCTGCTTCTTCGCGTCGTCGTAATTGCGCACCTCACCGTCGGTGAAGAAGACGGAGAACATGTTCGACGCGTTCTGCAGCCGGTGCGCGACGCCCTCCTTGGAGAGCGCGTCCGTGACGAGAGCGCGCAACTGCCCGGAGACGACATCGACCTTGTCGTACGCGTCGTCGTCCAGGAGCCGCAGCTGGGCGAGGCCCGCGGCCGTCGCGATCGGGTTCCCCGACAGGGTGCCCGCCTGGTAGACGGGGCCGACCGGGGCGAGGTGCTCCATGACGTCGGCCCGGCCACCGAAAGCGGCGGCCGGGAAGCCGCCGCCCATGACCTTGCCGAAGGTCATCAGATCGGGACGCACCCCGTCGACGCCGAACCAGCCCGCCTTCGACGTACGGAAGCCGGTCATCACCTCGTCCGAGATGTACAGCGCGCCGTTCTCCCTGCACAGGTCCGCGAGCCCCTGGTTGAAGCCCTCGCCCGGCGGGACGACGCCCATGTTGCCCGGCGACGCCTCCGTGATGACACAGGCGATCTCACCGGCGTTCGCGGCGAACGCGGCACGCACGGCATCGAGGTCGTTGTACGGGACGACGATCGTGTCGCCGGCCTGGGCGCCGGTGACGCCCGGGGTGTCCGGCAGGCCGAACGTGGCGAGGCCGGAGCCGGCCGCGGCGAGCAGCGCGTCCACATGGCCGTGGTAACACCCGGCGAACTTGATGATCTTGGCGCGGCCGGTGAAGCCGCGGGCCAGCCGGATCGCGGACATCGTTGCCTCGGTGCCACTGGAGACCAGACGCACCTGCTCGACGGGCGCGATGCGCGCGACGATCTCCTCGGCGAGCGCGACCTCGCCCTCGCCGGGCGTGCCGAAGGACGTGCCGCGCGAGACGGCCTCCTGGACTGCGGCGATCACGTCGGGGTGGGAGTGGCCGAGGATCATCGGCCCCCACGAGCAGACGAGGTCGACGTACTCACGGCCGTCGGCATCCGTCAGGTACGGACCGGTACCGGACACCATGAAGCGGGGCGTACCGCCCACAGCGCGGAAAGCGCGCACGGGAGAGTTCACACCGCCGGGCGTCACGGCCGCCGCACGGTCGAAGAGAGTCTGCGAAACTGGGGCGCTATACGGGAAGCTCACATGAACCATGGTGTCAGAGGCTTCGGACATCCTGCGGACAGGTGTTTCACTCCACGTTTTAGCCGGTGACCGTGGGGGAGGTCACTGACACGATGATCGGGTTGCGCGGCGGGGCCGCGAGGCCTAGAAAAGCAGGGGCGGGCGCCCTGGAAAAGCAGTCGGGTGGAGATATGCATCGCGGTGGCGGACTGGGCGAGGGGACCGACGGCCTGGGTCCGCGGCGTGCCCGGCGGATCGGCAAGCACCGGCGCGAGGCGGAAGCGGCCGAGGCTGAGGCCTTGGCGCGGGGCGAGACGGAGCAGGACCGGGCGGGAAGCAGGAGTGGCCGGGTGGGCGGGGTGACCTACAAATACTTCGGGGCCCCGGACGGCGCGACCGCCGCCCGCGTACCCATCTCGATGCGTCCCGAGGAGCTCGGGGGCGACGAGCTCGGCATGAACGGCATGTTCACGAAGATCAAGCCGGAGACGGTGGCCGCGATGGTCCTGACCGGCATCGAGGGCATACCCCTGTCCAAGGTGCCCCCGCTCGAACTGGTCGTCATGCACCCCGACTACGCCGTGGTGAAACTCCCCATGACGGTCGTCGACCCGCTGCGCGGCATCGGCGAGGAGTCGGTGGGCGCCGCCGCGTTCATCTGGTCCACGGTCCCCGACCGCGGCGGCCCGCGCGACGCCTTCAACGTCTACCAACTGCTGCACGAATGGCAGGACTTCAGCCACCGCCTGCACGACGCGGGACACCAGGCGTACTGCCTGGTGTGGCCGTGAGCGTGGGGCCGTGAGCCCCGCGTCCGGGCCTACTCGGGCCTGAGCGCCGCCAGTTGCTTCTCGAAGGGGATCAGCTCCTCCGCACGCACCGGCGCCGGCCGCATGATTCCGGCCAGTTCGGCCGCGGCCCTCTCCACACGCTCGTCCAGGCCGTCCGCGCCCCAGTGCTCGGACGCCGCGTACACGGCCGTCGGCAGGACCACCGCCCGCAGGTACGCGAACAGCGGGCGCAGCGCGTGTTCCAGGACCAGCGAATGGCGCGGGGTGCCGCCGGTCGCCGCGATCAGGACCGGCGTACCGGCGATCGCGTCCTTGTCCAGGACCGTCAGGACGTCGAAGAACGACTTGAACAGGCCGCTGTACGAGGCGGAGAAGACCGGCGTGACGGCGATGAGCCCGTCCGCGCCCTTCACCGCTTCCGCCGCCGCGCTCAACTCCGGGCCGGGGAACCCGGTGACGTAGTTGTGAGCGATCTCCACGGCCAGGTCGCGGAGTTCGACGACCTGGATCTCGACGTCGGCGTGGCGTCCGGTGGCCGCGGCGAGGCGGTCGGCGAGGAGGCGGGTGGAGGAGGGAACACTCAGTCCCGCGGAGACGACGACGAGCTTCATGCGCTTCATGCGCTTCATGCGGTGACCTCATCACTCTGATGGGCCGCCACGCGGGCGGCGTGCGTCGGGGCGTCCGGGACGTTCGCCGGGCGGTTCTTGGCGAACTCCTCGCGCAGGACCGGGACGACCTCCTCGCCGAGGATGTCCAGCTGCTCCAGGACCGTCTTGAGGGGCAGACCGGCGTGGTCCATCAGGAAGAGCTGGCGCTGGTAGTCGCCGACGGAGTCGCGGAAGGACAGCGTCCGCTCGATCACCTGCTGCGGCGACCCGACGGTCAGCGGCGTCTGGGAGGTGAACTCCTCCAGGGAGGGCCCGTGCCCGTACACCGGCGCGTTGTCGAAGTACGGCCTGAACTCGTTCACCGCGTCCTGGGAGTTCTTCCGCATGAAGACCTGCCCGCCGAGCCCGACGATCGCCTGCTCGGGCGTGCCGTGCCCGTAGTGCGCGAACCGGCGGCGGTAGAGGTCGACCATCTTCTTGGTGTGCTCCTGCGGCCAGAAGATGTTGTTGTGGAAGAAGCCGTCGCCGTAGTACGCGGCCTGCTCGGCGATCTCCGGGGAGCGGATGGAGCCGTGCCAGACGAAGGGCGCGACGCCGTCCAGCGGGCGGGGCGTCGAGGTGAACGACTGCAGGGGCGTACGGAACTTGCCCTCCCACGTCACGACGTCCTCGCGCCACAGGCGGTGCAGGAGCGCGTAGTTCTCGACGGCGAGGTTGATGCCCTCGCGGATGTCCTTGCCGAACCACGGGTACACCGGGCCGGTGTTGCCGCGGCCCATCATCACGTCGGTCCGGCCGCCGGCCAGGTGCTGGAGCATCGCGAAGTCCTCGGCGATCTTCACCGGGTCGTTCGTGGTGATGAGGGTGGTGGAGGTGGAGAGGATCAGGTTCTCGGTGCGGGCGGCGATGTAGCCGAGCATCGTGGTGGGCGAGGAGGGGACGAACGGCGGGTTGTGGTGCTCGCCGGTCGCGAAGACGTCGAGCCCGACCTCCTCGGCCTTCAGCGCGATGGCGACCATGGCCTTGATGCGCTCGTGCTCGGTGGGGGTGCGGCCCGTCGTGGGATCCGGCGTCACGTCGCCGACGCTGAAGATCCCGAACTGCATGCCGGATCCGGACTGCGACTGCATGGCTGACTCACTCTCCGCAGGTTGTTGACGGTTCAACTATACCTACGGAACTGTGGTGGGGTGCGGGGTATTCCCGGGAGCGCCGCCCGCCGCGGCGCTCGATGTGGACCTGGGGCTGGACCTGGGCCGCGGAGAGGGGTTCGGCGCGTTACGGGGTCCAGCGGGGGTCCCGGCCGGTCTCGGCCAGGAGCCGCTCCAGCTCGGAGGCTCCCTCGGGCACGGGGAGCGGCTCCCCGAAGACGCCCATCTTCCGGGCCGTCGGACCCAGGTTCGCGACGGATTCCCGCAGCGCGGCGACGACGCCGCTGCTCTCCGGGGCGGGCTCGTAGTCCTGACCCGTGGCGCGGGCCAGGTCCCAGGCGTGCACCGTCAGGTCGAGCAGCACCATGCAGCCGACGGTCCTCGCGGGCATGTCCATCGCGCCGGTGGTGCCCTCTTCGGCGCCGGGGGCGGCCCAGGCCGCGACCAGCTTCCCCGCCTCGTCGGCGAAACGGCCGCGCCAGTCGGGGGTCTCGGCGACGTAGTCCGGGGAATCACCGAAGTCGGAGTTCTGCTTCGCGGCCAGCGCCTGGAACTGGACGATCACCTGGAGGAGGTGGTTGACCAGGGCCTTCACGTCGTACTCGGCGCAGGGCGTGGGGGCGGCGAGGCGGTCATCGGTGATGGCGCGGACCACGGGAACGGCTTGGGTGGTGGCCGCCTTCAGAAGGTCGGCGATGCTGTTCTCACTGGGGGCGGTGCTGTTCTCACTCATGGTCCGACCGTAGGGCGGCGGCCACTCCCTGGCTTGAAGAAACGCGACACGGGTTCGGGACCCCGGCATACGATCCAGCCATGGCCGACGCCGACGCCTCTGCCGCTTCCTCCGGCGCTTCCTCCGCACCGGCTCCCGGGCCGCGCACGGACACCCGCGGCATCGTCGATGCCGCCGGGCTCTTCGCCCGCGTGGACTTCCGCCGCCTCGCGCCGGGGGCGACCGCCCTGCACCCTTATGTGGAGCAGTACTGGCTGATCGACTGGGACCTGTCCGAGCCGTACGCCTCGCACATCGTGCCGCACCCGTCCGTGAACGTCGTCTTCCAGAGGTTCTCCGGGCAGGAGCCCTTCGCCGAGGTGGCCGGGGTCGGGCTCGGCCTCTTCACGCAGAAACTGGAGGGGACGGGACGGGTCTGCGGGGTGAAGTTCCGTCCCGGCGGCTTCCGGCCGTTCGCCCCTTCGGCGCCGGTGTCCGCGTGGACGGGGCGGCGGCTGCTGCCGCTGGAGGAGGTGTTCGGGGAGGTCCCCGAGGGTGCGCTCGACGCGGTCCTGTCCCCCGACGAGGAGCACGCGCGCGTGGCGGCGCTCGACGCCTTCCTGCTGGGCCTCGGGCCCGCACCCGACCCGCAGGCGGACCTCGCCATGGCCCTGGCCGAACGCATCCGCACGGACCGCGGGATCCGCCGGGTCGGCGAGTTCGCGGAGGCGGAAGGGCTTTCGGTCCGGGCACTTCAGCGGCTGTTCTCGGCGTACGTCGGGGTGGGCCCGAAGTGGCTGATCCTGCGCCACCGGATCCACGAGGCGCTGGAGCGGGCGGAAACGGACCGGGAGGTGGACTGGGCAGCCCTGGCAACGACCCTGGGCTACGCCGACCAGGCCCACCTGATCAGAGACTTCACCACCACGGTAGGCGTCCCGCCCACGGCATACGCCCCGCAGCCGCACCCCTCGCAGTAACCCACCCCAGCCTCACCCGAGCCTCACGCCTGCCTCACCCCCACCTCCCCGCGCCCCGCCACCTGCCTCACGCCTGCCCGCCCCCCTCACCCGGCGCCTCACCACCGCCTCAGCCGAGCCTCGCCCCACACCTGCCTGACCCGCGCCTTACCGTGCCCGCACCTGCTCACGCCTGCCCCGCCCCCCCCTCAGCCGGCGCCTCACCCCCGCCCCACACCTGCCTCACCCGCGCCCTACGCCTGCCCGGGGCCCCTCGCCCCCGCCTCACCCCTCCCCCAGATCAACCCTCCAGTCGTTGCACCGCATCCAGTGCCCCTTCGGGTACTCGAAGTCGGACTCGCCCCGGAGCGTGAACCCCGCCTTGCGGCATACGCCGTTCGAGGCGGGGTGCTCCCGGGAGGGGAAAGCGTGAAGGTAGCGGTGCCGGCCCGCGGCCCTGGCCTCCGCGATGACCAGCCGGGCGGCGGCCGCCGCGATGCCGCGCCCCTGGAACTCGGGGAGCACGCCCCACCCCGTCTCCCACGCGGGCGCGCCCTGCCAGGTCGTCTCCCAGTACCCGATGGAGCCGACGGCCTCACCGTCCAGCGCTATCCGGAACATCCGCCCCCGCTCCTCCAACGCGAGGTAGCGGCGGTGCCGCGACACCAGCTGCTCCTGCGTCTCGGGGCCGCCCAAGTGCGCCGTCATCTCAGGCGAGTTGTTGGCCTCAAGCAGCGCGAAGTCCCCCTCCGACCAGGGAACGAGTTGCAGACCCGCAGATCGCTGTCTCTCCATACCCGCCAAGGTACGGCGAGCCACTGACAACGCCCCCGCCCGGCACGCACCACGTACAGCACGTGCCGCACGTGCAGCGGACGCCGCCCAGCCACGCCCCTCCTGCGAACCGCCTTGACAGTACGAGCCCCATGCCGCACATTTATCTGCGTGACGCAGCTTCTGCACAGCGCCGCACACTTTCGTGCCCCGCCGTGACTGCGTACCGCCTCTCTCTCGCTCTCCCAAGACCTCGCAAGACCTCGCGAACGAAGGACCCTCCCGTGCCCATGGACTCCCCGACCCCCGCCCCCGCCCACACTCACGACGCACCCCCACCGGACACCGCCCCACTAACCCCGCTCACCCCCCGAAAACGCTGGGCCGTCCTCGCGGTGATCATCGCCGCCGATGTGCTCGACCTCGTGGACGCCACTGTCACCAACATCGCCGCCCCCACCATCGCCAAGGACCTCGGCGGCGGCCCCGGCCTCATCCAGTGGCTCGGCGCCTCCTACGCGCTGGCCCTCGGCGTGCTCCTCGTCCTCGGCGGACGGCTCGGCGACAAGTACGGCAGGCGGCGGCTCTTCCTGCTCGGTCTCGGCGGGTTCACGCTCGCCTCGGTCGCCTGCGGGCTCGCCTTCAGCCCCGAGTCGATCACCATCGCCCGCCTCGCACAGGGCGCCTTCGGAGCACTCGTCATCCCGCAGGGCTTCGGCATCCTCGGCTCGGTCTGGCCCCGCGAGGAGATCGGCAAGGCGTTCAGCCTCTTCGCCCCCGCCATGGGTCTCTCCGCCGTCGGCGGCCCCATCCTCGCCGGGTTCCTGATCGACGCCGACCTCGCCGGCCTCGGCTGGCGCCCCATGTTCCTGGTCAACCTCATGCTGGGCGGCGCGGCCCTCATCGCCGCCCTCCGCCTGATCCCCAAGGACCCCGGTGACCGCGCCACCTCGATCGACGGCGCAGGCTCCGCCCTCCTCGGCGCCACCATGCTCGGACTGCTCTCCGGCCTGATCGAGGGCTCCACGAACGGCTGGACCCCCGCACCCCTCCTGCTGATCGCCGCGGGCCTCGTCTTCTTCGCGCTCTTCTGCCGCCGCCAGCGCACCGCACCGAACCCGCTGATCCAGCCCTCGCTGCTGCGCAACCGCGGCTTCACCTCGGGGCTCGTCCTCTGCGTCGCCTTCTCCGCCGCCGTGTCCGGGCTGCTCTACGTCATCTCGCTCTACCTGCAGGAAGGGCTCGGCCGCTCACCCTCCGACACCGCGCTCGGCCTCGTCCCGCTCTCCGCGGGCATCGTCATCGCGTCCATCGCCTGCCACGGCCTCATCGGAAAACTCGGCCGCAAGCTTGTCCTCATCGGCCTGCTGATCATGCTGACCGGCACCGGATATTTGTTGGCACTCGTCGCGAACTCACCGACCCACCCCGCCGGCTGGGCCCTGCTGCCGCCCATGCTCATCATCGGCCTGGGCATGGGCACCTGCTTCGGCACCGTCTACGACATCACCATCGGCGACATCGCCCCCGACGAGGCGGGCAGCGCGAGCGGCTCACTCAGCGCGGTGCAGCAACTGGCCAACGCGATCGGCGCGGCCACCGTCGTCACCGTCTTCTTCAAGACCGTCGACGGCGGCCCGGCCCACGCCATGACCGTCACCCTCACCGTCGTCGCGGGCGTCACGCTGCTCTGCTGCGGCCTCGTAGGACTCCTGCCCCGCAAGGCGCAGGAGGACCAGCACCACTGAGCCCCGCCCGGCCTCAGTGCCCGCTACCCGTCCAGCTCCCCGCCCCGCAACCGCGCCACCTGCGCCGCACTGAACTCCACGGTGCGGCGCATGTGCGTGATGAGCAGGGCCAGTTCGGCATCGTCGTACCGCTCGAAGAGCGCGAACCAGCCGCCCCCGAGCTTGTCCCACATCCGCCCGAACTCCGCCACCTTCTCCGGCACCGTCGACACGAGGACCCGCCGCCGGTCGGCGGCATCCCGCTCCCGTACGACATAGCCCGCCTTCTCCAGCCGGTCCACGAGCCGCGTCGCCGAACCGGTCGTGAGGCCGGTCAGCTCGGCGATGCGGCCCGTGGTGACCGGCTTCTCCTCCAGGCCGAGCAGGTTCACGCACTGCAGGTCGGTGGGGTGCAGGTTCAGGTGGTCGGCGACGGCCTGATTGAAGAGGGCGTACGACGCCATGTAGCGCCGCGACTCGACGGACAGCTCGTCCAGCAGGGCATCGCGCCGCGCCCCGGCACCGTTCTTCTCGCTGGCCACGGCGGACCACCCTCCTCCAGGTATCTGCGTCAGACAGAAAGCGTACGACGCAGACTTCCGAAGGCCCGCCGGATTCGGCGCCCATGCCACGATTCCCCCATGCTCATCGCCCGCTCCGCCGCCCTCTTCGTCCTCGCCGCGCTCTTCGAGATCGGCGGCGCCTGGCTGGTCTGGCAAGGAGTGCGCGAGCACAAAGGGTGGGCGTGGATCGGCGCGGGCGTCATCGCACTCGGCGTCTACGGCTTCGTCGCCACGCTCCAGCCAGACGCCGAGTTCGGCCGCATCCTCGCCGCGTACGGCGGCGTCTTCGTCGCGGGATCCATCGCCTGGGGCATGGTCGCCGACGGCTACCGGCCCGACCGCTGGGACGTGACCGGAGCGCTGATCTGCCTGGCGGGGATGGCCGTGATCATGTACGCGCCACGGGGCCGCTAGCCGGTCGGCCTCCGGCCCTCGGCCTGCACCCCTCGGCCTGCGCCCCTCGGCATCCGGCAGCCGACCTATCCTGGCGGGACGACAGGCAGGAACACACGTACGCCCAAGGAGCAGCCATGACCGCCGCCGCGAACGCCGCGCCCGCCGCCACCCGCATCGCGATCGTCACCGGCGCGAGCAGCGGCATCGGCGCCGCCACCGCGCGCGGCCTCGCGGCCGCCGGCTACCGCGTCGTCCTCACCGCCCGCCGCAAGGACCGCATCGAGGCCTTGGCGGCCGAGATCACGGCCGCCGGGCACGACGCGATGGCGTACGCCCTCGACATCACCGACCGCGCGGCCGTGGACGAGTTCGCCACCGCCTTCCGCACGGTCGCGGTCCTGGTCAACAACGCGGGCGGCGCGCTCGGCGCCGACACCATCGCCACCGGTGACCCCGCCGACTGGCGCCAGATGTACGAGACGAACGTCATCGGCACCCTGAACGTCACCCAGGCCCTGCTCCCCGCGCTCACCGCGAGCGGCGACGGCACGGTGGTCGTCCTCTCCTCGACCGCCGGGCACGGCACGTATGAGGGCGGCGGTGGCTACGTGGCCGCCAAGCACGCCGAGCACGTCCTCGCCGAGACCCTCCGCCTGGAGATCGTCGGCACCCCGGTCCGCGTCATCGAGGTCGCCCCCGGCATGGTCAAGACGGAGGAGTTCGCGACGACCCGCTTCGGCGGTGACACGGAGAAGGCCGCGAAGGTCTACGCGGGCGTGGCCGAGCCCCTCTCGGCGGACGACGTGGCGGACACGATCACCTGGGCGGTCACCCGCCCGCCGCACGTCAACATCGACCTCCTGGTGGTCCGCCCCCGCGCCCAGGCCTCGAACACCAAGGTCCACCGGGAACTGTGACGCGGACGCAGGACGCGGAAGGCGGGGGCAGGGCCATGAGCGGCTCTGCCCCCGCCTTCCGCACGCGCCTCAGCCCTTCACGCAGATGACCTGCTTGAGCTTGGCCACGACCTGAACCAGGTCGTTCTGCTGTTCCATGACCTGCTCGATCGGCTTGTACGCGCCCGGGATCTCGTCCACGACGCCCGAGTCCTTTCGGCACTCGACGCCCCGCGTCTGCTCCTCCAGGTCCTTCGTCGAGAAGCGCTTCTTCGCCGCGTTCCGGCTCATCCGCCGACCCGCACCGTGCGAGGCCGAGTTGAAGGACGCCGTGTTTCCGAGGCCCTTCACGATGTACGAACCGGTGCCCATCGAGCCGGGGATGATCCCGAAGTCGCCGCTGCCGGCGCGGATGGCGCCCTTCCGCGTGACCAGCAGGTCCATCCCGTCGTACCGCTCTTCGCTGACGTAGTTGTGGTGACAGGAGATCACCGGCTCGAAGGTCACCTTGGCCTTCTTGAACTCCTTGCGGACCACGTCCTGGAAGAGCCCCATCATGATCGAGCGGTTGTACTTCGCGTACTCCTGCGCCCAGAAGAGATCGTTCCGGTACGCCGCCATCTGCGGGGTGTCCGCGATGAACACCGCCAGGTCGCGGTCGATGATTCCCTGGTTGTGCGGCAGCTTCTGGGCGACCCCTATGTGGTGGTCGGCCAGTTCCTTGCCGATGTTCCGGGAGCCCGAGTGCAGCATCAACCAGACCGCACCCGACTCATCGAGACAGAACTCGATGAAATGGTTTCCGGATCCGAGCGTTCCCATCTGTTTCGTCGCCCGATCCTGACGAAATTTGACCGCATCGGCGATCCCGTCGAAGCGTGACCAGAAGTCGTCCCAGGCGGACGTGCCGAACCCATGGAGCCGCCCCGGATCCACGGCGTCGTCATGCATCCCCCGTCCCACCGGAATCGCCTGCTCGATCTTCGAGCGCAGGCGGGACAGGTCGCCCGGCAGGTCGTTCGCCGTCAGGGAGGTCTTGACCGCCGACATTCCGCAGCCGATGTCGACACCCACCGCCGCGGGGCACACCGCTCCCTGCATGGCGATCACCGAACCGACCGTCGCGCCCTTGCCGTAGTGGACGTCCGGCATGACGGCCAGGCCCTTGATCCACGGCAGGGTCGCCACGTTCTGGAGCTGCTGGAGTGCGACATCCTCGACCGAGGCCGGGTCCGTCCACATCCGGATCGGTACTTTTGCCCCCGGAACCTCCACGTACGACATAACGTCCTCATTCCCCCGTAGTTGAACAACACCGCTGAAAGTCTTGAAGCGCAAATACCGGCGCCAAGGTCAACGAAAGGGATCGCGGACCGGCATCCACGGCATTGCGTGCGATACACATTGTGTCCACCGGTCGCCCACCAGCGGCAACCCAATATCCCCGGCGAGAAGGAGCCCATCGGTGCAGCGGAAGGCGTATGTACCAGGCGTCGCGGCTCTCATCGCGGCGCTGCTCGCCGGATGCACGGGCGGAGGTGCGCTCGGCGGTGAGCCGGACGACTCGAAGCCCGGCGACACCGGCGGGACGACCGCGGCCGCCGAGCCCGGCAAATACCGCACCCTCCCCGAGCCCTGCGGCCAGGTCGACCGCGGCACGCTCGACTCGATGCTGCCCGGCATCGAGGAGATCCCGGGCGAGGAGCAGCAGGAGAGGGCGTACGAGGGTGCGCCCACCGTCACGTACGACACCGACCGGCGTGTGGGCTGCCGCTGGAAGGTGGAGTCCTCGGACGCCACCCACCATCTGCTCGTCGACTTCGAGCGCGTCGTCTCGTACGACAACTCTGTGAGCGATGACACCCGTGCGACGGAGGTCTACTCGTCGAAGGCGCAGAAGGCGGATCTGGCCGCGCCCTCCGGCACCCCGTCCGCCGGTGCCGCGGACGAGGGCGGCGCGGAGGGTTCGGCTCCCGAGCCGTCCGACGGCGCCGAGACGGGGAAGGGTGACGGAAAGGGCAAGGGCCAGGACAAAGGCAAGGGCAAGGGGGACGCGGGCGGGAGTGCCTCCAGCGACTCCAGCGGCTCCAGCGGCTCTCCGGAAAACGGCGTCACGGCGCCCGGTCTCGAGCCCCGCATCCTCGACGACCTGGGCGACGAGGCCTTCCTCGACGACGCGCTCACGACCTCCGGGTCCGCGACCCGGCACCGCACGGTGACTGTGGTGTTCCGCACGTCGAACGTCATCGTGACCGTCGAGTACGACGAGCAGCCCGGGCGTCGCACGGAGATCCCGGACAGCAAGGAAATGCAGGAAAAGGCGCAGGAACTGGCCGGAAAGCTGGCCGACGGGTTCAGCGAATAGCGGCGGTTCGGACGGGGCACCGGCTGTCCGGAAGCGGAGTCGTCCGCGTCGGGCACGGCGTACCGTGGCCCATCGAACCGACGACAGCCGTCTTGAGTGACTTGAGTGAAGGAACCATGCACCGACCAGCACAGCGACTCACCCGCATACTCACCTGCGCAGCCGCCGTACCGGTGATCCTCGTTGCCTCCGGCTGCTCCTCCGACTCGGGCTCGGACGGGGCCAAGAAGGACTCGGGCTCGAAGGCCTCCGCCTCGGCCTCGGGCAAGGACAAGGACAAGGCCGCGAGTGTGGAGAAGGCAGCGTTCAGCAAGCTGCCCGAGCCCTGCGAGGTCCTGTCGAAGAAGACGCTCGAGGACCTCGTACCGAAGGCCAAGGACAAGTCGGGCAAGGCGGGCACGTCCGATGACACGTCGGCGCGTGGCACCTGCTCCTGGGACAGCCTCGACAACAACGGCGTCGACGGCTCGCAGTTCCGCTGGCTCCGTGTCTCGCTGATGCGCTTCGACTCGGACGCCTCGCTCGGCAGCGGCGCCAAGCGCGCGCAGAACAACTTCGCCAAGCAGGTCGCGGACGCGCAGGCGACGGAGGGCGCGAAGAGCGTCAAGACGGAGCCGGTGCCGGGGATGGGCGACCAGACGACGGTCGTGCACTACGACCTGAAGAAGGACAAGGAAAACTTCAAGCAGCAGACGGTCGTGACGCGCGTGGAGAACGCCGTCGTCACGATCGACTACAACGGCGCGGGCCTCGCGGGCGACAAGGCGCCGAGCTCGAAGGACCTGTCCAAGGCCGCCGAGAAGGCCGCGAAGGAAGCCTCCGAGGCGGTCGTCTCCGCGAACAAGGCGGGTGGCGCGGGCGGCACGGGTGGCACGGGCGACGACTCGAAGTCGAAGGAGTCCTCCGCTCCCAAGGGAGACTCCAAGGACGACTCCAAGGACGACTCGAAGGCCTCCAAGCCCAGCTCCAAGCAGAGCTCCAAGTCCGCCTCCAAGTCCAGCTCCAAGACCAAGAGCTGACGCCGGGCGCGTAAAGCGCGGCGCGCGTCATACGCGCGTCACGCGCGCAACTCGCGGCGCAGTCACGGCAGTTGCAGAGCCCGGCCCCTGGTGGGCCGGGCTCCTGCCGTACCGGCACACCGGCTTCCGCATACGTGTGCCAGGCTGTCGCTCGCAACAAACCGAACAGGGAGGGGTTCGCGGGTGGCCGCGATGCAGCTGACACGCACGCACCGAATACTCATCGGCGTGGTCGTCGCCGGTGCGGTCGTCATCGCCGGCATCGGTTTCGCGGGGTCGTACGCGGCCGTACGCGAGCTGGCCGAGAAGAAGGGCTTCGGCAGCTTCTCGGCGGTCTTCCCGATCGGCATCGACGCGGGCATCTGCGTCCTGCTGGCGCTGGACCTGCTCCTGACCTGGATCCGTATCCCCTTCCCGCTGCTGCGCCAGACGGCGTGGCTCCTGACGGCGGCGACGATCGCCTTCAACGGCGCGGCGGCCTGGCCGGACCCGCTGGGCGTGGGCATGCACGCCGTCATCCCGGTCCTGTTCGTGGTCGCCGTCGAGGCGGCGCGGCACGCGGTGGGCCGGATCGCGGACATCACGGCCGACAAGCACATGGAGGGCGTACGCCTCACGCGCTGGCTCCTCTCGCCCGTGCCGACGTTCAAGCTGTGGCGCCGGATGAAGCTGTGGGAGCTGCGCTCCTACGAGCAGGTCATCAAGCTGGAGCAGGACCGCCTGATCTACCAGGCCCGCCTGCAGGCCCGCTTCGGCCGCTCCTGGCGCCGCAAGGCTCCGGTGGAGTCGCTGATGCCGCTGCGGCTCGCGCGGTTCGGCGTGCCTCTGGCGGAGACGGGTCCCGCGGGGCTCGCGGCGGCGGGCATCGAACCGGCGCTGCTTCCGCCGGCGCCGGTGCCGGTGCCTACGGCGGTGGCCGGGGAGGCGCAGCAGTCGCAGCATCCGGAGCTGGTGGCGCCGCCCGCGCCTCAGCTGGAGGCCGAGCCGCAGGTGCAGCACGCGCAGCCGCAGGATCAGGGCCAGGGCCAGGGCCAGCCGCAGCCCGCGCAGGAGGCCGAGGGTGCGCATGTGAGCCCCTGGTTCGCGGCTCAGCAGCCTTCGTACGTTCCTGAAGAGCCGCACGACCAGTGGTACGCGGACCAGCAGGCGTACGCGGAGCAGCAGGCCTACGTCGAGCAGCAGGAGTATCTGGAGCAGCAGCAGGCGTACTTCGACGAGCAGGACCGTGCCGGTCAGGCGGAGGTCGACCCCGCGTTCCAGGTCCCCTCGGGCGCGCCCGGCCGCACCCGGCCCCTCAGCGGCCAGCATCTGATCCCGGGCCCGCGCGAGGAGGCCGAGACGGCACAGCAGCCGGCCGAGCAGGCGGAAGAGGCGGCGGAGGAGCTGCCGATTCCGGATGACATTCCCGGGCTGCCGGACGACGTGTCCCGCGAGGAGGCGTACTTCGTGGCGTTCCGGAAGTACGTGAGCGAGCTTGGCGATTACCCCAACGCCCGGCAGTTCGGCCTGTACTTGATGGACCTGTACGGCGTCACCGGCCAGGCGGGCGGCCCTCCCGCGGAGAGCACGCTGCGCCCGTACCTGCGTGACTTCCGGGGCCGCTACCAGGAGGACCTGGACTCCGAGTACAGCGCGTAGCGGCGCTCGGGGCCCGGTGGCTCAACCGCTGCTGCGGGCGCGCTTCTTGCTGCTCTCGCCCCAGATGGCGAGGGCGGTGCCCACGGCGAACAGGGCGAGGTATCCGGGGGTGGGGATGTCCCACCACTTGTGGAGGAGGCCCCACGACTCGCCCCCGAAGATGCGCCCGGCTGCGCCGAGGGCTCCCTGAATCCCGACGACCCATCCGACGATGGAGATGATTTCCTTCATACGTCCACGATCACTCGCCCCTGGGCGCCGTTCGTCCTGCCCGGGACGGATCCCGGAGTAATCCAAACGATGCAGGCCTGCGGCAGCGCCCCCTCCCCCACCTCCCGCCGCTTCGCGGCGGATGTCTCCCACCCGCCCACCCGGCACCCCGGGGCAATCGGGTGGGTGGGCGGGAAAACTCTGCCGCGAAGCGGCAGTCCAGTCCGCGGCACGCGAAGCGAGGCGCCGCCGAAGACGCCCGCCCAGCCCGCGGCACGCGAAAGGGGCGGCGCCCGTGACAGCTGGGCGGCGCCCCTTACACGTAACGCAAAGCGCGAGCGCTACGCGCCCAGGAGCTTGCGGACCCGCTCCGCGCCCACGGCGAGCAACAGCGTGGGCAGGCGCGGCCCCGTCTCCCGGGTCACGAGGAGGCGGTAGAGGAGGGCGAAGAAGGACCGCTGCGCGACCTTGATCTCCGGCGGGAGTTCCTTCGCCGTGGCGTCCGCGGAGAACCCGGCCTGCACCTTCGGCACGCCGTACACCAGGTGCGTGAGCCCGTCGAGGGACCAGTGCGAGTCGAGGCCCTCAAGGAGCAGCCGCAGCGACTCGCGGCCCTCGTCGTCCAAGGACGCGAGGAGCTCGGCGTCCGGCTCCGAACGCACGATCGTGCGCGCGTCGGCCGGGACCTGGGTGGTGATCCAGTTCTCGGCACGGTCGAGCCGCGGCCGGGCCTCGTCCAGGGACGAGATCGGGTCCGACGGGTCCAGGTCCCGCAGAATGCGCAGGGTCTGGTCCTCGGCGCCCGCCGTGACATCCGCGACGGACGCGAGCGTCCGGTACGGAAGGGGACGCGGGGTCGCGGGCAGCGGCCCCGCGGCCGTACGCACCGCACGCGAGTGCGCGGCGGCGTCGGCGGGCAGCACGGAGCCGTCGGCGACCTTCGCGTCGAGCTTGTCCCACTCGTCGTAGAGCCGCTGGATCTCCTGGTCGAAGGCGATCTTGAAGGACTGGTTCGGCCTGCGGCGGGCGTACAGCCACCGCAGGAGCGGCGCCTCCATGATCTTCAGCGCGTCGGCCGGAGTCGGCACGCCGCCCTTGGAGGACGACATCTTCGCCATCCCGGAGATGCCCACGAACGCGTACATCGGCCCGATCGGCTGCACGCCGTCGAAGATCTCGCGCACGATCTGCCCGCCGACGACGAACGACGACCCGGGAGACGAGTGGTCCACGCCGCTCGGCTCGAAGATGACGCCCTCGTACGCCCAGCGCATGGGCCAGTCGACCTTCCAGACCAGCTTGCCGCGGTTGAACTCGCTGAGGTGGACCGTCTCGCTGTGCCCGCATTCCGCACACACGTACGACAGCTCGGTGCTGGCGTCGTCGTACGACGTGACCGTCGTCAGGTCCTTCTCGCACGCCCCGCAGTACGGCTTGTACGGGAAGTACCCACTCCCGCCACCGCTGCCGTCGTCCTCGCTCGCGGCGCCGGACCCCTCGGCGGCCTCCAGCTCGGCCTCGTCGACCGGCTTCTGCGACTGCTTCTTGCCGGGCGCCTTCTTGGTGCGGTACTGGTCGAGGATCGCGTCGATGTCACCGCGGTGCTTCATGGCGTGCAGGACCTGCTCGCGGTAGACGCCCGAGGTGTACTGCTCGGTCTGGCTGATCCCGTCGTACTCGACACCCAGCTCGTCGAGCGCCTCGGTCATGGCCGCCTTGAAGTGCTCGGCCCAGTTCGCGTACGCGGACCCGGCCGGGGCGGGCACGGAGGTGAGGGGCTTGCCGATGTGCTGGGCCCAGGACTCGTCGATGCCGGGGACGCCTGCCGGGACCTTGCGGTACCGGTCGTAGTCGTCCCAGGAGATGAGGTGGCGGACCTCGTGCCCGCGCCGCCGGATCTCGTCGGCGACCAGGTGCGGGGTCATGACCTCGCGGAGGTTGCCCAGGTGGATCGGCCCCGAGGGCGAGAGCCCGGAGGCGACGACGACCGGTTTGCCCGGGGCACGACGCTCCGACTCGGCGATGACCTCGTCCGCGTAGCGGGAGACCCAGTCGGTGGTATCGGTGCTCTGAGCCACGATCGGCACGCCTCTCTTCTTCCACTCTTCTTCTACGTGAGTACCGCTTGACGGAGTCATTCTCCCAGGTCGACCCGTAACCGCGAAAACCGCTTTTCACCCCGTGGGATACTCGAATTTCTCGACCCCCAGCAACCAGGCACCCGAGCAGAACGGCACCCATTCATGGCCTCGGTCACGTCCCTCACCGCCTCCGTCCACCAGCGCCTCGCGGACGCCCTCTCGGCTGCCCTGCCGGAGGCCGGCTCCGCCGACCCGCTGCTGCGACGAAGCGACCGGGCCGACTACCAGGCCAACGGGATCCTGGCGCTCGCCAAGAAGCTCAAGGGCAACCCGCGGGAGCTGGCCACGCAGGTCGTCTCGGGGATCACCGCGCCCGACCTGATCAAGGACATCGAGGTCTCCGGACCCGGCTTCCTGAACATCACGGTCACGGACCGGGCGATCACCGAGAACCTGTCCGCCCGCGCGGCGGACGCCCGGCTCGGCGTCCCGTACAACGAGAACGCCGGGACGACCGTCATCGACTACGCCCAGCCGAACGTGGCCAAGGAGATGCACGTCGGCCACCTCCGGTCGGCGGTCATCGGCGCGGCCATGGTGGAGATCCTCGAGTTCACCGGCGAGAGCGTCGTCCGGCGCCACCACATCGGCGACTGGGGCACCCAGTTCGGCATGCTCATCCAGTACCTCCTGGAGCACCCGTCGGAGCTGGACCACGGCGACGCCGCGAGCGTGGACGGGGAGGCGGCGATGTCCTCCCTCAACAAGATCTACAAGGCGTCCCGCGTGCTCTTCGACTCCGACGAGGAGTTCAAGACCCGCGCCCGGGACCGGGTCGTCGCGCTCCAGGCGGGCGAGCCCGAGACGCTCGCGCTGTGGCAGCGGTTCGTCGACGAGTCGAAGATCTACTTCTACTCGGTCTTCGACAAGCTGGACATGCAGATCGCCGACCCCGACATCGTCGGTGAGTCCGGCTACAACGACATGCTCGAAGAGACCTGCCGCATCCTGGAGGAGACCGGCGTCGCGGTCCGTTCCGAGGGCGCGCTCTGCGTCTTCTTCGACGACGTCAAGGGCCCGGACGGCAACCCGACCCCGCTGATCGTCAAGAAGTCCAACGGCGGTTACGGGTACGCGGCCACCGACCTCTCCGCGATCCGCAACCGCGTCGGCGACCTTAAGGCGACCACCCTGCTGTACGTGGTGGACGTCCGGCAGTCGCTGCACTTCAAGATGGTCTTCGAGACGGCCCGCCGGGCGGGCTGGCTGACCGACGAGGTCAAGGCCCACCAACTGGGCTTCGGCACGGTCCTCGGGAAGGACGGCAAGCCGTTCAAGACCCGTGAGGGCGAGACGATCCGGCTGATCGACCTCCTCGACGAGGCCGTCGACCGGGCCACCTCGGTGGTGCGCGAGAAGAACAACGCGAAGATCGGCCTGAGCGAGGCGGAGATCGTCGAGAACGGCGCGCAGATCGGCATCGGTGCCGTGAAGTACGCCGACCTGTCGACGTCCGCCGCCCGCGACTACAAGTTCGACCTGGACCAGATGGTCTCGCTGAACGGCGACACGAGCGTCTACAGCCAGTACGCGTACGCCCGCATCCGGTCGATCCTGCGCGACGCGGGCGAGCGCACGCCCGTGGCGCACCCGGAGCTCGAACTCGCCCCGGCGGAGCGGGCGCTCGGCCTGCACCTCGACCAGTTCGGCGAGGTCGTGGCCGAGGCGGCGACGGAGTACGAGCCGCACAAGCTGGCCGCGTACATCTACCGCCTGGCGTCGCTCTTCACGACCTTCTACACCGAGTGCCCGGTCATCAAGCCCGCACCGGCCCTCGAAGTCGCGGAGAACCGCCTGTTCCTGTGCGACCTGACGGCCCGCACGCTCCACCAGGGCCTGGCCCTGCTGGGCATCAGGACGCCCGAGCGCCTCTGACCGTCCGTACCCGTCGTCGTACGGGGTGAGGCCCCGCAGCCCGTAAGGGTCCGGGGCCTCACCCCTGCCGGGGGCAGCCCGCGGCTACCCCCCAAGCGCCTCCCCCAGCCTCCCAAGCCCCTCCGCGATCTCCTCGGGCGTCTGCGTCACGAAGCACATCCGCAGGGTGGCGACGTCCGGCTCCCCCGCGTAGAACGGCGCCCCGGGAACGTACGCCACGTCGTGCTTGACGACCTCCGGCAGCAGCGCGGTGGTGTCGTACCCCTCGGGCAGCTTCGCCCAGATGAACATGCCGCCCTCGGGCCGGATCCAGCTCGACCCCTCGGGCAGCGCCGCGCCGAGCCCCGCGAGCATGGCGTCGCGCCGCTTCGCGTACGCGTCCGCGACCCGGGCCACGTGCGCGTCGAGGTCGTTGTCCGCCAAGTACCGCGCCGCCGCGAGCTGGTTGACGGTCGGCGTGTGCAGATCCGCGGCCTGCTTGGCGATGGCGCAGGCCCGCAGCGAGGCCGCGGGCCCTCGCATCCAGCCGAGGCGCAGGCCGGGTGCCATGACCTTGGAGAAGCTGCCGAGCAGCACCGTGCGGTCCTCGGCCCCGGGGTACGTCGCGATCCACGGCACCCGCTCGCCCTCGAACCGCAGCTCCCCGTACGGGTCGTCCTCGACGATCCACAGCCCGCGCCGGGCGGCCACGGCGGCGATCTCCGCGCGCCGTCCGGCGGGCAGCGTGCGGCCCGTCGGGTTCTGGAAGGTGGGGACGGTGTAGAGGAGCTTCGGCCGGTGCGCGGCGACGAGTCCGTCGAGCGCGGCCGGGTCGAGGCCTTCGTCGTCACCCGGTACGGCGACGACGTGCGCCCCGGCGAAGGAGAACGCCTGAAGTGCCGCCAGATAGCAGGGGCTTTCGACGAGGACGGTGTCGCCGGGCTCGACGAGTGCCGTGGCGAGCAGCGAGAGCGCCTGCTGCGAGCCGGTGGTGACGAGGATGCCGTCCGCGTCAGTGGGCAGACCGCGCGCCGCCGTCCGGCCGGCGATCGCGGCACGGAGAGCGGGCTCGCCCTCCGTGGTGGAGTACTGCAGTGCCGTCCCGGGCGTCCCCGTCAGGACCGCCTGGAACGCGGCGGCGACCCCCACCGCGTCGAACAGCTCGGGCGCGGGCAGCCCGCCCGCGAAGTTGATGACCTCGGGGCGGGCGGTGACCGCGAGGATGTCCCGTACGGGCGAGCCCCCGACGGCGGCGGCGCGGGCCGCGAACGCGGGGACGGGCGCCGGGCCCTGGGACTGGCCGGTGGGGACGGGGGCAGGGGCGGGGGCGTCGGTGACGGTCATCTGCGGCTCCTTTGCTTTCCGGCAGCGTAAGGACCTGCATGCCGCCTACATGCACTGTTCCGGGATACGGACGCACCCCCGCCGCTACGCCGGCGGGTCCGGCACGTCGTCGTTGTCGCGGTTCGTCTTCGTCCACTTCTTGCTGTTGAGCGAGAACCCGTAGACGGGACGGTCCTTGTCGCCGCTCGTGGCGAACGGCTTGCCCGTGTCGTCGATGCGCACCGTGCCGTGCCGGGTGCCGCTCGACCAGTCGAGCTCCAAGTACCAGCGCACGTAGCGGGTGTTGGCGGTGGCGTCGATGAAGAACGCCTCCGGGTCGCTCGAATTCACCTTGTACGGGAAGCCGCTGTCCCCTTCCAGCGGGGTCGGGCGGGGCACCGCCGCGTCCAGATTGACGGCGAACGAGCGCTGGGGGATATTGCCTCCGCAGCCGACACCGAGGTAGCCCATCTTGTAGTTGGTCCACGTGAGCGGTGCGCTGGTTCCGACGACGCGGACGTTCAGGGACTCCAGGACGACGGTTTCCTTGCCCTTGCCCTGCACGGTCAGCTTCACGGTCTGGTCCCGGGCGGAGACCGCGCCGTTCGCGGCCACCCAGCTGGCGGCGTCCTGCTCGTTCGGGGGCGGTGAGAGGGTGCCCGGAGACTTGTTGACGAGGTAGGGGTGGCCGCACGGATCGGCCCAGTACTGGGGCTGGACGGACACGGTCACCGGGGCGCCCTTGCCGGTGGCGGTCCCGCCCTTGCCGCCGTCTCCGGCCGCGGGGCCTCCGGTCCCGCCCCCGACGCCCTTGTCGTCGCCCCGCGATGTGTCGGAGCCCGTCCCTTCCTCGCCCTGCTTGCCCTTGCCGGACTCCTTCGCGGAGGGCGACTCGGACCCGGAGCCGTCCGGGCTCCGCTCCCGCTCGCCGCCGTACGGACTCGGGGAGTTGACGGCCGCGCGGTCGCCGTCGCGATCACGGTCTCCGTCACCGGAAGCCGCCTGTACGGCGACGGCGGTGGCCCCGAGCGCGAGAATCGCACCGGCGGCGACGAGTACACGCGCCCTGGTCAGACGCCTCCCCTCGCGCTTGCCCGCCGCGGCGCGGGCCGGGCCGATAACGATGTCGGGGGCCTCGTCGGACGCGCTGTCGGACGGTCCCACGTCGGAGCCCACGTCCGGGCCCACGTCGGAACCCTCGTCCGAGCCCGAAGCCGCGGTCCCGGCCGCCGGGGCCTTCACCGGATCAGTGGCCGCTCCGCGAGCGGGCGGCTCCCCCTCCTTGCGGTCGCCTCTCGACGCGTCGGCCAGAATCCACCGCCGGTGGACCTCGACCATCTGCTCCCGCGAGGCCCCGCACGCACGGGCGAGCCGCTCCAGCGGAGCGAACTCCGTCGGTACGGCCGATCCGTTCACATAGCGGTGCAGCGTCGACGTCGACACATGCAGCCGCTTGGCCAGGGACCCGTAACTGAGCCCCGACCTCTCCTTCAACTCCCGCAGCAAGTCCGCGAGATCGCCCGCCCCCACGTTCTCTCCCATTCCATCCGGCCGTTCCATGGAACGGGGTCGTCGCAGTTCACGGCCGCCCGAGTGTCCCGGCATCCCCAACTGCCGTCCCACAGTGGCCGCTGGGACAGAACCCCGCACAAGCTGTGGCCATACAAGCACGCCGCATCGGGGAGTCCCCCGGCGCGGCTCGCGTCTCCCGCATCACACCGAAAGAGATCAGCCATGCGACTCACCACCAAGGCCACCGCCGCTGCCGCCGCCCTCGCCGCCGCGCTCTCGCTCACCGCGCTCGGCAGCGTCGCCTCGGCCGCGGCCCCCGCCGCCAAGGCGGCCCCGGTCACCTGCAGCGCGGCCGTCACCAAGGTCACCGTGGACCAGGTCGACCGCCCCCTCAACCACCTGCTCCTGAAGGCCAAGAACACCGGCACGAAGACCTGTTACGCGTACGGCGCCCCGTTCCTCCGCTTCGACGACGGGCAGGCGGCCACGCCGTGGCTGGACGAGAGCACGCCCCAGGCGGTCGTCACGCTCGAGCCGGGCCAGACGGCCTACGCGGCCATCGGCACGTCATCGCCCGACGGTTCGGAGGGCTACCAGGCCCACAAGCTGGGCGTCCACTTCGCGAACCGCGCGATGAACGGCAGCGTGGGCGGCTCGGCGGCGGCGAAGCTTCCGCAGGACGGGGTGTACGTGGACAACTCGGCGTACGTCACGTACTGGCAGACGTCGGCGTCCGACGCGCTGCAGTGGTGACACCGCGCTGACCGGATCCGCTCGCTGAGGGGCGGCTTGGGGGCCGGTGGAGCCCAGGTCAGGCGACCTTCTCGATCGGGTGGACCTTGACCTGGGTTCCGGGCCCCTCCGTGGCGGGGAGCGTGGCGGCACCGGGCCAGTCGAGAGTGACCGCCTGCGTCTCGTCCGGCACGGTCACCAGCAGCCCCGTGACGCGGACACCGGAGCCGCCCGGTTCGTCGAGCGGGTAGGTGATGCGGAACTCGGCCGACTCGCCGTCCCTGAGGACATCCGCGCCCGTCCACGCACCGCTCCGCCTCGCGGAGAGCGGCCCTTCGCCGGTCCGCAGGCCGACGTCCGCGTACCCGGAGATCGCGCAGTCCCGGCCGCCGCCGTTCGTCAGGCGCACCGTGACCATGCCGTCGGGACCGCCGTCGACGTCGGTGTCCGACGCCGTGATCTCCAGCGCGCCGGAGCGGCACTTGGCCGCCGTGCCGCCGGTCTCCACCGAAGCCGAAGCCGAAGCGTCCCTCACGCCCATGCCGTCGTCGCTGTCGCACGCGGTGAGCGTGAGCGCGGCGACAAGGGAGACCCCGGTGAGCACCGAGCCTGTCGTGGTGCGCGTGAACTTCATGGCCTGGAGCCAAACAGCCCCGTTCCGGCCCGCACAAGGAACCCCGGCCGATCTGGAACGCCGGAACGGTTCCGCCCCCGTGACCTGCGGGACCGGCACTTCCCTGGAACACCGCCCTGGGACACCGGGGCCCGCGCGGCCACGGCGCCCCTCACCAACCTCCTGGTAAGTACGCACAAAAAAGTCGGTACTTGTCCGCCTCTCCGCACCCGGCAAGGATCGAAGGCGTTCCCACCCCACGCCTCCGATCGGAGCCCCACAGCCATGCCCGCACAGAACTCCCAGAACGCACAGAACGCACTGCCCGCCCAGTCCCCCGTAACCCTCCTGGGCCTCGGCCTCATGGGCTCCGCGCTCGCCTCCACGCTCCTCAAGGCGGGCCACCCCACCACCGTGTGGAACCGCACCGCCGCCAAGACGGGCCCCCTCGTGGCGCAGGGCGCGACCCCGGCCGCCACGGCGAAGGACGCGGTCCGGGCCGCGCCCCTCGTCATCGTCTGCCTCACGACCAACGACGACGTCCGCGGCCTCCTGGAGCCCGAGGCGGCCCACCTCAAGGGCCGCACGCTCGTGAACCTCACCAACGGAACGCCCGTCCAGGCGCGGGAGTTGGCGGACTGGGCGGCGGCGCACGGCATCGCGTACATCGACGGCGGCATCATGGCCGTCCCCCAGATGATCGGGGCGCCCGGCGCGTACATCCTCTACAGCGGCACGGACGAGGCCGCGTACGCCACGCACCGCCCCACGCTGGAAGCGCTCGCCGCCACCAAGTGGGTAGGCGGGGATCCCGGCGACGCCGCGCTGTACGACCTGTCCCTGCTCACCGGGATGTACGGCATGGTGATGGGCGTGGTCCAGGCGTACGCGCTGATCGGCAGCGCGGGCGTACCGGCCCGCGCGTTCGCGCCGCTGCTCAGGGAGTGGGTCAACGCCATGACGGACGGCCTGGTGCCGGGCATGGCCGAGGCGCTGGACTCCGGGCAGCACCTCACGGACGTCTCGTCCCTGGGCATCAACCAGGCCGCGCTCCCCAACTTCCTTACGGCGTACGCCCAGGCGGGGGTCAGCGACGAGCTCTTCAGGCCGCTCCAGGGCCTCCTGGACCGCGCGATCGCCGAGGGCCACGCGGCGGACGGCCTCTCCCGCCTGACCACCCTGCTCAAGCAGGCCCAGGGCGTCGGCAGCAAGCAGGACCAGGGCGCCGCCAGCACACAGGGCTAGGGCACCAGCACGACCTTCCCCGTGGTCCTGCGCCGCTCCATGTCCGCGTGGGCCAGCGCCGCGTCCGCCAGCGGAAATGTCTGCACCGCGGGCACCAACTCCCCCTTGGCGGCGGCCTCCAGGGCCCGTCGTTGCTGCTCGGGGCCGTTCTCGGGGTGCTCGATCAGCTGCACCAGTGCGTTGGTGACGGAGATCCGCCGCTCCGCCACGGCCTCCGCGTCCGGCTCGAACCCTTCCTGCGAGGACCAGCCGATGACCACATGGCGCCCGCCGTCACCGAGCAGTCCGAACGCGGCGGCGGACTTCTCGCCGCCCACCCCGTCGAGGACGACGCTCACCCGGCGCCCGTCGAGCCGTTCCCGCACGACGTCCGCCCAGCCGGGCTCGTTGTAGTCGACGGCGAGGTCGGCGCCCAGTTCCCAGACGGCCTCGACCTTGTCGGGCCCGCCGGCGGCGCCGATCACCACCGCCCCGACGGCACCGGCGTACTGCACCACGAGCCGCCCGACACCCCCGGCGGCGGACGTCACCAACACCACGTCGTCCGGGGTGAGTCGCGCGATGTCCAGCAGCCCCATGGCCGTCGCCCCGGTCATCACCATGGTCACGGCGGCCTCGTACCCGAGCCCGTCCGGCACCTCATGCAGCCGCCCGAGGTCGGCCACCACGAGCTCGGCGTACCCGCCGGGCTCGCTGCGCGGGGTCACGACGGCCCGCCCCAGCCACGCGGGATCCACGCCGGGCCCCAACGCGTCGACGACTCCGGCGACTTCACCGCCGAAGACGGCGGGCAGCTCGGGCAGCGGTGGCGCCATGTCACTCGCGGCGCCCCGCCGCATGACGGTCTCGACGTAGTGAACTCCCGCCGCCCGTACGGCGATCCGCACCTGGCCCGGCCCCGCGACGGGGTCGGGCCAGGTCTCGTACGTCAGGTTCTCGGCGGGCCCGAACTCGTGCAGCACAACGGCGCGCATACGTCCTCCTCAGAACGTCGGACGCCGGCAGCCTCCGCCGGACGTCGATGCACACCACCCTGCGACCTCAACCAAACTTGAGGTCAAGCCGTAGGTCCGCGCGGGGCCTCAGAGCTTCCGCGCCACCTCGGTCGCCCAGTACGTGAGGATCATGTTCGCGCCCGCACGCTTGATGCCGGTCAGCGACTCCATGATCGCCTGGTCCCGGTCGATCCAGCCGCGCTCGGCGGCGGCCTCGATCATCGAGTACTCACCCGAGATCTGGTACGCGGCGACCGGCACGTCGACGGCGTCGGCGACCTTCGCGAGGATGTCGAGGTAGGGGCCCGCGGGCTTCACCATCACCATGTCGGCGCCCTCTTCGAGGTCGAGCGCCAGCTCGCGCAGGGACTCACGGCTGTTGGCCGGGTCCTGCTGGTAGGTCTTGCGGTCGCCCTTCAGGGACGAACCGACGGCCTCGCGGAAGGGGCCGAAGAACGCGGACGAGTACTTGACGGTGTACGCGAGGATGGAGACGTCCTCGTGTCCCACCTGATCCAACGCGTCGCGTACGACACCAATCTGACCGTCCATCATGCCGCTGGGGCCCACCACGTGGGCGCCCGCGTCGGCCTGGACCTGCGCCATCTCGGCGTACCGCTCCAGGGTGGCGTCGTTGTCGACGCGCCCCTCGGAGTCGAGGACACCGCAGTGCCCGTGGTCGGTGAACTCGTCGAGGCACAGGTCGGACATGACGATGAGATCGTCGCCCACCTCGGCGCGCACATCGCGCAGCGCGACCTGCAGGATCCCGTCCGGGTCGGTGCCGACGGTCCCGGCTGCGTCCTTCTTCGACTCCTCCGGAACGCCGAAGAGCATGATCCCGGAGACCCCGGCCTCCATCGCCTCGACGGCGGCCTTCTTCAGGCTGTCGCGGGTGTGCTGGACGACACCGGGCATGGCGCCGATCTCCACGGGGGCGCTGATGTCCTCGCGCACGAACGCGGGGAGGATCAGGTCGGCCGGATGCAGCCGCGTCTGCGCGACCATGCGCCGCATCGCGGGAGTGGTCCGCAGCCGGCGGGGCCGTGCCCCGGGGAAGGATCCGTACTTGGTCACTGTCTCTCTCACCTCACGAAAAGACTCCGGCCCCGGCTGAGGATCTCAGCCGGGGCCGGGGAAGTTACTGGCCCGTCCGGCGTTTGAGGACGAACTCGGCGAAGCCGGTGATGAACGGTACGCCGGGCCCGCCCTGCCGAAGGCTACGGTGCCGTACGCCTCCGGCGGGAACCCGGGCGCCGCTCACTCGGCCGGGTCACAGGATCCCCCGCTTCGAGCGCAGCCGTCCGGCGTCTCGTGCCGAACTCCGCCAGGGCCTCGGCCAGCTTGTGCACCGAAGGCTCCGGAGCCATCACGTCCACCCGGAGCCCGTGCTCCTCCGCGGTCTTGGCGGTGGCGGGGCCGATACAGGCGATGACGGTCACGTTGTGCGGCTTGCCGGCGATGCCGACGAGGTTCCGCACGGTCGACGAGGAGGTGAAGAGCACGGCGTCGAAGCCGCCGCCCTTGATCGCCTCACGCGTGTCCGCCGGGGGCGGCGACGCACGCACCGTCCGGTAGGCGGTCACGTCGTCGACCTCCCACCCGAGATCGATGAGCCCGGCGACCAGCGTCTCCGTGGCGATGTCGGCGCGCGGCAGGAAGACGCGGTCGATCGGGTCGAAGACCGGGTCGTACGGCGGCCAGTCCTCCAGGAGACCGGCGGCCGACTGCTCACCGCTGGGCACCAGGTCGGGCTTCACTCCGAAGGCGACGAGCGCGGCAGCGGTCTGCTCGCCCACGGCCGCGACCTTGATCCCGGCGAAGGCACGCGCGTCGAGCCCGTACTCCTCGAACTTCTCGCGCACCGCCTTGACGGCGTTGACGCTGGTGAAGGCGATCCACTCGTAGCGACCGGTGACGAGTCCCTTGACCGCGCGCTCCATCTGCTGGGGCGTGCGGGGCGGCTCCACGGCGATGGTCGGCACCTCGTGCGGCACCGCGCCGTAGGAGCTCAGCTGGTCGGAGAGCGAGGCCGCCTGCTCCTTCGTCCGCGGCACGAGCACCCGCCACCCGAAGAGCGGCTTCGACTCGAACCAGGAGAGCTGGTCGCGCTGGGCGGCGGCGGACCGCTCACCGACCACGGCTATGACGGGCCGGCCTCCGTCGGGCGAGGGCAGCACCTTCGCCTGCTTGAGGACCTGCGCAATGGTGCCGAGGGTGGCCTGCCAGGTGCGCTGACGCGTCGTCGTACCGGCGATCGTCACCGTCATCGGGGTGTCCGGCTTGCGTCCGGACGACACCAGTTCACCGGCGGCCGCGGCCACGGAGTCCAGGGAGGTCGACACGACCACGGTCCCGTCGGACGCCCCCACCTCGCTCCAGCAGCGGTCGGACGCGGTGCGCGCGTCGACGAAGCGCACGTCCGTGCCCTGGGCGTCGCGCAGCGGAACACCCGCGTAGGCGGGTACACCGACCGCCGCCGCGATGCCGGGCACGACTTCGAAGGAGATGCCCTCGGCGGCGCAGGCGAGCATCTCCTCGGCCGCGTACGTGTCGAGGCCGACGTCGCCGCTGACGGCACGTACGACCCGCTTGCCGCTCCGTGCCGCCTCCATGACAAGATTGGTGGCGGCTCGCAAAGACGACGCTCCGGCGATCGCTGACGCGTCGTCAACTGCCCCTGGCTGAGGTGTGTCCACACCTCCCCTGGCATGCGCGCGCACGACGTCGAGCACATCCGGCTCGGCGATCAGCACGTCCGCTCGGGCCAGCGCCTCTACGGCGCGCAGCGTAAGTAGTCCCGGATCGCCGGGTCCGGCACCCAGGAAGGTGACGTGCCCGTGTGCGGGAAGGCCGGGAAGGTTCGAGGTGGGGCTCAAAGTGCTCGCTCCCCCATCAGACCGGCCGCGCCCTTGGCAAGCATCTCGGCAGCGAGTTCGCGGCCGAGCGCCAAGGCTTGGTCATGCGTCTCGGGCACGGGACCGGTGGTGGACAGCTGCACCAGCGTCGAGCCGTCGGTTGCCCCGACGACGCCGCGCAGGCGCATTTCCTTGACAATCTGCCCGTCGGCCAGCAGGTCGGCCAACGCACCCACAGGTGCGCTGCAGCCGGCCTCCAGGGCGGCGAGCAGGGATCGCTCGGCGGTCACGGCGGCCCGGGTGTACGGGTCATCGAGCTCGGCGAGCGCGGCGGTCAGTGACGCGTTGGACGCGACACATTCGATCGCCAGTGCCCCCTGGCCGGGGGCGGGCAGAACTGTGTCGACCGACAGGAAGTCGGTCACCTCGTCGATCCTGCCGACGCGGTGGAGCCCGGCGGCGGCGAGTACGACGGCATCGAGCTCGCCCTTGTGCACGAACCCGATGCGGGTGTCGATGTTCCCGCGGATCGGCACGGTCTCTATGGCGAGTCCGTGGTTGCGGGCGTAGGCGTTGAGCTGCGCCATGCGACGGGGCGAGCCCGTGCCGATGCGCGCGCCGCTCGGAAGCTCCGGGAAGGTCATCCCGTCGCGCGCGATGAGCACGTCGCGGGGGTCCTCGCGCAGCGGGACGGCGGCCAGGGCCAGGTCCTCGGGCTGCGCGGTCGGCAGGTCCTTCAGCGAGTGGACGGCGAAGTCGACCTCGCCGCCGAGCAGCGCGTCGCGCAGGGCGGTCACGAAGACGCCGGTGCCGCCGATCTGTGCGAGCTGCTCACGGGACGTATCGCCGTACGTCGTGATCTCCACGAGCTCTACGCGGCGGCCGGTCAACGTGCTCACTGTGTCGGCCACTTGCCCGGACTGGGCCATGGCCAGCTTGCTGCGCCGTGTCCCGAGCCTGAGTGCCCTCTCGGTCATGCCCGGCCTCGATTCGGATCTGTTTGTGGTGCGTTGTGATCGGTGGATTCATTGATCTTGTCGGCCCTGCTGACGGCGGCGACCGTCTGCGGGTCGAGGTCGAAGAGGGTGCGCAGCGCGTCCGCGTACCCGGCGCCGCCGGGCTCGCTGGCCAGCTGCTTGACCCGCACGGTGGGTGCGTGGAGCAGCTTGTCGACGACGCGGCGGACGGTCTGGGTGATCTCCGCGCGCTCCTTCTCCGGAAGTCCGGGGAGCCGTCCGTCGAGCCGCGCGATCTCGTTCGCGACGACGTCGGCGGCCATGGTGCGCAGGGCGACCACGGTCGGCGTGATGTGCGCGGCCCGCTGTGCGGCGCCGAAGGCGGCGACCTCGTCGGAGACGATCGCGCGGACCCGCTCCACGTCGTCGGCCATCGGGGCGTCCGCGGAGGCCTCGGCGAGCGACTCGATGTCGACGAGGCGTACGCCGTCGATGCGGTGCACGGCGCCGTCGATGTCGCGGGGCATGGCCAGGTCGAGCAGGGCGAGCAGGACGTTGCCCGTCTCGACGAGCGAGGGACGGCGGCGGTTCTCGGGCACGCGTCCACCGGCGGCCACGGCCGCGGCGAGCGCGGCGATGGTGTCGGCCTCGCTCTGCGGGTCGTCACGGCGCACGGCGGGCGCGTTGTCCACCCAGGCGGCGTGCTGCTCCAGCGTCGCGGCGTCCATTCCGGCCACGGCGTCCTCGCCCATGACGGAGAACCCGACCCCGCGGCCCACGGTCCCGTCGCCGGAGAGCCCGAGCGGGCAGGCCTCGTCGGTGTCGGTGCCGTGCGCGGCGGCCGGAGCCGCCGAAGACGTGTCCGCGGCGGGCACGCGCGGCGCACCCACGGTGACGGGGGCGCCCGTGCGGTCGGCCACGCCCGCCGCGACGGCGTCGGCCGTCAGGACGAGGCCGGTCGCTCCGGTGCAGGAGACGGCGACATCTGCACGTGTCAGTTCGGCCGCCACCTGGTCCATCGGAACGGCGCGGGCGACGGTGCCCGTGCCGCCCTCGGCCAGGCTGTGTCCATATTGCTCTCCGAGCAGGGCGGCCAGGCGCTGCGCCCGGTCGAGGGTGCGGTTGGCGACGACGACCTCGTGGACCCCGGCGCGTGCGAGCGTCGCCGCGGCGAGCGAGGACATGGAGCCCGCGCCGATGACCAGGGCGCGCTTGCCCTTGGCCCAGGTCTCGACCGGCTCGCGCCCGGCGAGCTGTTCGAGGCCGAAGGTCACGAGCGACTGCCCGGCCCGGTCGATGCCGGTCTCCGAGTGCGCGCGCTTGCCGACCCGCAGGGCCTGCTGGAACAGGTCGTTGAGGAGGCGGCCCGCGGTGTGCAGCTCCTGGGAGCGTGCGAGGGCGTCCTTGATCTGGCCGAGGATCTGCCCCTCGCCGACGACCATCGAGTCCAGGCCGCAGGCCACCGAGAACAGGTGGTGGACGGCTCGGTCCTCGTAGTGGACGTAGAGATAAGGAGTGAGCTCTTCCAGGCCCACGCCGCTGTGCTGCGCGAGCAGGGTCGACAGCTCGGCGACGCCCGCGTGGAACTTGTCCACGTCGGCGTACAGCTCGATGCGGTTGCAGGTGGCGAGCACCGCCGCTTCGGCGGCGGGCTCGGCGGCCAGGACGTCCTGCAGGAGCTTGGCCTGGGCGTCGGCGGTCAGGGCGGCCCGTTCGAGCACGCTCACCGGAGCGCTGCGATGACTCAGCCCCACGACGAGGAGACTCATGCCGGCATCACGGCGGGGACGTCCCCGTCGGGTCCTTTGCGCTGCTGCTTGGCGGCGGCGGGCGGCACGGCACCGTCGGCCGCGGCTTCCTCGCCGGCCTTGCGCTGCTCGTGGAAGGCGAGGATCTGCAGCTCGATGGAGAGGTCCACCTTGCGTACGTCGACGCCATCGGGCACGGAGAGAACGGTGGGCGCGAAGTTCAGGATCGAGGTCACACCGGCGGCGACGAGCCGCTCGCAGACCTGCTGGGCGGCGCCCGCCGGGGTCGAGATGACGCCGATGGAGACGCCGTTGTCACTGATGATCTTCTCGAGGTCGTCCGTGTGCTGCACCGGCATGCCCGCGACGGGCGTGCCCGCCATCGCCGGGTCGGCGTCGATCAGGGCGGCGACCCGGAAGCCGCGCGAGGCGAACCCGCCGTAATTGGCGAGGGCCGCGCCGAGGTTACCGATGCCGACGATCACGACGGGCCAGTCCTGCGTCAGGCCGAGCTCGCGGGAGATCTGGTAGACGAGGTACTCGACGTCGTAGCCGACACCACGCGTCCCGTAGGAGCCGAGGTAGGAGAAGTCCTTGCGCAGCTTCGCGGAGTTGACCCCCGCGGCGGCCGCGAGCTCCTCGGAGGAGACCGTGGGCACCGAGCGCTCCGACAGTGCGGTGAGGGCTCGGAGGTACAGCGGAAGCCTGGCGACGGTGGCCTCGGGAATCCCTCGGCTGCGGGTCGCCGGTCGGTGAGTTCGGCCAGTTGCCACGGTGCTCCTGCGGGTAGAGCGGGGCTGCAGGCGGTCACACGTCCCCAGACCGCCCCGTCGAATGCAGGCTATGTCTTTGTGAACGCGTGCACAAAGATGGTGTCCGATTTGCCCGGCCAACGTGACCGGGGTCACGCGCCCCCGGCGCGCGTTTCTGGAACCAGCGCACAGGCGGCGGCGTTGCTCATTTGATGGGGGCAAAACCGCACACTCTCCTCACGATCATCGCCCCCGAGACCAAACCGCCCACGATCCTAAAGGACCTTTCGGGCCGTTTGGACTGCCCGGTCAGTAACCGTTCGGTCTACGGGGCGAGCTCGCGGCGGAGCCGATCTTCGTTCACCCGCCAGAAGGTGTGCTGTTCACCGTCCACGAGCACCACCGGGATCTGTTCCCAGTAGGCCTTGTTGAGCTCTTCGTCCTGAGTGATGTCCTTCTTCTCCCATCCGACTCCCAGCTCGCCGCAGACCTTCTCGACCACCAGCTGTGCTTCATCGCACAGATGGCAGCCGGGCTTTCCGATCAGGGTGACCGTCCGGTCCTGGGGCTTCTTCTTCTCCGTACGGCGAAAAATCGGGCTCATGACACCATTCTCGCCCCGCCGACGCGCCGTGGAGGCCCCCTCTTTAACGGTGCGGTCGCGCAGAGTTCACAGCGTCGAATCCTGCCGACTCCGGAACGACCGAACGAACTAGCTATGCTCACGACATGGCCGCTCTCGGATGGCTCACCCCCCGTAGGCGCTCCGCCACCGCGCGGAGCGTGTTGGCAGGCGAGGCCTCGGCTGAGGCAGCGCGCAAGACCTCCCAGGAGCTGGAGGCCCTCGACGACCTCGCGGCGGCGTCCGCCCCCGAGGAACCGGAGGAGCCCGAGTTCCCGGTCTTCGGAGACGACAAGGCCGCCGCCTTCTTCGACCTCGACAACACCGTGATGCAGGGCGCCGCGATCTTCCACTTCGGCCGCGGCCTCTACAAGCGGAAGTTCTTCGAGCGCCAGGAGCTGGCCCGATTCGCCTGGCAGCAGGCGTGGTTCAGGCTCGCGGGCGTCGAGGACCCCGAGCACATGCAGGACGCCCGCGACAGCGCCCTGTCCATCGTCAAGGGCCACCGGGTCGCCGAGCTGATGTCCATCGGCGAGGAGATCTACGACGAGTACATGGCCGAGCGCATCTGGCCCGGCACGCGCGCCCTGGCCCAGGCCCACCTGGACGCGGGCCAGAAGGTCTGGCTGGTCACGGCCGCCCCGGTGGAGACGGCGACGATCATCGCCCGGCGCCTGGGCCTGACCGGCGCCCTCGGCACGGTCGCCGAGTCCGTCGACGGCGTCTATACGGGAAAGCTCGTCGGCGAACCCCTGCACGGCCCGGCGAAGGCCGAGGCGGTGCGCGCGCTCGCGTCGGCCGAGGGCTTGGACCTGGCCCGCTGCGCGGCGTACAGCGATTCGCACAACGACATCCCGATGCTGTCGCTGGTCGGGCATCCGTACGCGATCAATCCCGACGCCAAACTGCGCAAGCACGCGCGCGAGCGGGACTGGCGCCTGCGGGACTACCGCACCGGCCGCAAGGCCGCCAAGGTGGGCATCCCCGCCGCCGCGGGAGTCGGCGCCCTCGCAGGTGGCACGGCCGCGGCCATCGCCCTGCACCGCCGCCGCCACTGAACATTCTCTCGGTCCTACCCCGCCCGGGCTCCCGCCAGTCACGTTGGTAGCACCCGACCACAACACGCCTCGCGCATAGCCGGAATGTGAACCATTTCGATCAACAACCGATCACTGTCTGCTACTTGAACGGGCATCGACCGGCTACAGAAGCGACGTAATCGGTGATTTGAGCAACTGGGTGTAGCGCCGCCTGTACGAAGCGTTATTCTCCTCAGACGCATTACGGACCCCACACGTCGCTACGACGGGTGAACGGTTCCGCACTGCACGTGATGGAAGCTCTGCCTCTGGGAGTCCCGTGTACCCACACGTCGGGGTTGACGCCTCGGGCCTGGCTACGCTGCGCGCAACGGTCGCCGACCGCTTGCGCGGCTTCGTCCCCACCGCGTACGCCGGCCCCGCCGTCCCCGCATTTGCCGTCCCCACACCCGCCGGGCCCGTCTATGCCCTGGCGGACAGCATCGAGGAGGGGTCGGTGCGTAGTGCCGTCGTTGAGGGGCGGAGGTCGGGAGACGGGCGGGCGGTCAGCAGACGGGCTCGTTCCGCCTCTGCCGCCACCTCAACCCCCACCCCACGCCGTCCCGCCGCGGACAGCGACAGCGCCCGCATGATGGACCTCGTCGAACGCGCCCAAGCGGGCGAGTCCGACGCCTTCGGCCGTCTCTACGACCAGTACAGCGACACGGTCTACCGCTACATCTACTACCGCGTCGGCGGCAAGGCGACCGCCGAGGACCTGACCAGCGAGACCTTTCTGCGCGCCCTGCGCCGCATCAGCACGTTCACCTGGCAGGGCCGCGATTTCGGCGCCTGGCTCGTCACCATCGCTCGCAACCTGGTCGCCGACCACTTCAAATCGAGCCGTTTCCGCCTCGAAGTGACCACAGGCGAAATGCTCGACGCCAACGAGGTCGAGCGCAGCCCCGAGGACTCCGTCCTGGAGTCCCTCTCCAACGCCGCACTGCTCGACGCCGTGCGCCGCCTCAACCCCCAGCAGCAGGAGTGCGTGACCCTGCGCTTCCTGCAGGGTCTCTCGGTCGCCGAGACCGCTCGGGTGATGGGCAAGAACGAGGGCGCGATCAAGACCCTCCAGTACCGCGCCGTCCGCACACTGGCCAGGCTCCTCCCCGACGACGTGCGCTAGCGCCGCACGCCGTCTGTAGCCGTCCATAGCCCTCTGTAGCCGTGCGGAGCGTTCAACTCACCCTCCGTGGCGGCCAGATGGCCGTCACGGAATTTGGGCGGTCCGATCATCCTCCGTCCGTAACCCAAGTGCCGCGACGCTCGTTGTGCGGGATGCAGGCTCCCTGTGGTCGCTCCCTGACTACCTCCGCTCACTCGATCGAGTGGAAGTGCTCAGGTCGGGCAACCCTCAGGACCCCCTGGGGAGTCGACCGTCATGACGAGAGGAGGTGCCGCCAGTGATCGCGAACGTATCGGCACACCGGCGGGCGAACGCCTTCGCCCAGGCCCTGGAGGAGCAATCCGACCAGGGCCCGGCGGCCGAGCAGTCCGAAGGTTCCGTCACGCCCGATTCCGGACCGTCCGAACAGACGGCCCCGGACCGGATGGTGACTTTGGCGACGGGTCTCGGCGAACTGCCGAAGCCGGAGCTGGATCCCGAGGTCAAAGTGGTCCAGCGGGCCCAGCTCGTAGCTGCCATGGAGGCCATGCTCCTTGAGGGCACGGCCGCGGGCGGTGGGACCATCGGCACCTCGGTGCCCGAACAGCGGTCCCGCAAGGGTGCCCACCGGGCCACGGGACTGCGCAAACTGAAGCCGCGCTCCCGGCTGTCGCAAGGCATCGCAGCGGGCGGGCTCACCGTCGGCGTGGCCGCTGGCGCGTTCAGCGGGGTGGCCGCGGCCAGCTCGGACGCGCTGCCGGGCGATTCGCTGTACGGCTTGAAGCGCGGCATGGAAGACCTCAAGCTCGGCATGGCCGACGGCGACAGCGACAAGGGCGAGGTCTATCTCGACCACGCGTCGACGCGCCTGAACGAAGCCCGCCGGCTGATGGAGCGTGGCCGCACCGGCAGTCTCGACCACGAGTCCCTCGGCGAGGTGAGGCGCGCCCTCTCGGGCATGCGGCACGACGCCACGGAAGGCCACCGCCTGCTGCACCAGGCGTACGAGAGGGACGGCTCTCTGGGTCACATCCAGACCCTGTCCGCCTTCGCGGAGTCGCATCGTAGGAGCTGGAGCGACCTGCAGAGCAGGCTGCCCGCCCAGCTCGGTGACGTGGGCGATCAGGTGAGCTCGGTGTTCGACGCGATGGACCAGGAAGTGGACCCCCTCCGCTCCCTCTTCCCCCGCACCCCGGACAAGAGCGACTCCCCCGGCAAGCCGAGCCAGGGCTCCACGGGCTCCACCACCCCGGACAGCCCCTCCTCGCCCACGACATCCCCCCGGGACGGCGCGAGCAAGGACAGCAAGCCCCGCCCGTCCACACCGGACGGCGGCAGCGAAAGCGACGGCCTGCTCGGCGGCAACACCGGCGGCCTCCTGGACCCGCCGAAGTCCGACACGACCCCCACCCCCTCGGACGGCAAACCCGACAAGGCATCCCCGTCGGCCAAGCCGGACGTCACGGTGCCACCGATCCTGCCCGGCCTGCTGCCGGGCCTGGGCATCAACGAAGAGGACGCGAAGTAGTCGTAGCTGGAGCATGAGGGAGGGGCCGGATCCAGTGGATCCGGCCCCTCCCTCATGCTGTCCGGGAAACGCTCAGGGTGCGGGAAACCCTCAGAAGAAGACCGACCGCCGCTGCACCAGCAGCTTGTACAGCGTGTGCTGGATCTGCTCCCTGACCTGATCGGTCAGGTTGAACATCAGCATCGGGTCCTCGGCCGCCTCCGGCGGATACCCGTCCGTCGGGATCGGCTCCCCGAACTGGATCGTCCACTTCGTCGGCAACGGCAACGCCCCCAGCGGCCCGAGCCAAGGGAACGTAGGCGTGATCGGGAAGTAGGGGAAGCCGAGCACCCGCGCCAGCGTCTTCGCGTTGCCGATCATCGGGTAGATCTCCTCCGCCCCCACGATCGAGCAGGGAACGATGGGCGTGCCCGCACGCAGCGCGGTGGAGACGAAGCCGCCCCGCCCGAACCGCTGCAGCTTGTAGCGGTCGCTGAACGGCTTCCCGATGCCCTTGAACCCCTCCGGCATCACCCCGACCAGCTCGCCCCGCTCAAGGAGACGCTCGGCGTCCTCAGCACACGCCAGCGTGTGCCCCGCCTTGCGCGCCAGCTCGTTGACCACCGGCAGCATGAAGACGAGATCCGCCGCGAGCAACCGCAGATGCCGCCCCGCGGGATGGTTGTCGTGCACGGCGACCTGCATCATCAGGCCGTCCAGCGGCAGCGTTCCCGAGTGGTTGGAGACGATCAGCGCCCCGCCCTCCGACGGGATGTTCTCGATGCCCTTCACCTCGACGCGGAAGTACTTCTCGTACAGCGGCCGCACCAGGGACATCAGGACCTGGTCCGTGAGCTCCTCGTCGTAACCGAAGTCGTCGACCTCGTAGTCACCCGTGAGCCGCCGCCGCAGAAACGCGAGACCACCCGCGACACGGCGCTCCAGGCCACCGCCACCGCCCCGCGGCTCCGGACGGGCCCCGGGCCCCGCTTCCGTCCCGGGAGCCCCCTGGGGCGAGGGCTCCGGCTCGGCCCGCTCCACCTGCGGCCCTCCGTCCTGCTGGCCCGGCATGGCCGTGACCTCACGCACGGCTGCCGGATCGTTCTTGCGCCGGACCGCGCTCCTTCGCCGCGGCGGGCGCTGCGCACCCGCGCGCGACCGGTCGTCGTCGAACGGAATGACCTTGGCGTCCGCCATCGTTGACGCTCTCCTCAGTTGACGCTCTGGCTGCCCGCGAAGGGCAGCGTGGCGATCCGGTCGATTGCCCCCGCGACGGCCTGCGGCGGCATGAGTCCCGGACCCCGGCTGCGTACGAAGTCCGCGAAGGTCTCCGCGGTCGTGTACTTGGGGCTGAAGCCCAGTGTCTCGCGCATCTGCCGGGTGGCGACGACCCGGCCGTGGGTGAGCAGCCTGATCTGCTCGGGCGAGAAGTCCGTCATGCCCAGGGTGCGCAGCGCCTGGCCGACCCAGGTGACCGCGGGCATGAACACCGGCAGCGTCGGACGCCCCAGGCGCCGCGCGCACTGCGAGAGCAGCAGCAGGCCGTCGCCGGCGATGTTGAACGTGCCGCTGTTGAGCGTCCCGCGCTCCGGCTCGTGTGCCCCGAGGCGCAGGACCTCGATCGCGTCGTCCTCGTGCACGAACTGCAGCCGCGGGTCGTAGCCGAAGACGGTCGGCAGGACCGGCAGCGAGAAGTACTCGGCGAGCGGGGAGTCCGCGGCGGGGCCCAGGATGTTCGCGAAGCGCAGCACGCAGACCGCCACGTCCGGGCGGCGGCGCGCGAATCCGCGCACGTATCCCTCGACCTCGACGGTGTCCTTGGCGAAGCCACCGCTCGGCAGCGACTTCGGCGGCGTCGTCTCGGTGAAGACCGCGGGGTCGCGCGGCGCGGAGCCGTACACGTTGGTGCTCGACTTCACCACGAGCCGCTTGACCGTCGGCGACTTCTGGCAGGCGCCGAGCAGCTGCATGGTGCCGATGACGTTGGTTTCCTTGAGCGAGCCGCGGTTGCCGCCGGCCAGCGCGGTGCCGGTGACGTCCAGATGCACGACCGTGTCGACGGAGAACTCGGCGAGCACCTTGGCGATCGCGGGCTGCCGGATGTCGGCCTGGACGAAGTCGGCGCCGCCCAGATGGTGCTCGGGAGGGACCGCGTCCACGGCGACCACCCGGTCGACCTCGGGATCCCGCAGGACACGCCGGACGAACCGCCCGCCCAGTTGTCGGGCCACCCCGGTCACGAGCACGACCTTGCCCAAGATCAGCGCCTGCCTTCCCCAGCCCTCGAAGTCCTGCCGCGCCCCGTCATTTCTCTCCTGGCACACGCTAGCGGGTCGATGTTGCGCTGTGATGACCGCCCGATGCAGGAAGTGACGACAGCCACATACATGCACACAGACCAGGCTGTACGCCCAGACCAGGACGTACGCCGGATCGGGACGCACATCCTGCCCAGGGCGTACGTTCGAAACAAGCCCCCGGGCGGTCCGCCACGGCCCGAAAACCGGCCGGAAGACGCCTCGGAGAGTACCCCTTCGAAAAACGAGTACCCCGGGACCAGGGACTACCGACCGGCGGGCACCCCTGAAAAAACGCCGAAGCCCTCCCGTCGGATGACGGGAGGGCTTCGATACGCGCTGTACAGCTGTCGCCTACTTCTTGTTGCGACGCTGAACGCGGGTGCGCTTCAGCAGCTTGCGGTGCTTCTTCTTGGCCATCCGCTTACGCCGCTTCTTGATAACAGAGCCCACGACTACCCTCGCTCACTTCTCATCACTCGGTGCGGGGCAGCTGACTGGGCCCACACGACCTACGTCGGCCCTAGCCTACCCGCCCCAGGGTGAGGGGCGTAATCGAGGGGGATCGACCGGCTCCGGTCAGCCCGCCTCGACCCCTACATAGGACTCGCGGAGGTACTCGTGAACCGCCTGCTCCGGGACCCGGAAGGACCTTCCGACCCGGATGGCGGGCAGATGACCGCTGTGCACCAAGCGGTACACGGTCATCTTGGACACTCGCATCACCGAGGCGACTTCCGCCACGGTCAAGAACTGGACCTCGTTCAGCGGCCTCTGGTCTGCAGCCATGACACCCCACCTGAACCTTCCGCACATGACGGGCACCGGCTTCCCCTTCCGGTGACTCTTCGTCTCTGCGCGCTCACTCCCCAGACTAGGGGCGGATGATGCGAGTGGGGAAGAGGAGTAGCGATCGGCCGCCTACTGTGACAGACACGCTCGATTGAGTACATAGCGAGTAAGCGGTCGGTAGTAATCAGACCGCACAGCGTCATCAAGCGGAACGACGACGGACACCTGCCCCTCGGCCTCTCCGACGAACAGCGCGGGATCATCCGTATCCGCCAGACCGATCGCCTCGAACCCCAGCTGACCTGCCCCGCAGACCCATCCGTGGTCCCCGATGACGAGCTCGGGAAGCGGTCCCTCAGCCTCCGCCGCGGCCGCGAGAGCGGCTCGAACCGGGAGCGGGGAGTGGGAGTGTGCGCCGGTCTCACTCCCGGTGGGACGCGCGCCGGGTTCCCGCACCAGCGCGACTCCTTGTACGTAGTCAAGGTTGTACGTGCGTAGGCCGAACCGGGTCGTTATGTCGACACTGTTGCCCTGCGCGGGGGTGAGGACGGTGCACCCGGCCGCCGACAAAGCGTCCGCCAGGGCGGCGTAGAAACCGAGGAGCCGGTGCGGATGCCCCGTCCCGAAGAGCACGGGAAGCCGCCTTCGCGCCGCGTCCGCGAGCCTCTCGGCGAAGGCGTCGAGCGCGGCCAGCGTCCGCTCCGGGTCGATGACGTCGACCCCCGAAGTGTGCCGCGGATCGGCGGACACCCCGCACTTGTCGGCCATCAGCCCCAGCAGGTCACCGGGGCCCCAACTCCACTCGGGATCAAGACCGAGCAGTATCCGCGGGTCCCGGGCCGCGAAGAGCCGATAGCTCCGCAGGCTCTCTTCCCGCGTGGTGGCCACGGGCCCGGCCAGCCGGGCAGCCAACAGATGCGCACGCAACGCTCCGGTGCTCAACACGGCACGATGCTGACGCACGGCCCGGACGCCCACCCCCAAAACCCCGGAAACCCCCCACAGTTGGGCTAACGCGGGCACAATCCCTGCGGGCCCGTCCGGCGTTGAAGACGGCCACCCGCCCCAGCGCCCTCCCTCTAAGGCAGCAACCCCCGCAGCGGATACGCCGCACGGCGAGCAGCGAGCACCGCCTGGTCGAGCCGGTCCGCGGGGTCGTACCCCTCGGACCACTCCGCCCAGGAGACGGGCCACCGCCCATCACTCATCCGCGAGGGCGCCAACTGCCGGGTCCGCGCATAGGCTTCCTGCCGCCAGGCCTCAGGAATCTCCGCCGAGGGCAGCACCTCCCGCCCCGCGGCAATGGCGGTCAGATGGGTCCAGGACCGAGGCACCACATCCACCACGGCGTACCCGCCCCCGCCCAGAGCGACCCACCGGCCCTCGGCATGCGCATGCGCCAGCTCATGGCAGGCCACCTGCACGGCCCGCTGCGCATCGAGCGACACCGCCAGATGAGCCAGCGGATCCTCGAAATGCGTGTCGGCACCATGCTGGGTCACCAGCACCTGCGGCCGGAACTCCGCCAGCAGCTCCGGCACCACGGCGTGGAAAGCCCGCAGCCACCCCGCGTCCCCGGTGCCGGCCGGCAACGCCACATTCACGGCCGATCCCTCGGCATCCCCGGCCGCACCCGTCTCCTCGGGCCACCCGGTCTGCGGAAACAGCGTCCGCGGATGCTCATGCATCGAGATCGTCAGAACCCGCGGATCGTCCCAGAAGGACGCCTGCACCCCGTCCCCGTGGTGCACATCCACGTCCACGTACGCGACCCGCTCGGCGCCCAGCTCGAGGAGCCTCGCGATGGCCAGCGAGGCGTCGTTGTAGATGCAGAACCCCGAAGCGGATCCCGGCATCGCATGATGCAGCCCGCCCGCGAAGTTCACCGCGTGCAGCGCTTCCCCGCGCCACACCGCCTCGGCCGCACCCACCGACTGCCCGGCGATCAGCGCCGACACCTCGTGCATCCCCGCGAAGGCGGGATCGTCCGCGGTCCCGAGGCCATAGCTGCCGTCCGCCGACGCCGGATCGGCGGACGCGGCCTTGACCGCATCCACATAGTCCCCGCGATGCACGAGCCGCAACGTCGAGTCACCGGCACGCTTGGCCGCCACCACTTCCAGCTCACGGTCGAGCCCGAAGGCACCGACCAGGCTTCTGGTCAGCGCGAGCCGGACCGGGTCCATGGGGTGCTCAGGACCGAAGTCATAGCCCGTTACTGCCTCGTCCCACATCAGCTGTGCGTGGCCGCTCATGCCCGTCACCGTATCGGTCCGCTCCGGGGGCGAAAGACCGGGCGTACAACAAGGTCACGAGCACCAACACCATGGGAACGAGCATCGCCCCGCGGTAGTTCCAGGCATCCCCGAGCGCCCCCACCAGCGGTGAACCGATGAGGAAACCCACGTAGTTGAAGACATTGAGCCGCGCGACAGCGGCGTCCGAAGCCCCGGGGAAGAGCCGCCCCGCCGCGGCGAAGGTCTGCGGGACGATCACGCACAGCCCGAGCCCGAGCACCGTGAAGCCCAGGATCCCGGTCCACGCCCCGGGCGCCACCGCCACGATCGCGAACCCGAGGGCTGCCACCACCGACCCGACCCGCACCACCGCCACGGCCCCGAACCGCCGCACGCCCAGGTCCCCGAGCCCCCGCCCCAGCAGGGTCATGACCATGTAGACGTTGTAGGGGACGGTCGAGACCTCCTCCGAACTCCCCAGCACGTCCTGCAGGTACTTCGCGCTCCAGTTGGAGACGGTCGAATCCCCGATGTACGCGAAGGTCATCACCATGCAGAGCGGCAGGAGCAGCTTGAAGACGACGGGCCCGCCCTTCCCCGCACCGGCATCACCCGTAGTACCCGCAGCACCCGCAGTACCCGCAGCACCCGCAGCACCCGCAGCACCCGCACCAGCACCGGCCCCGTCACCGGCATCGACGTACCACCGGCTCCCCACCAACGCCGCGGGCAGCAGCACCACGACCACCGGCAGATACGAGACGAAGAGCGACAGATCCCAGTGCGCCCCCGCCCAGGCGAGCGACGCCCCCGCGATCCCGCCCAGGCTGTACGCCGCGTGAAACCCCAGCATGATGCTGCGCCCGTACGCCCGCTGAAGACTCACCCCGAGCATGTTCATGGACGCGTCGAGCGCCCCCACCGAAAGCCCGAACGCCCCCAGCGCCACCGCCACTTGCCACAGGGCATCCCCCGCGCCGGCCCCGAGCAGCGCCAGCAGCACCACGGGCTGCACCCACCGCAGCACGCGGCTGGGCGGCACCCTCTTGACCAGCCATTCCGTGCCTACGCTGCCGACCCCCGCGAGGATCGGCACGGCGGCCAGAAACACCGGCAGCAGGCCGTCGGATATCCCGTACTGATCCTGAAGGGCGGGGATCCGTGTCACCAGCAACGCGAAGGTGACGCCCTGCACCAGGAAGCTGAACGCCAAAGAGGCCCTGCCGCGCCGCAGCTCATCTGTCATGGCTGCTGAGCGTAGGACCCCTGACTACCGGTGGGTAGATAGATCACCCACCCAATTCCCCGCGCCTCCCACCTGGCGAGGCGCATCTCCTCCCCGGAGGGAGGCCTTCCGCACCATCTGAGCTCACCTCGGGCTTTCCCCGGGCTCACTCCGCGCTGGGCCCACCCCGGGCTCAGCGTCCGAGCTTGGCGACCTCTTCGCTCACCTTCGCCTCCATCGGACCGACGACCCGGCGGCCACTGGCCATAACCGTCGCCGTGATGGTGACACCGGCGATCACGCTGCCGAGCCACACCATGGTGTCGATCGGCAGCGAGTAGGCCCCCACGACCCGCACCACGGCCTCACCGAACAGCGCCACACCCCACATCACCGAGAACGTGCGCTCCATCCGCGCGAACTGCCCACGCTCGGCGATCAGCCGCTCCCACACGGCGGTCCGCACCGGATTCCCCTTGGTCACCCAGGGCTTGAGCCCCGCGGTCATCAACGGCCGCCCGGCGGCCACGGACACCAGGATGGCGATCCCGATCGTCGCGGTGATCCCGCTGTCCTTGGCGAGCATCAGCCGCGGATCACCGGCCAGCAGGCTGAGCAGCAGCCCGACGACGTTGGCGGTCAGGATGAGCGCCGCGAGGCCGTTGACCTTCCGCTCCTTGGCCACGCTCCACAGCGTCCGCCCGGCGGGCACCACACTGCTCCAGGCGAGCGCCGCCAGCGTGCCCATCCCAAAGCCCTTGCTGAGCAGGTAGTACGAGGCAGTGGGCACCACCGCGTCCAACACCAGCGGCTTCAGCGACTCCCAGCGGGACTGTCGTACGGAGGTTCCCGCGGGGGCGGCTTCCGCGGCGATGGCTGCTGTGTGCGTGGCCGGGGCGGTGATCTGGCTCATGGCGTTCGGTCCTCCGTCGTCACTGTCACTGGGTGCGTGCCGTTCGTCTTCGATGCACTCAGCTTCGCCGCAACCACCCATCGGCCGACAGAAACGATCGTCCGGAGCTGGCCGTGACAAATGTCAGGCCGCTCCCCCTGCCCGCGTCATACCAGCAGGTCAGCCAACTCCCCCATGTCCCCGAAGAGTTCGGTGGCCCCTGAAAGCCGCTCGGCCGGCGTCATGGCGGTGAACCCGTACACGTCCATCCCCGCGGCCACAGCGGCCTTCACGCCCAGCGGACTGTCCTCGACCACCACACACTTCTCAGGCGCCACACCCCTGCGCTCGGCGGCATACAGGAAGAGATCCGGCGCCGGCTTGCCCCGCCCGACGTCCTCGGAGCTGAAGATCCGCTCGTCATCGAACCACCGGTCGAGGCCGGTCCGCCGATGTCCGACCCGGATCCGCTCATGACTCCCGGACGAGGCAAGGCAGTACGGCACTCCGCCGGCCGCCAGCTTCTCCAGTACGTCGACGGCCCCCGCCACCGGCTCCAGCTCCCGCTCAAAGGCCGCGAAGACGCGCCCGTGGAAGGTCACGTCAAAATCCTCGGGCAACCGCTGCCCACTGCGCTCAAGAACCAGATCATGTACGCGATGGACGGCGGCCCCCATGTAGTCACGCAGGGAGTCCTCATACGTGGTGGGGTGGCCGAGCTCGGTCAGATAGGCGGCGAGGATGGTGTTGGAGAGCGGCTCGCTATCGACGAGAACGCCGTCATTGTCGAAGATGACCAGGTCGTATCGCATCACCCGACCCTAAACGCAGAAAAGGCCCTTCGACGCTTCGAAGGGCCTGGAACGCAGAAAACCCCCGCACCCAGAGGGTGCGGGGGTTTCCCGTTAATAATAGTTCGGCGGCGTCCTACTCTCCCACAG
>NZ_JBEZVL010000024.1:0-76628 GCF_040636975.1 Streptomyces sp. NPDC032198 | reverse complement strand
CCGATCTTCGACCTGGTCGACTACGGCGTGGTCGGCGACCTCTTCGACGTCGTCCCCGCCCTGACCGAAGAGGTCAACACCCGCAAGGGCTGACCACTTTCAGCAGCACACCAGCATCACCTGGAGTGGCGGAGGGCCGAGGTCAGGTCGTCGAGGTGCCGGGCGACCGGGCCCAGGGTCAGCAGACCGCTGCCTGCCCCCGCCAACTCCGCTGCCGCTGGGGTGAGTTCGGCACGGGCTCGCTCCATCGTCTCCCGGTCGCCGACGGCGATCGCCGCCCGCCCCGCCAGGCACCACAGGGCTTCGAGCAGCAGATCGCGGGGCGGGTCCGGAAGCAGACGCAACGCCTTCGCCGCCTCGTCGCGGCGGTCCTGGGACAGCAGGACGAAGGGGCGGGCCCAGGGTTCGTAGGGTCCCCAGTCCGTGCTCTCGTCCAGCCCCCGACCTGCCCCGATCGGTTCGTGTGCCCCGGCCGGGGCCGGCCGGCCGTGGCGCAGGCACAGCAGGGCGAGCGGCAGCAGGCCGTGCTCCAGGCCGGGCATGCCCGCGCCGTCCAGTCGCTCCGCGGCCTTCCGGTAGGCGGCCTCGGCTGCGGGGGCCGGGCCGGTCGCGGCGAGCCGCAGCGCCGCGTACCACTGGGTGAACACGCCCACCAGCGGCAGTTCGTGACGCTCCGCCAGGAGATCCGCTGCCGCCGCGTGACCGTCGGCGCCCGGGAGGTCCGCGAGGGCACTGCGGGACTGGAGACGGATGAGGTGGCCCAGGACCTCGTAGGTGGCGAGCCCGTGCCTCGTGGACAGGGTCACGAGTTCGGCGCCGATCGCGTCCCGCTCTGCCGCCAGACCCGTGCGGTGGAAGGTCTGCATGAACAGCCCGTTGAGGGCGAACGCGAGGAGTGCAGGGTCGTCGAGACGCCGGGCGATCTCCTCGGCCTGCTTGGCGGACTGCGGCCCGCGTGCCGACCGGGTGCCGCGTGACTCCAGGGCGATGGTGGCGAGCAGGCGGGCTCGCGCCGCCGGATGCGCGTCGGGCCGGAGCGCGGCCAGGGTGCGTTCGGCCGCCGCCACGACCTGCGCGGCCTGGGGCGGGTCGTCGACGCGGGTCCAGATCGCCGGGACGTCGTACGCGCCGATCACGCGCGCCGTGAGCTCCGCGTCGCCCAGTTCCTCCGCCGCCTCGATGGCGGCCATCCGGTGTTCGCGGGCCGCCGCGAGGCCACCGCCGCCCGTCACCGCGAGGTTGCGCAGCAGGCTCACCGTCGAATCCAGCCTGGCGCGGGCTCCTGACGCCACGGTCCGGTCGTAGGCGGTGGCGGCCCGTGCCCACACCCGGCCCGCCGCGTCACCGGCCCCGGACGACGCGGGGTCGAGGTGGCGGGCCTGGCCGAGGATGTCCGCCTCCAGGTGGCGAAGGCCCGGGCCGGGATCCACACCGAGCTGCTCGACCAGGAGCGCGCGGGCCCGGCGCAGGACCGCGAGCGCGTCGCCCTGGCGGCCGGTGCGGTAGAGCGCGAGAGCGAGGAGCCGCCAGGCGTCCTCGCGCCAGGGGTGCTCGGCCACATGCGCGTCGAGATCCGGCACCGCGTCGGCGGCGCGCCCCAGGGCCAGGCGCGCCTCGGCCCGGCGTTCGACGGCGTGCAGGCGCAGCTCGCCCAGGCGGGAGCGCTCGGCGCGGGCCCAGGCCTCGTCGGTGAACTCGGCGTAGGCGGGGCCGCGCCACCACCCGAGCGCCTCCTCCAGGCGGTCGAGGGCCTGCTGCGGGGGCAGGGTCGCGGCGTCGGCCACTGTCTGCTCGAAGCGCCAGGCGTCCACCGTCCCGGGGTCGGCGCGCAGGGCGTACCCCGGGCCCTCAGTGACGAGCAGCCGGGCGGGTGTGCGGGGCGGGCGCTCCGGCTCCAGGGCGCGGCGCAGCGCGGCCACGAAGGTGCGTACCGTCCCGGTCGCGTCCTGGGGCGGGTCCGTCCACAGGTCGTCGACGAGGCGGGCGACCGGGACGACACGGCGGCGGGCGACGATCAGCCGGGCGAGGACCGCGCGGTGCCGTGGCCCCTTCAGCGCGACGGCGTCGCCCACACCGTCCCAGGCGGCCACCGGCCCGAGCACCCCGAACGCGACCCGCACGCCTGACCGCCCTTTCCGTTCGTTCCGTCCGCCCGGTCCATGGGCATCGTCCCTGGTCACGGTAGCGCGCTCATTGGATGCTCATCGGCGCCCGGCAGGCTCGGAAGCACCTGTTCCGACATCACCGAAGGACCGCCACCATGACCCCTGCCATCGAGAACTTCAGCTACCGGCGCGTGCCCGTCACGGAGGGCTCGGAGGCGTCGGAGGGCGTCTCGCTGAACGTGGCCGTCGGCGGCTCGGGCCCGCCGCTCGTGCTGCTGCACGGTTTCCCGCAGACCCATCTGATGTGGCGGCACGTCGCCGCCGACCTCGCCGTGGGCCACACGGTGATCTGCCCGGACCTGCGGGGTTACGGGGCGAGCGACAAGCCCGCGGAGACCGACGGCAGCACGTATTCCAAGCGGACCATGGCCGCCGATATCGTCGCCGTGGCCCGCGCGCTCGGCCACGACCGTTTCGCCCTGGCCGGGCACGACCGCGGCGCTCTGGTCGCCTTCCGCGCCGGGCTCGACCACCCCGACGCGATCACGCACCTGGCCTGCCTCGACGTGCTGCCCACGCTGGACATGTGGGACGTGATGCACGGCGTCACCGCCGCCGTCGGTTTCCACCTGTATCTGATGGCCCAACCCCCGGGCCTGCCCGAGCAGTTGATCGCCGCCGCCCCGGACGCGTTCTTCGGTCACTTCCTCGACATCTGGACGAACGACCCGCGGGCTGCCCCCGCCGACGTACGCGCCGCCTACCTGGACGCCTGTCGCGCCGCCGTGCCCTCCATCGTGGCCGACTACCGCGCCTCCGCCGGTGTCGACGTCGAGCACGACCGGGCCGACCGGGACACCGGCAGCACGCTGCGGATGCCGGTCGCCGTGCTCCAGCAGGACTGGGGCGCCGCGCTCGGCTTCGACGCGGCGGCGCTGTGGGGCGCCTGGGCACCGGACCTGCGGCACACCGCTGTGACCTGCGGCCACTTCATGGCGGAGGAGGCGCCCGCCGAGATCGCCGCCGCGCTGCGGGACCTCCTCTCCCGTCCCGCGTAAATGCGTTGGAGTCGGCCCGCCCTGCCGCATAGCGTCTCCTGGTCGACAGATCACCGGCGCTTTCGCTCACGTCCATGTGCGCACGGAGCGCCCTGGGAAGCCAGTTGCGGAAGTGGAGTCACGGTGGAGCACAACGGGTGGGCCGACGAACGGTACGGGGCGGTCGCGGACGCCTTCTCGCGGAACTTCGCCGACTCCGGTGAACTCGGCGCGTCCGTCGCGGTGTTCGTCGACGGGCGTCAGGTCGTCGACCTGTGGGGCGGCATCGCGGACGAGCGGACCGGGCGCCCCTGGGACGAGCACACCGTCGTCCCGGTCTTCTCCTGCGCGAAGGGCGTCGTCAGCGTCTGCGTCCATCTCCTCGCCCAGGAGGGCCGCCTGGACCTCGACGCCCCGATCGCCTCACACTGGCCGGAGTTCGCCCGCGGCGGCAAGGAGGCCATCACGCCGCGCATGATCCTCGCGCACCGCGCCGGACTGCCCGTCCTGGACCGCACCCTGAGCTTCGACGAGATCACCGCGTGGACGCCGGTGGTCCACGCGGTCGAGGAGCAGGAGCCGCTCTGGGAGCCGGGTGCCGCCCACGAGTACCACGGGCACACCTTCGGCTTCGTGCTCGGCGAGCTGATCCGCCGCGTCACCGGCCTCACCCCTGGCGCGTACTTCCGTCGGGCCATCGGCGACGGCCTCGGCCTGCGGACCTGGATCGGCCTGCCCGACGAGGAGGTCGCCCACCTGGCCCGGCTCGTCGAGGCCGAGGGCCGACCGGGAAACCCCGACCCCGAGTCCCTGGTCATGCGGATCGTGACGATGAACGGGGCCCTCGCCTTCCCCGGTCTCGACGTGCCGCACGGCTGGAACGACCCGGCGCTGCTGCGCGCCGAGATCCCCGGCGCGGGCGCGGTGTCGTCGGCACGCTCACTGGCGACGCTGTACGCGGCCGCGGCTACGGGAGTCGACGGCTCGGCGCGACTGCTCACCCGGGAGACGGTGACCGACGCGCTGCGCGAACTCACCGCGGGCTCCTCCTGGTCGGGCTTCCCTGACCTGGGTGCCCGCTGGGGTTCGGGCTTCCTGCTCGACGCCCCGCGGTTCCGGCCGATGCTGGGCGCGCGCAGCTTCGGCAACGACGGCTCGGGGGGTCAGTTCGCCTTCGGGGACGACGAGTTCGGGGTGGGCTTCGCCTACACCGCGAACCGCATGATCGGCCATGGCGACGCCCGGTCCGCGCGGCTCATCGGTGCGGTCAGGGAGTGCTTGTCGGCAGCGTGAACCACCGGTCTCGCACGTAGTCATCGGCTCGCACGTAGAGGTCCTGCACCGGTCGGCCCGCTGTGGCGTTCGGCTCGTCGGCCGTGCAGAACCCACCCATGTCCGGTATGCCGGAAAGAGGCCCACGCCTGCCGATCCCGGTCATGCGTATGCTCACCGACTCGGCTCGGAAATCTGTTCGCGGATTTCTGTTATCTCCATACACCCACGCGATCTCCCAGGTGTAAGGCCAGAACGTGCCGACGAAGAAAGCGAGTGAGGCAGCCCATGATCGGTGATCACGATCCTCTGGTGACGGCGGCGCAGACCGGGGACCAGCAGGCGCAGGACGAGCTGGTGGCCGGGTACCTGCCGCTGGTCTACAACATCGTCGGGCGTGCGCTCGACGGCCATGCCGACGTCGACGACGTCGTGCAGGAGACCATGCTGCGGGCGCTCGCCGGCCTGGCGACGCTGCGCGACCCGGCGAGCTTCCGGTCCTGGCTCGTGGCCATCGCCATGAACGAGATACGCAGGCACTGGCAGCAGCGCGCGTCCGGCCAGAAGAGCCCGGGCCCGCTGGACGAGGCGCACGACGTCGCGGACCCCGGCGCCGACTTCGTCGACCTGACGATCATCCGGCTCGGTCTGGTGGGGCAGCGCCGTGAGGTGGCCGAGGCCACCCGCTGGCTGGACACCGACGACCGCGCGCTCCTGTCGCTGTGGTGGCTCGAGGTCTCCGGTGAGCTGACCCGGGCGGAGGTCGCCTCCGCCATGGAGCTGCCCGCGCAGCACGCCGCGGTCCGGGTGCAGCGGATGAAGACGCAGCTGGAGACGGCCCGGATCGTGGTCCGCGCGCTGGCCGCGGCGCCCCGGTGCCCGTACCTGAGCGACGTGGTGGCCCCGTGGGACGGCACGCCTTCCGCCCTCTGGCGCAAGCGCCTGGCCCGGCACGTCCGCGACTGCGCGATGTGCTCGGACCACGGCGCGGGCCTGGTGCTCGCCGAGCGCCTCCTGGTGGGCCTCGCACTGGTGCCGCTGTCCGCCGCCCTGGCCGCCCCCGGTGCGATACGCGCGGTGAGCGCGGCCGACGCGCACCACCTGGCGGCCGACGCACCGCACCTGTCCACCGGCGGACATCCCACGGCGCCGGACGCGTACGAGATATCCGGCTCCCGGAGCGCCCCGGCGAGACACGCGGCCAAGCGCCACCGGGTGCCGCGCAAGGGCCGCACGGTGGCCGCAGGGGTCGCCGCGCTCGTCGTCGCGACCGGGGTCATCTACTCGGCCACGCGCCCCTCGGACGACGAACAGACGGAAGCACAGACGCTGACCGCCTCGCAGCCGCCGTCTCCGGAGGCTCCGTCCACCACGGCCTCCACCCCCAGCAAGTCCCCCTCCGCCTCGCCGAGCCGAAAGCGGAAGCCGTCCCCCAAGGCCACGCCGTCGAAGACCAAGGCGCCGAAGCCGAAGGCGACCCCGAAGCCCACCCGCACCAGCACCGCACCCAAGGCCCCGCAGGCACCGCAGGCCCCGGCAGGCAACTCGTACAGCGCCGAGGTCACGCGGCTCGTCAACGCCGAGCGCGCCAAGAGCGGCTGCGGCCCGGTGACCCTCAACAGCAAGCTGGGCAACGCGGCGCAGGGCCACTCCGACGACATGGCCGAGCGCGACTTCTTCGACCACACGAACCCCGACGGCAAGGACCCCGGCGACCGGGTCACGGCGGCCGGCTACAAGTGGACCACCTACGGGGAGAACATCGCCGCAGGTCAGCGCAGTCCGTCCGCGGTGATGGACTCCTGGATGAACAGCTCGGGGCACCGCGCCAACATCCTCAACTGCTCCTTCAAGGAGATCGGCGTCGGCTATCGGCAGGGCAGCGGCGGCCCCTGGTGGACGCAGAACTTCGGCGCACGGTGACGTGACGCGCCGACGCGCGCGGGCGTCCTTGTTCGAATAGCGTGAAGCCAACAGGAAACCGCCGGAACTGGAGGCCTCGCGATGGCTGCGTACCCGGAAGGCACGCCATGCTGGGCGGACGCGATGTTCCCCGACGTGGCGGCCGCGAAGAGCTTCTACGGCGAGCTGCTCGGCTGGACGTTCGACTCCGGTTCGGAGGAGTTCGGCGGCTACACGCAGGCACGCTCGGACGGCAGGGCCGTGGCCGCGGTCGTCCCGCAGATGCAGGGCATGGACGGCCCCGCCGCCTGGAACCTCTACTTCGCGTCGCCGGACGCCGCCGCGACGGCCGCGAAGATCCGTGACAACGGCGGGACCCTCGCCATGGAGCCGACGCAGGTCGGCGAGTTCGGCACCATGGTGACCGCCCAGGAGCCGAGCGGCGCGTACTTCAGCGTCTGGCAGCCCGGCACCCACCAGGGCTTCGAGAAGACCGGCGAGTCCGGCGCGTACTGCTGGGCGGAGCTCACCACGCGGGACCCGGCGGCGACGGACGCGTTCCTGCCCTCCGTGTTCCCCTTCACCACGCAGCGGATGGACGTCGACGACGTCGACTACCGCGTCTTCCAGGTCGGCGGGCAGCCGGTGCTCGGCCGCCTCAAGATGACCGGGGACTTCCCGCCGGACGTCCCGCCGTTCTTCAACGTCCACTTCGCCGTGGACAACTGTGACGCCGCGATCGTCACCGTCACCAAGCTCGGCGGCCATCTGCTCTTCGGCCCGATGGACAGCCCCTTCGGCCGCTTCGCCACGGTCGCCGACCAGCAGGGCGCCACCTTCAGCATCATCGACCTGACCAGCACGGAGGGCGAGATGCCCACGTTCTCCTGAGGCGGCCCGAAGCGGACCGAGGCGGCCTGCCACGGGCTTGAAGCGGGCCTACGGCGCCCGGGAGAACGCACGGCGGTAGGACCGGGGTGGCACGCCCCGGCGGCGTACGAACTGCTCGCGCAGGACGGCCGCGCTGCCGTACCCGACCCGGCGGGCGATCTCCTCCACCGGCAGGTCCGTGGTCTCCAGGAGTTCCTCGGCACTGCTCAGCCGCAGATTGACCAGCCAGGCGTGCGGGGTGGTGCCGGTCGCCGCGCTGAAGCGGCGGGCGAAGGAGCGCCTGCTCATCAGGGCGCGGCGGGCCAGCTCCGAGACCGGCAGCGGCTCGTGGAGATGCTCGCGGGCCCAGACGAGCACCTCGGTGAGCCGGTCGTCCCGGCAGTCCTCCGGGACAGGCGCGGCGAGGTACTGGGCCTGGCCGCCGTCGCGGTGGGAGGGCAGGACGAGGTCCCGGGCGATGGTGTTGGCCGTCGCCGCGCCGTACTCACGTCGGAGCAGATGCAGGCTGAGGTCGAAGCCCGCGGCCGCTCCCGCGCCCGTGACGACCTGCCCTTCGTCGATGTACAGGGCCTCGGCCTCGACGGTGACCTCAGGATACCGGCTCGCGAGAAGCTCGGCGAAACGCCAGTGGGTGGTGGCGCGCCGCCCGTCGAGCAGCCCCGCCGCGGCCAGGGCGAACGCGCCGACGCAGTGCCCCGCGACCAGGCCGCCCCGCTCGTGAGCGGCGGTGAACGCGTCGAGCACCGCGGGCGCGGGCGGCGTACGGAAGTCGGCCCAGGGCAGGGCGATCACGAGGTCGGCGGAGGCGAGCCGCTCCAGGCCGTGCTCCACGGTGATCGGCACCCCGGCGTCGGAGCGGACCCGCCCCGGCCGGTCGGTGCACAGGGCGAAGTCGAAGCGCGGCAGACCAGGGCCCCGCTCGTCGAACACCTCGGAGACGATGCCGGCGCCGAGGATGCCGACGCCCGTCGGGGCGTAGGCGGCGATGGTCACGAAAGGCGGCATGCGGCAGTGTGGCACGTTTCCTGCGATCAGTGGCAGAAGGGCCACTCGTTGCCTCGCCTTCCGCCCGGAAGACTCATGGGCATGACGAACGCACCGACAGACGCCCCGCTCGGCCAGAGCGCCACGTACACGATCCTCACCACCGGCTACACGGGCTCCACCGGCCCCGGAGTCGCCGCCACCGTCTCCTACATCCGCGACGCGGACCGGCACGTGATCGTCGATCCGGGCATGGTGGCGAGCAGGAGCCGGATCCTGGACCCGCTGGCGGAACTCGGCCTCGGCCCGGACGACATCACCGACGTGGTGCTGAGCCACCACCACCCGGACAACACCATGAACGTGGGCCTGTTCGGCAACGCCCGGGTCCACGACCACAAGGCGATCTACGAGAACGACCAGTGGACCGACCGGGACGCCGAGGGCTTCGAACTCGCCCCGTCCCTGCGGCTGATCCGCACGCCGGGCCACAGCCGCGAGGACATCACGCTGCTCGCGGGCACCGCCGAGGGCACGATCGCCTTCGTGGGCGACCTGTGGTGGCGGCCGAACGGCCCGGTCGACGACCCGGTCTCCCCCGACCGGACGACGCTGCGGACGTCACGGCTGCGGGTGCTCGCCACCGCCGATGTGATCGTGCCGGGTCACGGCGGCGCGTTCAAGGCCGACGAGACGGCGCCGGTCTAGGCGACATGACCGCCCCCACGTGCCCGGCCACGCTCGGCGGGCCGTGTCGCGGCTCGTCAGTCGACGCCGGAGAGCAGGAAGCCGGCGATCAGCAGGCCGAAGCTCACCAGCGCGAACACGAAGACGGACAGCAGGGGAATCCAGCCGATGAGTCCCTCGCGGATGGTGCGCCCGGCCTTGAGGCGGCCTTGCGGGCGGTTCACCTCGGTCCGCACGCCCAGGCGTTCGGCGGCCCGGTCCGACACGATGACGCCCGCGCCCGGCTCCCGGTGCCGCAGGGCCCAGCGCACCAGGGTGTCGATGGTCTCGTCGCTGCCCGCGAGCTTGTTGAGGATGATCCGCACGCCGTGCGCGTCGGTGAGGATGAGCCGGTCGTCGGTCCTGACCTGCCCCGGCACCTCCAGGCGGCCGACCTTGGTGAGCCGGGCGAGGTCGACGGTGCGCCGTCCGGCCAGGGTGCGGGCGGACAGCAGGTCGCCGTCGTGCGGGCGGGCGCCCCAGCCCATGTGGGCGTAGGCGGCCACCAGGCCGCTGACGGCGCACGAGACGAGGTTCAGGAGCAGGAATCCGTCGTCGATCAGCCGGGCCCGGATCAGCAGCACGGTCACCACCAGCAGCCCGGGTGGCGTCAGGAGGGCGACGAGGTCGGCGATGCGCCGCCCTGTTCGTCCCTGTCCGCGGAATATCTCCGCGGGTGCGGCGGAGTCAGGGGGCGTTCCGGGGGCGTTGATCGTCACGGCGGTGACGCTATCGTGTGCGGCTCGCCCGGTGACGGGCGCCTCAGGGCCGCTCCCCGCCGGAGCCCGATTCCCTTACCGGAGCGGTGATGTGGGGGCATCGCACGGCTCTCGGCACGAAGTCCATGCCGGTCTCCTCCGCCATCGCGGCGAAGAACTTCCGGCCGTCGGCGGACTGCCGCGAGGTGGACCACGCGTAGGCGGGCCAGGGGTCCGTGGCGCGGTGGAGGGCCTCACGGCCCAGGCCCATGCGCTGCCAGGGACCCGCGATCGCGATGGTGCTGACGTGGGCGGCGCGGCACGCGTGACACACCTGGTAGTCCAGGTGCCCGATGTCCCGGCCGTCGCCGTCGAGGAGCGTGATGACCTGACAGCCCGCCGCCACCGTCGCCGGGGCGCATCGGTAGGTGACCGCCTGCGGGCAGGGAGGAGGCGGTCTTCGGAACTTCACCGCGGTGCCGCTCTCGCGCGGGCTGCCGGGTGGCGACAGACGACTTCGTCGGCGTCGTCGGCTTCATCGGCGCGTGACATTGCGAGCACACTAGCCACGCGAGAGGGCACCCGTATATCCCTGTACCGGGTGGCCTCTGCTCCCGGGAGGGGGCGCGTTGTCGTGCCCGGAGGAGCGCACAGGGCGGCCGTCACACCGGTTGCCGCGGTTCCATCAGCCGGGCCAGCAGGTCGTCCAGGCTGACCAGGCCGGTCAGCCGCCCCGATTCGTCGCAGAGCACGGCGAGCGAGGCGCGGCGGCGGCGCAGCTCCTCGACGGCGTGGGCGAGGGTGTCGTCCGCGGCGAGCTCCGGGACGGGGCGCGCCAGTTCACGGGCGGTCAGGGCACGGCTGCGGGCGCGGGCCACCAGCGCGTCACGCGCGTGCACCGAGCCGAGGACGGTGGCGCCGTCCCTGACGAGCAGCCGGGTGCGGTCGCTCGCCGCGGCCACCTCGAGGACCTCGTCGATGCTCGCGTCGGCCGGTACGGAGGTGATCTGCGCGGCCGCGGTCTGGAGGTCGCCGACAGCGGTCAGCGGCGCGGTGAGCGAGGTGGTGATGAGGCCGGAGTCGACGTCGCTGATCAGGCCCAGCCGCCCCGACTCCGCGACCAGGTGGGCGAGTTGCTCGCGGTTGTGCACGGACGTGAGCTCGTCGCGCGGTGTGACCTTGCACAGCCGTACGAGCGCGTTGCTGACCTTGTTGAGGAGGGTGAGCAGCGGGCGCACCACCTTGACCACGGCCCGGAAGGGCGGGGTGAGCAGCATCGCCGAGCGCTCGGGGTGGGCGATGGCCCAGGACTTGGGGGCCATCTCGCCGAGGACCATGTGCAGGAACACCACGACGATCATGGCGAGCGCGAAGGCGATGCCGTAACTCAGCCCTGCGGGCAGGCCCAGCTTGGCCAGGAGCGGGTCGAGTTCGTGGGAGATCGCGGGCTTGGAGACCGACCCGAGCCCCAACGTGCAGACGGTGATGCCCAGTTGGGCCCCGGCGAGCATCAGGGACAGTTCCCGCATGCCCGCGAGGGCGGACTTGGCGCCGCGCTGCCCGGCGGCGACCGCACGCTCCACGCGGTGCCGTTTGGCGGCGACGAGCGCGAACTCCGCGGCGACGAAGAAGCCGCTGGCGACCAGCAGCAGGACGGTGACGAGGAGGGCCAGGGGGAAGCTCACGCGGAGGCCTCCTCGGCGGCCGGCGCCGCCGCCGCGGGCAGGCGCTCGATCCGTACGCGTTCAGGGACGTGGCGGTCGAGGCCGAGTACGGCGACGGCGACGTGGCTGCCGTCGGGCAGCTCCACGGTGAGTCGGTCGCCGATGGCCGGGAAGCGGCCGAGCCGGTCGACGATCAGCCCGGCCACGGTGTCGTAGTCGTCCTCCTCGGGCAGGTCGATGCCGGTCGCGTCGGCCACCTCGTCCAGTCGGCGGCCCGCGTCGACGAACCAGCCCGCGCCGTCGGCGACGGCGAGTTCGACGACGGTGTCGGATTCGTCGGCGATGTCCCCGACGAGCTCCTCGGCGATGTCCTCATACGTCACGATGCCCGCCACGCCCCCGTGTTCGTCTAGGACGACGGCGAACTCGTCGTCCCGCTCGCGCATCTGCGCCACCGCACCCGGCAGCAGGAGGGGGCGGCGGGCCTGTTCGCCCGCCGTGGTGCGGTCGAAGCGGACGGCGGGCAGCCGCATCAGTTCGCGCACCCCGAGGACGCCCGCGACGTCGTCCGGGTGGTCGCCCATGACGGGGTAGTTCGAGTGCCCGTACCGGGCGATGAGCCGCACGGCCTCCTCCGCCGTGGCGTCCTTGCGCACGAACGCGACGTCCGCCCGCGGCACCATGACCTCGTCCAGGGTGCGCTCGGAGAACTCCAGTGCGTGGTCGAGGAGTTCGGCGCTCTCGCGCGGCAGCTGACCGTGCTCGTGGGATTCGCCGATGAGGTGGCTGAGCTCTTCGAGCGTGGCTCCGTGATGCAACTCCTCGACGGGCTCGATGCCGATGCGGCGCAGCAGCCGGTTGGCCGCCCCGTCGAAGACACGGACGACCGGGCCGACGACCTTCAGATACACCAGCGTGGAGGCGGCGAGGGACTTCGCCAGCCGGTCGGGGACGGCGAGCGCGAGGTTCTTGGGAGCGAGCTCGCCGAGGACCATCTGGAGCACGGTGGCGACGACGAAGCCGAGGACCACGGAGAGGGCGGAGACGACGCCGTCCGAGAGGCCGGTGCCGTCCAGGGCGGGCTTCAGGAGCCCGGACACGGACGGCTCGGCGAGGAAGCCGACGACCAGGCCGGTGACGGTGATGCCGAGCTGGGCACCCGACAGCATGAACGAGAGCCGCCCCAGGACCTGCACGGCGCGGGCCGCCCGCCGATCCCCCGCTTCCACCTCGCGGGCGAGAGCGAGGCGGTCCGCGGCCACGTACGCGAACTCCTGCGCGACGAAGTAGCCGGTGCCCGCGGTCAGGACGAGGACGGCGAGCAGACCGAGGACGGCGGACAGCAACAGGGGCTCCGTTCCGACGAGGGACTTGCCGGTCATTCTCGGCGCGGCCCGGGCGTCCCGCCACGTCAGACGGTGTGCCCGGCCGTACACCGGGAGGCCGTACAACGACAGTGGGTGTAGAAGTACACCTCACTTCTACACCCACTGTAAAAGAATCGCAAAGTGGTCGCTGCTGACGCGCGTGGAGGGTCAGTCGGTGATGGTGACGCAGGGCAGGCCCACGCTGTCGCCGCCGCGGAAGCCTTCCGCGCAGAGCCGGGTGCCCGCGGGGAAGTGGCGCTGCGGGTAGGCCTGGTCCCGGTAGGTCCTGAACGCGTCGACGTCCTCCACCTTGGTGTTGGCGCTCCAGCCGTTGGTGGTCCAGACACGCGCGCTGATGCGGTGCGGTTGGTTGGTGTTGATCACCGACACCTCGACCCTGCCGAGGTAGGTGCCGCTGTCGTACGTCTCGATACAGACCGCGTTGTTGCACCACTTGCCGTCGGCCACCGCGGGCGGACCCGCGACGATGACACAGCCCAGCGCGGCGGCCATGGCCCCGATCCCCGCGGCGATCTTCCTGGTGATGTCGTGCATGATGAGTGACCCTCAAGCCTTCTTCGTCGCCCCGCGCCAAGGGCACGGGTGCTCGTTCTGTCGGTACGTGCCGTGAGGGCCGGGCCGTTCGGCAGTCCCGGAAGGGCCTGGCCCCGGCAGACCAACGCGAGGCAAGATCATCGGTTACGCGGTTTCCCCCGCGCGCCCCAGCAGGGGCCAGCGGGGAATCGGCTGCCGCCACCTCCTCCACACCCGCCCTTCCGCCCACGCGTGGTGAGCCCGTTGGGCCAGGCGGACCCTTCGTTTCACTCGATGCGGGAATCGAGCAATCCGCGAGGCCCTCGGTGCCGGATACCTCATGTGATGACAGAACGAAGAGTCCCGCGACGACCGGTCGACTGGATGCGTGTACCGGCGGGCGCCCTGAGCGGTTTGCTGGCGGGGTTCGCCGCGCTCGCGGTGGCGGAACTGGTGTCCGCGGCGGTGCGGCCCGAGGCCGGCCCGGTGGTCGCGGTCGGGGGCGCGGCCATCGACCGCACCCCCGCGCCCGTCAAGGACTGGGCGATCCAGCACTTCGGCACGAACGACAAGCTCGTCCTGCAGTCGGGCATCCTCGCGGTGCTCGCCCTGCTGGCGATCGTGCTGGGGCTCCTGGCCCTGCGCCATCGTCTGCTCGGCACCGCGGGAGTGCTGCTGTTCGGGGTGATCGGCGGGGTGGCGGCCACCGGCCGCCCCGATTCCACCGGTCTCACCGACGCACTGCCCTCGGTGGCGGGGGCCGTCGTCGGCGCCGCGCTGCTGTACTGGCTCGCGGGCCGCCTCGCGCTCCACCCCGTACGCGCGGTCCCTGAGACGGCTCCTGAGACGGCTCCTGAGGCAGATCCTGAGGCGGCTACTGGTGCAGCCCCCGAAGCGATCCCCGAGACGGCGTCGGCCCCGGCAGGCGTGGACCAACGGTCGGAATGGGACCGCCGAGGGTTCATCATCGCCGCCACCGCCGCTGCCGCCGCATCGGCCGGAGCCGGAGCTCTGGGACGGTCGCTGAACGCCGCGGGCGGCCAGGACGCCATCGCCTCGCGCAACCAGATCACGCTCCCCGCCCCCGCGTCGAAAGCGAACCCGGTGCCCAAGGGCGCGCGGCTCCGGGTGCCCGGCATCAGTTCGTTCGTGACATCGAACAAGGACTTCTACCGGGTGGACACCGCACTCGTGGTCCCGAAGGTGAATGCCGACACCTGGAGTCTGCGCATTCACGGCAAGGGCGTCTCCCGGCCGACGACCGTCACGTTCGACGACCTGCTGCGGCGGGAGCTGATCGAGCGCGACATCACCCTGACCTGCGTGTCGAACGAGGTCGGCGGCCCCTACGTCGGCAACGCCCGCTGGATCGGCGTACGGCTCGCGGACCTGCTGGCGGAGTGCGGGGTCGACCCCCCGTCGAAGGGCGGTCCCGCGGACCAGCTGGTGGCCCGGTCCGTGGACGGCATGACCATCGGCACCCCCGTCGACGACGTGATGGACGGCCGTGACGCCATGCTCGCCCTCGGCATGAACGGACAGCCGCTGCCGTTCACGCACGGCTTCCCCGTGCGCATGCTGGTCCCAGGCCTCTTCGGCTATGTGTCCGCCTGCAAGTGGATCAAGGACATCGAGCTGACCACGTTCGACGACTACGACCCCTACTGGGTGAAGCGCGACTGGGCCCGCAAGGCGCCGGTCAAGACCCAGTCCCGGATCGACACCCCGAAGCCCTTCGCCCGGCCGAAGGCGGGCACCGTCATGGTGGCCGGGGTGGCCTGGGCGCAGCATCGCGGTATCGACAGGGTCGAGGTGCGCGTGGACGACGGCCCCTGGCAGCAGGCCGATCTGGCCGCCGAGGACACCCGGGACACCTGGCGCCAGTGGTCCTTCCCGTGGAAGGCGACCTCGGGGGGCCACACGCTCACGGTGCGGGCGACCGACCGTACGGGCGAGGTCCAGACCGAGAAGCGGACCCGGACGATCCCCGACGGCGCCAGCGGGTGGCACTCGGTGGTGGTCACCGTCGACTGACGGAGCCACCAGACGGAACACCAGGGGGGCCACCGAGGGAACGACCGGGAGAACGACGACTGTGACCATCACAAGATTCACTCGTTTGAACGTGGTCAGGACGCAACGTCGTCAGCCTTTGGAAGGCTTCTTGATCGATGAGCACATCGCAACGGCGCTCGACGAGCGGGTCCGGGCGGGTGGCCCTTGACCAGGCCGAGGCCGTCATCGTCGACCAGTACACCCGCCTCGTACGCCTCGCCTACCTCACGCTCCCCCACACCCTCAGCAGGCACCGACGAGTCCTTGTCGCCCACGCACTGGTACAACGCGCACTACCGGGTTTCCGCATCGGGCGGGCATCGCCCCGGGTGCCCCCACAGCGAAGGCGGACGCCCGACCCCGCCGTGGCCTGCATGCGGGCGCGTGTCCTGCGCTCGGCACTGGCCCATGACCGTCGTCCGCGTGGCTGGCCCGGCTTCCTGCCGCCTCCCCGAGCGCTGCGCCCCATGCTTCCGGTGGTCTGGGGGCTGCGGCTATTCCCTCGCGCGGGCAGCGGCGAGGAGGTCGCGCTCGGGCAGGTCCTCTCCGAGATCCCCGCCTCCGCCCGTGCGGCGTTCGTGCTGCTCCAGTTGGAGGGGCTGCCCCGCCCCGAGGTCGTCGACCTGCTCACCGCCGCCGGTGTGCCCCGCCCGAAGGAGGCACTGCGCACCGCCTGCGACGTCGAGGCAGCCGCGGGCCCGGCGACCCAAGCGCTGCTGCGTTCGCGGGAGTTCGACGCCTGCTCCGTACAGACCCGCCCGACCGATCTGCTGCGCCGCAGGCGTCGTCACCAGCTCGCCTGGTTCACCGCGGGCATCGTCGCGCTCTGCTGTGCGGTGCTCCTGACCACCGTCGGGGGTGCGCCCTCGGACAGACCGTCCCCGTCCCCCGCCGCCGTCGCCGCCCTCGCGGTCGGACCCGAACAGTTGCTCCGCACCCCACGGGACGCCTGGGCCGACACCTCGCGGGTGGACTTCACCGCTTGGCCGGCCCGCGGTCCTCGCACCGACGACGAGGCGCTGATCACCCGCGCGCTCGTCGCCTGGAACGATCCGCCGCGAGGCACCCGGATCAGCGTCGGCAAAGCCACCACCGACGAACCCCCGCCCAAGGACACCCAGTTGCTGTACGCGGGTGACGTCGGCCGGGAGGCGGTCGTGCTGTTCCACGACGGCCGGCGCGTCGTCCGCTACGGCGAGCCGGTCTCATCGCCGGGCGACGCGTCCCTGGACATCTCCCGTTCCGACGAGTCGGACGTGACCACGGCAGCCGCCCTCGTCGTCAGCCGCGAGGCGGGCAAGGTCCGTTATCTGACGGCCCCTTGGATCGCCGAGGCGCAGACGCGCGACCTGCTGACCCCCAACTCCCCCGGCCGTCCGCTCGACGTGTCGGACGAGGGCGTCACCGATCCCGTCGCCGAACCGCCGGGGGCGGGGTCGTGCGCCAGCCGTCCGGTGCTGCAACTGCGCTCCTCCAGCCGGATCGTGGAGAAGCACGCCTTCCTCGTCACCGACCTGGGCGACCTGACGCCCGTGCACCTCAGCTACACCCCGCTGCCCGGCACCGGAGCCCCGCCGCGACAGCCGCGCGAGGCCACCAGCGGTACGGCACTGCGGAGTTGGGCCCACATCGCGTGCCGGCTCCCCGAGCTGAGCCGGAGCGGCGTGCGGTCCGTCAACCAATGGGACTTCGCCGAGCAGAAGCTGCCCGAGCAGGGCGGCCGAGCCGTGTGGTCCTGCACGCGCGCCTCCACCTGGCGCGGCCCAGGGAGCGTCCTGGTGCAGTTCCGTGCGTCCACGGCGTCCGCCACCGGACCGGCGCGGGTCGTCGGGCGAGCACGCTCGACCGCCGCCTGCAGCCGGTTCGGCCAGCACGTCGTCGCCGGTACGCCCTGGACCGCGGGCTCCGGGCGTCACTACTTCCTCGCTGCGGGCAGCCGCGAGGTCGAAGAGATCGATGTGACCGGTGATGTCGATGTGACCGAGCGAGGGCGCACACTGGCCGTCAAGGCTCGAAAGAGCCCCGAAGCGACGGTGCGGGCGCGCCTGGCGGACGGTGAGAGGCTGGACGAGGTCGGCTCGCGCTCCCCGCGCTAGACGGCGGTGGAGATGTGGGTAAGGCGGGCCCGGGGGTCGAGGAGGCGGAGGCAATCGCGTCGTACGACCAATCCGGACACCGGCGCGGCTCCGAATCAGTCACGTCGGCCGAGTCCACCACGTCCACCACGTCCATCAGGCCCATCACGTCCACCGCGTTCGGCCGGTCACCGACATGTCGAGGAGTACCTGTGCCCTTCCGCGATGGCCACCGCCCGGCGCTGGAGCCGACCGGACCGGTCGAGAAGCCACGTGCGGCCGTGCTCCTGCTGCACGGTGGCCGCGAGCACGGGACCGAGGCACCCCCGCCGTGGAATCTGCCGCGCGCGCGGCTGCGGCTCTTCGAGGGCGAGATCCGTGAGTCCACGGCGGGAGGCTCGGTGCTGATCGGGCGGGTGCGCTATCGCGTCCGCGGCTGGAATGGCGAGCGGGAGGACGCGGCGCGGGACGCCCGTCAGGCCCTGCGCGAGCTGGAGCTCCTCGCCGGTGACGTGCCGACCGTCCTGGTGGGGCATTCGATGGGGGCCCGCGCCGCCCTGCGTGCCGCCGGGGATCCGCTGGTGCGAGCGGTGGTCGGCCTGGCCCCCTGGTGCCCCACCGGGGAACCGGTGGCACACCTGAGCGGCCGCCGCGTGGTCCTGCTCCACGGCGACCAGGACCGTACGACCGATCCCCGCTCCTCCCTCGACTTCGCGAGGCGTGCCACCGCCGCGGGCGCCGAGGCGGCCATCGTGCTGATGCACGGCAGCGGCCACGCCATGCTGAGGCGGGCCCACGCATGGCACACGCTGGCCGGGAGGACGGTGGCCGGTCTACTGGACCTCGCGGATCTCCCGCCCTTGATCGCCGACCAGTTTCCCCCCACCGGCACGGCCTACTGACCCCGCTGATCCCTCGGCCGAAGATCGCCTCGTTCTTGACCAAGCCGCGGGACGTTCCGCTCCGAATCATCTTCACAGCACGTCCGGCGGATCCGGACGAGGAGATGGGACGGAATGAGAGAACAGCGACGGCGTACGGCGGTGCTGGGATCCGGGGTGGCGGGGCTCACCGCCGCGTACATCCTGCGATCCGCACATGACGTGACCCTCTACGAGGCGGACGACCGGCTCGGGGGCCATGCCCACACCCACGACGTGCCGGGAACGGACGGCCGGACACGCAGCGTGGACTCCGGGTTCATCGTGCACAACGACCGCACCTATCCGAACCTGCTCCGTCTCTTCCGCGAACTGGACGTCACCTCGCGCCCGACGGAGATGAGCATGTCCGTGCGGTGCGAGGGCTGCGGCCTCGAATACGCGGGCGCGCGCGGGCCCCGCGGCCTGTTCGCGCAGCCGCGCAACGCGCTGCGCGTCCCGTACCTGCGCATGCTCGCCGAGATACCGCGCTTCCACCGCAGGGCGTCGGAGGCCCTCGCGCAGTCCGTGGCAGACACGGATTCCGACGGCACGTTCGGCGCGTTCCTCGACCGCCACCGGTTCTCCCCCTACTTCGTCCGGCACTTCGCGGTGCCGCTCGTGTCGGCGGTGTGGTCCTGTCCGCCGGGTACGGCCCTGCGCTATCCGGCGCTCTACCTGTTCCGGTTCCTCGATCACCACGGGATGCTCACGGTCACCGGGTCTCCCGCCTGGCGCACCGTGGCCGGTGGTTCGCGGGAGTACGTGGAGCGGATCGGCAAGCAGCTCCAGACCGTTCACACATCGACGCCGGTGCGGTCCGTGCGGCGTGACGACGGCCGCGTGACGCTCACCACCGCGGACGGCACGACCGACTCGTACGACTCGGTGGTCGTCGCGGTCCATCCGGACCAGGCGCTGCGGCTGCTGGCCGACGCGTCCGCGGAGGAGCGCGAGATCCTCGGCGCCTTCCGCTACTCCCGTAACCCCGCCCAGCTGCACACCGACACCAGCGTGCTGCCGCGCAGCCGTTCCGCGCGCGCCTCGTGGAACTACCTGCTCCCCTCGTGCGGCGCCACGACCGACCACGTGCGGGTCAGCTACGACATGAGCCGCCTGCAGCAACTCGACGCTCCCGAGACGTACGTGGTGACCCTGGGCGGGGAGAGCGTGGTGGACCCGGGCCGGGTGCTGGCCAGGATGGCGTACGAGCACCCCGTCTACACACCGGAGTCGGTCGCCGCGCAGCGACGGCTCTCCTCGCTGAGCGGGCCCGTCACCGCGTTCGCGGGCGCCTATCACGGCTGGGGTTTCCACGAGGACGGCTGCCGCTCGGGGGTCGAGGCGGCCCTGGCGATGGGGGTGCGCTGGTGAACACCTCCCCCGGCCCGGCGCCGGCGCTGTATCCGAGCGTCATCACCCATGTCCGTGCCGGCCCGCCTGGGTACAAGCTCACGCACCGCACCTACCTGTGGCTGATCGACCTGGACAAGCCACCACAACTGCCTTCCGCGCTACGTCCGTTGGCCCGTTTCAAAGGCCGCGACCACTTCGGCGGCGCGGACACGGACATCAAGGCGGGCCTCGAAGCATTCCTCGCCACCCGCGGGATCACGCTGGACGGCGGTCGCATGCTGATGCTCGCCCACGCCCGCGTCCTCGGATACGTCTTCAACCCGCTCTCCTTGTACTGGTGTCACGGCCCCGGCGGCGAACTGCGCTGCGTGGTGGCCGAGGTGCACAACACCTACGGCGAGCGGCACTGCTACCTCATGGGCCCCGAGGCCGCGCAGCGAGCGGACGTGCCCAAGGAGTTCTACGTCTCGCCGTTCTTCCCGGTCGAGGGCGAGTACCGGATGCGGCTCCCCCTGCCAGGAGAGCGCCTCGGCATCACCCTGCACCTCGACCTGGGCGGCCACCGGAAGTTCACGGCAACCGTGCGCGGTGAGCGCCGGCCCGCCACCCCAGGCGCGCTGCTGCGGGCGGCCGTCCGTCACCCCTGGTCGACGGTGGCCGTATCGGCGTCCATCCGGCGGCACGGCATCGCGTTGTGGCTGCGTGGCCTGCCCGTGCAGAACCGACCCCGGCATCGTCCCCAGGAGGGCTTGAAGTGAGTACGTCCGTATCCGGAGCACCCGGCGTGTCCGGTACACCCGACGCATCCGGAACACCCGGCGTCTCGCGTCCGCGGGGCCCGGTCGACGCCGGACGGTGGCCCGATGTCGCGGCCGTTCCGTCCTGCTCCGCCGCCCGGCGCGCGGCGGCCAGGATCGTCGTGCGCCACGCCCTGGACGGCCTGCCGCTCCACGTGGCGATGGGCGGCGGTGAACGGTGGGGCTCGGGCGGCCCGTTGCTGGAGGTACGCGATCCCGACAGCTTCCTGCGGCGTGTCGCGACGCGCGGCCTCGTCGGATTCGGCGAGTCGTACATGGCGCACGAGTGGGACGCGCAGGACCTGGTCGCGGTGCTCGCCGTACTGGCCGACCACGCGGCCACGCTCGTACCGCCCTCGCTGCAGCGACTGCGCGCGCTCTGGGCACCCCGCAAGCCGGCCGAACAGCGCAACACGCCCAGCGGCGCGCAGGCCAACATCCAGCACCACTACGACTTGTCGAACGACCTGTTCGCGCTGTTCCTCGACGAGTCCTTGAGTTACTCATCCGCGCTGTTCGACCAGTTGCCCGCGACCTGGTCCGACCTGGAGACGGGCCAGCACCGCAAGATCGACAGGATGCTCGACCTGTGCGGTGTGGGGCCCGGCACGCGGCTGCTGGAGATCGGCACGGGCTGGGGCGCCCTGGCCGTCCGTGCGGCCGCGCGGGGCGCGAGCGTCCATTCGGTCACCCTCTCCGCCGAGCAGCGCGACCTCGCCCAAGAACGGGTACGGGCCGCGGGGTACGAGGACCGCGTCCGCATCGAGCTGTGCGACTACCGCGAGGTGCGCGGCAGATACGACGCGATCGCGAGCGTGGAGATGATCGAGGCGGTCGGGGCGGAGTACTGGCCCACGTTCTTCCGCACCCTGGACTCCTTGCTGGCGCCGGGCGGTTCGGTGGCGCTCCAGGCGATCACCATGCCGCACGACCGCATGCTGGCCAGCCGGAACACTTTCACCTGGGTCCAGAAGTACATCTTCCCCGGCGGCCTGCTGCCCTCCGTCCAGGCCATCGAGGAGACCGCGCGCACCCACACCGGCCTCCGGGTCACCGCGTGCGACGGGTTCGGCGCGCACTACGCGCAGACGCTTCACCTGTGGCGCGAGCGCTTCGCCCAACAGGACGACGGGGTGGCCGACTTGGGCTTCGACGCCACGTTCCGGCGCATGTGGGACTTCTACCTCGCCTATTCCGAGGCCGGGTTCCGCTCCGGCTATCTCGACGTGCACCAGATCCAGTTGACCGGAGAGCCGACCGAGGACGGAGCAGGACAGTGACCTCCACCGCTGAGCGCCTCAACGGACTTCTCGCCGACGTACTGGGCGGGCCCGTGCCGCTGCGGCTGCGCGCCTGGGACGGCAGTGAGTGCGGGCCGCCGGGCACTCCGGTCGTCATCGTCCGCTCCCGCCGTGCGCTGCGCCGTCTGCTGTGGCAGCCGGGCGAACTCGGCCTGGCCGAGGCGTACATCACCGGTGACCTCGACATCGAGGGTGACCTCGCGGACGGGCTGCGGACCATGTGGGCCGGGGCCCGGGAGCAGCGGCTCGCCCCGGTCAGGCCCGGGGTGGGACAGCTGGCCTCCGCCGTGGCGGCCGCGGCCCGGCTCGGCGCCGTCGGCCCGCCCCCGAAGGCGCCCGCGGGCCGTGCCCGGCTGCGGGGCTTGCGGCACAGCACCGCCCGGGACCGGGCCGCCATCAGCCACCATTACGACGTCTCGCACCGCTTCTACGAACTGCTCCTCGACGCCTCCCTGGCGTACTCCTGCGCCTACTGGGCGAGCGAGGATCCGCGGTACGGCCTGGCGGACGCCCAGGAAGCCAAGCTCGAACTGGTCTGCCGGAAGCTGGGGCTCGCCCCCGGCTCCCGGCTGCTCGACGTCGGCTGTGGCTGGGGATCGCTCGCCCTCTATGCGGCAGAACGGCACAAGGCGCAGGTCACGGCCGTGACGCTGTCCCGTGAGCAGCGGGATGTCGTACGGGCGCGGGTGCGCGAGCGCGGCCTGGGCGACCAGGTGGACGTACAGCTCCGGCACTACCGCGCGATCGAGAACGGACAGTACGAGGCCATCAGCGTGATCGAGATGGGCGAGCACGTCGGAGACACGGAGTACCCGGGGTTCGCGGCTCAACTGCACGGTCTGCTGCGGCCGCAGGGCCGGATCCTCGTCCAGCAGATGTCCCGCGGGTCCACCGCCCCCGGCGGCGGCGCGTTCATCGAGTCGTACATCGCGCCGGACATGCACATGCGCCCCCTGGGCGAGACGATCGGCCTGTGGGAGGGGGCGGGCTTCGAGGTGCGGTCGGCCGAGTCGCTGCGCGAGCACTACGTGCGCACCGTCAACGCCTGGCGGGCCACGCTGGAGGAGCGCTGGGAGGAGTTCGTGGCGCTGGTCGGGGTGGAGGCGGCCAGGACCTGGCGGCTGTATCTCGTGGGCGGCTCGCTCGCGTTCGAGGAGAGGCGCATGGGCGTCGACCAGATTCTCGCCATACGCACCAGTGACCTGGGCTGGTCGGGGATGCCCGCCACGACGGCCGGCTGGCACCGCGCGGGCGGTGCGTCGTGAACGGCTTCGCCTGGGGCGCGTTCGGCGTCAATCTCGCCTTCGCCGCGCTCACCGCCCTGGCCGTGCTCCTGGCCACCTTCGCGGTCGCGCTGCGCCGCGGGCTGCACCGCGTCGTGGACTGCGCCTGGGGGATCGCCTTCGCGGCCGTCGCCCTCATGACGTACGTCCTCTCGGCGGGCCACGGCGACGAGGGGCGACGGCTGTTGGTGACGGCTCTGACGGTGGTGTGGGGCCTGCGGCTCGCGGGGCACATCGCCTGGCGCGCGCGGGGCCACGGCGAGGACCCGCGCTACGAACGGCTGCTGTCCAAGGCGCCGGGCAACAAGAACGCCTACGCCCTGCGCATGGTCTATCTGCTGCAGGGCGGTCTGGTCTGGCTGGTGTCCCTGCCGGTGCAGGCCGCCGCCTACATCGGCGGACCGCTGGGCGTGCTCGCCGCCGCGGGAGCGGTCCTGTGGCTGGTCGGTCTGGCCTTCGAGACGGTCGGGGACTTCCAGCTCGCCCGGTTCAAGGCGGATCCGGCCAACAAAGGACGTCTCATGGACCGCGGCCTCTGGTCCTGGACGCGCCATCCGAACTATTTCGGTGACTTCTGCGTCTGGTGGGGGCTTTTCCTCATCACGTGCGAGGCGCCGGTGGCGGCCGCCGCGACGATCATCGGCCCCGCGGTGATGACGTATCTGCTGACGCGGGGCAGCGGGAAAGCGCTGCTCGAACGGCATATGGCGGACCGGCCCGGTTACGCCGCCTACCAGCGGCGCACCAGCGGCTTCTTCCCGAGGCCACCGCGCTCCACGTAAAGGACGCCGGGAGAAACGCTGTCGGACGGAACGTAAGCCCGCTTTCGACTGAGCGAAAGCAGGGTGTCAATTGCGCCCCGCGGGCGGAGTCACAGCATCGTGCCTCTATACGTGACGACCGGGCGCGGTAGCTTGGAGATGATTCCCCCCTGCGGCCGTTCCCCCTCACACCGCCCTCCGCGCGGCGGACTGCCGGCGCACGGCCGCCGATCGCTGTGGATGGTGTGCCCACGGAAGGGAGAGGCGGCATGACCGCCATGTCCAAGAGGCAGCGCGAGGAACGGCTTGCGTCCGCGTTCGTGGATCTCGCGTCCCCCCTGGTGCGGGACGTGAGCGTGAACGACGTCCTGCGGACCCTGACCGCGCACTGCGTGGAACTCCTTGACGTGTCCGCGTCCGGGGTCCTGCTCGACATTCCGCACGACCGCGTCGTGGAGGTGGCGGCCTCCGACGAGCACACCCGCGGCCTTGAACTGTTCGGCCTCGAATGGGACGAGGGCCCGTGCCGGGACTGCAGTCGCTCCCGGTCCCACGTGTCCGAGGTCCGGCTGGACGTCGATGCCGCCTCCGCACGGTGGCCCCGCTTCACGCCGCGCGCCCTGCTCCTTGGCTTCACCTCGGTCGCGACGGTCCCCCTGCGCTTCCAGGACACGGTGGTCGGCGCGCTGAGCCTCCTCCATGACCGGCCCCGACCGCTGGACGACGGCCGGCTGCACCTGGCCAAGGCGCTGGCGGACACCGCCACCATCTGCGTGATCCAGCAGCAGGTGCTGCGGGGGCAGCGGACACAGATCGCGCGGTTGCAGGGCTCCCTCGCAGCCCGGATCACCATCGAGCAGGCCAAGGGGTACCTCTCCAACTCCCGCGGGTGCAGCGCGGACCAGGCATTGCTGCGCATGCGCACGTATGCCAGGAACCGCCAGCTCAAGCTCGCCGATGTGGCCCACCAAGTCCTGAACGGGGCTGCGGCGGACACTCTGCTCGCCCCTGACCGCTGATTCCCCCGCCCGCCCACCCGGCCCCTCGCCGGCAATCTGCCCGCCGGACCGCCCAGAACCTGGCCCCGCCTGGCAGATCTCTCCGTGATCCTCACGAACCCGCAGGTCAGAGGCCGCGCGGGGAGTGCGCCGGGTGGCGCAATACTCCGGCAACACCACGGCGGCGGCAGCGTCGGTATGGTCCCTCGCATGCCAGCCGAACGTATCCGCGAGCACACCGTGCCCGGTCCGCACGCAGCCGCCGCCCGACGGCGCCGACTGCGTGCGGACCAGGCGCGGCAGCTCGCCGACCTGTTGCGCCACCAGGTGCGCACCGGGGGCTTTCCCAGCGGTGTACTGCCGCTGGAGGGCACCATCGGCAGCGAGTACCGCGTCTCCCGGAACACCGTCCGGCAGGCGCTTGATCTGCTCCGTACGGAGGGGCTGCTCGAACGGCAGCCCGGTGTCGGCACCGTGGTGGTGTCCGAGAAGTATCCGCACGGCCTCGACCGATTGCAGGGCCTCGCCGAGACCCTGCGCGAACACGGCGACGTCACCAACGAAGTCCGTACGGTCGGTCCCGTCCCCGCGCCCGCACCCGTGGCCCGGCGGCTGGGTCTCGTGGAGCACACCGACGTGCTCTACATCGAGCGGCTGCGCCGGCTGGGCGGTCTGCCCCTCTCGCTCGACCTCACCTACATCCCGATGGACATCGGCGCGGGCCTCCTCGGCTGCGACCTGGAGAACACGGATGTGTTCCGTCTCCTGGAGACCCTGACCGGGCAGGCGCTCGGCACGGCCGAGATCACCCTGGAGGCCGTCAACGCCGACGTGCACTCCGCCGCCGTGCTCGAAGCGCCCCGCGGCGCCGCCGTACTCATGCTGGAACGGCTCACGTCGCTGTCCGACGGACGCCCCGTGGACCTGGAGTTCATCCGCTTCCGCGGTGACCGCATCGCCATGAGCGGGCTGCTCCACCGCGCCCACTGATCCACCGTCCCCGCTTCTTTTCGCCTGCCACCTCTTTCCTGGAGACAGCCATGCCTCTGGCCCCCCAGCGCGCCGACGTGCCCGTGACCATCGACGAGTCGAAGTGCATCGACGGCTGCACGCTCTGTGTCGACATGTGCCCGCTCGACTCCCTCGCGATCAACCCGGACAGCGGCAAGGCCTACATGCACGTCGACGAGTGCTGGTACTGCGGGCCCTGCGCGGCCCGCTGCCCCACCGGCGCGGTCACGGTCAACATGCCCTACCTGCTCCGGTGAAGCCGCAGCAGGAAACCGGCGTCGGCACGGTCGAGAGGCTCACTCCCATGAACATGAAACGCACGGCCCTCAGCGCTTCCCTGGCCGCCCTGACGGCCTTCTCCCTGGCGGGCTGCGGCGGGGCGAGCGCGGACGACTCCGGTACCATCACCATCACCATCGGCTACCAGTCCAAGACCATCAACACGGTCACCGCCGGGACGCTGCTGCGCTCGCTCGGCTACTTCGAGCAGGAACTCGCCGCGCGCGGCAGACGTGAGGGCGTCACCTACAAGGTGAAGTGGCAGGACTACGCCACCGGCGCGCCCATCACCGCGCAGATGACCGCCGGGAAGATCGACATCGGCTCGATGGGCGACTTCCCCCTGCTGATCAACGCGGCCCGCGGCGCCCAGCTGAACCGGCCGACGAAGCTCGTCTCCGTCACCGGGTACAACCTCCGCGGAGGCCTCAACACGATTGTCACGGCGCCCGGTTCGAAGCTGTCCTCGCTGTCGGACCTGCGCGGCAAGAAGGTCTCGACGAGCGTCGGTTCGGCCGCCGACGGCACTCTGGTACGGGCGCTGCGGCAGACGGGCATCGATCCCGAGGAGGACGTCCGCAAGCTCAACCAGCAGCCCGCGGTGGGTGCTTCAGCACTCCAGGCGGGCGGCGCGGACGCGCTGTCGCAGTTCGTGGCGTGGCCGGGGCTGCTCGCGTACCAGGGCCGGGCCCGAGCGCTGTACGACGGCGCGGAGCTGGACCTGCCCACCTTCCACGGTGTCACCGCGCGGGAGGACTTCGCCAAGAAGCGGCCCGGCGTCCTGGAAGACTTCCTGCGAGCCCAGATCAAGGCGACGGGCTATCTCGACGAACGGCCGGTCGCGGCCGCCGAGTCGGTGGCGAAGTCCACGGGTCTCCCGGCCGAGGTCGTCTACCTCTACAACGGCGCGCACGGCATCGCCACCTTCGACCCCACGCTGAAGCCGGCGCTGGTGGCCGCGTTGAAGAAGGACGTGCCCGTGCTGAAGTCGGCGAAGCTGGTGGGCGACGTCGACGTGGACGGCTTCGTCGACGGGCGGTACGTGAAGAAGGCGTACGGCAAGGGCTACTCCAAGGCGCTCGCCGCCAACCCCGGGCCGCCCCGCAGCGAGCTCTGGCTGAAGGGCGAGGACAGGACCCGGTCCTTCGGCACCCCGGCCCAGATGCTGCGTCAGGCGGCCACGCGACAGGGCGGGGTGCGGGCCGCCTACGTCCCCGACACCACCACCGGGACGCTCTGGTTCGCCGACAAGGCCCGGTGGGTCGCGGACGGCAAGAAGCTGCTGCCGTTCGTCACCCCCTCCGCGGCCAGCGCCTACCGCACGGCGCACCCGGGCGCCCACGCCATCTCGTACAACAAGGCCATGAGGCGGGCATCATGACGTTCCGTCACCTCGTGCGCCTCCTGTCGCTGGCCGGAGCGCTCGGCCTGTGGCAGTTGCTGACCGCGCTCGACGTCGACCTGTGGCTGCGCTTCGAGCAGTTCCCGACGGTCGTCGATGTCACGCGGGAGTTCGGGCGGCGCGTCGGCGGCGAAGCGTACTGGCAGGACCTCACCGACAGCCTCAGCCGCATCGTCACCGGCTTCGCGCTCGCGGCGGTCGCGGGGGTGGCCGTCGGCACGGCGATCGCGCGCTCGCGGCTGGCCGCCGACCTGCTCGGCCCTGTCCTCGAAGTGCTGCGGCCCATACCGGCGATCGCCCTGGTGCCGGTGGCGATCCTGCTCTTCCCCAGCAATGAGCAGGGCATCGTCTTCATCACCTTCACCGCGGCGTTCTTCCCCGTCATGGTCTCCACCCGGCACGCCGTCGGGGCCCTGACCCCGGTCTGGGAGGAGGCGGTCCTGACCATGGGGGGCGGCCGGTGGCGTGTGCTCGGCTCGGTGGTCCTGCCGGGGGCGCTGCCCGGCATCCTCGGCGGGCTCTCCGTGGGCATCGGTGTCTCGTGGATCTGTGTGATCTCGGCAGAGATGATCTCCGGCGAGTACGGGGTGGGCTACCGCACCTGGCAGGACTACACGGTGGTCGACTACCCCGGCGTCTTCGTCGGCATGGTCACGATCGGCGCGCTCGGGTGGATGACGTCGACCGCGGTGGAGGTGCTGGGCCGCCGGGTGACGAGGTGGCTCCCCCGGACGGAGTCCCGCACCGGGGCGCCGGTTCCGCGGCGCCGGTCCGTGCGCAGGGCCCCGGTCCCGCACCCGGCGGCTCCCGCCACCTCAGAAGTCGCCAAGGAGGCGTGACCCATGACCACTCCCCCCGACATGACCACACCCCCGTCGACCGCCCTCGCACCCGCCCACGCTCCGGCCCTCGGCACCCGGCTCACCTTGCGTGACGCGTCGGTCGGCCGGGAGGGCACGGCGGTCCTCGACGGCCTCGAACTGGACATCGCGCCCGGCGAGATCCTCACCGTCGTCGGCCCCTCCGGGTGCGGGAAATCCACCCTCCTCCGCACCCTCGCCGGGCTGCTCCCGCCGCTCGGCGGGGAGGTCACCCAGGACGGCAGCCCCATCACCGCTCCCGACGCGGAGCGGGCACTGATCTTCCAGGACGACGCGTTGCTGCCGTGGCGCACGCTCCGGGCCAATGTCGAACTGCCGCTGGCCATCAAGGGGTTGAGGCGGACGGAGCGTCGATCCAAGGCGGAGAGCTGGCTGGAGCGGGTCGGCCTGGGCGGGCACGGCGCGACACTGCCGCACCGTGTGTCGGGCGGACAGCCGCAGCGTGTCCAGCTCGCTCGCGCCCTCGCGGGCGAGCCCCGGGCCGTCCTCATGGACGAGCCGTTCGGCGCGCTGGACGCGCAGACCCGGGCGGGGATGCAGCAGTTGCTGGCCGACGTGCTGCGCGGCACGGGCGCGACCGTCGTCTTCGTCACCCACGACGTGGACGAGGCGCTCTTCCTCGGGGACCGCGTCGCCCTCCTCGGCACGGGCACGGGACGCGTCCCCCGCGTACTGGACGTGCCGCGCCCCCGCGACCGTACAGCCCACGGCGACCCCGCCACGGTGGAGCTGCGCCGCACGGTTCTCACTTCCCTCGGCACCTGACTCCCTCGGCACGTCACTCCTCGGCACCTGATCCTCGGCACCTGAGAGGCCCTTCCATGCAGATCCCCGCAGTCACCGACGCGCAGGAGCTCTCCTGTGACGTCCTCGTCATCGGCGGCGGAACGGCCGGCACGATGGCGGCGCTCACCGCTGCCGAGCGGGGCCGGGACGTGCTCCTCCTGGAGAAGGCGCACGTCCGCCACTCCGGCGCCCTCGCCATGGGCATGGACGGCGTCAACAACGCCGTGATCCCCGGCCGCGCCGAACCCGACGACTACGTCGCCGAGATCACCCGTGCCAATGACGGCATCGTCGACCAGTCCACCGTCCGCCAGACCGCGACCCGCGGCTTCTCGATGGTGCAGCGCCTGGAGGCCTACGGCGTGAAGTTCGAGAAGGACGAACACGGCGAGTACGCGGTGCGCCAGGTGCACCGCTCCGGGTCGTACGTCCTGCCCATGCCCGAGGGCAAGGACGTCAAGAAGGTCCTCTACCGGCAGCTGCGCCGCCGCGAGATGCGGGAGCGCATCCGCATCGAGAACCGCGTGATGCCGGTCCGGGTGCTCACGGCGGACGGCAGGGCGGTCGGCGCGGTCGGATTCAACACGCGGACGGGCGAGTTCGTGACCGTGCGTGCCGGTGCCGTGATCCTCGCGACCGGCGCGTGCGGGCGTCTTGGCCTGCCCGCGAGCGGCTATCTCTACGGCACGTACGAGAACCCCACCAACGCGGGGGACGGCTACGCCATGGCGTACCACGCGGGCGCGGAGCTCACCGGCATCGAGTGCTTCCAGATCAACCCGCTGATGAAGGACTACAACGGTCCCGCCTGCGCCTACGTCGCCAACCCCTTCGGCGGCTACCAGGTCAACCGGCACGGCGAGCGCTTCGTCGACTCCGACTACTGGTCGGGGCAGATGATGTCGGAGTTCGCCGCCGAACTCGCCTCCGAACGGGGGCCGGTGTACCTCAAGCTCAGCCATCTCCCGGAAGAGTCCATCAGCGCGCTCGAAACCATCCTGCACTCCACCGAGCGCCCGACGCGGGGCACCTTCCACGCGAACCGCGGCCACGACTACCGCACCCACGACATCGAGATGCACATCTCCGAGATCGGTCTGTGCGGCGGCCACTCGGCATCGGGCGTTCGCGTGGACGACCACGCACGCACCACCGTGCCCGGTCTGTACGCCGCCGGGGACCTGGCCTGCGTCCCGCACAACTACATGATCGGCGCGTTCGTCTTCGGTGATCTGGCGGGCGAGGATGCCTCCCGATTCAGCGCGTACGAGGGCGAGTTGCCTGCCGCCCAGGTGCGGGACGCGCACGAGCTGATCTACCGTCCGCTGCGCAACCCGGACGGCCCTCCGCAACCGCAGGTCGAGTACAAGCTGCGCCGTTTCGTCAACGACTACGTCGCCCCGCCCAAGTCGGGCGCCCGACTCTCGCTTGCCGTGGACCACTTCGAGCGGATGCGCGGCGAGATCGACGGGATGGGGGCGCAGACCGCGCATGAGCTGATGCGCTGCGCGGAGGTGCATTTCATCCGGGACTGCGCCGAGATGGCGGCCCGTTCCTCGCTGGCGCGCACCGAGTCCCGCTGGGGGCTCTACCACGAGCGGCTGGATCACCCGAAGCGTGACGACGACGGCTGGCTGCACCATCTGGACCTGCGAAAGTCCCCTTCCGGGGCGATGGAGTTCACGGCACGCCCGGTGGACCCGTACCTGGTCCCCGTCGACGAGTTCACGCCGAGCGGCGGCGCGTCACGCCACCTGGGCGAGGTGCACCCGGAGCACGTGGCCACCGCCGGTCAGCGCGACATCGCCCCCGTGGGTTCCGGCCCCCGCATCACCGCACCGACGTCACGGGACGCCACGGCCGCCTCCCCCTCCCCCCGCATCCTGGAACTGCTGGCCCTCACGGAGGAGAGCGAGTCCGAACTCCCCCGGCTGCGCCCCTTCTTGACCGACCCGGACCCCGCCGTACGCCGGGCCGCCGTGGCCGCGCTCACCGAGACCGTGCCCACGGGTACGGGCCCGGCGCTCGCCGAGACCCTGGCGGACCCTGATCCCGGCGTGCGCGCCGCGGCTGCCGCATCACTCCTCGAACTGGTCGAAGTCCTGCCTGCGGAGCGGGAGTTGGCCCGGGGTCTCCACGACGCCCTTGCTCAGCAGGACGCCCTGGTCCGGGCAACCGCACTGGACGTCCTGCGCGCCCTGCGGCTCGGCGAGGCCACCTCGTACGCCTCCGCGCTCGCCGACCCGGACATCGAGGTCCGTATCGCGGCGGTACGCGCCCTGGTCTCGGTCGACGCCCTTGACTCCGTCGCCCGCGCCACCACGGACCCGGCCCGCGAGGTCCGCGTCACGGTGGCGCGCGGCCTGCACACGCCGGAAGCGCTGACCCCCTTGCTCCACGACGCCGACATACTGGTCCGCGCTGCGGCACTCGCGGCCCTGGCCTCCGCCGGCTGCCCCGCCCCGTACGACGACATGGCGGTGGACGCCTTGACCGCCCCGTCCTGGCAGGTCCGCACGGGCGCGGCCACGGCACTGTCCGCGGCCACCCCTCAACGGGCCGTCCCCGCCCTCGCCAGAACCCTCGCCGACCCCAACGCCGACGTTCGCAAGGCAGCGGTCCTGTCCCTCCTGGAACACTCGGCGCACGAGGAAGCCCGCGTGGCACTCACCACGGCAGTACTGGACCCGGACGCGGACGTCCGCGCCTACGCGGCTCGGGCGGCTGCGCCCGCCTGAAGGGAGGGCGAAGCGCCGCATCGCGTACCGGGCCGAATGTCTCGCACGCCTAGCCGGTGCTGCCGCCGGTCCGTTGCGGAGGGAGGGGGCGCTGGATGCTGTCGCCGCGGTTGTTGGTCCCGACGCTGGTGGCGAGAGCGGCGAAGTCTCCCAGGACACCGAACCGTCCCTTGTCGGCGGGCAGCAGGGCGCGGACGGGGCTGTCCGGGGCCAGGAGCTCGGCCAGTTGGGCCTTGTACGCGTTGTAGACCCTGGCCGTGTAGCCGGGGTCCGTGATCGCTCTGGCCCGGTGGTCGTTGGTGACCGCGATGGAGGCCAGGTCCATGAGGTAGGTGTCGAAGAGATCGGTGGCGTCACGGGACTTGGCCCCCGCCACGCCCACCCGCGCCCGGTGCGCGAGCACCTGGGCCATCTCCAGGACGATGTCACGGTAGATCCCGTGCCGGATCGTGTGCGGGAAGGCCGCCATGATGTGGTCCTCCTGGCCCGCCCCTTCCGTGTTCATGAAACGCGGCGTCTTCAGCGTCTCAAGGCCGGGCACAAGGAGCGGCATCCCCCGGTACAGATCCTCCTCCTCGGGGATCTTCGCGTTGGCCGACGCCAGCGGGTGCAGCCCGATCTCGTGCGCGAGCATGCCCATCAGGTAGCCGATGTCGTACTTCTCGAAGTAGTAGCTGGCGAGATTGATCTGCACGCCCTCGGCGCCCAGATCCCGCACGTCCGCCGGCGTCTCGGTCGTCCGCACGTGCAGGGTCACCCGCACGTGACGGCCCGCGATGTACTCCTTGATGGTGCTGTGCTCGTCCAGCAGCTCGACCACCCGGATCGCCTTGTCCACGTACGCCTCCGTCTGGTTCAAGTTGGTGAACTCGAAGTTCCCCAACTTGAAGGACTGCGGGGCCGGTTCGGCCAGGGTCGGCACGGGACCCGGCTGCGGCTCCGGTGGCACGGGGGTGTTCGAGCCCGTGTCGTTGCCTGACAGCGTGCTCAGCTCGTACGCCTCCTCCTCCGGCGCGGGAGTCTTCGGCGCGGGTGCCGGGGTGTGGAGGCTCAGGGGGACGAAGTCACCGCCGCGGCGGCGGAGCCGGATGTGCGGGCCGCTGTCGCCGGACGGGCCGGCGTAGGTGTGGGCGGTTCCGTTCTCCTCGACCAGGACGACCGTGGTGCCGGTCGCCGCGGCGGCCCACTCCGCCACCGCACGGTCCGCCCCCGGACCCCACGGAGCTTGGGCGAGATGGCGGCGCAGGTGGCCGTCGCGGGCGTCCTGGCTCGGGGTGGGGACGCCCGGACGGTGCGGCAGGGGCGGCGGCGTGAAGAGCGTCTCTCGTTCCACCGGGTCGCCCGGGAGGCCGTTGAGGCGCATCAGCTGGGCGGGCGGCGCCCCGGCGCGGCCCCGCAGCCGTGCCGCATCGTGGCGGTCGGCGCCGGGCCGCTCGGAGGCCTGGAGCAGGGCGAGGGAGAGCGCGCCGAAGAAGCCGTTGCCCCGGCCTGTGACGGCGCCCTGGGTGTAGGTGGCGCCGTCGGGTGCGGTGAGGACACCGTCGCGACCGAGGCGGTAGCGCGGGCCGTCGCTGTCGGCGGGCGGCATCCAGGGCGGCGTGGCGTGGCTGCGGTGCGCGGGCGGCTGCGCGGGCTGCCCCTCCGGCACGGGAAGCGTGGTGCCGGTGCCCGAGGCCCCTGTGTGCGTGCCGGATCCGGCGGCGGTTGCCGGAAGCGGGGTGGCTGTCGGCGGCGGGCTGCCGGGCGGGAGCGCGGCAGCGAAGAAGCCGTCGGCGGCGAAGAGGGCCGGGGCGGTGGCCGGATCGACGGCGGCCGGGTCGGTGCCGTGCGGCAGGAAGAGCTGCTCGCGGCCCTCGCCGGTCACCACGGTGAGCGGGGTCCCCAGGACGCGGGCGGCGAGGGCGGGCAGCAAGTCGGCGCCGCCGTGGTCGCCCGCGCGCCGCTCGGGCGGGTCGGGCTCGCCGTCCTGAGCCGGTACGCCGTTCCGCGTCGACTCGCTCGTGGTGGGGCCGCCGCTCGCGGTGGGCTCGCTCGCGAAGGGGCGGGACAGGGCGCTGACGGCAAGTGCGACCCGTTGAGCGGGCGTGGGCCAGAAGGTCTGCGGGAGCCGCCCGAAGGCGTCGAACTCGGCCTGCTGGGCAGCGGTGAACTTTACGCCTGCGGTGTCGAGTTCGTCCTGTGTGAAGATGTCCGCGGCATCCAGCGCGAGGGCGTCGAGCAGGTCGTCGTTGCCGTCGTCGCCCAGCGCCCAGGCGAGGCGGTCGCGGGCGGCGCCGATGGCTTCCGCGGTGACCGCCGGGTCGCCGGGCGCGTTCGCGAACCGGTCGGCGATGTCGGTGCCGAGCAGCTCCGGCAGACGTCCCGTGGTCGCGGCGGCGGCGAGCAGCGCGTGGAAGAACGAGGCTCCGTCGTGCGGCATGTCGTGCACCTCGCGCACCGTGGCGCCGTCCGGCGAAGTGAGGGTGCGCGGGGCGGAGTCGGTGGCCTCGGTGACGGTGTACGGGGCGGGGGCCTCGGAGCGCCAGGCCGGTTCGGCGTACTCCTGCGGCCGGTCCGGCACCGGGACCGAGGCCGCACCCTGGTGGTGGGCGGTGAGGCGCGAGGCGGCGAGGTGCAGCCGGTGGTGGTCCACGGCGGCGGCGTCGGTGTGCTGTTCCCAGCGGTGGACCTCCTGGCGGGCGGCCTGCCAGGCGACGACGGCCGGGGACCAGAGCACGTCCGGCGGCAGGTCGGCCGGCGGTCCTGAGTTGTCGTCGCCGAGTGCGGTCCGCTCCTGGGCGCTCAGGTCGAGCCACGTCTCGCGGGCCCGCGCGCGGGCGTCGTAGTAGTTCTTCTCGGCCGCGGCGAGGTCACCCGCCGCCTTGGCCTGGTCGTCCCAGGCCGCGAGGACCTCGTCCGTCAACGTGGCGTCGTCCAGGAGACCCTGGTCGCGGGCGATGTCCTCGCGCAGCCACACCAGCGCCGTCGTCTCGGCCTCGGCGGCGCGCGGGCCGCGCCTGGCCTTGCCGAGCGCGTGCAGCGGGCGGCTGTCGGTGACCCGGTGGTCCACCTCGGCCACCGCCAGCCAGCTCACGGGCACCGCGAAGAGCATGCTGCGGTCGGTGACGACCTTGTTGTGGGTGCCGAGGGTGGTGTCCGCGGCGCCCTTGTGCGTGGTGCCGTCGTTCGAGCCGCCGATCGGGACGGTGCCGCCCGGGTTGGTCACACCGGCGTTGCTGGTGCCCGCGAGCGGTGCCGTTCCCACGGCGCCCTCGACGTTGTCGGTGATGCCGGACTCCAGCGCGTCGGAGGTCTTCGCCCGTTGCATGGCCTCCATGCGCGGCTTGTTCTCCACGGCGAGGAGACGCGCACCGCCGCGGTGCATCTTCGCGTAGAGGCGGGAGTCGGCGGTGTGGGACTGGCCGAAGAGGTGCGTGGAGGCCTGGGCGGGCAGCGGAGCGCCGTCCGCGCCGAGCGCCTCGCGGAAGCCGGCGGTCAGGCCGACTTGGGTGGTGGCCTCGTGCTGGGCCTGGGCGGGCGCGGTACCGACGGCGGTCAGCGGGGTGAGGCGGGCGGTACGCACACGACCGTCGAGGACCTTGCCCGTGTGCCGCTTGCCGAGGTCGCCGTCGCCCAGGCCGTCGGCGCGGGCGGTGGCGAGGGTCAGGGCATCCTGCACGTTGGCGGCGCCGCGGATGTCCACGGCGAGGATGCCGGAGCCGATCACGTCGTCGAAAGGCAGTACGCCGGAGTCGGCGCCGGAGGTGGAGGAGGCGCCGGAGGTGGGGCTGACGCCCGGGGTGGAGGACGTGCGCCAGGTGGCGATGGCCTCCGGGCGGGCCTGCTCGGCGGTCAGCATCCGCACCGCGCGCTCGGGCTCGGAGACGTCCTGCTCGGTGAGGGCTCCGTCGGCGCCGTCGCCATCCGGGGTGAGCAGGCTCGCGGGAAGGAACTCGTTGAGGCTGCCGACGGGCGTGGCGTCGACGCCGGGGGCGAGCGGATCACCGGTCGCGTCCGTCATGGTGACGGTCAGGGTGTAGCTGGTGACGATCTCGGCGTGCGCCTGGGTGGTGGCGATGTTCGGCATCGCGGTGGTGCCCGCGGTCTGGGTCCGGGAGCTCGAACGCTGCTTGGCGGCGGTGCCCTGGAGCGACGGATTGGCGATGAGGATGCCGCTGTCCGCGGCCCGCTCGCCCCCGCTGAGCGTCACGTCCGCGCCGCGGTCCTGCGAAGTGACGTCGGCCCCGTCGCGGGCGGTGGTGCGATAGTCCTCCAGCTCGAACCCGGTGCGCAGCCTGTCCACGGTGGTGGTGACCGGGGTCAGCTGGAACCGGAGCCGGCCGGGGCTGCCGCCGACCGGCAGGTGGAACGGATGCGACCAGGAACGGTAGCGGACCGGCAGGGTCATCCCGTCGGTCGTCAGCTCGTGCAGGTGGGCGCGGAGGAAGTCCGGGGAGAGCCGCTGGAGGACCTGCTCCCGGTCGTGCGAGGGCACCCCGATCTTCTCCAGCTGGCCGATGAGCCGCTGCGCCGCACGGCCCGCGTCGAGCTGACCGCTGGGGTGGGTGGGGAAGCGGCGGCCGCGCAGGAAGGGGGGCACGCGGTAGCCGCCGCCGAGGTTGTGCGGCGTGGTGGTGCCCAGGCCGTCCGGGGCGAGCCCGGCCTCGATGACGTCCTGCATCGGCAGGTGGAACATCACCGCGTCGCGGATGCGCTGGAGCGCGGCGGCGGCCCGGCGCGGGGCGAGACTGTCGCCGAGGCGCTCGGAGAGCCGCCCGGCCGCGGAGCTGATCCGCGTGCCGGCGCGGGTGCCCACCGTGCCCATCGCGGCCGTCCAGCGGTCGCGCACCGCCACGGTCTCGGCGGCGTCGGCGACCACCAGATACATCCGCCCGGCGAAGGAGAGGGTGGTGTTGCGGCCGCGGGTGAGCGTCTGCGAGACGCCGCGGCCCTTGCCCCAGGCATACTGCAGGGCGGTCGAGTAGGAGCCGGCCACCGCCTGTTGGCCCGGGGCCTGCTGCAACGGCGTCTCGGTGCCCTGGAGGCCGAGGGTGGTGTGCGAGACGGTGCTCGCGCTGCCGAGGACGCGGTGCTCGTTGCCGATGGTCGCTTCGAGGCTGGCGGGCTTCGGGGCGCTCATGACCCGGAAGTTGTGCAGCTCGCCGCGGACCGCGGCCTTGAGGTAGTGGGTCCGGAACGGCCCGGCGCCGTTGAGTCCGGCGATGCGGGAGCCGAACGGGCCCAGATACTGGCCGAGTTGACCGGCCACGCTGAGGTTCGCCATCGCCCGGCGCAGCGCGGTGCGCACCGGGGCGCCGGGCGCGCTGACGTGCCAGGAGGTGCCCGTGGCTCGGTCGGCGGTGTCCTGCATGAGCTGTTGGCGCCGCGGGCCGCCCTCGGTGCTGAGCACCACGTGCGGGACGCTCAGCAGCTTCCCGGTGAGGTCCCGGTCGGCCTGCTCGGTCCTCGTCAACGGGCGGCTGCCGTCGAGGAGTTGGTCCGCCTCGACGGAGGAGAGCTGCTGCGGTGGAACCGCCGTGGCCGCCGGTGCCGTGCCGGCGGACGACGTATCCACGGGGGCGTGCCGGTCGGAGCCGTGCGCGACCGGCACGGCGAGCTCCACCCGGCCGATGGTCTCGTTGCCCCGGCTGAACAGGGGCCGCTCCTCGACCTTGCTGACGAAGACACCCGCGCCGAGCAGCCCGACCGTGGCGAGCCGGGCCCAGCCGCGCGGACGGCGGTGGCCCTCGAAGGAGGCGCCCAGCTCCACCTGGTAGCTGTAGAGGTCGGCGCCGGTCTGGAACATCAGATGGTCATGGGTGACCGCGACGGTGCTCCTCGTCGCCTTCTGGCCGGTCCTGGCGTGCCGGACGCCGACCGAGGCGCTGCCGGCCTGGCGCGGCAGCCCGACGTCGGCCACCTTGTCGTGGTCGCGCGGCGAGATGCCCAGTTCGACACCGCCGGAGAGCGTGGTGGACGCCTGCTCCCCCTGGCCCGAGACCTCGGTGCCGATCACGCCGTTGCGCAGCGAGCGTTCGCTCATCGTGGCCTCGAACTGCCGGTCGGTGAGCCGGGCTCGCAGGATGAGCGTGTGGTGGCCGCGCCGGACCTTGCCGTCCTCGGTGAGGGTGACGGGCACTCCGGTGGTGGTCAGGTCGTCCAGGCTCTGCGCCAGGCTCGGCCGGTTCAGCGCCTCGCGCACCTGGCGGTCGTTGTGCAGCGCGGTCCGCATCCGCCCGTCGCCGTACCAGACCCTGGCGAGCCGCGGGTGCCGGAGCATCAGCGGCGGGACGAACAACGTCGGATGGGAGCGGTGCAGGGTGTCGAGGACGGTGTCCGCGAAGGCACGCATGGGGTCTTGGGGTACGGCGGGCTGCCCGGACTGCGGCTGCGGGGGCTGAGTCTGGGTCTGTATCGGGGTCTGCGTCTGCGGGATCTGGGTCTGCGGGCGGACGGGGCGGAAGCCCTCGGCGCGGACCTGGCCGCTCAGGTGAACCGGGTCCTCTCGTGAGAGGTACCACGGAAGCGGCGGCCGGGCGTCTGGGTTGGGCCCCGCCCGGCCGGGCGTACGGCTGTCCCAGCCCGCGAGGCGGCGCGCGTCCTGGGTGGAGATCCAGTCCAGGCTGACCACCCGGACCGGACGGGCCGCCGAGGGGAGCTCGCCGGGTTTGCGCACCATGAGGGTGCGCTCCACCCGGTAGAGCGCCACCGGGTGGTTACGGACGCGGCCGGTCGTCTTCCGCGCCGCGTCGGTGCCGAGGTAGTGGCCGCGCCCGGTGGTGAGGTCCGCGCGGACCAGCGGCCCGCCCTGGAGGCGTACGTCGGTGTCCGGTCCGGCAAGGGTGTAGTTCGGCCCGGAGGTGACCTGAACTCCCAGGCGGGTGTCGCGGACGTGGCCGCGCTCGTTCTGGTAGGTGGTCTGGGTGAGGTCGCGCAGCTCGGCCTTGACCGACTCGGTGACCAGGGTCGCCCGGTGCGGCACCGAACGCTCCACGATCAGATGCCCCAGCGGGTGCTGTCCGCTCCCCCGGGTCAGCTCGGGCCCCGTCACCGGCCCGGCGAACCTGCCGAACAGGGCGAGCAGCCGCCCCGGCCGGACGTACGAGACCAGGGTGCGGTGCGCCGAACTCCCGGGCCGCGCACCGAACATGGCGAGCGCCACGTCCTCCGGCGGGTCGGTCAGGTGCAGCCCGGTGGTGTCGGTGATGCGCGGCTCGACCCCGTCGGGGAAGGTGAGCGTCCTCGGCGCCCTCCTGGGGCCCGTGTAGGGCAGGGTGAGGTCGTCCGGCAACCGCCAGCTCAGGCCGTCACGCATCGCGAACTGCGCGGTGTGCACGGAGGTGCGCTGCCAACTGGGCTTCTGCTGCGCCGGGTTCGGGCGGGGCGGGGTGGTGGTGCGGCTGTCCGGTCCGGTGATCGCCGGTGGCTTCTCGGTGACGCGGTCCACCCGCACCCGGTAGTGGACGTCGTCCAGGTGCAGGTGCGAGCCCTCCCAGTTGCGCCACTCGGACTGGTGGTACGCCTGGGTGCCCTGCGCGTAGTCGGTCCTCCGGGTCCAGCCGAGCGAGACGCCGATCTTCAGGAGCCAGTTGAGCGGCGGACCCATGCTGAGACCGCCGGCGATCCGCCTCCCGAACCCGACGCTCCGCCCGCCGCCCGTGCCGGCCTGCCCGCGCCGCATGGTGTCCAGCCGGACGGTGGCGCCGCCCACGTTGGAGAAGCGTTCCCAGCGGTGGTACGGGATGGCCTCGACCGTCATCTCGTGGCCGACGCCGGACTTCTCCCGGCCCACGAAGCGCGCGCCGCGCGGGGCGGTGAAGGCGGCGGGCTGCTCGGTCAGCAGGCGCAGCAGTTCCGCCTCGTCGAACTGCGCACGCAGCTTGACCGGAAGCTTGCCGAGTATCTCCTCGGCCACCTGCTCGGGCGACCGCAGAGTGACCTTGCCGGGACCGGCGAAGAGACCGGCCGGACGACTCCGCGCGGCCCCTGTCGCAGGGCTGCCCGGTACCGGTGTGCCGTCGCCCGGGTCGGCGTCCGGGCTCAGCAGGATCGCGGGCAGTCGGCTGCCGTCCTCGAAGGTGACGGTCTCCGGCGCCGGGCCCGGCGGCGGGGCGTCCTGGCCGGTAAGCAACCGGGCCGGGCGGTGCCGTTCGAGCTGGGTCTCCAGGGGTACCGGATCGCCCCGGTCGGGGCTGTCGGCATCGGGGTTGTCGAGATCGGTGATCCCGCCCATGCCGCGCAGCCACTCCCCGAAGGGGTCGGAGCCGTCCGGGTCCGGCGGGGCGGCCGGATCCTCGGTGGCGGCCGGGTCCGTGGTCGTGGCCGGGTCCGTGCTGGTGGCCGGGTCCGGTACGGGGGTGAGCGGGGCCGATGCCGGGACCAGCGCGTCGAAATGGTCGGAGCCGTTGTACGCCAGGTGCACGGTGCCACCGTGGCCGCCCGGGTTGAGCGTGTTGACGAAGGTGCTGCCCGGTGACAGCCCGTCGGGCTGGACGAGCCGCAGGTCGAGGTCGAGGGTGTGCGCGAGCGCCTCCGGAAGCAGGTCGGCGAAGGGAGAGGCCCACAGCGCGGACAGCTCTGCCGCCGAGGCGACGAGCCCCTTGGCCCCGAGCCGCCACGCGTCGGCGGGAGTGGGCACCACGTCGGCGAGGTGCGGGTAGTCGCTCTCGCGCAGGATCCGCTGCCACTGACCGGCGTCGCCACCGGCGACGACCGCCTGCGCGACGCGGTTCCACTCCCCGGTGATCCGCCTCTGCTCGGCCGGGTCCCGCACCCCGGCGATGGCACGCATGCGCAGGTCGTCGACGACGGCCAGGACCGGGTCCGGTATCGCCACGGCCACGGCGTCGCCCAGTTCGGACCCGGCGATCCGGTCGCTCAGGAGCCGGCGGAGACCGGCGACGTTCCGCGCGGCCCACGCGGGCGGTACGTCCTGGCTGCGCGCGCTGTCGAGCAGCGACCGGAACAGGCAGTTCCCGCCGCCCGGGGTGTCGAGCCGCCGGAAGGCCAGGCCGTCCGCGCGCACGGTGTCCACGGTGCCGGGCGTGGCCTTGCTGAGCAGGGTCAGGTCCTGGGCGAGGCTCTCGGGCCGGCTCGGCGCGGAAGCCGGATCGGGCCTGCGGCGGGCGAGTTCGGCGGTGTCCTCGGAGCTCAGGCCGAGCTCCGACAGCGGCAGCGGGGTGTCCGAGAGCGACCAGGTGACCTGCGCGGAGGGCGCGTAGGTCAGTCCGCGTACGTCTTCCGGCGAGACCAGGGTGGTCGGCGGGAGTGCGGGCGGCGGCGGTGGCACCAGGGCGTCGAGCGTGGTGTGGGGACCGGCGGCGAAACGCAGTGCGACCGCGGCCCGCAGGAATTCGGTGTACTGCTCGGCAGTGGGGCCGGTGGCAGCGTCGATGCTCGCGCCGCCCGTCGCGCCGACCCGGTCGACGACCATCCGGCGCAGCAGGTCCGGGGTCATCCGGCCGTCGCCGTAGCGGGCGGCGGTGTCCGGGCTGAGCCAGCGCAGCCCGTCCACGAAGGCAAGGCCTGCGAGCAACTCCCGCTTCTCCGGCTGTTGTTCGGCCGACGGGCCGAGTGCGTCACGCAGGGTGCGGATCTGCTGGAGGGTACGGGCCCGGGCGTAGGCGTCGGCCGGTTCCGGGCCCGCGTGCAGGTCGGCGTCGCGCGCCAGCCCGTCCAGGTCGTCACCGGCGGGTTCCGGCGTGAAGAGCCGCCAGCGCCCCGGCCCGTCCGGCCCCTCGGTGAGCACCGCGCGGACGTCGCCGTCCCCGTCCCTGGCCGTGCCCACCTCGGTGGTGGGCGCGTACACCGGCCGCCCGGTGCGGTTCGCCACGTGCTGGGCCACCGGCAGCCCCGCGACCTCGGGCTGCCTTCCGGTCTCGCAGGAGAACAGCACCAGCGGCCGGTCCTGATCGCCGTCCCCCGCCCAGGACTTGAGCACCTCGCCGAGCTGCACACCGCTGACCTTCACGGTCGGATGCCGCGCGTCCTCGGTGCCGAGCGTGACGGTACGGGGAGTGCCGTGCCCCGCGAAGTAGTCGGCGCCCCGCTCGGTGCCCGAGCCGGGGAGCCGGGTCGGCGGGCCGGTGAACACGGTACGGCGGACGGGCGGACCCGGCTCCGTTCCCGGGGCGGGGGCCGGGTGGGCGGACGTGGTGCGCACGCCGCGGAAGGTGTCCTGCCCCAGCAGGGCACGACGCCCCTCCCCGTGCGCCGTACCGTCCTCGGTCGCGCTCTGCGAGATGGTCAACGTCTGTACGGCACGCCCTGGCCGGGGCATGGCATTCGTGTCCGGCCCCCAGCGCCGCAGCTGTGCGACGGGCACGGTGTGGCCGTCCAGGGTGGTGACCACCGGCTCAACTGTCGGCCGCGCAGGGCTGTTTCCGCCGTCGGAGGTCTCGCCGCCGGCCGCGGGCCGCACGACGATCCGCCCCTTGGGCGCGAGCCCTGCGGGAGGTGTCGCCGGGGCAACGTCCGGCGTGGTGGTCGCGTCGCCGTTGCTCTGCGTCTGCCCCGACTCCAGGTGCAGGTCGGTGGCCGCCTCGTTCCAGGGGCGGGACAGGGTGGCGAGCTTGGCGGTGACAGGTACGGCGGAGGTGGTTGAGTCGTTCGAGCCGACGGTTTCAGAGTTACCTCTGTTGCTGTCCGGGGTTGTTGGGGTCTCCAACACCGTGTCCGAGAGCGTGTCCGAGACCGTCTTCGGGCGTGTGGGCGGGTCGGTGAAGTTCTCGTCGCCGTGGGACGTGCCGGTGCTCGGCGCGACGGGACCGGTTGCCGTGACGGGGGCCGGGCCGAGGGCATCGGCGAGCGGCAGCAGCACGTCGGCGCCCGGGAACGCGGTGTCGGTGTCCACGGCGCCGGGGTCGCCGTCCGGCGTCACGGTGGTCGGCGGACCGGTGAGCGGGCGGGAGCGGACCGGAGCCCCCGGCCCCTCGCGGGTCAGCTCGACGGCGGCGCGCACCGGGCGCCCCGCCCCGTCCTGGGCAACCGCGGGCCCCAGCACAACGGCCCGGTCGACCCCGGCCCCGTCCAGCAGCTCCGCCGCCTCCGGCACCCCCTCCCCCGGCGGCGGCAGCTGCGAGACCACGATCGTCAACGCCGGTGAATGCGGGGGTGACTGACTTCCGGTGGCAGGAACAGGAGCGGTCTTCACGTCGCCCGGTCCGCCGATGTCGCGTACGTCGCCGGTGTCGGCGTACGAGCCGGTGGTGCTCACCTTCGGCGAGGCGGCGCCGAGGTCTTCGGCCGGGGTGGGGGTGCTTTCGGGGGAACCCGAAGTGCCGTCGACATCAGCCGGGTTGCTCGTCTCAGAAGCGGACGTGACGTCCGGAGAGGCGGCGGCTTCCGGAGAAGGGCCGGTCTCCGAAGAGATGCCGGCCCCCGGTGACCGGGAGGCCTGCGGGGCCCCGTCAGTCGTGGTCTGCGAGCCGTCCAGCGAGGCCGCGCCATCGGGCTCCTGGGTGCCCATGGGCTGTGCGGACGAGGGAGTCTGGGTGTTTGTGTTTCCGCCGGTGGATATGCCACTCGGCCGCGCGCCCGTACCCGTACCCGTACCCGTACCGGCACCCGTAGCGGCGGGTCCCGTGGCAGTGGTGTCCGTACCGGTCGCATCCGCCGCAATGCTGAGCGGCGGCTCCACCGTGACCGGGGTGCCGAAGCCGTCGAGGGCACGGCGGACCTGGTCGGCGTCGATCTGGGCTCCGGCGGTGTTCCCCGCGGGCAGCACCCGGACCTCGGGCAGCTGCGAGAGATTGCCGTGCACACTGTCGCGTACGCCGATCTCGTTGCTGCCGGGCGGCTGGGAGCCACGCAGGGCGGCGAGCTCGCGCAGGGCGTCCTCGCGGACCTCGGCGGGGCCCTGGTGGACCTGCTGCCACAGCTCGTTCTCCGCGGCGGTCACGGGCAACGGGCCCGGGGAGTAAGGCGGCGGATCGAGAGTGCTGTACGGCGGCGGGTTCAGGGCGGAGTACGGCGGGGGTGACTGGCTGCCGGTGAAGTCGCCGAGACCGGGGCCCTGTTGCGTGGACGGTGAAGGGGAGTTGAGCGTCGATCCGCTGCCACCGCCCGCGAAGTCCGTACGCGGCGGCCCCTCGGCCCGGTCGGAGCCGTCACCGTCACGCGAGCGCGTGGACCCGTCGGATTCGCGCGTGCCCGAGTCGGTGTCACGGCCCGAGTCGGTGTCGCCGCCCGAGACGGTGGGCGGCTGGTGGCGCAACTTGTCGATGGCGTTGCGCAGTTCGGCGCCGCTGTTCAGCGCACCGCCGGTGAGGGTGGACTCGACCTGGCTGCTGATGCCCGCGCCGACGAAAGTGGACCAGCTGGTGGACCAGTCGCCGTCGAAGGCTCCCTTGATCAGGATTTCCGCCAGGGACTCGCCTGCGCCCGCGGCGATGAAGTCGGCCGTCCCCTTGATCCCGTAGTGCCCGGCCAGCGCGCCCGGCCGGTCGGCGTTGTTGCGCAGCAGCTGGTTGTTCCGCCACAGGTTGGGGTTGTTGCGGAAGGAGAACGGGTTGTTCGGGGGGTTGTCGCGGTGGGGGCCGGGCGTGGGGCCAGGGGTGGGATCGGGACTCGGCTTGGGGTTCGGGCCGGGGTTGGGGTTCGGCTTCGGGTTCGGGCCGTTGTTCTTGAGATCCAGGTTCGGGGTGTTCGGACCGCCCGGGTTGTGCTTGAAGTCGCGGTCCGGGCCGTTCTTGAGGAAGTTGTTGTCGTAGCTCTTGACGATGTTCTTCGCGAAGTCGTTGAAGATACTGGTGAAGGCACCGGCAGCGGCGCCGAACGCCGCCGACTTCAGGATGTCGTTCCAGTCGAAGCCGTCGGGGCGGCGGCCGTCCGGGGCGAAGTTCATCATCGCCAGACGCACCGCGAAGGTGGTGAATGCCTCCGCGAACGCCTCGGTCAGCGAGGGCGCGATGTGCAGCCGCTGGAGCAGATGGCTGAGCGTGGTGAGGATCATGAACCGGCTGCGCAGCTTGGCCATCATGATCTGGCTGGCCGACGCGCCACCGGTGAAGAAGGACATCGCCAGATAGATGGCGATCTCGATGAGCAGCCGGATGACCTCGGCGATGACCTGCCACTTGGACTCCATGATGTCCATGGAGGTCTTGCGCCGGCCTTCGGCGATCTTGTCCAACTGCTCGGCGAATTCGCGCAGGTAGTTCTTGCCGCCGTCGTCGGTGAGCGTGCCCATCGCCTTGGCGTACGACTTGGAGAGGTCGTCCGGCATGGACTCGGCGATGTCGTGGACCGACTTCTCGATCAGCGAGGAGACCCGGTCGAGCTTCCGGCCCAGGCCGGAGTACGGCCTGCGGCTCTCATAGGCGAGGTCCTCGTCGGCGTCGATGAGCTTCTCCCCGGTGAGGATGAAGATCATCGCGTTGACCTCGGGCGAGACCTGGATGCTCATCGCGAACCGCCCAGGAGGTCTCGCGGGCACGACGAACCGCCCAAGGTGCCTCGCGGGCACGGCGAACCGCCCAGGAGGCCCGGCAGGCACGGCGGAGAGGCCGCTCCCCCCGTGGTGCGGGAGCGGCCTGCGGCGCGGTGGTCAGCGGCGCCCATGCCCGCCCGGGCCGCCGTCGCCGTCCAGCCCGTAGGCGTCGAGGCGGTTCTTGCTCTGCTCGATGTTCTCGATGTTGCCGTCGCGGGTGTCCTTCATCATGCGGACCTGGCTGACCGTGGCATCGGTGATGCCCGTCAGCGCGTCGCGGATGGACATCATGGTGTCCTTGGTGGTCTGCCGTTCCTTCTGCTCCTGCGGCTTGGCCTTTTCGGCGAACTCACCGCTCGTGCCGGGCCAGCCGACCGTGGGGGCCAGCTCGTCGAGGAACTCCTCGGTCATGCTCCTGGCCAGGGAACCGATCTCCTCCAGCTGCCCCGCCAGGGCCTCGATGCGCTGCGGGTCGACGTAGTACCGCTCTCCCATGGTCAGCTCTCCCCGTCCTCGCCGAGCGCGTCCCGCCAGGCAGAAGCGGGCTGGCCGCCGCGTGCCGCTTCCTCGCCGTCGTCGAGGAGCACTTCGGGACCGAAGATCCGCTCCCAGTCCAGTTCGAAGCCCTTCAGCTCCGGCACGTCGCTGCTGGGCTCGGTGAAGGGCGCCATCGCCTTCATCACATGGCGGTTCATCTTCAGGCGCGCGGCGCTCGTGGCCTCGAGGACGCTGGCGGCCAGCTCCTGGGGGGACATGTCTCGGTACTTGTTCTCCAGGAACTCGATCCCGCTCAGTTCGCCCTGCGGGCCCACGGTGGCGCGTACGGCGCGGTCGGACGAGAGCACGGCGAACGACGCCTCCCGCAGTTCGCGCTCGGTGCGCGCGACCGACTCCTGGGCCGTCCGGAGTTCGGCCATCGCCTTTTCCAAACGCTTCTCCAACGGTTCCATCAGACCCGCGCCTCCCTTCGCCTCGATCGTCCCGAACGTCCGGACCCCGGGTCCGGGTATCCGTCCGGCTGCTCCGGCACCTTCACGTCATGTCACGTCAACTGCGTTGCTGATCTTGCCCGGTGAGAGCCCGCGGGGAAAGCGGGGCCCCTGGGACCGGTCCCTCGGCGGCCCGTGGCCGCGCCTGATGCGCGCTGCGGTCACCGGCCGATGACGGCCGGAGTGCCGCCCTCCTCGGTCCCCCACACATCGGCGTCCTCCTCCAGATAATCGGCGGATGTGGTGGCCCCGCGGCCCGGCTGTGCCTCCTCCTCGGAGCTTTCGCCGCCGGTGGTCGCCACCCGGGAGGACGGTGCCAGGAACGAGTCGCTGTCCTCCTGCCGGTTCCACGGGCTGCGCCGGCGGCGGTTGCGCCGCTCGCTCTCCTCGGCGGCGTCGACCAGCACGGCGCGTACCCGCTCGCCGTTGCCCTTGTCGCCGCCCGCGCCCATGCCGCCCATGCCGCCGCCCATCGGCATGCCGGGCGAGCCGGGTGTGCCGGGGGCGCCCGGGGTGCCGGGCCCGGTGGCGGCGGCGAGCGGGCCGCCCGTGCTGGCGGAGTCGGAGAGGGGGGCGACGCCGTTCCCGCCGAGGCCGCCCGGCGAGGAGAGGCCTTCCCCGGGGAGGCCTCCGCCGCCTGCGGAGCCCCCGCTGCCGCCGCTGCCGCCGCCGAGGTCGGGGAGCGAGACGTTCCGCGTGGTGATGCCGTCGCCGCCGGGTCCGCTCCGACCGTCGGGCAGGTCGAGGCTGTCCTTGTCTTTCGCGTTCCCCAAGTCCCCCAAGCCCTTGGGAGAGTTGAGGTCGTGCAGGTCGACCGTCCTGGAGTTGCCCTGCGGGTCGGTGATCGTGGCGATGCCGGTGTCCGGGTCGATGACCTGCTTGCTGCCGTCCGGGAAGGTGGTGGTCGGCATGCCGTTGTCGAGCTTGGTGACCGAGCCGTCCGGGTTGGTCACCTGCGCCCCGTGGGTCAGGTCGGTCACCGTGCTGGTGCCGTCCGGGTTCGTGGTGGTGAGCATCCCGTTGTCCGGGTCGAAGGTGGCCTTGCTGCCGTCGGCGAACGTGGTGGTGAAGTCGCCGTGGTCGAGCGCGGTGTGGCCGCCGGTCGGGGTCCGCAGGCCGGCCTGGTCGCCGCCGTTGAGGTTCCCGAGATCGCCCAGGTCGCCGATCGACTCGGTGTCCAGGCCGGAGTTGATGTCACCGAGGTCGCCCAGGTTCCCCGCGCCGTTGCCGCCATTGAGGTTGCCCAGGTCGCCGAGGTTCTGGGTGGTGGTGTTGCCGTTCGGGTCGGTGGTGACCGCCTGGCCCGTCGAGGGGTCGACGCTCTGGACGGTGCCGTCGGGGAAGGTGGTGGTCAACTTGCCGTCGTCGAGCGAGGTCACGGAACCGTCGGGGTTGGTGACATCGGCGCCGGTGCCGAGGTCGGCGGTGGTGGTCGAGCCGTCGGGGCCGGTGGTGGTGAGCGTCCCGCTGTCGGGGTCGAACGCGGTGCTGCTGCCGTCCGGGAAGTCGGTGGCCACGTCACCCGCGGCGGTCAGCCGGGTGTCGGCACCGGTCGGCGAGTCGAGCACGCCGTCCCCGCCCCCGAGAGCGTTGCTGAGGTCATTGTTGAGGCCGTTGTTGAGGCCGTTGTTGAGGCCGTCGAGGCTGCCCAGATCGGTCGTGGTGGTCGATCCGTCGGGGTTGGTGGTGGTGCTCTGGCCGGTGGAGGGGTCGACGCTCTGGACCGTGCCGTCGGGGAAGGTGGTGGTCAGCTTGCCGTCGTCACCGAGCGAGGTCACCGAACCGTCCGGATTCGTCACCTTGGTGCCGTCGCCCAGGTTCTGCGTGGTGGTCGAGCCGTCCGGGGTCGTGGTGGTGAGCGTCCCGCTGTCCGGGTCGAACGCGGTGCTGCTGCCGTCCGCGAAGTCGGTCTTGAGCTTGCCGCCGCCGAGTTGGGTGCTGCCGCCGGTCGGGGTCCTGAGGGAGCCGCCGAGACCGTTGTTGAGGCCGCCGAGGTTGCCCAGGTTCTGGCTGACGGGCGGCGGGACGTTCGTGGAGTCCGACGTGCCGTCACCGCCCTGGCCGTTCAGTTGGTCGCCGAGGGTGCCGAGGCTCTCGCTGACGGACGGCGGAACATTCGATGCCCCTACGGCCCCCGGGCCTTCACCGTTCAGACCGCCCAGATCACCCAGGCTTTCGGTGACCGGCTTGTTCTGGTTCAGGAGCTCGTCGAGGCCGTCGAGGTTCTGCTCGTTGACCGCGTTCGGATCGTTGAGGCCGCCGAGGCTCTCCTTCATGGACTTGGCCTGTTCCTCGGCCTCGCGTTTGGCCTCGTCCTGTTCCTTGCGCTGCTCCTCGCGCAGCTCGTCCTGGTACTTCTTGTCCTCGTCGCGCTGCTGGTTCTGCTCGTTGCGCAGGTCTTCCTGGAGGCGCTTGGCCTCCTCCTGCTCCTTCCGCTGCTCCTCGCGGAGTTCGTCCTGGTACTTCTTGTCCTCCTCCCGCTGCCGGTTCTGCTCCTCACGCAGCTCCTCCTGGTATTTCTTGTCCTCCTCCCGCTGCCGGTTCTGCTCCTCACGCAGCTCGTCCTGGTACTTCTTGTTCTCCTCGTTCTGCCGGTTGACCTCGTCCTGGTCCTCCTTGAGCTTCTTCTCCTTGTACTCGTCCGCGGCCGTGTCCGTCGACTTCGGCTTGGGCACGTTCTCCGAGAAGTCCTTGCCGAGGTCGATGAAGTGGTTGTTCAGGTCGGACTGCACCTGGGCGGCGGGCTTGCCCAGGTACTCGTCGACGCCCTGGCTCCAGATCTTTACGGCCTTGTCGCCGACCTTCGCCCAGTTGGCGATGTCGGTCAGGTCGCCGTACTCCGGATGCACCTGCGTGAAGTCGCCCTTCGGATTGTGGCGAACGGTCGTGCTGTAGCGGGTGGTGGTCGACGTGATCTCCGTCTGGGCGACGTTGTGCGTGTCCACCCACTGGGCGAGGTCGTCCAGGACGTAACGCAGTACCTGATGCGGGTCGTAGTACGAGGACTTGGCCCAGGTCAGCCACGCGTCGAGCAGCTTCGTGGCGGAGTTCTCCAGGTACGTGCGGCCCAGCGAGAGGGCGCGTGAGTACACCGTGTTGCCGGTCCCCGTCTCGTCGCCGGTACCGGCCGAGGAGTCGAAGGTTTCGACGTAGCTGTCGTAGTTCTCGCGGATCTTCTTCAGCAGACCGCGGAAGACCTCCGCCGCCTCGCCCTTCCAGCTCGCGTCGTCCCGGCCGAACCGGTCCTCCCAGTCCTTGAGGACCGTCGCGTGGTCCCTGAAGAACTTGGCGGCGAAGTCGAAGGAGTCCCCGGTGGTGTTGAAGGAGTTCAGGTCGACCGCGCCGTCCCCGCCCACGCTCAGGTTGCTGAACCGTGCGTCCTGCGTGCCGCCGCCCAGCAGGGCGAGGAGCGCGGCCCGCGGCCCGTTCATGTACCGGGCGAGCGGGATCGTGCTCATCTTGTCCTTGTTGTAGTCCGTGAACTCGTTGCCCTCACGGACCTGGGCGTCGTGGACGTTGTCGGACCCGGGGCCGTCGAAGATGATCTCCTCGCCGGCCTTCACGCGGCCCTCGAAGACGATCCGGGCCTGCATGATCGACCGCTTCTTGCCGCTGTCGAAGAAGTAGACGTCGTAGTCCTCGCCCTTGTTCGTCAGGAACCCGGAGTCCTTGACGACCATGCTGAGGCTGCGCTCCTTGATGTCCATCCGGAAGAGCTTGCCGCCGTGATCGGAACGGAGCGTGTCGAAGACGGTGTTGCGGTCCGGCACCGGATAGCCGGTGATGTGCGCGACCAGGGTGGCCCAGGTGTCGCTCGACGGGTCTTTGGCGTCGTCGAACTTGTCGAGGTTCTCACCGGACTTGGGATCGTAACGATCGGCCACCGGGCGCCCTTTCTGGTCGGTTGTCGTGCGTGCCGGCGGCCCCGGCCGGCGCGGGCGGGTGGGGTCAGTCGTCTTCCGGTTCGCCGGAGGTACCGGCGGTCAGGGTGTCGACCTCTTCGAAGGTCTGCAGGAGTGTCTGCGCCTCGATCGCGCTCAGGTTCTTGTCCTTGGTCTTGCCGGCCTCCTCGATGGTGTCCGAGAGGGCCTCCTTCAGCTCCTTGAAGAGCTCCATCTGGTCACCGAGCAGCTTGTCGATCGACTCGGCCGCCGCGCGCACGCCTTCGACCAGCTTCGGTCCCGAGACCAGCGGCTCGGTGACCATCTTGCCGATGCGCAGGAGCTGTTTGTCCTGGTCGAGGTTGTCGGCGGTGGTGTGTCCGTCGACGAGCTGGCCGAGCGGACGGATGGTGGAGCCGTCGCCCTCCTCGCGGTGCTTCTTGGCGGCGGTGTACACCGGCTGCACCTCGTTGTCCCGGAAGTTCTCCATCTGCTTGAGATCGAAATGCTTGACGTCGGCCTTCTCACCAGCCATGGGACGTTCTCCTGCTGCTCGGTGCCGGACGGGGACCCGAGGTGGCCCGGCGGCCGCTCCGCGGACGGGCGGCCACCGGACCGGGCGCGGGACCTCGTACTGAGTGGGCTGAGGGGGCTGAGCGGGTGGTCAATGCTTAACGGGCGCGCACACTGCCCCAGTTGTCGGCGCTCTTGCGCTCGTCCCGGGAGTGGTTGTCGTGGATCGACCGGATCAACTCGTGGTTGTCACCGAGGAGTCGGGCCATGTTCTTGGTGGCCTGGTCCCACTCCGCCTGGACCTCGCGGTACTTCTCCTGGTCCGCGCCCTCCCAGGAGGCCACCAGCGGCTTCAGCTCGTCCTCGAGGTTGTTGAGGGTCGTGATGATCAGCTGGGTCTGCTCGGTCAACTCCTCGATGGCCTGCTGGACCTTGGGGTATTGCAGGTCGATGATGCCTTCGGACATGACGTCTCCTCTGGAAGGCCGGGCGCCGGGCCCGGGAAGCTCACGAAGTCCGGCCGTACGCGGGGGGCCGGTGCCGCGGTGGGGGTCAGCTCAGCGCTTCGAAGACGCCTTGGCTGGTCTTGCTGTTGAGCACCTCGGTCAGGTCCTGGTTCTCCTTCGCCAGACGGTTGGCGGAGGTCACGTTCTCCTGGAGCGCGTCGATCATCGTGCTGATCTGGACGACGACCTTCTGCGCCTCCGTGTTCCAGCTGCGGAAGAGCTTCATCAGGGCCTGGCCCTCGTCGCCGCCGACGCCCGAACGCGCGGCGATCTCGGCGACGTTGTTCTGCACCTTCTCGACCTGGTCCCGGGCCGACTCCAGAGAGGAGACGCCTCCCAGGCCCTTGGCATAGTCCGCTTTCCTTGCGGCGCTGTCCGGCATGGCGCACTCCTTTCGGTCGGGCGCGTTGTTCGCACCGTTCCCGCTGAGGCTAGAGAGAACCCAGTGTTCCGCGCAACGCGAGTGGGGAAGATCTGAGCATTGGCCGGCCAGTTGAATTCAGCCGTGTGGCAACGGAGTTGTCCAAGGATTGCAACGGGATGAACACCTGCCCAGGGGCGTTCGGGGAATCGCGATGCCGCCGCCGGAGCGGCGGCTCGTGAAACGGGCGGAAAGCGGGCGCCCGAAGCGGCCGAACGGTCACCGGGAAGGCCGTTCTGGGCAGCACGCGAGGGATTACGCGGTCATCGGCGCCCGAAATATTTGAGCTTCCCCTGAGACTTCGCGCACGCATCCCGAATCGCAACGAGGCCTCGGTCGAGCAGAATTCACAGGACCGCGCCACATTCGGCTCGGCCTTTTTCCCGCTATCGCCCCTTTCCCTTTGTTCGAGCCGCTATGCGCACCTTGCCGGAATCGGCGTGCGGTGTCAGCCCCGGGGCGCCGTCCCTGCCTCGGCCGCGACCTTGCTCTCCTCGTCGCCGCCGCTCCGCCCCGGCTCGTCCGCCTTTCCGCAGTCCGGAGCCGTGACCTTGGGTTTCGCGGCGCCGGACGCGGCGGCCGGGTCGAGGTCCGCGCCGGTCGGGAAGGCCGCGAGCAGCGGTGCGGGGACCGAGCTGATGTCCGCGGCCTCGTACCCGAGTGCTTCCAGCGAGATCTTGGCCGAGACGCGGTACTTCACGCCGTTCTCCGCGACCAGGTAGGTGGTTCCGCCGTGTGCGGCGCCGCTCGCGTGCAGGGCTCGGACCAGGGCGCCGTGGCCGGGTCGTACGACGGTGGCGTCGGTCGGGACGCAGGCCGGGCTCAGCGGCTGTGCGGTGCCCTCCGACACCGCGACCGGGGCGAGCCGGGACAGCGGGACCAGCACCGACCTGATCCGGGCGCCGCCGTCGCCGCCGTCCACCTGCGCGCACAGGGCGGTGCCGCGCGGCGCGGACCGCGGGGTCGGTGGCGCGTCCGGCAGCTCCCCCGACACGGCGGGGCCGGGGTTCTTCGCCCGGTGCTCGCGCAGCGCGCCGGCGCCGACCGTGCGCACCTCGGGCGACTCCCCCTGGTAGGCGTCCTTCTGGGTGGCCGGATCGCCGAGGACCAGGGCCGCGCCGAGCCGGGTCAGAGGCACCGTGCCGTCCTTGCGCAGCAGGTGGTAGGTGCTGTCGCCGCCGGGCACGCTGACCTTGAACAGCTGGCCGATGCGGCTTGCCTCGCCGCCGAGTTCGGGGCCCTTGTCGCCGCGGCCCGGCACCTTCGGCGGGCTCAGGGCGGGCCCCGGCGCCAGCGCGTCGAGGAAGGCCGCCGAGACCGGCATCGGCTCCTTGGAGCCGTAACCGAGCGCGTTGCGGGCGTCGGACGCGCGGTCGAGGGCCAGCCTGCTGCCCCGCCACACCAGGTACTCGGTGCCGTCGGGGCCACGCACCAGCACCCCGCGGTCGCCGCCGACGTCACGGGAGTCCAGCGGCGCCCCGGCCACCACGCTGGTGGCCCCGGGCTTGTCCACCCCCGCGTCCCCCACGGCGCCGGAGGTGTCGGGCAGCGCACCGCCGGGCCCGGTGACGCACATGTGCCAGGCGCCGGAGTCGAGTTCACCGGGTCCGGGCACCGTGTCCGGCAGGCCGGGAATGCCGACCGACGCACCCACCGGGACGTCCTTCAGGGAGGCGGTGCGCACGTCGACGGCGGGCAGGTCGGAGCCGCCGATCAGCCGCGCCGACGCGTAGTTGCGCACCGGATGCAGGACGCCGTCCGTGTCGGTCCACAGGTAGCGGGCACCGGTGTCGCTGTTGACCACCAGGTGTTTGCCATCGCGCCAGGCGTCGTTCCCGCCGGGGCGCAGCAGGCCGTAGACGACGGTGACCGCACCGATCAGCACGGTCACGAGCACGCCGAAGACGACACCTCGGGTGGTGCGCCCGAGCGGGCTCTCCGGGGCGTCCGGGTCGGCCGTCAGCAGGCCCGAACTGAGCCTGCCCATCATGAAACTGTGGGCGTGTACCTGGTCTCGTTTGGACTGCACGGCCTCTCCTACGACTCCTACTCCGTGTCCCGGCGGGCGGGCTTCGCGCCCCGGTGTGCGGGCGTGCTCAGCCGAACAGGCCGCGCAGCCAGCCGAAGAGCCCCGCCACCCAGCAGCTGAGCGGCAGCAGCGCCACGGCGAAGAGCGTGTGGGCGAGTTCCGCCGCCCGGCCCCAGTACGGCAGCACCCGGCGGCCGGGCACCGTCCAGGCGGCGACGACGAGTGCGGCGGCCGCGGCGAACAGCGCCGCGAAGACCACCAGGCGGCCGTTGCCGTCGCTGTCCACCGCCCAGGCGCGGGCGAGCAGCAGCAGCCCCCAGACACCGGGCACGGCCAGGGTCAGCCGCTGCGGGATGTGGACGAGGCCGCGGCAGTGCAGCAGCAGGAGCAGGCTCAGGACGAGGGCGGTCAACACCTCGGCAAGGCCCGGGTCTTCGGTGAGGACGACCAGGGCGGCCGCGACCATGGTGCCGGTGGCGGCGAAGAGCGCGGTGACCCAGCGTCCGGCCAGCTCGGTGCGCTGGGCGACCTCGTCACCCGCGTAGGGCTCGATGCCCTGCTGGAGCTGGCTCGCGGAGGACGGCAGCGCGGGCAGCCGCAGGCCCGCCAGCTTGAACGCGAAGGGTGCCACCGCCCCCGCGGCGAGCGTGACCACCGCCGCGACCAGGGCCACCGCGGCCGGTGCGCCCAGGCCGGAGTAGCCCATCAGGGCCCCGGCGATCGCGGCCGCCACCGAGACCAGCGCGGTGGCAAGCAGGGCCGGGGCGCCGACCGCGGTGGCGGCGAGCGCGAGGACCGCTCCGCCCGCGCCGGCCGCGCCCGCAGCGAGCAGCCGTGCCCCCGCGATCCGCACCGTGTCGGGGCCGCTCAGCTCACCGCCGGGCAGCAGCCAGCCCGCCAGCGCCAGGCAGGGCGCCACCAGCAGGCCGAGCGCGATCGCCGAGACGCGGTCGCCGACCGCCCGGCTCGCCGAGCCCGCGCCCGCCAGGAGCAACAGCCCGGCCACGGCCGCGCAGACGGCCCTGCGGGAGCCGGATCCGGTCACGCCCGGCCAGACCACCAGCAGCAGGGCGGCCAGCACTGTCGCCACCGCGGTGCCCACCAGGAGACCGCGGGCCGCTCCGGAGTTCCAGGTGTGCAGCCGACGGCTCGCGGTGTCGGCCATCCCGTCCACCAGGTCGTCGAGCCGCGCCTCGGGCAGCGCCTCGGTGTGGGGGCGCAGATAGAGCACGGCCCCGTCGGAGAGCCCGGCCCTGGCCAGGGTGGCCTCCTCGTCGAGCGGGGCGTCACCGAGCCGTTGGAGCACCCAGCCGGCGTGGTCGAGGCCGGCTTCCTCCGCCTCTTCGCCCACGTAGCGCAGCAGGGTGGGCAGGAGGTCGGCGACCGGCACATCGGCGGGCACGGCCAGGTCGACGGACACGCTCGGCGCACGTACGGTCAGGCGGCACAGTTCGGCCACCGCACTGTCGGTCATAGGCTGAACTCTCGTCTTCCGTGGAGGCTTTGGCGGGAGGACTTACCCGGGGGTGAGGACGTGCGAATAGTACGGAAGCCCCGGGCGGCCGGGAACGAGGGTGCCGGGCAAGGGAATTGCGTCCGCTTCGACCGTGAACACCTCCCCGCGTGGACAGGGCACGTTCCGTGAATGCAGACTACTGCCTACGCCCACCGGGTAGCGCCGCGGACCGGATCCATTGTCCCGGGGAGACCGAAAGAGAGTTGTACGTCAGGGGAGTTGCCCGTTCCCCGCTATGCCCCTGAACCATTCATCCGGTGTTCACCGCATCATGCGGGACCCGGAGAATCGGTGGGGTGCGGTCTTTCCCGTCACCGAGCGCCCCGGTATTCGCTGCGGGCCTGAATGCCAGTAAAAGCGGAGGTTCTGTTCCTTGAGTGTGGAGCTGTTTCGCCGTCCGGCCCGCAGACGCGGACCGGAGATGCCCGAGGGACAATTGACCCTTCAGGAGCCGCCGGTCCTCGCCGAGACAGTTCCGGACACCTCGGCCATATGGACTTATCTGCCGATGGCGCTCATGTCGGTGTCGATGATGCTGATGTTCCTGCGCCCCGGCGGTGGGAACGGCGTCTTCATGTACCTGGCGATGGGCGTCATGGCGCTCTCCGCCGGTGCCATGCTGCTCGGACAGCTCATGCGCCGCTCCAGCGAGCGCAAGCAGCGCCTGAAGGGCGAACGCCGCGACTACCTCCGCTATCTGGCCCAGACCCGCAAACGGGTCCGGGCCACCATCGCGGAGCAGCAGCGCGCACTCGCCTGGCGCCACCCGGAGCCCGCGTCGCTGCGCGCACTGTCGCGCACCTCACGGCTGTGGGAACGCCGCCCGGCCGACGAGGACTTCGGCGAGATCCGGCTCGCGGTCGGTGAACAGCAGCTCGCCCTCGCGCTGAACCCGGTCTCCACCCGCCCGGTGGAGGACCTCGAACCTCTCTGCGCGCACGCCCTGCGCCGGTTCATCCGCGCCTACTCCACGATCCCCGGGCAGCCGCTGGGCCTCTATCTGCGCTCCTCCGCCCGGCTGTTGCTCCGTGCGGAAGAGACCCCCGGCGGCGAGGAAGGCACCGAGGCCGTACGCGCCCTGGTCCGCGCCATGCTCGGCCAGCTCGCGGTGTTCCACGCGCCCGAGGAGCTGTGGATCGCCTTCTGCGTCAGTGACGAGCGGCGGCCCGACTGGGAGTGGGCCAAGTGGCTGCCGCACGCGCTGCATCCGTACGAGGAGGACGGCGCCGGACAGGTCCGCCGGATCACCGCCGACCTCACCGAGCTGGACGATCTGCTCGGCGCCGAGTTCGCCGAGCGCCCCGGCTTCGACCCGGACGCCCGCCCCGGCCGTGACGAGCCCTTCACAGTCGTCGTCCTGGACGGCGTCACCGTCCCCGAAGGGCACCGCTGGGAGGGGCACGGCTACCGCAACGCCCTGGTCCTCGACGTGTCGGGGGCTCTGCGCTGGCGCCCCGGCCGCAACACGCTGCGGCTGACCGCGGGCCCCGACCAGGTGAGCCTGGTGCGCACCGACCGCAGCCGCAAGGAGCGTTCCGTGCCGCTCGGCCGCCCCGACCGGCTCGGCAGGCACGGCGCAGAGTCGCTGGCCCGGCTGCTCACCGGCCGCCGGATCAGCCTGGGCAGCGACATCGCGCAGCCGCTGGACAGCGACGTGGAGCTGACCACCCTGCTGGGCATACCCGACCTGCACCGGCACGACCCGCAGACCCTCTTCGACCGCCACACCGGCTCCGCCCGGCTGCGCGTGCCGATCGCGGTGGGCGTGGACGGCCGTCCGGTGGAGCTCGACATCAAGGAGTCCGCCCAGGGAGGCATGGGCCCGCACGGCATGCTCATCGGCGCGACCGGCTCCGGCAAGAGCGAACTCCTGCGGACGCTCGTCCTGGGCCTGGCCCTGACCAACTCCTCCGAGACCCTCAACTTCGTCCTGGTCGACTTCAAGGGCGGCGCCACCTTCCTCGGCCTGGAGGAACTCCCCCACACCTCCGCCGTCATCACCAACCTCGCCGACGAGGTCGCTCTGGTGGAACGCATGCAGGACGCCCTGCACGGCGAGCTCATGCGCCGTCAGGAACTGCTGCGCTCCGCCGGCAACTACACCTCCGCCCTCGAGTACGAGCGGGCCCGCGCCGCCGGAGCCGACCTCACCCCGCTGCCCAGCCTGTTCGTGGTGGTCGACGAGTTCAGCGAACTCCTCTCCGCGCACCGCGAGTTCATGGACCTGTTCGTGATGATCGGCCGTCTGGGCCGCTCGCTGGGCGTGCACCTGCTGCTCGCCTCGCAGCGCCTGGACGAGGGCCGCATGCACCAACTGGAGAGCCACCTCTCGTACCGTGTCGGTCTGCGCACCTTCTCCGCCATGGAGAGCCGGGGTGTCCTCGGCGTGCCGGACGCCTATCAGCTGCCTGCCCAGCCCGGCAGCGGCTTCCTGAAGTCCGGCGTGGAGTCCCTGACCCGGTTCCGCGCCGCCTACTCGTCCGGCGGTTACGCGCGCCGCACCGGCGCGGTCGTCCAGGCCCGGGTGGCCAGCCAGGTGGTGCCCTGGACCAGCGGCTGGGTGGTGCCGCGCACCCTGGATCCCGCGCCCGCACCGGAGCCGGCGGCCGAGGAGAGCGGCGCCGAGGAGACGCTGCTCGAAGTTGCCCTCGACAGGCTGCGCGACGCCGGTCCCGCCGCCCACCAGGTGTGGCTGCCGCCGCTCGACGAGCCGTCGCCGCTGAGCTTCCTGCTGCCCGGCATCGCCCCCGACCCCGGGCGCGGCCTCACCGCCACCGGCTGGTCGGGCACCGGCAAGCTGCGGGTCCCGGTCGGTCTGGTGGACAAGCCCTTCGAGCAGCGCCGCGACCCGCTGGTCGTGGACCTCTCCGGAGCCGGTGGCCATGTCGCCATCGCGGGCGGTTCGCAGAGCGGCAAGTCCACCCTCGCCCGCACCCTGATCGGCGCCCTCGCCCTCACCCACACCCCCGCCGAGATCCAGTTCTACTGCCTCGACTTCGGCGGCGGCGGGCTCTCGCAGCTCGCCGGGCTCCCGCACGTCGGCGGTGTCGCGGCACGGCTCAATCCGGAGCGGGTGTACCGGGCCGTCGCCGAGGTGATGACGCTGCTCGCCCGCCGTGAGCAGTTCTTCGTCGACCACACCCTGGACTCCATGCAGTCCTACCGTCGGCGGCGGGCCGCCGGGGAGTTCCCCGACGAGCCCTTCGGCGACGTGTTCATGGTGATCGACGGCTGGTCCACGGTCCGTCAGGACTACGACGACCTCATCCCGAAGTTCAACGAACTCGCTGCCCGTGGCCTCAACTACGGCATCCACCTGCTCATCACCACCACCCGCTGGGTGGAGCTGTCGGCCCAGGTCCGTGACCAGGCCGCCACCCGCCTCGAACTGCGGATGGGCGATCCGATGGACTCCGAGATCGACACCCGCAAGGCGCGCTCGGTGCCGCGCAGCGGCGGTCGCGGCATCACCGCCGACAGCAAGATGCACTTCCTCGCGGGCCTGCCCCGCATCGACGGGAGCGGCTCCCTGGAGGATCTCGGCGACGGCGTCGGCCATCTGGTCGCCGAGGTCTCCCGGCACTGGACGGGCGCGTCCGCCCCGCAGGTGCGGATGCTGCCGCACCGGCTGCCGCTCGCCGAACTCCCCGCGCCCGAGGCTACCGAGGGCGGCGGCATGCGCCTCCCGCTCGGCATCGACCAGGACGCCCTGGAACCGGTCTGGCACGACTTCAGCCGCACCCCGCACCTGATCGTGGTCGGCGACGCGGAGAGCGGCAAGACCAACCTGCTGCGCCGCGTCACCGCGGGCATCACCGCTCACTACGCGCCCAACGAGGCGAAGATCATCGCGGTGGACTACCGCCGCACCCTGGTGGACACCATCCCCGAGGAGTACCGCATTGGCCACGTGATCTCCCTGGACAACCTCAAGGAGACCCTCGACGGCGCGGCCCGCGCGATGAAGACCCGCGTCCCCGGAGCCGACATCGCCCCCGCCCGCATGCGCCAGTGCGACTGGTGGACGGGCCCGCGCCTCTTCATCCTGGTCGACGATTACGACATGGTCTCGGGGAACTCCTTCCAGAGTCCCTTCGAGGCCCTCTTCGAGCATCTGACCCTGGGCTTCGAGACGGGCCTCCACCTCGTGGTCGCCCGCAGTGCCATGGGCGCCGGACGCGGTCTCAGCGACGCTCTCCTGCGCCGTCTCGACGAGGCCAACAACCCCGCCGTCCTGCTGTCGTGTCCGCCCACCGAAGGCCGCCTCTTCGGCAACGCGAAGCCCCGCAACCTCCCGCCGGGCCGGGCGATCCACATCGCGCGCCGCAAGGAGCGCCTGATGCAGACGGCGCTGGTTGAGGAGGGCCAGGGGCAGAGCGGCTGAGCGGCGGTTCAGTCCTTCGCCGGGCCGCCCGCTTCCGCCGGACGCCATCCCCTGCCACGGGCCCGGGGCAGCGCGAAAGCGCCCCAGAGCACGGCGAGGACGGCGGCGGAGCCGAGCAGCACGAAGAGCGTGGCGCGGTCGGTGGCGCGGTCGGTGGCGGACGTATCCCGGACCGCCACGGGATCCGTGGCGCGCCCGGTGCCGGCGGCGGCACCGGAGTCGCCGAGGACCGTGGTGACGGCGGCGTAGGCGTCCAGTTGGGGGATGTCCGCGGGGTAGGCGGTGGCGGTCAGGCGGCGCGCGACGGCCCCGGGTGACTCGTCGGGGTGGGTCGCGCGGACCACGGCGGCGGCACCGGCGGCCTGGGCCGCGGCCACGGCGGCGCCCGCACCGAGAAAGTGACCCTCACCGCGCGGGCCACCCGAGACCACTCCGGCGCCGGGTGCGGCCAGATCGATGCCGCCGGTGGGCAGGGCGCTGTCCGGGCGGGCACCGCCGGGGAGCATGTCGGCCACCGAGAGCACGCCGGGTTCGCCGGCGGGCCAGTAGGTGCGGGACGGGACCTCCTCGGTAGCGCGCCGGTCCGGGTCCGGGGTCGCCGCCGCGATGACGACGGCGCCCGCACGGCGCGCGTCGGCGACCGCGCGGGTCAGCGCCTCGTCACGGCGCGGCAGGGCCACCGCGATCGCGATGACTCCGGCGCGGGCCTCGGTCGCCTCGCGCAGCGCCCGTACGACCAGGTCGGCGTCGGCCTGCCCGCGGGTCCCGGTGCCCCGCAGGGCCAGGATCCTCGCGTCCGGGGCGACTCCGGCCAGCCGGGGGCTGTCCCCGCCGTCCCCGGCGATCAGCCCGGCCAGGAAGGTGCCGTGGCCGACGCAGTCGTCACCGGCCGCTCCCCCGGCGGTGACCCGGCCCTTGAGCCCGGTGGCACCGGGGGCGACTCCGGTCCCGATCAGGGCGACGGTCACTCCCTCACCAGTGCTGTACCGATGCAGCCGGTCCAGGTCGAGGCGCTGGCGCGACCAGTCCTGTTTCTTCGCCTTCTCACGGGAGGCGGGGGTGCAGGGCGCGTCCCCGGCGTCCCCGGCGTCCGCGTCGAGCGCGGAGGGCATGCCGGGCAGCTCCTGGCCGCCCTTCTTCCCGTCGGCCGTCGGCGTCGGGCCCGTGAAAGGGGCCGGCTGGGCCGGGGCGGCCACGGTCAGGAGCAGCGCGGCGGTGAGGCCTGCGCCGGACAGCAGGCGGGCGGGCGTCTTCACCGGGGGGCCGCCTTCGGGGTCACGGCGTTCGGGATCTCGGCCTTCGGGGTCACGGCCACGACGTCGTCGGGGACGAGGATGCGCAGGTCGTCCAGGGTGGGCGCGGCCAGCGAACTGAGCCGCCCGGCCTGCCGGGTGACCATCGACTCGACCACCTGGCGGGCCAGGCGGGCGTTGCCGAAGGAGCGGTCCCGGGGCAGCGAGTCGAAGTACTCCCTGAGCAGCGGGCCGGTGCCGGGACCGCATTCGTAGCCCATGGCCGCGGCCTGGGACCGCACGATGGTGACCAGTTCCTCGGAGGAGTAGTCGGCGAAGCCGATCCGGCGCGGGAAACGCGAGGAGAGGCCCGGGTTGGAGGCCAGGAAGCGTTCCATCTCGTCGGTGTAGCCGGCGACGATGACGACCACCTCGTCGCGGTGGTCCTCCATCAGCTTCAGCAGGGTGTCCACCGCCTCCTGGCCGAAGTCCGCGCCGCCGCCCTTCGGGGTGAGGGTGTACGCCTCGTCGATGAACAGCACGCCGCCGCGGGCCCGTTCGAAGACTTCCCGGGTGAGCTGAGCGGTGTGGCCGATGTAGCGGCCGACCAGGTCGGCGCGGGCCGCCTCGATCAGCTGGCCGCGGCCGAGGATGCCGAGCTGGGTGAGGATCTCCCCGTAGAGGCGGGCGACGGTGGTCTTGCCGGTGCCGGGCGGTCCGGTGAAGACCAGGTGGTTGCTGAGCGAGGGAACGGGCAGCCCGGCGGCGGCGCGGTGGCGAGCGGTGGTGATGAGGTTGACCAGGTCCGCCACTTCGCGCTTCACCTCGGCGAGCCCGACCATGTCGCCGAGTCGGGTCAGCGGGTCGTCCTGCGGGGCCGCGGCCTCGGCGGCCTTCGCGACGGCGGCGACCGAGACGTCCTCGGGCAGCAGCAGCCGCAGATCGCTCTCGCTGACCTGGGCCTGCGTGGCGAGCCTGACCGCCTGCCTGTCCACCATCTCCTCGAACACCCCGCGCGCGGCACGGCCGTTGCCGAAGCCCGCGTCCCGTGGCATCGCCTCGAAGTGCGCGGCCAGCGCGTCGGCGGTGCCCTCGCCCAGCTCGTACTGGTGCTGGGCGCACATGTTGTCCATGATCGCGACCAGTTCGGGCACCGAGTAGTTCTCGAACTCGACGGTCCGTGAGAAACGCGACGCCAGACCGGGGTTGGAGCCGAGGAAGGAGTCCATCTCACGGGAGTATCCGGCCGCGACCACGACCACGTCGTCGCGGTGGTCCTCCATCAGTTTCAGCAGGGTGTCCACCGCCTCGCGGCCGAAGTCGGCGCCGCCGTTCCCGCTGTCCGCGGTGAGCGTGTACGCCTCGTCGACGAACAGCACGCCGCCCAGAGCCCGTTGGAAGGTCTCGGTGGTCTTGATCGCGGTGCCGCCGACGACCTGCGCGACCAGATCGGCGCGGGACACCTCCACCAGGTGCCCGCTGCGCAGCGAGCCCAGCTCGGCCAGGATCGCACCGTAGAGGCGAGCGACGGTGGTCTTGCCGGTACCGGGCGGCCCGGCGAAGATCAGGTGCCGGCTCATCGGCGGGGCGGACATGCCGAGTTGTTCGCGGCGCTGGGCGAGCTGGGTGAGGTTGACCAGGGTGCCGACCTGCTGCTTGACGTTCTCCAGGCCGATCAGCGCGTTCAGGGCGCCGAGCGGACCGTCCGCACGGTCCGGCGGGGGCGCGTCCCCGGCGCCGGAGCCCGCCGGATCGGTGTTCTCCGCGCTGCCGGTGCCCCAGGCGTCCCGCTTGCCGTTGCCCACGCTGGTCAGGCCCTCCACGGCGAGCCGTTCGCCGGGCGCGGTCTGCACCAGGCCACCGCCGGCGTTCTCCCGGGTGAGGCAGTTGACCACGGAGACCGGCGCGGTGGACTCCACCCGGAAGCCGTCCTGTTCGCCGCCGGACACCTCGCAGCCGCTGAGCGAGGCGAGCGCACCCTCGCGGAGCAGGAACCCGTGGCCCTTCGGGGCGTGCACCGTGGTGCGGTTGGCGGTCAGTTCACCGCCCGCGGCGACGGCCACGCCTTCCTCGCCGGATATCTCCACGCGGAAGTCGCGGACGGTGACGTTGCCGCCGTCCTCCACGACCAGGCCACCGGTCGCCGTGTCGAAGACCCCGCCGCCGGCCAGATAGAGCGTGCTGCCGGAAGCCACCCGTACGCCCGCGCCCTTCGGCCGGACGATCTCGCAGTCCTCGGCACGGCCACGGGCGTCCTTGGTGGCCGCGATACCGTCACCGGCGGGCTCCACCAGGCGGGCCCGGCGCAGCAGGGGGTTGGCGCCGCCGCGCACCGCGACGGCGGGCGAGCCGCCGATCACTTCCAGGCGGTCGAGCTCGGGCGCCGAGTCCTCCTCAAGGAGCAGCGCGGTCGCTTCGCAGTCGCGGACCGTGAGGCCGGTCAGGGCCGGGGACGCGCCGCCCGCCACCCGCAGGGCCGCGCTCTGCGCGCCGTCCACCCAGCAGTCCTCGAAGGTGCCGCGCGCCCGGTCGGTGACCAGGACGCCGTGGCCGCGGGTGCGCGAGACCCGGCACCGGCGCAGCACCGGATCGCTGCCCCCGGCCAGCGCGATCCCGTTGCCGGACGCGCCGGTGACGCGGACGTCCTCGAGGGTCGTACGGCCCGCGCTGCTCAGATGCACCCCGGTGCTGGTGTCGTGCACCACGGTCCGGACCACGGTGAGGGAGCAGTTCTGCTCCAGGGCGATGGAGGGCTTGTCGGTGGAGGAGAAGTCGCAGTCCTCGACGGTGCCGCGGGACTCGCCGTTGGCGAGCAGGCCGTTGCCGCGGGCGCCGCGCACCGTGCAGCCGCGCACGTGCGCGTCGCCCTCCTCCGCAAGCACCAGTCCGCTGGTGCCCAGGTGCTCGAAGTTGCAGGACTCCACGGTGGTGGGCGTGGTCGAGGTGATCACGATGCCCGCGCCCTGCGGATTGCTCACCCGGCAGTCCCGCAGCGCGAGGGAGCCGGTGCCCCCGGCCAGCATCGCGGTCCAGGCGGCGCCGACGATCTCGCAGCCGTCGAGCGCGGCCTGGCCGCGCCGCACGTCCACGGTCGGCAGCTCGGCGTCGCCGCCCCGCAGGGTCAGTTCGGAGAGCATGACCGCGTCGGCGCGCAGCGCGAGCACGCTGCCCGAGCGCGGCCGGATCTCCACGGTGCCCCGTCCCTCGGCGGCGGTGAGGGTGACCCGGGTGTGGATCACGAGGTTCTCCGTGTACGTCCCGGGCCGGACGCTGATGAGCGCGCCGGTCCGAGCGGCCACGAGTGCCTCACCGATCGTCCGGTAGCGGTCCTGGCTCCCCGGGCCGACCGTCAGTACCTGGCGCGACACGCACCAACCTCCTTGCCATGGCGGCCTCTACAGCGGGGCGCCCCCCGGGCGGGGGCGCGTGTCGGCGAGCCGACGGTGCCATCATGCCTCGCCCCCAAGGACGAGCGGACGCCCGGAGCGGAGTGTGTCCGCCCCGGGCGTCCGGTCAGACGCTCCACTTCTGGTTGTCGGCGCCGGTGCAGCTCCACAGCTCGAGCACGGCCCCGTTGTTCCGGTTGCTGCCCTTGATGTCGACGCACTTGCCGACCACGGTGTTGACCAGGTCGTGGCTGGGGTTCAGCGCGAACTTCTGGGCGTTGTTGCCGCTGCACCAGGCGATCTGGATGGCGGAACCGTCGTTGTAGTTCGCGTTGGCCACGTCCAGGCACTTGCCCCCGACGCGGACGGTGCCGTCGGAGGCGAACCTGAACTTCTGCGCGTCGGCGTTGTTGCAGTCCCACATCTGGAGCTGCCTGCCGTCACTGAAGTTGCTGGCCGGTACGTCGATGCAGCGGCCGGAGAGGTGGCTGTGCAGGGAGACGGGGAACCCGAGGGTCGGTCCGGGACCGGCCTTCGCGGTCTTGCCCTTCTTCCCGTCGTCCTGCTTCTCGCCGCTCTGCTTCTTCGCGGGCTGCTCCTTCTTGCCGTCGCCCTTGCCATCGCCCTTCGCTTCGTCCTTCTTGCCGCCGTCCCGCGCCGGGGTGGGGGCAGCGGCTTCCTTCTTCGGCTTCTTCGGCTTGTCGGAGGCCTTCTCGTCGTCCTTGGAGCCGGTGTCGGGCGGGGTCACCGCGAAGTCACCCGGGGCCTCCTGGCCATCAGGGCCGAGGACCGTACCGGCCGCCGCCGACGACTTGCGGTCCTTGTCGTCGTCCCCGCCGAGCGTCAGCAACGGCACCGCCACGAGCAGCGCTCCCGCGACCGCGGCTCCGGCGAGCACGGCCCTGCCCGGCCGCCCGACCGGCCCGGTCTTCTGCTGCGGCCGGTCGATGGCGGTCGCGGTCACGGTCCGTACGAGGGCGGGCAACCGGCTCTTGGCCGCTGTGGCGGCACCGGGGTCGGCCTCGGGCTCGGGCTCGGGCTCCGCGACGGGGGCGGTTTCGCTGTCGGGGGCGGCGGTCTCCGGCTTGCTCTGCTCGGCGGTACTGGCGGTCTCCGCGGTGCTGGCGGCGTCGGGCTCAGAGGCGTCGGGCTCGGGCTCGGTCTTCGTGCCGGGGGCGGTGGCCGACGTGGTCGCTGTGACCGCCGCGGCGGCCGTCTCCTCAGCGTCGTCGGAACCGGTCTCGGCCGCCTGCGAGGTGGGGGGCTGCTGGGAGGTGGGGGGCTGCTGGGCCGAACGCGTCACGAGGTCCTCCCTGTGGTGTGGGGCCGTAGTTCAGGAGAGTCGTCGTCCCGGAGTCCAGGAGAGTCGTCGCCCCGGTCGAGAAGGCTGTCCGCCGGGACGAGCAAGGGTGCCGCGGCCCCGGCGTTGACCATCAGCTGGGTGCCCGTACCGCTCAGTGAACGGGCCAGCTCCCGTGCCGGGACGGTGTCATGCAGAAGTGCCTCGGACGTGAACTCATGTGCCGGTGAGGTGAACGACAGCACTACGGGCGCTCCGTCGCGCCCTGCCGCCGTGAGCGGACCACCGTCCGGCCCGCGTACGACGGTGATGTCGGCCCCGGCGAGGGCCGCGAGCGCCTCGTCCACGGATCCGTATCCGGTGGCGGCCCGCTGCGCCGCCGCGTCCACCGGATCGGTGGGCTCCGGCCAGCCGAGCACCCGGGCCGAAGGCCGGTACGCCGGATTGGCGCGGTAGCCCCCCACCGCCCCGCTCTCGTCGGACTGCCACTCCCCAAGGACCGCCCACTCCGGCGGCGTCCGCTCGTCGCTCCACTCCGGGTCGACCACGCCGATCCAGTGCCCCGGCGCCCGGCGTGCGGCGGCTCGCACGGCCTCGGGTATCTCGGGGGTGACGGCTGCCTCGGGGACTTCGTCGGCCGACGGCGCGGGGGCGGCGGCAGGGCCGGATCCATCGGGCGTCACCGGCGCGGCGTCATGCCTGTCCTCTTGCCGTTCTCCGGACCGCATCCTCACCTGAACTCTTCGATCCGTACCAATCGTTGGGCGCCGGACACCAGGCGCGCGCAACGACACTGATCACGTCGGGAGCCAACAGAATGCCACACGCGTCCCTTCCGTTGGGGACCGAGGAGGACCCGTATCGGGTTCAGAGATGCCCGTTTGGTGTCCGAGTGGGGAACGTTCCGGGAGCAGTGAGGCGTGAGAGGACAAAGCGAAAGGGGAGTTGTGGTGGGAGGAGCGGCTCCGGGCCCCGCAACGGGCTAAGTTGGGCTCGTGGTCGGCCCCGCCGACACGCCGACACACAGTGCGTTCCGACCGGACGTCCAGGCCAGGGGCGTACGGGAAGACCTCGCAGCCCGGAAGGCGTCGGACCGGCCTGCGGCCGCCACCGCGACCGGCCACGCGGAGACCGGCATCAAGTACCCAGCCGTGCCGACCCACTTCGACGCGGACAAGACCAACCCCCGCATGGCGAGCGGAACTCGACCTGCCCGCCCGCCAAGCGGCCCTGTGCACACCGCCAGCTCCGCCCCCGAGGAGTACCGCATGTCCCCCCAGCACCGCACCCCCGGCGCGAAATCGGAGACGGCCGCCGCCCCCACGGGGGAGGCCGGGCCGTCCACTGTGCCGTCCGCTCCGGACGAGAAGGCCAAGTCCACCGCACCGGACGAAGCAGCCACCCCGAGCACCCCGGACGAGAACGCGACCTCCGAGGCTCCCGAGGCTCCCGAGGCTCCCGAGGCTCCCGAGGCTCCCGAGGCAGAGTCCGCCATCTCCCCGGCAGGAGGGGCGACCAAGGCCGCTCCGGCGTCCCCGTCCGGGACACCCAAGGAGGGCGAGGGCGAGAGCGAGGGCGAAGGCGAGAACGAGAGCGCCGCCGTGGCTTCGGCTGCGGCCGTCGGGACCCCACCGTCCGGCACCAAGTCCGTCACCGGTGTCGACGGCGTACGCCCCCGCAAGCCGGTGCTGGCCGGTGCCGCGATCGTCGGTGCCGCCCTGATCGCGATACCGCTGCTCCTGGTCGGCAGCGCGAGGGACGACGGCCCCCCGGACAACGGCAAGGAGCTGTCGGCGGGAGGCTCCGACACCGTCCTGAACCCGAATTCGGGCCCCGCCGCGCTAGACGACTACCAGGCCAAGAAGCCCAGTTCTTCCCCCTCCAAGAAGAAGTCGAAGAAGCCCGAGACCCCGAAGGCCGTCGCTCCCAAGGCCGTTGTGCCCACCCCGGAGCCGAGCCCGAGCAAGTCGCCCGAGAAGAAGGCCAAGTCCAAGCCCAAGCCCAAGGCGGCCCCGAAGCCGAACTGGACCGCCGAGACCGTTTCGGCACCCAGCGTCCTGGAGGTCAAGCAGGCCTGGACCACCAACCGCATCCGCATGGTCATGCAGACCGACGGCAACCTCGTCGTCTACAACGAGAAGGGCAAGCCCCTCTGGGCGTCCATGACCTTCGGCGAAAACCATCGGGCGATCTTCCAGCAGGACGGCAACCTCGTCATCCACAACGGCGACGACCGCCCCATCTGGGCCTCGAAAAGCCACGGCCACGAGGGCGCCCAGCTGGTGCTCCGCCCCGACGCCAAGGTGGTCATCGTGCACAACGGCCGGGTGGTCTGGTCGACGTAACACAGCACTCGGCATGGGCACCCGTACGACGTACCGCGTGGCACGCTGACCCCGTGGGTCCGTGATCGTCGAGGAGGTATGCCACGTGGCGCAGCAACAGCCGGCGGAGACTGCCGTTGCCCCGGACGTCCGCGCCGAGGAGAACCGGCTGCGCAAGGATCTCGGGTTCTGGGGCCTGACCGCGATCGGCTTCTCCAACATCCTCGGCTCGGGCTGGCTCTTCGCCGCCATGTACGCCGCCCAGACCGCGGGTCCCGCCGCGCTGCTCTCCTGGGTCGCGGCCGGCCTGCTCTGTGCGCTGGTGGCCCTGGTCATGGTCGAACTCGGCGCCACCAGGCCGGAGGGCGGCGGCACGGTCCGCTGGCCGCTGTACGCGAACGGCCGCCTGGTCGGCACGGTCGTCGGCTGGTCCGTCATGCTGTCCGTGGGCGGCACGGCGGCCGAGATCAGCGCGATCATGCAGTACGCCGCCCACTACGTGTCCGGGCTCTATGACGACGGCAGCCTCACCGCGTCGGGTCTTGGCGTCGCCACCGCACTGAGCGTGCTGCTCACGGCGCTGAACTGGTTCGCGGTGCGGATGTTCGCCCGTCTGAACAACCTCGTGTCGGTGTTCAAGGTCGTCGTCCCGGTGCTCACGGTGGTCGCCCTGTTCCTTTCCGGCACCCACTCGGGCCGCCTCACGGGCCACGGCGGGTTCGCCCCGTACGGTTACGCGGCCTGCCTCACCGCCCTCGCAGGCGGCGGCATCGTGTACTCCGTGAACGGCTTCCAGGCCCCGCTCGACTTCTCCGGAGAGGCCCGCAATCCGCGCCGCAACGTACCCGCCGCCGTCCTCACCGGCATCGGCCTCGCGGTGCTCGTCTACCTCGGGCTGCAGCTCGCCTTCCTCTACACGGTGCCGGACTCACTGCTCGCGCACGGCTGGCAGGGAGTCAACTTCGAGTCGCCGTTCGGCCAGCTCGCCCTCGTCCTGAACCTGCACTGGCTTGCCACCCTGCTCTACGCCGACGCGGTGGTATCCCCGGGCGGCTCCGCCTACGTGGGCGTGGCGATCGACGCCCGCCACACCTACGCCCTCTCGAAGAACGGCCTGCTGCCCCGCTTCTTCATGCGCATCGATCCCCGCTCCGGCATCGCACGCCGCGCCCTGCTCCTCAACCTCGCGGTCATCATCGTGTTCATGCTCCCGTTCGGCGGCTGGCAGGACATCGTGAGCGTGATGGGAGACATGTACCTGATCATCTACGCCGCCTCGGCGGTGGCCGTGGCGTCCTTCCGTGCACACGACCGGGAGCGCGGCCTGCCGGTGGCGGACGGCCACATGCCGGGGGTGCGCTGGATCGCACCGGTCAGTTTCGCCGTGGCGACCGAGTTCATCTACTGGTCGGGCTGGGACGACCTGCGGCTCGCCCTGCCTCTCGTCCTCGCCGGTGTCCCGCTGTTCCTGCTGCAACGACGCAGGACGGCGGGCAGCCCCCCGGCCGAGGAACTGCGCCAGGGTGCCTGGATCGTGTTCCACCTGGCGGCACTTGCCCTGCTGTCATGGCTCGGCACGTTCGGCGGCTCCGGCCACCTGCCGGCCCCCTACGACTCGCTCGTGGTGGGCGCCGTCGCCTTCGCGGTCTTCGGCTGGGCAGTGCGCTCGGGCACCGCCCACCTCCGCACGAACCCCGCGCACTGAGCGGCCTCACCAGTACATGCACGTACGGTCGGAAAGATCTGAACCCCTACCGGGAATCAGGCCGCGACGAGCTCCGGCTCGCGCGCCGGCGCCTTGAGCTTGGGCTTCTTGTTCGGCAGCGAGAGCCGGAAGACCTTGTGCCACGCGGAGAACACCTGCTTGGGCAGCGGCCCGGTGACGTACTCCAGCTCGTACTTCTCGAACAGCGCGCGCACCTTCACCGCGACCTCGGCGTACCGGTTGCTCGGCAGGTCCGGGAACAGGTGGTGCTCGATCTGGTGCGACAGGTTGCCGGTCATGAAGTGCATGGCCTTGCTGCCGCTGATGTTCGCCGAGCCCATCATCTGGCGCAGGTACCACTGGCCGCGCGTCTCGTTCTTGATCGACCGGCGCTCGAAGACCTGCACGCCCTCGGGGAAGTGCCCGCACATGATCACCGAGTGGGTCCAGATGTTGCGTACCAGGTTCGCGGTGAACGTCGCGCCGAGCGTGGGGAGGAACGACGGGCCCGAAAGCAGCGGGTGGATCACGTAGTCCTTGAGCACCTGCTTGCGGATCTTGCGGCCCACGGCCTTGGCCCGCGCGCGGAACTCCGGGTTCTTGCGGCGGCGCTTGTCCAGGTTCTTGCCGAGCTCCAGGTCGTACGCGGCGATGCCGTACTCGAAGAAGCAGGCGTTGAGGAAGTTCCACAGCGGCTGGCCGAGGTAGACCGGGTGCCACTTCTGGTCCTCGTCGACGCGCATGATGCCGTAGCCGAGGTCGTTGTCCTTGCCGATCACGTTGGTGTACGTGTGGTGCAGCTCGTTGTGCGAGTGCTTCCACTGCTCGGACGGCGAGACGTGATCCCACTCCCAGGTGGTGGAATGGATCTTCGGGTCGCGCATCCAGTCCCACTGGCCGTGCAGGATGTTGTGGCCGATCTCCATGTTGTCCATGATCTTGGCCACGGACAGACCGGCGGTGCCGAGCAGCCACGCGGGCGGGAAGATCGAGAACAGCAGCACGCCCCGGCTGACCAGCTCGAGCTTGCGCTGTGCCGAGATGACCTTACGGATGTAGGCGGCGTCCTTCTCGCCGCGGTCGGCGATCACCTCGTCGCGGATCGCGTCCAGCTCGCGGCCGAGCTCGTCGATCTGCTCCGCGGTCAGGTGGGCGGTGGGGTCGATGGCGGTCAAGGTGCTCCTACCGTTCGATGTCGCAGGGGCCCGCGGCGGCGGACACGCAGGTCTGGATGAGGACGCCCGGCTCGGCCTCGGTGATCTCGCCGGTGCGCAGGTCGCGGACGGCGCCCGCCTTGAGCGGCGTGACGCAGCCGAAGCAGATGCCCATGCGGCACCCGGAGGGCATGAGCACGCCGGCCTCCTCGCCGACGTCCAGCAGCGGCGTGGCGCCGTCCGCGTCGACGGTCTTGCCAGTGGCGCTGAACGTGACCTCGCCGCCGTCGCCGGCGACGACGATGCTGGGGCGGAAGCGTTCGGTGTGCAGGCGCTCTTGTACGCCGTGCTCGCTCCAGTGCTCTTCGGCGGCGTCGAGCAGGCCCGCGGGCCCGCAGGCCCAGGTCTCGCGCTCGGCCCAGTCGGGCACGAGTTCGTCGAGACGGGCGATGTCGAGCGTTCCGTCGGTGTCGGTGTGTACCTCGGTGAGCCGCAGCTTCGTGTCCGTGACCAGGTCGTGCAGTTCGTTGCGGAAGATCACGTCCTGCGGCCGTGGCGCGCAGTGGACCATGACGACGTCGTCGAACTCGGTGTCGCGCAGCATGCCCATCACGGGCGTGATGCCGCTGCCTGCCGTCAGGTAGAGCACCTTGGCGGGCCTGGCCTGCGGCAGCACGAAGTCACCGGTCGGCTGGTCGAGCTGGATCAGCGTGCCGGGTTTCGCCCTGCGGACCAGGTGGTTGCTGACCTTGCCGTCCGGGATCGCCTTCACGGTGATCGTGACGCGACCGTCCTGGCGGTTGGTCGGCGAGGTGAGGGAGTAGGCACGCCACAGGCGCACGCCGTCGACGTCGACCCCGATCCGCACGTACTGACCGGCCGTGTGGCCGCGCCAGCCCCGTCCCGGCCTGATCACGATGGTCGCGGCGTCACCCGTCTCGGGGTGCACGGCCTCGATGCGCCCACGCAGGTCGGCGCCCGCCCGGAGCGGGCTGACCAGGTCGAGGTAGTCCGACGGCAGCAGCGGCGTCGTGACCATCTCCAGCAGTTTCCAGGCCCTGCCGCGGAGGGCTGTACTCGTCATGACTTCAGCTTGCTGCGCCTCAAGGCGTAAAGTCCTGACCGCAGGACGTAAATCTGGTCGGCCAAATTGTTCGCAGGGAACAAAAACGTGAGCCATGCAATCCAGAGGGCCAGCGAGCTGGCCCTGAACGAGACGACGGTCACCGCACTTCGGGCCGCGGTGAAGACCACCGCCGACGAGGTCGTCCAGGCGATCATCGACGAGGTCCCTCCCTACGCCAACGCCCTGTCGGGCCGCATGGGCGCCACCATCCGCCGGGCCGTCCGTACCACCCTGGGGCACTACTTGGACCTCGCGAGCGGGCACGCCACCGGCGGCGACGCCGGTGACGCGGCCTACGAGCTGGGCCGCGGTGAGGTGCGCGACGGCCGTTCGATGGATGCCCTGCTCAGCGCCTACCGCGTCGGCGCCCGCGTGGCCTGGCGGTGCCTGGCAGCGGGTGCCGTACCCGCAGGTCTGCCCGCCGCCGAGGTCGCCAAGTTCGCCGAGCTGACCTTCGCCTACATCGACGAGCTCTCCGCCGCGAGCGCCGCGGGCCACGCCGACGAACTGGCCGCCCGGGGCAGGGCCCACGAGCGCCACCTGGAACACCTGGCCCGCGACCTCCTCGCCGGCGCGAGCCCGGACGTACTGCTGGCCTCCGCACAACGTACCGGGTGGCAGCCTCCAGTCACGCTGACCGCGGTCCTGCTCCCCGCCGCCCAGGCCCGGCCCGCCTACCGCGCGCTCGACCCGAGCACCCTCGTCCTCGACGATCTGCCGGACGCCACTGGTGTGCTGCTAGTCCCCGACGCCGACCGATCACACCTCCTGCGGCAGCTGACCGACCGCACCGCCGTGGCCGGCCCGGCCAGGCCGTGGACCCGTGCCTCCGCGTCCTACGCACGAGCCGCACGCGCACGCTCCCTCTCCGCGGATATCCGCGACACCGAGGACCACCTGCCCGAGCTGGTACTGAGCGCCGACGCGGAAGCGTTCGCGGACCTGCGTGCCCGAGCCCTCGCACCGCTGCGGAGCTTGCCCGCCGCGACCGCACGGCGACTGGAGGAGACGCTGCGGGCGTGGCTGCTGCACCAGGGCAGGCGGGAGGAGGTGGCGGCGGCGTTGTTCGTCCACCCCCAGACGGTCCGCTACCGGATGTCGCAACTGCGGGAACTTTTCCCGGACCTCGCATCGCCACACCGGGTCCTCGAACTGACGCTGGCGGTCGGTCTCCGGGCCAGCTGACACGTATGTCGACGCCCGCGCCCACGTCGACGCCGGCGAGCGGTCCAGGAATCGTGCTTCGTTCCGGGTGCCCGGACGACCGACCGGACCGGCCCGGCACGCCGCGCGGGAGATGATAGGGATGGAATGACGAACGTGAGGTCAGGAGCTTCCATGACGCAGCGGGTTCACCGGCCCCGTGAGGACGCGGAGTTCACTTTCATCCTCGGGATGAGCGGAGTTCCGGTCCTCGCCTACTTCACCGGGACATGGCCCAAGGCAATCGAGCCCTACCGGGTGATGGACCTCGTCGTGGGTGGCATCGCCGACGCATACGCGGGCCGCCTGACGGCCGTCCGCGCCGACATCACGCGTTGCCCGGCCGCGACCGAGCGATACGGGATCACCGAAGCCCCGTCCTACGTCCTCCTGAAGGAGGGAGAGGCGGTGGCACACGGCACGGGGCCCATGACCACCGCCGAGGCACGGAAGTTCCTGGATAGCCACCTCTGAGCGACCGCTGCGGTCGAGGGGGAGCACGGTCCCATGACGGCTATGCGGACAAGGGGGCGCCCAGTGCGGCCCCTTGCCCCGTACATCAGACCCGGCAGCGGAGATGTTCCATGGGAGCAACCGGATCGGGGCCCTAGATCCACCCCCTGTCGACGTCGCTCCCAGCTTTGCTCCCGAATTTGAACCTGCGACCTCTTGCCCACAGTCAAGTGCCTGATTCTGGCCTGGAGTTCTGAAGCCTCGTTGACACCCCCCGATGGGCCGCCGCCTCGCACGGCAACCACAGGCGGGCCGGGCGGGCGCTCAAGGCGTCGCAGGCACGGATCGAGTGCGCGTCGGACGCGCTGGCCGGAGCGTCACGGACGGGCCAGTTCAGCGACGGCCGGTGGGACGACGGCCGGTGGGAGCGCGGGCAGCGTCTGGGGCTCGATGTACTTCACGTGGGCGTCCTCCCTTCGGGGTGGGCGAGAAGCCGACGGGTGGAGGCGCCCGTGCGGCGGCGCCTCCACCCGCTGCCCCCGGTCGGAGAAGGGTCTGTTCCTCACTGATCGGCATCCCTGCGGCGGGCTCGACGACCGGTGTCGTCCGGCAGGCCGGGAGGTCTCGGCAGGGGGTCGCTGAAGTGGTGGGCAGCGATCCGTGCGTCGTGCTGGGCGTTGAGCAGGTGGATCAGGCGCATCCCGATGCCGATCGCGAGGACGATCACCGCAATGACGACGAGGGTCTCCATTGGGCTCAACTCCAGCTGTTTTCGGGCGGCGGGAGGGCGCTTGGGCCCATCGAGTCCCCGAAGGGCGACATGCAGGCCCCGCCTTCGTCCTCCCAGGTGGCCTCCCTGCGCACGGCATCGCGGATGCCGCGCCCGATGACGGCTTCGTTGGCCATCAGGACGCCCGCGGTGAGGACGCTACCCGGGACCGCGGCGGCGGCCATCAGGCGCGCCCCGGCCGTGGGTGCGGTCTCGGGCGGGATGACGAGGAGGTCCCAGCGCCCCACCGTGTAGGAGAGCAGGATGAGCTTGTCGGGGTCCTGTTCGGTGAACCAGCCCACGTGCAGCCTGCGCCCGCCCACGGGCACCGTGTGAGGGACGACGGGCCAGCGTGTGGGGTTGACGGTGACGCGGGTGATGCGGCCCCAGGATTCCTCCAGGGCGGCGGCGAGTGGCGGCAGCTCGGCTTCGAGGTCTCGGGAGTAGGGCCACCAGGCCCCGTCCAGCTGGCCGCGCAGGGTGGTCCTCGGAGTGAGGGACAAGCGTGCCGGGAACTCTGCGGCGAGGTCGCGGGGCGCGGTCCGATCGAGGGTCGTGGTCATGATGCGGACCTGCCCCCGGACTGCCCGTCGGCAGCCCGGCTTTTAGGCGATCGCCGGAAGTGACACCCGCGTGAAAGCCGGTGTGCGAAATACTCCCGGTGCTTTCAGCGTACGCCTGATCGGTGCACTCTGACCGGGTTGACCAGGCATTTTTCCGGCGGGCAGCGGAGCGGGCGGCGGGAGTATCGTGAAACGAGGTGGGCTCGTGCACGTCGCCGACCGGCACCGGCGTGAGCATGGGCGCCGACTGGCGGCACCGCAGGGCCGCACCCCGTAGACGGGCGAACCGACATGGCTGACTCCGACATCTCCCCCACGCCTCCACTGCTCCTGCCGAATGCGATCCACCAGGCGGTCAAACCCGGTACGGCCCTGCTGCGCCTGGAGACCACGCGATCCCGGGAGGGGCTCCTCGACGGCGCGTGGTGGCCGCGCACGCGCGACATCGAGACCGAGCTGCCGGCGCTGATCAGCGTGTTGACCGGGCACCTCGGGCCGATCACACGGGTGGGCGTGGACGCGTCCGCCTGGAACAGCCTCCCGACCCGCCTGGTCATCGACGACCAGGTCGTGCACCTCGACTCCGACCCGGTCGGCGACGACACCGTCCTCATCACCCGCGGCGACAACGACCACTTCGCCCTGCTGGTGGTTCCCCCGGACACCGCGGCCAACGCCGCCCGCGAAGCGATGGCCCGCGCCGTCCGCGCGGACAACATCACCCAGGCCGCTCAGATCCTCATCGCCACGACGCCCGAACCCGAGACGTCACCTTGACCGAGCCCAGAACCGACCCGCTCAGCCCAATTCACTTACGCTGAACGGTACTTGCTTGGCTACCCGACCTCATCCCGTCGGCGAACCCTCGCGGGATCTGCCGCCCGCGCTTCCACGACGCGCGTTCCCCCGGATCGCCGCGCGCCACACCCACACCAGATCACCACTGCAGTAGCCCACCCGCGGATCCGGGCGGTACGCGGAGCTCAAGCACGTCGCCCCGGCAGCCGAACACGTCTCGCCCGGCCTGGACAAGCAGGCCGATCACGAGAGGAAGCGGGCGGCGGCGCGGTCCGCGTCCGGATCGATCCGGTGCGGTCCGGAGCGATTCGGTGCGATCCGGTGCGCATCCCGTCCCGCTCCCCCGCGGTTTGGTACCTTTCACTGGACACGCAAATCGATCGGATGTTCGTTTTCTGGGATCTCCGAGACGTCCGTTGTCGGCAGTAGACGCTCACGTCCTCCGACGTGCGCGTGCCACACAATCGGACCGGGTGAAAGCTCATGGCAGCAACCGACCACGAAAAGGCGCTGGACACCGCGCTCGCACAGATCGAGCGGAAATTCGGCAAGGGTGCGGTCATGCGCCTCGGCGAGCGGCCCCATGAGCCCATCGAGGTGATCCCTACCGGATCGACCGCGCTGGACGTGGCGCTCGGTGTGGGCGGTCTGCCCCGCGGCCGTGTGGTGGAGGTGTACGGACCGGAGTCCTCCGGCAAGACGACGCTGACGTTGCACGCGGTGGCGAACGCGCAGAAGGCCGGCGGCTCGGTGGCGTTCATCGACGCCGAGCACGCTCTCGATCCCGAGTACGCGAAGAAGCTCGGCGTCGACACCGACAACCTCATCCTGTCCCAGCCGGACAACGGTGAACAGGCGCTGGAGATCGCCGACATCCTGATCCGCTCCGGCGCGATCGACCTGATCGTCATCGACTCCGTCGCGGCCCTGGTGCCGCGCGCGGAAATCGAGGGCGAGATGGGCGACTCCCACATGGGCCTGCAGGCCCGCCTGATGAGCCAGGCCCTCCGAAAGATCACCAGCGCGCTCAGCCAGACCAGGACGACGGTTATCTTCATCAACCAGCTGCGCGAGAAGATCGGCGTGATGTTCGGCTCGCCGGAGACCACGACCGGTGGCCGCGCGCTGAAGTTCTACGCCTCGGT
>NZ_JBEZVL010000023.1:0-85170 GCF_040636975.1 Streptomyces sp. NPDC032198 | reverse complement strand
TGAGGGACAGGCCGCCGACAGGCCAGCGGCACAGCGCCGTCCTGCAGTGCTGGCCCCGCCACCAGCCCAAACCCTTTTTCAGGGGCAAGTAGCTAGCCGCGGGCCTCTTCCAGCAGACCTGCCGCATGCGCGGTCCGCTGGTACAAGACATAGCGCCCGTCTCTGACCTTGGTGACCAGGCGTGCGCGGTGCAGGGCGCTGAGGTGGTAGGAGATGGTCCCCGGGGTGTATCCGGTTCGGGCGGCGAGTTCCGCGGTGGACCGGGCAGTTTCGAGGTCCGCCAGCAAGGTGGCGCGGGCGTTGCCGACCACTTGCGCGATCTTTCCGCACCTGCGATCCCGATCGGCTCCGATCCGCTGGGCGGGATAGTAGAAGACGAACTGCCCGGGGGTGTCGACCTGGATGATGACATCGGGCCAGTTGAGCACGCCGGGGGTGAGGACCAAGTCCCGGCCGGTGACATCAATTTCGGCATCCCACGGCTTGGCGAGGGTGATCGTGTCGCCTGCCCAAGCCATGTCGGGGTGGAGTGCTCCAAGCGCCCGGCCGACGCCGTGGGTGGCGATGGCTGTCGCGCGGTGGGCGATGTCCTGATGGATGATCGAGCGCAGTTCGGGCCAGCCCTCGGCCAAGGTATCGCGCCAGAACCGGGCGAGACCGTTGGCGAGACGTCGCTGCATCTGCCCCGACTCCGCGATCCGACGGGTGTTGGCCAGCAGCGGCCTGTTCCAGTGGGTCCGGGTGAGGGCGAGTACCTGGGTTTCGAGGTCGCCCTGCGCTGCGGCCTCTATGTGCGCGATCTGCTCGTCGATCAGATCGCGGCGCTGTGCGTCCGTTCCTGGCTGCGGGGTGAGCAGGTCGGGTCTGTAGGTATCGCCGTTATGTGGCAACAGGTCGGCGAGCAGGGCAACGTCCGGATGGGCAAGTGACGCGCGGGCGAGCGGTCCAGGGTCTCCGAAGACTGGGTGCCGTCCCGAGGCGGCGGTGAGTTTCAGCCACGCCATGGATTCCGAAGCGGGGGAGGGGGCCAGCCGTGTGCTGGCCACGGTATGGGCGTCTACACGCAGGGTGAGCACCGTCGTGACGCTAGCAGTGGTCGCGTTGGATTTGAACGGGCTCGAATACTTTCCGGCGCGAGGTCCCCGCGTGGTGGAGTCATGGTGCCGAACAACGGCAGCAACGTTCACCGCCCGATCTGAGGCGGTCGCCTCCGCACGACGGTGAGGTTGTGCACCCGTCACCCGAAGAACCTGGGAGTGGTCGTCATGGTGAGATTGAAGGACACCTCGAAGGTGAACAGCCGCGTGAGGAAGGCCGGCGTGGCCGTGACCGCAGCCGCGTCCGTTGCCGCGATGGCCTTAGCGGCGACACCCGCGAGTGCCGCCGCTTCCGCCACCGTCTCAATTGAGTATGGGGCGAGCTACTACAAAGGCACGGCCAGCTGGTCCAACCGGTCGGTCGGCATCGACGCGGTGTTCAAGGCCAGCAATTGCCGGCGCGTCTACGCGCGGGCGTTCGCCGGCAGCACCTCACTGGACTTCAAGAGCAGCAGCACCTGGTGCAATCGATCCGGGCCGGCAGACTTCACCCTTGCCGCGAACGTCGTCGGTGGGTCCGACAACATCTGGGTCTACATGACCGACGAAAACCAGAACTACCTTAGGGGAGTGACCTGCTACCGCGCCGGCTACTGCATAGACGGCCTGCACTAGTTCAACAGCGGTCTTTGTGGTGATGGTTTGCCAGCTGAGCGTCATGTGGCGGTGCCAGCCGGGACAGCGGCGGATCTGGCAGCCGTCCAGGACGTTGCTGGTGTTCTGGGTGGGCCGCCCGGCAAGGTCGCGGTCGGCCCCCTCCAGAGCGTCAGGCGCACAGCTCCCACTGGCCCTGTCGCCGCTGAGCCCGCTGACCCGATCGCGGCCACCATGACCTGCGGGTCTGACACATCCAACAGGCCACAGCCGTGCGTTGATCGCAGCGAGGAGAATCGTCGCTTCGCAACAGGCGGCGAGTGCGCCGAACCGGGCCGCCGCCCTGGTCCGCTGCACCTGGTTGATGCCGCACGCGACCGCGTGTCGGGCCTTGTCGTCCCCCTCCTGGAGATCGCATGAAGACTCATCTCGCCGCCGCTCTCGGTTCCGTCGTGCTGACCGCGGGCACCTTGCTGGGCGCTCCCACCGCCGTCGGCGCGCAGAGCGCCCCCTACCCGAGCACCCCTTTCGACGTCACGCTCGGTGCCAGCTCCGTCCGCGGCACCCTGACGTGGTACGACCGGTCGGTCGGGGCCAGCGGAAAACTACAGGCCGTCGGCTGCAACAGGGTGCAGTTCAGCACGTACGGCGCCTCTGGCAACGAGCTCGGCTCCTGGAGCAGCAGCACTCAGTGCGACGTGACCTACCCGTTCAATACCGGGTTCCCTGCGAATGCGCCCGGCGGTGCGGCGTCCGTCAAGATCTGTCTTAGCAATGCGAACGCCCTCAAGTGCGGGTGGTACAACCGGCCCTGATCCATGCGACGGCGGTGCTGCACCGCCGCGATGCGTGACGCCGCGCCCACCTGGCCAGGCGTGTCAACTGAGCGGTCACAGCTCTTGGAAATCCCTGCATCTCTTGCTCCGCGCCGAACGGCCGTCCGGGAGCGTGCCCCGGAAGTGCAGGTACTGAGGCTTCCCACCGTGGGCCATCGTCCGCTCGGGTCGCTTCACCATGTACCCCGCGCCGTCGTGTGCGGGGATGGCGAGTTGGCCGGGACCTTGCTCTCGCCACCTCTTAGCCGACCGGAGTTGGGTGCCCCACGGCCACCAACTGCTCACGTAGGAGACGGCTTCAACCCTCGCAAGGATCGGGAGATTCCCGCCCGACGGCGGGCAAGTGGCAACCTCAGCGACCCTGGGGGACCGGTGGCGGTTCGCCGCGCGTCCGAAGTCGACGAGGTTTTGATGGGCTAGGGCAACCCAAGCGGCAACAAGGACGCGGCTGCGCTGCGATATTGCCGACGAAGCAGTGGACGGGCGCGGTTCCCCGGTGAGCATGCGGTCCAGCCAGCGCGCAACTTGCCCCCGACGCCACGCTGCCCGTACGCGTGCACATCACGGGTGCCGGTTCCGGACGGCGTCTGTTGTCTGCATTGGCCAGGTGGTGCGGAACTTCCGCCGCCAGGCCAGCGACACGTGCACCAGCGCGACCAGGACCGGCACCTCAACCGGCGGGCCAACACCCCGGACCGCGCTTGCCGGGACGTCGACACCTCGCGCAACAGCGCCAAGCAGTTCTGCTCCCCAGCCTGCCAGAGCCGTGTCAAGGCAGTCGCCCACCGGGCGCGTAGGGCCGCAAGCGCGGAAGCCGCTGAAGCATCGTGGTGCCTGCGCTACGGCGACGCGCGGTAGATAAACGGCGTCGGGAGATCGGACAGCGGGACGCAGACAGCACCAGCACCCGCACAGCCGAACTGCCCTTCCTGTACTCCTTCGCCAATGGCGTCGAACGCGCCCGAGCCGCCGTCAACGCCGCCCTCACCCTGCCCCCACCACAACGGCCGGACCGAAGGCGTCAACAACAAGATCAAGCTCTGCAAACGCCAGACCTACGGATGCAGGACACGCTCTCCTCCGTCAGCGCGTCCTGTTCAACTGACCACAGGGCAAAGCCGATCACTGGCTATGAAAATCTGGCAAGACCCGTTGGCGATTGGACAGTCCCGATATGGCACGGGTCTACGCGTCCTCGAGCGTGATTGTCTCTGCCGTGCGCCCTGCCTGCCGGCAGGAGACGGCGAGGTTGGCCCGGGCGGTGAGGGTGTCGAGGTGTTCTGCACTCAATACCCGTTCACCATCGGCAGCAGGGCGGCGGGAGTGGGTGACCCTCTCACCGAATCCGCCGGGCCTTGCCCTCAACAGGTCAAGCGACGTTCGGCGCTCTCGTAGGTGGCGAGGTTGGAGTCGACGCCCACGACGGTCTTGTAGGTGTAGGTGCCAGAACCCGTGCAGGTCCACCACGCCATCTTGGTGCCGCTTTCGAGCGGGGTCCAGTCGACCTCCTCCCAGCCGTACCAGCGGTGACGCTGCAGGGATATCGTGGCGTCCGTGCAGCCGCTGCGGGTCTTGCCAGCCTTGCCGATGATCTCACTGATGCCCTTGTAGGGGGCCGAGATGCTGTAGCAGTTCCGGTCCCAGTCCGAGGCGGCGGCCGGAGTGGCCGGCATCAACAACGTGGCCGCGCAGGCCAGTGCGAGGGCGACGGATGACTTTCCGGCGAACCCGAGAGTGCTCATGACAAACGTTCCTGTCTGCGGAAGATGCGGGATGCAACCTACAAGAACACTCTTTCATCGGGGCCGAGACAAGATCAAGCGAGCGCCTCCACACCCTCAAACGCGCGCGACGGGGGGCGACTTGGGTTCGCTCCTACGCTTCCGAGGCCTGGCGACGCCTTGTCGCCGAGTACGGCGTCGTCAGCACAGAGGTACTGCCGATCGAGGAGCCCGAAGACAGCCCTACCGGGCCCCAGTCATCCGGACCCTCCGCGCCGCCGACTGAGTCTCTACCCGCGGGCGAGCTCCGCCCGGTCAAGTTCCTTCGCGGGGGCGCTCCGCCAGATCCTGGCCGCCGCCCAGGCGAGCGCGCCGGCCGCTGCTGCCAGCGCGCCGCCCGCGGGGCTACTGCTCCCGCAGTTCCCAGTCGGACGGATGGGTCTGGGGCTCGAACCATAAGGAGCCAGCATCGATCCACCGGTCACGAACGCGACGGGCCTGAGCCACGGTGTCGTCTCCGACACCGGACTCAGTTCCGCAGCACCCACAGATGACGAACAGGGCCAAGCCCTGATCGTCAAAACGCACCTCGCCGACGTCCAGCCCGCAGATCCGGCACGCCGGCTCAAGCCCACTCACCATGGACGAAGCCTACGTACGTCGCCAATCAAGACATCGTCTTGGCTACAGGGTGGGCAGGCCGTAGAGGGAGAACTTTCGTCCGCCGACCGGGCCCGAGGCGAAGCCCATACACAGCTGCGGTTCCTCCGCCTGGGACCCGTGCAGCACGGAAAGACCTTCGGGCTCGCGGTGCGTGAGCTGGTGGCCGGCCTGGGACTTGTGCTGCTGCACCACCCGCCCCGTGCGCAGGTCGATGCAGTGCAGCAGCACCGTGTTGTCCGGCTTTGAGGAGCTGTTGGTGGCGCGGCCGGAGCCCATCAACTGGTACGCGTAGTCGCCGTCCAGTGTCATGCCCTGAAAGGGCAGGCCGAGGTCCAGGCCCGGCTGAGCGAAGTCGATCAGCGGCCTGAAGACCCCGGCAGCGAAGGTGTCCAGGTCGTAGAGGGCGTAGCGACGGCGCTCGGGGAGCGCGTAGCGCAGCAGCAGACGGCGGTTGTTCAGGTCAAGGGCAGCGCAGTTTGCGGCCGAGCCGGGGTGCGGGCGGTAAACGGTCACACGGCGGTCAGCGCTGTGCAGCACGGTGTTCTCGGCGTACGGGAAGCGGCCGATCGCGCGCCCGTACCCGGAGGCCGGGTTGGCGTCGCACTCGACCCACAGCGTGACGGCGCCGCCGCCGCTGCTGCGGGAGCTGTCCACGCTGATCGCGGTGCCGTGGCCGAAGCCCTTGAGGTACATCCGGCCCATCAGCTTGCCGCGCATCGACAGCCGGTTCAGGCAAAGGTCACCGGCATCGTGCCGCTGGGCATGGGTGTAGGTGCGCGATTCGCCCGGAAGCTGGACCCCGCCGGGCATCACCTGAAGCGCGTAGACGTGACCGTGGAGCTCGTCGAAGGCGAAGGACTGCATCACCGTCGCGTGGTGCAGCGCTTTCTCGTGGATCAGGCGGGCGCCGGAGTCGGCCAGGTCGAAGCGATCACCCGGCACGTCCGGGGCGCTGTCCCGGCCAGCGGCAAGGGCCTTTGGGACGCCGAGCGCTGCTGTCGCAAGCACCATACCGCTGAGACCGAGCACCGTTCTGCGGCTTGGCGGCGTGAGTCCGGGCGCTGTCGATGAATCGGTAACCTGTCGAAGTCGCATTTCAGCACTTTCAACGCCCGTACACCTGCGTGGGGAACGGGCGCGCGGTGGTGCCGTGAAGTTCAGCCATTCGCTGTGCCCGGCTACGGCCGACCTCCGGAGGGCAGCCGTAGGGGGTGTGCCCGGGCCCGGGCGTTTCTCGAGCCAGTCGAGGATGTCGCCGCGTCGCCCGTGTTCGACCGTGACACCGCTGATCTCGGCGGGATCCACGGGCGCCGGCCCGAGCTGTATGCCGGGCAGGTTCTCATAGCGGTCCCCGGTTCGCGGCTCTACATGAGCCAGGGCGGTATGAGCCTCATCGGGATCTGGGCGGGCGCGGCACGGGTACAGCATGCGAAGCGGGTTTGGCCGCTCTCTCGGTTCCCAGGGGAGGGGCCGCGGGAGTGGCCGGTCAAGGGGCCCGCTTCACGGCGTCGTACTACGCGGGTCAATGGGCGTAGGGGCGGGCAGAGAAGCAGTTGGAGAAAGTGAGGTTCCGTGGATGGAGCAGTGCCTTGCAGGATCGCTTGCCCGAGGCGCGTCTGGGCCCGCGATGCCCCTGTGGCTGCTGACCGTCGCGCTCGTGGTTGTGGTCGTACTCGCGATCTCCGGGGTGACACGAAAGCGTAAAGGGCAGTAGCAGAGGTGGGCCCCGGGGTTCCTCGGGGCCCGCTCATGCTTCATTGGAAGAGGGTGTGCACCGCTGCCACTCCCGTTTGCATCGCTGGCGGCGCGGTGATGGCCGGCGACCGTTGGTGACCGGCCGTCGACGGGGCGGCTCCTCGGCGGCCATCGCGTTTGGGTACGGCTCTTCCTGTCTGGGTGCGGCTCTTCCTGACGGGCAGAGCTGATGAACCTGCGAGGGTGGACGAGTCTCGTGAGTTGGGGCCAGTTGCGTCTGGGGAAGTCGTCACGGCCGCCCGGCTGGGTGCGGGCCAGGCTTCAGCCGCTGGATCCACCGCGCTCACGGCGCTCCAGCAGACCCCGTACGTACGCGGCCTGGCCCGTGTGCTGGAGATCGTCGGAGATGACGCTGATCAGCCGGACGCCGAGCGTGACGTGCGGCGTCCAATGCTCGTCGACGACGCGGTCGAGAGCCGCGTCGTCGAGTGCGCGCACGAAGGAGAGGGTCTGCTCGTGGACGGCGTCGTAGTAGCCGCGCAACTGGTCGGCGGAGACGCCACTGAGCGACGCCACCTGCTTGGCCGTGTGCCCGTACCCCGTCTCCTCCTCACCGAGGGGCAGTTGGAACCGGTCGGACCAGCCCTGGGCGGTCCACACCTGCTCCCGGCCCGCCGCGTCAGCGACATGGTCGTCCTGGACGCGGGTGAGGTGCCACACCAACCACACGATCGAATTGGCCTTGTCGTCCGGACGGAATGCGAGGTCCTCGGACGAAAGCCCGTCGATGGCAGCATGCACTTCGCCCTGGACACGATCGAACGCATCCGCCAAAAGCTCCGCAGTGTTCATCCATCCATAGTCACCCCCCGGGTGGGTACACGCCGGAATGGCAGGTGACGTTGGCCTGTCGTCGGCTCTCAGTTGTTGGAGGGCAGGCCGCAAGCTCCGCGGGGCCGCCCCCCGTCGTTGCTGTCGCGCAGGCAAAGAATGATGCTTTGGAGGATCCGGAACGCGCCTGACTGCTCGGTCCCGGTCATGCCGACCAGCATTCTGACCTCGATGGACCGGACCGCTGTGTCGTACCACCTCGTTTCGGAAGCGGACCTTGCCGGGCGACGGCCCGGCATCTTCGATCCCCTGCGGGCACACGGCCGTCGTCCTGGCGGTGGGTGGGGCGGCCCCCGGCCCGGCAGCCTGCCGGGGGCGCCATGGCCTACCCGTGATGTGACTGGTCGGCAGGGGAGCGGACGGACCCTAGCGAGGGGTGACCGAGCCGTCATAGACGTTGTCCGGAGTGGCGACCGCCGTGATCGCCCGGGCGAGGACGGTGGACGGCTCCTGGCCCTTGCTCGTGATGTCCGTATTGATCATGATCACGAGGGTGGCCTTCTTTGCGGGCAGATAGACCGTCACGGTCTCGTACCCCGGAATGGAACCGTTGTGCCCGATCCACCCGTTGGCGTTGAAGATGCCCAGACCGTAACTGAGGCCGGGGATGCCGGTCGGGAGCGTCTTGAGTCGCTGCGCCTGGACGTTGGGGCTCAGGAGTTCCCCGGTGGCCAGGACCTTGGCCCACCGGTGCAGGTCGTGCAGGTCCGAGATCATCGCACCGGCTGCCCAGGCCCAGCTTGGGTTCCAGTGCGTCGCGTCGGCGACCTCACCGCTGAGCGTCTGGTTGGTGTAGCCGCGCGGGTGCGGATGGGGAAACTCGTTGCCCTGCGGGAAGAGCGTGCGCTGCAAGTGCGCGGGGCGCAGCACCCGGTGGTGGATGAAGTCGGCCAACCGATGCCCGCTCACCTTCTCGATCACCAGGCCGAGCAGGACGAGATTGGAGTTGGAGTACTGGAACTTCTTGCCGGGCCCGAAGGTGTTCTTGTGCTTGAAGCCGTACGCGAGGGACTGCCGGGGGGTGAAGGTGCGCTGCGGGTTGCTCAGCAGGTCGTGGACGAAGCCGGGGTCGGCGGTGTACGGGAACAGCCCGCTGCGCATCTCCGCAAGATGGCGCAGCGTGATCCTATGGCCGTTGGGCACACCTCTGACGTACCTGGAGATCGGATCGTCGAGCCCGATCCGGCCCTCCTGCACCAGTTTGAGCAGCGCCGTGACGGTGAAGGTCTTGGTCTCGCTGCCGATCCGGACGAAGGAGTCGGCGGACATGGGTTCGCCGGTGTGCGTGTCGGCCACCCCCTTCGCCCGGACGTAGCAGCCCTTGCCGGGCATCCACAGCCCGACGACGACGCCGGGGATCCCCGCCTTCGGGGCGACGTCGTCGATGGTCTTGTCCAGTCGGGCGGTGAGCTTGCGCCCGAGCCCGTCCGACGAGCAGTCGTTGTTGCGGGGATGGGCGTTGTCGGGCACGTCGATGGCTGCGGCAGGAGCGGCTGCTGTCGGTGCCCATACGGCCATGGCGAGCAGCGCGGCGCAGAGTAGACGGCGGGAGGGGGAACGTCTCATGCGGGATACCTCATCCAGTCGGGGACAGTCCGGGACAGTCCGGGACAGTCCGGGAAAGTCCGGGAAAGTCGGGGACGGCCTGGTCGGTCGGGGCCGGTCGGCAAGAAGATGACCACCCCGACCCACCACGCCTCTTCCGCTGCGGATTCCACACCGAGGAGTCCACTCGTTCGGAGCCACAGGGGCGGCCCGGACAGCCCCTGACCAACTGGGCTTGCCCGGCGGAGTTCGCGGCCGTACCGAGAACGGCTTCACCGTCGCCACGCGGGGGGAGGGGGAGCTGTTGTCAGCTGCCTGTTGCAGCGGTGTCAAGGCGGCGGATGGCCAGCTTCTGGCGAGATACGGACAACTGCGGAGTTCCGTACCGGAGCCAGTGAAGGAGCGGGATGCTTCTGTGACTTCACCGGATACGGCTCTGCCGGTATCCGGGACGGAGTAGGGCTACCGCGGCTTGGCTTCTACCGCGGTGGCGCGTGCCATGTGTGTCGCCGTGTCCCGGGAGCGATGAAACCGCCGTGGGCCCGGCGCGCACTGAGTAGGGCCGTGTTTGCCTGCGGGGCGAGCGAGCCGCAGGCGGCAGGGCGTGCGTGTCCGCACCGCTGCCGGTCCATGAAGGTCCGTCGGATCTGCCTGGCAGGGTGCGGAGTGGATGAAGGGGGAAGTCCTTTGCGTTCTGCACCTACCAGACCCGGCCGTTTGCCTTCCTGGGGTCGCCGGTTGGTTTCCTTTGTTGCCAGTGGTGCTCTGGCGCTGACGGGAGTAGCGGTGCTCAGCGAGCCCGCTCACGCCGTTGCCGGCGCGAAAGCGTATGTCTCCAATTTCGGTGGTGACACGGTCTCGGTCGTTGATACGAGCACCAACACCGTCACCGGCAGCATCAATGTCGGCAGCAATCCCCTCGGCGTGGCGGTCAACCCGGCAAGCGCCCAGGCATACGTCGCCAATTTCGACGATGGCACCGTTTCGGTGCTCGACACGGCAACCGACACGGTCACCGCGACCGTCTCTGTCGGCAGCAATCCGCTGACCGTAGCGTTCACCCCATCCGGGACCCGCGCGTACGTCACGAACATCTCCGACGGCACCGTCTCGGTCATCGCGTCCGCGACCAACACGGTCAGCGCCACCGTCGCGGTCGGGACCAGCCCGAACGGGGCGGCGGTGAACCCGGCGGGCACCACCGCCTACGTGACGAACAACGGTGACGACACGGTCTCGGTCATCAACACGGCGACCAATACGGTGACCGCCACCGTCCCGGTGGGCGACCAGCCCTCCGGTATCGCGGTCAGCCCATCCGGGACCAGCGCGTATGTCACCAACAATGGCGGGACCACGGTCTCGGTCATCGACACCGCGACCAACACGGTCACCGCCACCCTCGGGGTCGGGACCAGCCCGAACGGAGTCGCGTTCAACCCGTCCGGCACGCGCGCCTACGTCACCGACGCAGGCAGTGACGACGTCAAAGTGATCGACACGGCGGCCAACGCCGTGATCGCTTCAGTCCCGGTCGGCGACAGTCCGGCCAAGGTCGAGGTGAATCCCTCCGGCACAGCTGCCTACGCCACCAACCGGTCCGGCGACACCATCTCGGTGATCGACACCGGCAGCAACACCGTCATGACCACAGTCAGCGGATTCAACAGTCCCTACGGCATCGCCTTCAAACCGGCTTCGCCACCGGCGGCCGCCGACATCGACGTGAACCTCACCGCTCAGCCGCACCTGAGCCTCCTGGTGCCCTACCTGTCCTACACCCTCACCGCCCACAACACCGGCCCCAGCGCCGTCACCTCGGCCACCCTCACAGCGAAGCTCCCGCCGGGAGCTGCCGCCACCAACCTGCCCGCCGGATGCACCGCCGCCGCCACGACAGTGACCTGCAGCTACGGAGCGATCGCCGACAACGCGAGCGTCAACAAGACCTTCCGCGTCCCGCTGCACCTGCTGACCCTCGGCAAGGTCAAGGTCACCGGGGTACGCACCACCTCCGCGCCCACCGACTCCAACCCGGCCAACGACAGCGCATCCGTCACGTGCACCGCTGTGTCCGTCATCCTGGTCACCTGCCCCTGATACCGCCTCCGCAGGATGCTCCCCCCCACGCGCGCGAGAGCTGCCCTCCACCAGCGCAAGCCGGCGGAGGGCAGTGGTACGGGGATCGGGCTCCATCGCGAGAGAAGCGACGGCACCAGACGTAAGTGATCGTTGAGAGCCCGCGATCCTTCGCGTTCACTCCGAACTCCACGACAGGTCCGCCTGCAGGACGGTCTCAACCCCCGCACGGTGGCGGTGATCCTATGTATGGCGCGCCCGGCCGGGCGAGGACGATCGTGCGAAAGCCGTCGTCGCGGCCGCACATGCCGACGCCCTGGAGGTACAGATCCGCACTCTGCGAACTGCGGCGCGCGGTGTTGCGAGCGGTGGCCAAAAGGGGCTCCAGCCCCGAGGGAATGGACCTCATGCACAAGCTTGCCAAGCTCTCCGACGACAAACGCCGACGCCTCATCACCGATTTCATCGACGACACCTGTGGCGGGTTCGACGCCAACGCCGACTTCGTCGACATGATTCGCTCGGCCATGCCCGAACTGCCGGACGACCCCAAACCCCATCAGGCCGACGCCTGGGTGGAACTCGCCGAACTCACCCAGGACCCCGACTTCCGCGCCGCTGTCCGCCGCATGGCGCAGTACCAGGCAGCCGAGCGCGCCCAAGGCGACATCACCGGCTTGCATCACGACCTCACCGAGACGGTCCGCGACAGCGTCGGCCGCGCGCTCGATGCCGGCATCGCTCCGGCCTCGGCAGAGGCCGCATCCATCATCGATGCCCTAACCGTCCGCTACGCGCAAACCTTCAGCCGCGCCGACGACGCCGGCTTACGCCAGCGGCTGCTGACCCGCCTGGAGATCGCTGGCGACCCCCGCGCGGAGCGTTACTGACTTCGGCTCGTCAGGGTGATCTTTCTCGGAGTCCCTGATGAGGTAGGGGTGTTGGTTGTATTCCGTGGTGTGTGAGATACGCGGATGGGGGCGGGCTGACTGCTGCGGGACGTCAGCGCCGTGAGGCCGTACGAGCACAGGCGTCTGAGTTGTTCGAGGAGAAGATCAAGCCGCCGGAGGTCGCGAGGCAGCTGAGGGTGAGTCGGAAGGCGGCCTACCAGTGGCACCAACTGTGGCGGGATGGCGGGGCTCCCGCTCTGGCCTCGCGTGGTCCGGGCGGATCACGGCGCCGACTGTCGCCTCGCTGCCTGGCCAGGCTCGCCGTGTATCTCGAGCAGGGGCCGGCCGCGCACGGCTGGGTGGAGGACCAGGTGTGGACTGCCGCGAGGGTGGCCACCCTGATGGGCCGGAAGCTCCACGTCTCCTACAGCGTCTCGGGTGCCACGCGATTGATGCATCGGCTCGGCTTCTCCCCACAGGTACCCGCACGACGCGTGGCTGAGCGCGACGAGCAGGCCGTAGAGGTGTGGAAGGAGGCGACCTGGGCGGAGGTAAAAGAGCCCGGGCGGCCTGCGGGGGCTACATCTGCTGTCGGTGGCCGGACTGATCGCGATGCGACCCGGCTCGCGCACCCGGTCGTGTCACCGGCTGATCTCCCACCCTGCGGGCAAGGGCAAGCGCCGCAGCATGGGTGAACGCGACTTCATCGCGCTGATCGACGGTGCACACCAACTCGTCAAGGTACCGATCGTGTTGGTGCGGGACCGGCTCAACACCCACGTCTCCCGAAGGATGCAGCAGTTGATAGCCGATCGTGAGTGGCTGACGGTGTTCCTGCTGCCCGCCTACTCGCCGGATCTGAACCCTGTGGAATGGGTATGGGCGCACGTCAAACACAGCCCGGCCAACCTCGCCGTCGTCGCCCTCGACCGCTTGGAGGCATTCGTCCGCAACCGGCTCAAACGCCTCCAGTACCGGCCCGAGATCCTTGAGGGCTTCATAGCCGGAGCGGGTCTCACCCTCAAACCCTCACCCCGCTGACGGTCGAACTCATCACTTCCCGGCGGCGAGCGGCTCGACGGAGCCACGCCGACGGCTCAGGGAGGCTTCGATCGTCTCCCTGATGGTCGGCCACTCCGAGTGGAGAATCGAGTACGTCGCGCTGTCACGGATCGCACCGTCGTACCCGGCAGTCTCCGCGCGAAGCACCCCATCGAAGTGTGCGCCAAGGGCAGCGATGGCGGCGCGTGAACGTTCGTTGCGCGCATCAGTGCGCAGGCGTACCCGGTGCACTGCCCATCGTTCGAAAGCGACCCGCAGCATCAGCAGCTTTGCTTCCCGGTTGACACCCGTGCGCTGCGCGTCCTGGGCGAGCCACGTACCGCCGATCTCGACCGCGTCCGGGATCTCTGCCGCACGCCGTCGGTGCTTGTCCTGCCATCGCCAGTGCTCGAAGTTGCAGAACCTCGTTGATCCCACGACTCGCTCCGTGCGACGGCTATAGGTCGCGAACGCCAAGACAGAGTTCGTATCGCGCCCGGCGATCGTCCGCGCGACGTATTCACGCGCCTCCGCCTCGTCCGCTGGGACCCCGGTCAGGGCATAGCGATCCCGACCTGCTTGAGCGGCTGCCACCAGGCCAGGGACATGCTCGATGCCCAAGGGTTCCAGCACTACGAGCTGGCCCGTGAGGGGGCCCACATCATAGAAGCCGTCCACAAAGCCCCCGCCTTCTGCTGTCGATCAGCTCTGGCAATGGCCTCATGATCAGCTCTCTGGCAGGGGAACAGCAAAGCGTATCCACCAAGCGGACGGGAGCAGTGGCCGGACGCAGATCAGGGCCGTCCCCACATCGCACACCGTGACCCTGATACGCCGAGATCAGTAACGCCAGGCAATGCCGGTGCGGTCGCGTAGAGGATGGCGTCCATGATGCGGCGCAGGTCGTGCTCGGGCGGTCGGCCGATGTCCAGGCCCTTGCCTCGCCGTTCGGCCCGGCAGGGTGGTGAGTGTGGGCGCGATCAGTTCCCATCACGTGTCGGAAAGGTCGCTGGGATACGGGCGCTGTCGCGTCATGTTTCGGTAGTACCGTCGAGCAGGCCGTCTCCCCAGGGTGCAAACGAGTTCAAGCGGGGGTGCGTTGGGATCAGACAGGAGCGACCGACAAGAATCGGCCCTTCGAACGACGACACCTGTCCCATGCACCGCATCAGACTCGTCTGCCTCATACGTTCCTCGGCAACCCACCCCCCCCCGAAGCGCCACCGAACAACCTCGCCGGGACAAAACGCTCTTTTAGGCGCTGTTTGGGTTGGCGGCGGCGAGCTCGCTGCGGCGGGATACGCCGAGTTTGCGCATGGCTTTGGCTACGTGCTGTTCGATGGTGCGGTGGGACACGCTGAGTCGCGCGGCGATTTCGCGGTTGGAATGACCTTGCGCAGCGAGAAGTGCTACTTCCGCTTCCCGAGGGGAGAGTTGGTCTCCGTAGCCGAGGGGGCCGCGGCGTTGGGCGAGGACGATGCCGTGGCGCCGCAGCAGGCGTTGGCAGCGGCTGATGTCCCATGTGGCGCCGCTGCGCCGGTAGATGTCGATGGCTGTGGCGATGTGTTGTTCGGCTTGCTGTGGGTGGTGCGGTAGCAGGCAGCGTCCTCGTGCTTCGCGGGCACCCGCCTGGTCGATGGGCCGGCCGATACGCTGCCAGGCGATTTCACCTTCCGCGAAGAGACGTTCGGCATCGTGATGGCGCTCTTCGGCTTCGGCGAGCAGGCCCTGGCAGGTGATCAGGGCCGCTGAGGCTGCCGGGGCGTCGCGTCCGTCGATGCCGTGGGCGAAGTCGCGGACGAGCTGGCCGGCGTGATCGAGGTGGCCCATCAGGGCGAGGGCGTGGAGGGCGGTGGGGGCGATGTCGGTGGCCCAGATCCAGCCGTCGGTGCGGCGTATGTAGTGCAGGGCTTCGTTTGCGGCGGTACGGGCTTGATCATGGCGCTGGGCGGCGAGGTGGATGCGTGCGATACCGGCTGCGGAGGCGGTGAGGACGATACCGGTGTCCAGCTGCGTGCTGTGGGCGGCGCGCAGCAGATCGTGACGGGCGGCGTTGGTGTCTCCTTGGGCGTGGAGGTGGAGCAGCCCGCGCACCAGGAGTGCTTCGGCAGCCAGATCGGGGATGTCCGCGTACAGAGCTGCGGCACGGTCGGCGCGTTCGGCCAGCCCGCTCCAGCTCCCGGTGGTCCAGCGCAGCAAGAGGTGGGCGGTTTCGGCGAGCCCTTCGAGGTAGGGGATGCCGTTGCGCTGGAGGATGTCGTCGGCCTGGGCGAGGTAGTCGCCGGCTCCCTCGGGGTGGCCCAGAGCGGTGGTGGCGTGGGCGAGGTTGATCCAGCCGCGGGCGAGCTGTACCTCTTCGGCCGGGTTCTCGGTCTGGGCGGGCAGGGTTCGGGCTGCCTCCCAGGCGTCGGGAGATCCGCTGAGCATCAGGGCGCTGGCGCGGTTGGCGGTGATGGCGGTGCGCTGGACCGGGTCGGTGACGCGGTGGATGAGTTGGTCGGCCTGATCCAGGCAGTACAGGTGCTGAGACAGCGGCCAGCCCTTGAGGGAGGCGATGGCGATGGCGGACAGAGCGCGGGCAGCCAGATCGGGCGCGGTGGGTGTGAGGTCGCGTACGGCCCGGGCGATCTCGTTGATGCCGTCCAGGCCGCCTCCGGTCTGGTTACGCATCAAGGTGCCCAGGTAGAGGCGGAGTTCGCCGCGGGCGCGCAAGGGAAGGTGGTCTTCGGTGAGCAGGCGGCGCAGGGCGGTGATGGTCGCAGGGTGGGGCATGGCGGCGATGGCGGCGCGGCCGAGTTTGAGGCCGAGCCGGATGCGTGCACGGGAGGAGGGGTGCTCGTGCAGGGCGGTGTGGAAGTGCTCGGTGGCGGCGGTGGAGTCGCCGTGGGCTTCGGCCCGGTCGCCGGCGGCCTCGGTGTAGCGCAAATACTGCTCGGAGCGCTCGGCCTGCTGGTAGTGGTGTGCGATCTGCGCGAGGGGGAGTGGTGAGGAGTGGGCGAGCAGTGCCTTGGCGGTGCGCAGGTGCAGGGCGCGTCGTTCGGGCAGGCAGATCGCCTCGTAGGCGGCCTGGCGGGCCAAGGAGTGGCGAAAGTCGTAGGTCGCCCCGGCGCTGGGGTGCAGGACGGCGTGATCGAGCGCCAGGGTCAGAGCGTGGCGGGTGTCCGGTTCGTCAAGGCCGGTGATGTCGCCGAGCAGGTCCAGGCAGACGGCACGGCCGGCGACGGCCGCCGCGGCGACTACCGAACGCGCGTTCTTCGGCAGCGCGTTGAGCCGGTGCAGCAGGACGTCCCTGACCGGGACGGGCAGGCCCGCTTGCTCGAGCCGGTCGCCTTGTACGGAGGGCGGGCTGTCGTGGCTGGTGAGCAGGCGCAGGACTTCTTCGATGGCGAAGGGCAGTCCGGCCGTGCGTCGGTGCAGCCGCTCGGCGAAGTCGTCGGAGACGGTCTCCGCGCCCAGCAGTTGCGCGGCGAATTCCCCGGTTTCCTGTGTGGTGAGGGGCTCCAGGCGTATTTCGTGCAGCAGGGTGCCGGGGATGCGGTGGTAGAGCGCGCGCGAAGAGGCCGGGCGGTGGTTGTCCGCTCGGTCGGTGAGGATGAGGCTGAGCTGCCGCGGGAGGCGGGAGGTCAGTTGACGCAGGAAGTCCCAGGTGCTGGCATCGGCCCAGTGCAGGTCTTCCAGGACCAGCACGGCCGACCCCAGGTGGTCCAGCAGGGCGTGGGCGGCGCGCAGTTGCCGATGGCGTTCGGCGCGGGCATCGCCGAGCGGGCCAAGCGGCGGTGGAAGCAGGTGGGCCAGTTCCGGCAGCAAGGGGGCCAGCGCTCCGGCCAGGGCCGGCAGGCCGTCCAGCGCTTCAGGGGGCAGAGCGGTGAGTGCGCCGATGAGCGGTTCGAGTGGGGGCGGGTGGGGTGATTCGATGCACCCGCCGCTCAGGTGCAGCCGGTCGCGCAGGGGAACGGTCTTCAGGATCTCGGTGACCAGGCGCGTCTTGCCGACCCCTGCCTCACCGCTGACAACGATGAGACTGGGCGGGTGCGCGGCGGCCTGGATGAGCTGGTCGAGCTGAACGGTGCGCCCGACCAGCTTGGCCGGTGTCAGCTGCGGGACGTTCACGGTGGACAAGCTCTCCTAGCTACAGCGGTGCGTCGGCGTTCGAGGGTGTGCCTGCGGGGCGCCGGGCGGGCCCTCCCCCCGTGAGGGCCCGCCCGGCGTGGCTCATCCGCGGTCGCGGACCTGCTGTGTGAAGAGACTGGCCGGCTGGACCGGTGTGCCGGGGCTGACGATGGTGCCGACGTCAGGCGTGGTGGGCAGGGCGGCGTCGTGTTTGCCGGGAACCTGCTTGCCGGTGGGGCCGAAGGCCCAGTTGTCGGCGGTCGGCGGGGCCAGGACCGTGTACGTGGCGGATCTGGTGTTCCAGAACACGTTGTTGGCGCCCTGCCAGCCGTGGCCGGTGCCTCCGTCCCAGGCGTTGGCGGCGATGAACGCGCTGTCGCTGCTGGTGATGGTCAGCTGGTCGTACAGGGTGCCCGATGCCCATCGCATGTGCGGTCCGGCGTCGACCTGTCCGCTGCCGGTGAGGGACTTGGCGGTGGAGCGGGTGAAGACGTTGGGGCCGGCGGCGAATGCCTGAGTGGTCCAGGCGTGGACGCGGTCGCCGGTGACGGTGGTGTCGCGCACCAGGACTTGCTGGCCGCCGACCATGAACGCGGGTGGCGGGGCCAGGCCGTCGGGCACCTTCATGTCCAGATCCTGGGCGTCTTCGATGGTGACGCGGCTTGCGTTGTCGTTGACGTAGAAGCCAGAGCCGAAGTGGGTCAGTTTGACGTCCTTGGCCCACACGTCCCGCGCGGCGTTCACCGTCAGCAGCCGGGAAGCGAAGGCGCCGGCCTCACGGTTCTTGCCGTCTTCGGGACGGTCGTAGTCGGGGTCTTTGGTGAAGGCGGTCGCGTCGGCGGCCAGGTTCTCCACGCCGGCGTCACTGACCTGGCCATCCAAGGTGTAGTGCCACACGGTGCCGCCGCCGTACTTCTTTTCGATCGCGGTGGTGATCGGCGCGTCCAGGGTGAGGGTGTTGCCGGACACGGCGGTGATGGTGCGTACGGACAGCTGGCCCGAGTTGGGCGTCCACGCCTCGCCGCCCGGGATCTTGTCCATGCCGATCGCGTTGATCCATGGCTGGGTGGTCGGGCGCTGCACGACGATCCGCTCCCCTCGCTTGAAGTCGGCGGCGTTGTCCACGGCCAGCTTCGTCGCGCCGACCGGCACGTAGGGGTCGGCGATGTTCGCCCGCTTGCCGACGCGGGTGTAGGAGGCATCCGACCCTATGGTGATCAAGGAGCCCGGTGTGCCCTGGGCGCGCAGGAGCGTGCCGCTGCTTCCTGTGCCCGACCCGCGCAGCACGACCCCGCCGGGCAGCTTCAGCGAGGCGGTGACGCGGAACTCGCCCGGCCCCAGAAGGACCGCGCCGTGCACGCCGTCGCCGGCCGGGCGGTCCGCGGCCTTGTCGAGGGCGGCCTGGATGCGGCCGGTGTCGTCACCCTTGTCTGCAGCCGACAATGTCGCTGCGACGGGCACCTCGGGGATGGCGGTGCGTCCGCCCCGGTAGCCGGCCGAGGAGAAGTCCGGAATCCGGTTGCCCCTCTTGTCGGGCGTATAGGCCAGGCGGCCTTGCGACAGTTCCACGGTCGCCGACTGTGCCTGCGGGCCGGCCTGCGCGGGCTGTTCGTCGCTCTGCGCCCATACGATTCCGCCGACGGCCACGGCTCCGGCCGCGACGACGGTGGTGAGGCGGGCTGGGGTCATTCGTCTGCCGTGCCGGCCTGCGGCCGGGATTCTGGCCGTCGTACCGATACTGCGGCGCCTGGTGCCCATTGCACTGCTCCTCATGTTAGGACAGGGAAATTCCAGCCAGAGGCTGCGAATCATTCCCCGAATATCATTCTTAGTCACTGATTCCTTGGTCCTGCAAGCTTCGGGCGATGGATTCTTCGATTCGCCCGAGTATCTGGCGGTCTGGACATCCGGCCAGAGGGAAGGGGGTGGCCGCACGGGCCCCGTGTGCCCGTGCGGCCTCACACGCCCCGGCCGCGCCGTTCGTCCGACAGCGCTTCCCCATGACCGGCCGGGGTGCGTGTCCCAAGGGCCGCGCCTTCGCGGCGGATTGCGGCCGCACGGACTCAGAAGCGTGCGGGACCTGAGTCCGTGCGGCCTAGGTGCACGTCCCGGCGCGTGCTGCGCGCCTGCAGCGACCTCCCATGGCCGGCCGGACCGTGCGGTCAAGGGCCTGAGCGACCGGTGGGGGCCGCTCAGGCAGTGCGGGTCAGAACTGCAGGGACCAGCTGTCGATATAGCCGGTGTCCTCGCTGGCGTTGTCGCTGACCCGCAGCTTCCAGGTGCCGTCCGCCGCCTCACTGGAGGCGTTCACGGTGAAGGTGCCCTGGACGTTCTGCCCACTGTCGTTGCTGTTGTAGTTCTTGATCCGGTAGGCGCTTCCGTCCGGAGCGATCAGGTCGACCCGCAGGTCGCCCCGGTAGCTGTGGCGGATGTCCACGCCGACCGCGAGATCGGCCGGCGCGTTGCCGCCCACGCCGCTGACCGTGAGCGGCGACTTGGTGGTGGCGTTGTCGCTGATCGGGTAGTCGGCCGTGTTCTCGAACTTCGGTCCGTCCGGCGGGTTGGTGCCGCCGGTGCCCACATACAGCAGCCGGTTCGGGGAGCCCGTCCTCGCGTCCGTCACCTTGTCGGGCGTGGCATTCTGCACGATCGTGTCCCGCACCTGGGAGGGCGACCAGGACGGGTTCGCCGAAAGCACCAGCGCCGCTGCCCCCGCCACGTGCGGCGACGCCATCGACGTGCCGCCCATGACCGCGGTGCCGGTGTCACTGGTGTATGAGGCGGAGGTGATGTTGGATCCCGGAGCGAACACGTCCAGGCAGGAACCGTAGTTGGACGACTGTGCGGAATTCCACACGGAACGGGCGTCGCTGCTGTCGGTGGCCCCGGTCGTGAGGGCCGATGCGACCGAGCCCGGTGAATGGGAGCAGGCGTCTGTGCCGTCGTTTCCGGCCGCTACGGCCCAGCTCACCCCGGAGCCAATCGAGTTGGTGACAGCGTCGTTGAGGGACTGGTTCTTGGGCCCGTCGATACTCATGTTGGCCACCGCCGGTTTGACGGCGTTGCGGGTCACCCAGTCGACACCGCTGATGACCGTCGACCAGGGCGCGCTTCCCGCGCAGTCCAGGACGCGCACCCCCACCAGCTTGGCGCCCTTGGCGACACCGTAGGTGCTGCCACCTACGGTGCCGGCCACGTGCGTGCCGTGGCCGTGGCAGTCAGAGGTGTCGGAGTCGTTGTCGACGAAGTCGTAGCCGGACACCGCCCGGCCCCCGAAGTCCTGATGACTGTTGCGTATTCCGGTGTCGACGACGTAGGCGGTGACGTTGGACGCCGTGTTGGGGTAGGTGTACTTCTTGTCCAGCGGCAGGTCTCGCTGGTCGACCCGGTCTAACCCCCAGGTGGGGTTGTCCTGTGTCCCGCTGATCCGCGCGGTGCCATCCGCTTCCACCCGGGCCACCGCCGGGTCCGCCGCCAGTCGCTTCGCCGCCGCTTCAGGCATACGTACGGAAAACCCGCGCAAGGCGGAGGTGTAGGTGTGTCTCAGCGTGCCGCCGTGCCGCCCGGCCAGCTCCCTGGCCACGCCCGGCACAGCCGTGCGCCGGACAGACTTGTCCAGCGTGACGATGTACGAATCCTTGACCGCACCGGCGCGATCCGCGCCGACGATCCTTCCCCCACCCGTCGGTTCGGGGGCCGCGCTCACGGCGGTTCCCGCTCCGATCAGCAAGGCAACACTGGCACAGCCGGCAGCAACGCTGCGCCATGCCACAGCTTGGGACACCATGCAGAATCCTCCTTGAGGACGGACCGGACCGGACCGCCCGGCCCGGCAGCCATGGAGCAACCCCCACCGGCAGACACCACGGCGTGCTCGTACCGCCCAGACACCGCCCGAGCCCAAACTTGTTGGGCACCTGACAATCTGTGATACGCGCTTAAGCCACCGATGTGCGGAGGGGGCACTGCCGCGGAATCATTCCGCGGCAGCACCAGCAGGAGACGGCCTCACTCCTTGGGGGGAAGGCGCCATAGCCGCCAAGTCACGCCGGGGAGGCATCCCTGAAGGCTGCGGCGAAGTGGCCGTCGCACTTCCCAGAGCATCGGCCCCACCAGCGGAACGCGGCAATCCGTAGCACCACCTATTGGTTTCCGCCGCTAGGTCCTGTCCGGCGGATCATGTGATTGTCGGGTCGCTGGCTCGTTGTAGTTGTCATGGGCCGGGGTGATCTGACGAATGCGGAATGGGCTCGGCTGGAGCCGCATCTGCCTTCGGCGGGACGACGTGGCGGCCGGTGGAACGATCACCGCACAGTGGTCAACGGGATTCTGTTCCGGGTCCGCACCGGCATACCATGGCGGGACCTAGCCGAGCGTTTAGGCAGTTGGAAGACCGCCTACGAGCGGCACCGGCGCTGGTCGGCCGACGGTACGTGGGACAGGATCCTCGCGGCCGTCCAGGCGGACGCCGATCTCGCCGGCCGCGTCGACTGGAGCAGGGTCGGCGTGGACTCGACGTCCTGCCGCGCCCACCAGCACACAGCTGGCGCTCGCAAGAAGAAGTCACACGTCCCGAAAAAAGGACGACGCCCCGAAACCATCGCCTCGACGAGGGACTTGGCCGGTCCCGGGGCGGCCTGACCTGCAAAATCCACCTCGCTGGGGAAGGCGGATGCCACCCTTTGGCCTTCTCGCTCACGCCCGGTCGGTTCGGTGATGCTCCGCAGATGATCGAGGTGCTAAGCCGCATCCGCGTTCCCCGCCCGCAGGGTGGACATCCGCGGACACGGCCGGACCACCTCAGCGGCGACAAGGCTTACAGTTCCCGTCGAAACCGCCGCTACCTGCGAAGACAACAGATCAAACACACCATCCCGGAGCCGAAAGACCAGCGGGCCCACCGCAAACGACGCGGCAACAAGGGTGGCCGGCCCGCTGGCTTCGACAACGCAATCTATAAACGGCGCAACGAAGTCGAGCGGACCATCAATCGGCTCAAGAACTCCCGGGCCGTCGCAACTCGCTACGACAAGAGGGCCTACGTCTTCCATGGCACCGTCACCGCAGCCGCGATCAAACTCTGGCTCCGCCCGTGAGATGCGCCCTGCGCTTGGCTGAGCCCAGAACTCCTTAGCCACCAGTGGCGTCGTCCCATACAGTGCCGAAGGCATGACGGCACTTGCGTCCTTCACCTTCGTGCGCCACATCGACGGACTCCGCTACCACTTCGAACGCGACGGTGAGCACAACGGCCGCCCTGCCTACCGCCGAACGGACGGGAACGTGCGGTGCGTCTGGTCGCCGACCGACGGCTGGCACTGCGAGATCTCTGACGGCCTCGTCACCGCCCACCCCCTCAACAGCCACGCTGACGAACCTGAACCACCTGCCACTGTCTGGCGCAGCTTCAAGAACGACCGCTCCTACCTCTACGACCTCCGGACCCTTGACCCCGAAGCATGATCCGCCGGACAGGACCTAGCCGTTCCCGTAGGGATGCGTTCCGGTCCACGCCACCCATCATGCACGCGCGGCGTCCATTTGGGAACGGCGGCTGAAGGGGTTGGGCACCATCCCCTGAACACCCGCACCGTGCGTTGGGCTTTCATGCTGCTCAGGCTGCTGCCGGTAGGTCCTTGAGGACATCGAAGTCCAGTCCCAGCCCGGGATGTTGTAAGAGCCACAGCGTGATGGGGCGGGTGCAGATCAAACGAAGGCGCCCGTTGTGCGCGGTAGCGGCATTGCGGGCGATCACGAGGACCGCGATACCGGTTCCGTCGATGAAGGTGACCTGTCGGAGATCGACCAGCACATCCGGCTCAGCGCAGTTGGTCAGCGGCGCCAACTGGGCGTTAAGTGCAGGTGCTGTCAGCAAGTCGATCTCGCCGTGCAGTGTGGCGAGGATGCTGAGTCCATGCTTTTCGGTGGTGAGCAGTGTTGTTCGCGTCCGGTTGGGCATGACGCCCTCGATCCCTGGTGACGTGCACGTATAGATGGCCTGCGAAAGCCCTCACCAGGGACTGGGGTCCGAGCCAACCACTCGAAGCTACGCCGTCCGGACGGCGCGACGAGGCGGCTTGTGGGATGTCAGGCTCGAACGAGTGACGCGCTTACATAGCCGTTTGGGCACCGCTGATCGCCTCGCGCTGCCGGAACCGGCTCTCCGCGCCGCTCCCGTACACCGGGGAGTCCGGGGCCATCCAGTACGAACCCGACAGCTCGGCGAATCCGCCGGGCTCCGCCGGACGTGGGGCGTATTCCATGCGCGGACCAACGACGCAGCAGTGTGCAGGTACCGCAGAGACATGGGATCGTCACACTTCCACGGCGAGTACGCCACTCCGGCCTCGCACGCCCTCTCTCAGAGATAACGGTCCACCAGGACTGCAGGCTCCAGAAGCCTGACCCGCACCTGCGACCCGGCCGCCCCTGTCTCCTCTTACCTCACGCTGCCTCGTTGCGCCCCCGGACTGCGCGTTCCGCTTGCGGCCCATAAGGGTCGCCGCCTCGGGGGCCTGTGGTCGGCGGCTCTGTCCTGCCGGCAACAAGTCCACAACAGACATGTTGCGTCGAGGTATCGACTGTCACAGCTCTGCCACAGCGCCCCTCGCAGGGCGCCGAAGCCGGTTTAGCCCCGCGGGCTCCGGTAAGAGGCGCCGGACGGGAGCCTTAGGGGTGATGGCACGGCCATCACCTCGGCTCCTCCCCCCCACACCTGCCGGTTTGTCCGGCATGCGAGGAATGAGCACCACATGAGCAAGAGCGGGAAGCACTCGGACGACCCGAACCACGTGAGGAACAAGCGGCGCCTGATCATCGGCGTGACGGGTGGAGTGGCGGCACTGGCCGTGGCAACGGGCGCGATGGCCGCCACCGGTGGGACCGCCACCGGCGGGGCCGACACCGGCGGGAAAGCGTCCCCGCGGTCCCTGAAGGTGATGAGCCTGAACACCTGGCACGGTGGCGCCAAGGTCACGGACGGGGTCAACAAGATCGCAAAGCAGGTCAAGGCATCGGGCGCCGACGTTGTCGCCCTGCAGGAATCCTCCAGCCCTGTCGCGAAAGAGATCGCAGACAAAATGGGGTGGAAGTACTACACCTCCAGCGGCAAGGACGTCGACCTCATCAGCAAGAAGCCGATCGAGAAGACCGACTCGTTCTCGAAGGAGTCCTCCGGCGCGAAGGCGATCGCCGCGAAAATCCAGGGCGTCTGGGTGTACTCAATTCACCTCGACTACACCAAGTACGGCCCGTACAACGCCTGCTTCGACAAGGACAGCTACCAGGAGATCTACGCGGACGAGGCCAGCCGCAAGGCCCAGGCCAAGGACATAGCGGAGTGGACCGGCTCGGCCCCGGCGATCGTCGCGGGAGACTTCAACACGCCCTCCCACCTGGACTGGACCAAGGCGACCAAGGCCACGCACTGCAACTCGGCGGTCGAATGGCCCGCGACCAAGGCTTTCGCGGACAAGGGGTACAAGGACTCCTACCGGGAACTGCACCCGAGCCCGGCGAAGGTGCCCGGCAACACCTGGTCTCCCGTGACCAAGAAGAACACTGACTACGACAACAAGCCGGAGCCGCAGGACCGCATCGACTTCATCCTGCACAAGGGCGGCTCGTTGAAGCCCGCCACGTCCAACACCTACGGGGGTGGCCCGGACTGGCCCTCCGACCACTTGGCAGTCGTCACCACCTTCCACCTCTGAGCGGCCCACGCCCGCCTTCCCTGCGGCCAAGGCGCGAGAGCGCCGGCGGGTAGGCGCACGGGCGTGGAACACGCCCGCCGGGCCGGGGCGGTGTCGAAATGCGCACCGCCCCGGCCCAGCGCCCGTAAGCAGTCTCACCGGGATCGCGGCGACTCCCTCGATCCACGCCGCTTCCAGCATCCGGAACTGCGGCCCGACGAGCACCTCACCGTCCGGAGCGAACTCGATTCCCGCATCCGATGTCTGCATGGACGCGGACATTGCCTGAACCAGCGTGTCGACCCCGAAGACCAGCCATGGATCCGGCAGGTCCGTCAGCAGGCACCGGGCGATCCCTGACTTCCCCGAGCTGGAGCCACCATTGAGAACGCTCATCGGAGTCATCACCGCGCCACAGTAGGGGCGCCGTAGCAACGATCGAAACGGATTTCAGAGCAGGCCCCTCTGCCTGCCACAACCCGGCGAGCCATCCCGGTCAGAGCACCAGGTGCACAGGCATAGGGCCGCCCATCGATCGCCAACGTCTCCCATCAAGAACAGACGGGGCATCACATCTGTGTGCTCCAGGCGAGTTTGAGCAGCGCCTTGACTTGCCCGCAGTTCCACGTTCTGGTGGCGACAGTCGCCGCCATGGGTGTCTTCGGAGCCGCCGCAGCACCCGCCAGCGCGGCGACCAACCCCAATCCAATCGACTGAACGATTGATTCGACACACTTCGGATCGGGCGGGGAAGACCTTCCGCTCCGCATCGGCCAGAAGGACGCAGGGCCCCAGGACGGCTTTGGGAAGCGGCACATCCTAGGGGGGGCACGGCGACCAGATTTCAAGCTGGTCGAACATGAAAGGGGACATCGACAAGACCCTAGATAAGGGCAAATGCGCCGAAAAGAATGGGAAGACCGCCTGCGATCTTCAGAGCCACACTTTCCACAACGTCCACGCCGGCGGCGTGAAGGTCGCTTTCACCGAGCGCGTGGATTCGAAGCCGAAGGATCACCGTCCCGTCGGCATCATCACCGCTTTCTACTACAACTGCGGCTGCTGAGGCGAATGATGAAGATCGAGCAGCATCGCGCATATCTCGATAAGGTGTACGTTGACGTATCAGACGGACTCCCGCAAGAGCTCGCCGAGTATGGTGCCACGCTGCGCCAGTTCACATTCTCCGAAAGCGAAGAGGGAATCTGGGCTGAAGCGATCATCGATGTGCCGGGAAAACAGGAGCCCTGGGTTAGGCGACGCCTGATCATTCCTGTCGAAGGCCCGGACAAGGATGCGTGGTTCACTGCGATGCTCTTCTCTTCAGGAACTACCGAAGATCTCGATACCCGCTGAACACCACGCACCACAGTGGCGCTAGTGCTGTGACCGGAAACGATCACCGGGTTGGGTGATGGTGCTGTCGGGGCACCCCATCCGCGGGTGGTTCGGCGTGGTCGGGACAATGACGCCATGGAACCGACCAGTCCGATCATCGTTGCCCTGGATTTCGACAGCCGTCGAGCGGCTGAAGAGGCCATCGACCGGCTGGGCGATGAGTGCCGCTTCTACAAGGTCGGGCTTGAGCTGCTCACGGCAGCCGGGCCCGACTTCGTCCAGCACCTTGTGGCCAAGGGCAAGGAGGTGTTCCTGGACCTTAAGCTCTTCGAGATTCCGAACTCCGTTGTCGGCGCGGTCCGTGCCGCAGGTGCACTTGGTGCGTCGATGGTGACGGTGCACAGCATGGGAGGCACCGGCATTATGGCCGCAGCTGTTGCCGCGGCCCGCGACTTTCCACGCCTGCGTGTCCTTGCCTTGACCGTCGTCACCAGCATGACCAGCTCCGACCTCGCCGATGTCGGGGTCAATGCCTCGGCCGAGGAGCAAGTGCTACGTCTGGGGCGGCTGGCGGACCGGGCCGGGTGCCATGGTGTGATCGCATCGCCGCAGGAAGCCGCGCAGCTGCGCGGCGTGCTGGGTCCCAGCTCCCTGATCGTCACGCCGGGCATCACGCTGCCCGGTGAGGACCGAGCCGAGCACGCCCGACCCGGTACGCCGCGTGCCGCCATCGCCGCGGGGGCGTCACACATCGTCGTGGGCAGATCGGTCACCCGAGCGTCGGACCCCGTAGCCGCGGTACGGCTCGTCCGCGCCGACTTGGGGCTGTGACCGCGCCCTCCACCGGGCTCGGCGGTCAGGCCGCTGAGGGGAGTGGTCGCCCGCCCCACCGGATGCCTTTCTTGCTGCGGATGCGCGCACGCTCGTGGCGCTGGGCGGCAAGGACGTCGAGGTGGCGGGCGTTGGCGTTGCGCCAGCGCAAGTAGCGATGCAACTCCGCCGTCTGGACGGTGTGGTTGGGGTGGTTGGAGTTGGCGAGGATGAACTGCCGCAGCGGCCCGAAGTGCGCCTCGATCGGGTTCGCCCAGGACGCATTCGTCGGCGTGAAGCACAGCTCGACCTTGTTCCTGGCCGCCCAGCGCAGGATGCGCGCGTTCTTGTGGGCAGACAGGTTGTCCAGGATTACGTAGATCGGGGCGCCGTCGGGACGCGCTGCCCGGATGCTCTTGAGCGCGGCCCAGGTTGGCGCAATGCCCTTGCGGCGGCGGTTGACGCCCCACACGGTGTCATCACCGACCGAGTAGCAGCGAGTGAAGGACTTGCCGAGCTTGGTGGGGCGGGTGGCGGTCGTCTGGATGACGAACTCCTCGTCGTCATCGCTGAGTAGGCGGGGACGGCGGCCTCCCGCCCACCGAGGGTCCAGCCAGACCAGCCCGATCGCGTTGATGCGGTGGATGACGTCACGGACGGTGTCCTCGTCGGCCTGCACCAGATTCGCGCTCACCGGCACAGTGTTCCCGCCCGCCGAGGCCAGCACCATCATCGCTCTCCGGAACGGCACCGTGCTGGTGCTGCCCCGCCGCACGATCCGCTGGAGGTTCTGCCCCTTGGCTTCGTTCACTTCTAGCGGCAGCGTTTGTCTGCTGTTTTGGGCAGCAGTTGCGGATCTTGGGCCCCGTTGATGTTCACGAGAAGTAGCAGCAAGCGAGGCGATGATCGGTTGCCGGGCTTGGTCATCAAGGCGGTCACTGGTGGGATCCGCCGCTATCGTGCTCCCGTGACTGGTTCCGTGCAGCGTGCCCTGCTACTGGCGGTGGGCAGTATTGGTTCTTGCCCAGTGCGCCAAGGGAGTAGTCACGTTGGGTGACTACGTCCAGGCCGGCATCTACGGCTCAGCTGTGCTGATGATGAAGATCTGTGAAATTGGCTCTGCCCGCGATTGCGTGATGGCTGAAGCTGCGGGCCAAAGAGGGTATGCCAGAGTGAGAACCATGACCCGTTCCGAGTTTGATGACGAGCTGACTTCATTCCTTCAGGGGTCTACTTCGGCGTCATGGTCTGTCAGGGCGGCCTCAGGCCGCCGTCTGGCAGCCGTCGCGGAGGTTCCCGAAGTGGCTGATGTCCTGCACCGGCTGTTGCTGGATGGTCGCGACACTTTCGTCACTCAAGAGACGGCGGAGGCTCTGCTCGAGCGCTGGGACGTGCTTGGTCTGCGCATGGTGCTGGCCGCGCTCGCCAGCGCGGATGACGACGCTGGCGATCACCTTGATGCTGCAATCCTCAATGTCTGCCATCAGTCCACGGAGGACGGGGAACGGCTCGCGGCACTGTGCTCAGCGCTGACATCGGATGCGGATAACGCCGTGAGCGGGGAAGCCCGCAGGATTCTCGAACCACTGCGCTCGCCTGACCGCTACTTACCCTGAGCAAGGATCCGGGTCCGGAGAAGCGTGAAGGAGGCCCGACCGTACATCGCTCGCTTGAGTATTTTCACGAGGTTGATATGCCCTTCGACGACACCTGAGCTCCAGTGAAGCGTGAGGCCGGCAGTGACGGCGAGTATGGGCACGCCAGGAACGACGTACAGCGTCGCAACACCGGGTGCCGGCGCAGGACCACGCTGGACTGCACTGCGGCTGGCTCGACTCATCGATCACGCTCCGTGCTCATTCATCGTGTCACCAGACTGCCCTCGCGTTGTCCGAGCGGCACCGTTGATGCATCACAGTCATCAGAACGAGGAATCAGGCAGCAGGACACGCAACTTGGCGGGCTGAGTCGTGGTAAAACTCGTCTCGAGATGCCACGCAGAACCTGCACTTCTCGCGTTCGCAAGCGGCATCATTGGTGCAGTGGAGTCAACACTGCCTCTTCTGTTTCTCGATGTCGATGGGCCACTCATCCCGTTCGGCGCGGTGTCCCAGCCGTATCCGATCTATGAGACGAGTCCTGAACTGCCCGCTGCTGACGCGAATCCGCTCCTGCCCAGGATTAATCCCGAGCACGGACCCCGGCTGGCGGCGCTGCCGTGCGAGGTGGTCTGGGCAACGACATGGATGGCGGACGCGAACGAGTGCATCGCGCCCCACATCGGTCTGCCGCAGCTGGCGGTGGTGGTCTGGCCGGAGCCGTCCGATATCGATGATCAGGATGAACGAAACGGACTGCACTGGAAGACCCGTGCTCTTGTCGAATGGGCTGCGGGACGCCCGTTCGCCTGGGTTGACGACGAGATCACGAACACCGATCGGGCCTGGGTCGCTGCCCATCATCAGGGGCAAGCCCTGCTCCATCGTGTCGATCCCCGCCGTGGCCTGGCTGACAGCGACTATGTGGCTCTTGAGTCGTGGCTGCGACAGCCGATCTGACGCACCTGGAGAACATGAAGAGGCCGCGGGACCTGGTGGCGCTGTGCGGGAGGGTCCGCTGCCCGTGAGGGCGGCGGACCGTCGAGACGGAACCCGCAGGAGTTAGCTGGCTGTGGCGGACTCTTCAGCTCGTGCGCGGGTGCTGGCGAGGCGGTAGGAGTCGGTGCCGGTCTCGATGATGGTGCCGTTGAAGGTGAGGCGGTCGACGATGGCCGCGCAGAGGCGGGGGTCGGTGAAGGTCTTGGTCCAGCCGCCGAAGGACTCGTTGGAGGCGATGGCGACGCTGTTCTTTTCCTAGGTCGCCAGGATCTCCGGCTTCCGGTCGGAGACGTAGCGCCGGACCATCTGGTAGGACACATCGGCGCCGTGCTCCTCGATGAGCCGGTGGAAGATTCGCGTGATCGTGTGCCGCTGCTTGCGTGGTGCGTCGAGGTCCGTCCGCAGCATCTCGTCGATCACCGACTTGTACGGATCCAGCGCAGTTGGCCGCGGCGGCAGCTTCTTCCGGGGCTCCGGCCAGACGGAATCCACGGCCTTCTTGACCGTCCGCCACGACACGTTGTACTTGCGCTCAATCTCGCGCATCTTCATGCCGGAACGGTGATCGCGCCGGATCGCCGCGTACAGCTCGACCTTCGACATCTGCGGCATGACCAGGACCTTTCACCAGGAGCACCCCGATGCTGCCCTGGCAAGTACCCCGGTGCTGTCGAAACTCGTGAACATCACCCGACCGTGGATCTGGGTGCCTCCCAAACCCGTGAACAACTGGCGGCACTACTCGTGAATAAAGCCAGCCCCTCCTGCTCGGTCAGCCAGCAGACCCTGACCGGCTCTGCCATCGAGCCTCCTCACACCGATCGGACGTGTCGTCACATCCAACCGGCGCAAGGCCAGTCAGCACCAACCTGGTGATGGTTTCCGGTCACAGCACTAGCTTCGTGAGATGTCTTTGTGAGGGCCAGTTAGCCTGAGTCGTTCCCGGATTCGACCGGGGCATCACGAAGCGAGAGGCGATCATGGGGGAGCTGGAAGGCAGGACCGCGCTGGTGACGGGCGGCTCACGTGGAATCGGGCGCGCGGTCGCCCTGCGGCTCGCCGCCGAGGGGGCGCTGGTCGCGGTCCACTACGGCTCCAACGACGTGGCCGCCGCGGAGACCGTGGCACAGATCGCAGAGGCCGGCGGCCGGGCGTTCGCGGTACAGGCCCGGTTCGGCGAGATCGGTGCGGTGGACCGGCTGTTCAAGGAGCTCACCGCCGGGCTGGCGGAGAACGGCGCGGATGGCCTGGACATCCTGGTCAACAACGCGGGCATCCACTCGGCCACTTCGATCGGACAGCTCACCGAGGAGGAGTTCGAGCGGCTGCTGGCGATCAACGTGAGCACGCCGATCTTCGTGGTCCAGCGGGCGTTGCCGTTGCTGCGTGACGGCGGACGGATCGTCAATATGGGGTCGGCTGCCACTCGGATCGCGAACTCCCTCCAGATCGGATACACCGTCACCAAGGCGGCGCTGGCGGCCCTCGGCCCGTCGCTCGCCAATGAGCTGGGCCGACGTGGGATCACCGTGAACACGATTGAACCCGGAGTGGTGCTGACCGACATGATCGCCCACTACGCCGAGGTTCCCGAGGCGGTCGCCGGGCTTGAATCCATCACGGCGCTCGGACGGATCGGCGAGCCGGAGGACGTCGCAGACGTGGTGGGTTTCCTGGCTGGCCCGCAGGGGCGCTGGGTGACCGGCCAGACCATCGACGTCTCCGGCGGTACCTACCTCGGACCGATCGCGGCAGGGTGAACCTCCCGCGCCCGCACAGTCGGTTCCCCGGCCGCCAGAAAGATCAGCACTAGACTTCGGCCAACCCGTTTGCTCGCCCTGACAAGGCCGTTGAACGTGGCGGTGGGTGATCAGGCAGATGAAGTTCTACCACGATCCTGGACGGGTTGATACTGGGACGTATGGGTCCCGGGGGAAGCAGTCCAGGTGGTGAGTAAGAAGAGCCACACGAGCAAGTGATACGCCCCGGAGTTCAAGCGGGACGCGGTGGCCTTGGGGCCTTCCCCCGGGGCGGAGGGTGACCGAGGCCGCCCGGGAACGCGGCGTGAGCACCAAGGGTTTGCGGGGCTGGGCCAAGCAAGCGAAGATCGTCCGGGGCGAAGGGCCTACGGGTGCCCTGACCAGCGCCGAGCGCAAGGAATTGGTGCGGCTGCGGTGCACAGTCCGTGAACAGCAGCAGACGATCGAAGTGCTGGGAAAAGCGACCGCCTTCTTCGCGAAGGAGACGACAAAGTAGGCGCCAAGTGCCGCTTCGTCTACGCGCAGAAGGTGTCCGAGACGAACCCCGTCGGCTACGGGCCTCGGCCTGTTGTGCCGGGCCCTGAGTCTGGTTCGTTCGGCGTATGGCGTCTGGCTGAAGGCACGCCCGGCGGCCGAGGAGCGTCAGCGGTCCGAGGATGGAACTGGCCGAGGAGATCCGCGAGAACCACGGCACGTCCCGCGGCGCCTACGGAGTCCCACGGGTGCCCGCCGCGCTGCGGCGCACGGGGAAGCGGATCAACCGGAAGAGGGCCGAGCGGATCATGCGCGAGCGGGACATCCGAGGTATCACCCGCCGCAGGCGCCACAGGCTGACGAAGTCCGACACCGAGGCGGCCCCGTCGCCGGAGCTGGTGGGGCGTGACTTCATCGTGGCCCGGCCCGGCGTGAAACTGGTCTCGGACATTACCTACCTCCCCACCCTCGCCGACTGGTGGTGTCGGGCCACGGCCATCGATCTGGCGGCGCGCGAAGTGATCGGGTACGCAATGGCCGATCACCACCGGGCCGAACTCGTCGGCGACGTCATGAAGATGGGTGCCGGACGCGGTGCGCTGAAGCCAGAATGCAGTGCACATTCCGATCGCGACAGTGAATACACATCACGCGAATACCGCAGAATCGTAAGCGAGTTGAACCTTCGGCAGAGCATGGGGCGAACAGGGCCGCGTTACGATAGCTCCGCCGCCGAAAGGTTTTTCGGCCTGCTCAAAGCGGAGATCGGGACCACCGTCTGGGAATCCCACGACACGGCCCGTGCGGAGGTCTTCCGCTTTATCGAGGTCGAACGCAGCCGCACCGGCCTGCGCAAGCATCCGGTCTGCGGCTACGTCACCCCGATCGAGACCAGGACCTTGGCGACCCAAGATCCCGTATCGGCGGCGTAACCATCCGCTGTCCTGGATCTGGGTGGAACTTCACCGGTGAGTACGCCCAGAGGTGGGGACGCATGAATGCGTCCCGTCCCCACCTCTTATCGACGACTGGGAGGCATGCGCCGTCATCCGGTTCGAGCAAGGCTTGCTCAGGATCGGCTGGGGTCAGCCGATCCTGACAGCTGGGCGTCTAAACGCTTGAAGTGCGCGGACTGCGGTCCAGCTTGCCCAGGAGATAGACCATTGCTCCCGCCGAGACGGCCGTGAAAACGAGCTCGCCCCAGAGAGGGTCTATGAGGAATTTGTTGACCGCAGTGAGGATGACGAACCACGCGGCGAATACGAGAATTTTGGGGATCATGACTGACCTCGGACTCAGTTGATCAAGGAGGAGAGGCAGGCTGTGGCACCGGCCCCGACGGTGTTGACTGCGATCTCCTTCGCGGCCTTCTTGTTGACCTTGCCAACAATCAGGGCGGCTGCGCTGCCGACTCCAGCTCGCAGCAGGCAGTTCTTGGCCGTCTCGGTCATCGGACTGCCTTCGAGTGCCTTGCAGTACTTCTCCTTCTCCTTGCCCGTCTTGCTCGTGTCAAAGTAGCAGTTTGCGATGTTGTGCTCCTGGACGGGATCCACTGCGTGGGCCGCAGGAGCGGCTCCGAGGGGGAGGGTCGCCAGGACTATCGCAGTGACGATCTTGTTTTTCACTTGTTCCTTGCCTGTGGGGGGGGAAGGTGTGCTCTTCCAGGCAGCCCGAATCGGGCGAGGGCTAACGGCCGGGAAGACGGCCTGGAACACCCACGGGTTCCACAACTGGCATTGGATTTTGAATCCGGTTCGGCAGGCGCCGAAGGCGATGCAACGGATGGTGGCGACCACAGCCGGTCACGCTGCCTCTTCGGGATACCAGACGCGCGCAGGCGCAGCCCCTCGCAGGCTCTCTGGCCGCTGGAGGCCGCCGACCTTGACGGCTTGGCTCGCCCGGATCAACGCTCAGGCCCGTAGTGGCCTGGCCCGGTCAAGCCATCCGCGACGGAGGGAGACGAGACGCGAGCGGCGTACGGGAGGGTCCGGCTGGTGCTTCGAGCGCCGTCCTGTACGCCCTGTCTGGCGCCCAGGGCGGCGCACACGCTGTGCCTGGATTCACTCTTCGGTGACTGAACAGGGGTCTGTGGTGTCTGACGTGTCACGCGATACCTCGGAGGGTCCCTCACCAGGCGGAGCGCTGGAGGGTGTACCGCGTGGGAGCGTGGAGGTTCTGGAGCAGGCGGCGCGGGTGGTCGGGCCGCTGCTGCGGGCCCGGGTGGCGTGTCTTCCCTCCGGGATACGGCATGTGGCCGGGCTGCATTTCGGATGGTGGCGCGACGACGGCTCCGCGCTGGAAACAGCGCCCCCGCACAAGTCGGTCCGGCCCGCCCTGACGCTGCTGTCCTGCCAGGCCGTGGGCGGGAGCCCGCAAGCCGCGCTTCCTGCCGCTGTGGCGGTCGAGCTGGTGCACAACGCCAGCCTCCTCCATGACGACATCATCGACCACGACTCCCAGCGGCGCGGCCGCACCGCATTATGGGCGGCCAAAGGACTACCGGCCGCGATCCTTGTGGGCGATGCCCTCTTCTTCGCCGCAGTCGAGGCCCTCACCGGGCTGCCGCAGGCCGGCCGTACGGTGCCGGTGCTGCTGGCCTGCGTGCAGGACCTCATCGAGGGCGAGTACCTCGACACGCTTCTGGAGAGCGCCGCTGAGGTGACCGAGCAACAGGTACTTGCGGTCGCCGCGGGCAAGACCGGTGAACTGCTGGCCTGCGCCTGCGAACTGGGGGCCGCCGTGCACGGCGCCGGCCCCGAGCGTGCCGGGCACCTGCGCGCCTTCGGCCGTCATCTGGGCATCGCCTTCCAGTGCGTCGACGATGTCCTGGGCATCTGGGGAGAGGAGAAAGCCACAGGCAAGCCTGCCCTGTCGGACCTGCGGGCCCGCAAGATGTCGCTGCCCGTCGCCACCGCGATGAGCGGCCACAGCCCGCCCGCGAGGGAGCTGCGCGCCCTCTACCACGCACAACAACCGCCGACCGAGGAGGACTGCCGGCGTGCGGCCGCACTGATCGAGGACACCGGCGCCCGGGAAGTGACACTGGAACGTGCCCGCCAGCACACCGCCGAGGCGCTCGAACACCTCTCCCGGGCCCGGCCCGAAGCCCAGGCCGGCACCGAACTGGCTGCCCTCGCCGCACTGCTGACCACCCGCACCCACTGACCTCCCGCTCCTTGCGACCGAGACAAGGACAGCCGCGCCCGTGACACCTATTCCCCCCGCCGTTTCGGACCCCACTATCGCCGCGCTCCTGGCCTTTCACTGCCCGCTGGAAGAAGAAGTCAGCCCCGAGTCCGACCAGCTCCTCGACCGCACCCTGGCCTGGGCGAAACACCACCGCCTGGGCACCACGGACGAGCAGACCGCGATGTTCGCGATGACCGGCGCGACCTTCGCCGCCCATATGTACCCGCACACCAGGGGCGAGACCGCCCAGGCGTTCTCCGACTACGACGCCTGGGGATGGGCCGCGAACGAGCGGGTCGGCTCCGCCACCCGCACCTGCGACATCGTCGCCGACCTCGGCCGCTGGGAGCGCATCATGCACTCCCCGGCCTCCTGGCCCCACTCCGCCGACCCCCTCGACACCGCACTCAGCGACGCCTTCACCCGCCTGCGGACACACCTGACCCCCGTCCAGTGGGAACGCTTCACCACCGGACAAGGCCAGTGGCTCTACAGCATGGGCTGGGAAGCCGCCCTCAGGGAACGCGGCACCCCCCTGGGCGTGAACGACTACCTAGCCATGCGGATCGGCGCCGGCGGCTGCTACTCCGCCGCCTACCTCGACGGCACCGAGAACACCAACCTCAGCGAACACCACTGGGCCAACCCCACTCTGCGCGCCACCGTCGAAGCCGGAATGCTCACCGCCCTGCTCGACAACGACCGCTACTCCTACCTTCGCGAACACCGCCTGGCTGTCAGAAAACACAACCTCTTCGACGCCCTGCGCACCGAACACCCCCACTACACCTTCGATCAGGCCGCCACCGCTGCCATCGCACTGCGCGACCGCATCATGACCCTCTACCTGCGCCTGCGCAAACAGCAACTAAAGAACGCACCGCACGACGTACGCCGCTACCTCACCGGCGTCGATCGCGTCCTCAGCGGCAACATCACCTTCGCCGCTACTGCCGTCCGCTACCTCCTGCCCGACCTCCCCCACACCGTCACCCGCACATCCCAGCCCACCGATTCCACCACCGGCGCACCCGACCTCCCCACCATCGCCTGGTGGTGGAACCAGCTCACCCCCTGAACGAGTCCCAGGAACCGCCGGGGCGGTGCGCGCACCTGCGAAGGGACCACCACGAGGGCGAGCCCGGAAGTCACCGGCCACCACGACCAGGAGGCCGGACGGCTGACCCCCCAGGCCGGCGGCCTCGAGCGCCTGCTCGCACCCGCGTCAGGTCTCACTGCTGATCTTCGGCTGTGAGGGGCGAGCCCGCCAGAATTTCACGTTCATGTTCCATTCACGCTCCCCTTCCCTGCCATCGCCAGAAGCCAGGTAGACCAGCTTGCATGAAGCTTCCCATGCCGCGAGTGGCAGCGATCGGCGCCGCGGTTCTCGCCGTGCTCGTCGCATCCCCGGCCTCCGCCACGCCCACACCCGCCCCTTCACATCAGACCCTGAAGGTGATGACCTTCAATACCTGGCACGGCGGCAACCGGGTTCCTGACGGGATCAACAAGATCGCCTCAGCCATCACCAGCAGCGGAGCAGACGTCGTAGCTCTCCAGGAAAACGACGGGAACTCGGCCCAGCGCATCGCCGACAAGCTCGGCTGGTACACCACCGCCACCGCCACACACGTCGACATCGTCTCCAGGTACCCCATCGAGAAGCAGGACTGGACCGGAGGCGGCAACGGCGTCATCGCCGCGAAGATCAAGGGCTTCTGGATCTACTCCGCCCATCTCAGCTACACCAAGTACGGCCCCTACAACGCCTGCTGGGACAACGACTCCTACGAAACGATCTACGCCGACGAGACCGACCGCGCCCAACAAGCCACTGAACTTGTAAAATGGGCCGGCTCCAGTCCCGCCATCATCGCCGGCGATATGAACTCACCCTCGCACTTGGACTGGACACAGAAAACCAAGGCAATCCACTGCAACTCGGTGGTCACCTGGCCCGCAACCAAAGCCTTCGCCGACGCCGGCTACTGGGACTCCTTTCGCGAAGTCCACCCCGACGAAGCCGCCCAGCCCGGCGACACCTGGTCACCCGTCGTGAAATCCACCGACGGGAAAACCGAACCGCAAGACCGCATCGACTTCATCCAGTACAAGGGCTCAACCCTGGACGCCATCAACTCCACCACCATCGGTGGCGGCCCCAACTGGCCATCCGACCACCTCGCCGTCATGACCACCTTCACCTACTGACAGTGGTACGCGCCAAGGTACTGCGCCAACAGTCCTGCTTCCCAGGGCCGATAGCGATCACTCCGCATCATGGTGTGTCAGTTGCGGATGGGGCGGACGGCCTCCACGGCTTTAGTGGTCGGAACAAAGCCGTTGGACGTGGCGGTGGGTTGGGTGATCAGGCAGATGGCAAGGCTGAGGGATCTTCGTGGATGTCGTCGCGTCGTTCCCAGCGGTTGAGCAGGCGCCGGAAGCCGTGCAGCCAGGAGATCGTGCGCTCGACGACGTAGCGGAAGATGTCCAGGCCAGGCCCGTACGGTTGGCCTCGCTGGGCGATCACTGGACGGATTCCGCGCTGCCAGAGCAGGCGTCGGTATGTGTCGTGGTCGTAGCCGCGGTCCGCCAGGAGTGCGTCGGGTTTCTGTCGCGATCTGCCGACGACGCCGGCGATGGGAGGGATCTTGTCGAGTAACGGCTCAGAAGCCGGTCGTGAAGCCCAGATCCGGAGGCTGGTGAGGCTCGAGGGCTTGGTGTTCCGGCGAGCTGTGGCCATTGGTTGCTGTGGATCTGGGGACCGGGCGATGTCTTGGAGATCGAGCCGCTGCTGAGCACGGAGGCTCGCGGCCCACTGTGGAAGGTGTGCCGGGAGGGGTCCGCCGGACACTGGAGATGTTCGCGGAGGATATCGGCGCCTCGTGCTGCTCTGTTGCACCTTCTTGGCAACACCGCACCGTGGGGCGGTGGTCCGTGCCTGCAGCAGGCACGGACTACACCAGGTATCGGACCGGCTTCTACTTCTCGATCTTGCTGATGCGCCAGCCGACCATGCCGACGGCGCCGGACTCTGCGGTGGTGTCGATCTGCAGCTTGCTTCGTGAACCCGAGGTCCGCTGGGTGGCGGGCACGCCATCGCACCCCACCGTTTGATGACCAGGCTTCCCGCCTTCGATCGAGAGCTCGATCTTCCCCTTGCCTGCGCAGGCGACTTTCAGCTCGTAACGCGTGCCCGGGGACAACTTTGGTTGAGTGTGAATTCCATCGCTGATGCGTTCGAGGCCGGACTCGACGAACAGGGGGTCGCTGTCGTCGATGGCCTGTGTGCCCAGGGCTTCCTTCACCTGTTTGCCGAGCTTCTGCTCGTCATGGGTTGGCCGGGTCTTGGTGGGCTCTGCATGCGACTTTGCGGGGGACTTACTGGACCCGTCTGAATCGTCGGTACAGCCGGTCAAGAGTGTCAGGGTCAATACCGCGCAGGCCGCCAACGTGTATCCCGGGGACAGTTGCGGGCTTCTCATGAGCTTGTTGTCCAGAACCGCCAGCCAGTTGACTTGGTGGGAAGTTTCGCTGTGCCTGATCCGAGCTTCACCTTGCTGCAACGGTCGGCGCTCGTGGCGTACTTGGTCCACTTGACGTTGTAGCCCCACGAGCCGTACTGCAGGTGCCCATACTTACGGCTAGGGATGTCGTGGCTGTACTCGTGGCCGATGGTGACGCCCACCTCGCCGTACACCTTGACACCGAAGGTCGCCTTGGACTTCGCGATGATGGCGTTGGCGCTCGCCTCGATGCTGCCGCTCAGCTCAACGCCGACCTTGCCGGACTTCTCGACCTTGACCTTCATGGTGCCGCCTGGGCCGTCCTTGAAGGTGGTCCCGTTCCAGCGGGCGGGAACGTGATAGTTCGTCTTGCTCGTGGTCTTGTACCACTTCTTGTACGGATTGTCGCACCTGGGCGGCGCGGAAGAGTCGTCGCTTGCCTCGGGCAGAGCATCGAGCTTGTCCTCGACAGCTGCCTCCTCGGCCGACATGGTGGGACTTTCCCCTGCGCTGTCGGCTGTCTCCTGGGTGGCAATCTGCTCGGTGCTGACGTCCTCCGGGGGCGCATCCATCGATTCCTCAGCGCTGGCAGTAGCCGCGAATGAGGCGGTGAGGACAAGGGCCGCAGCCGGTATGAGCGCACGTCTGGTCGATACCTTGCGCATGGTTCCCCCTCGATATTTTCTTTTGCCTGGTGAGGCTGGTCGAGAGGAACCTACAGGTACTCCGTGGTCGCACTCGATCACTGAGAGATCTTCTGAGCAACCTTTGAGGGAACCAGGAACGCCTGTATCACCAAGGCCCCGTCCGGCGGCGACAAGGCGGGGCGCTCCCCTGCCGACCGGGGCAAGCAGGGGCTGAAACGCTCGGTCGCCACCGACAGCTGCGGTGTCCCGCTCGGGATCGTCTCCGACAGAGCCAACCGGCACGACTCACGCCTACTCGGACCCACCCTGGAAGCTGCCAAGGATCAAATCCGCCAGCTGCCGGACGCTGTCAATGTCGACCTCGACCGCGGCTACGACAGCGCCAAGTCCCGCGCACTGATAGCAGAGTTGGGGTGCACGGCCGAGATCGCCCGCAAGGGAGTACCGGCTCCGCTCCAGGCAGGCAAGCGCTGGGTGGCCGAGCGCACACACTCATGGATGAATGACTACGGCAAGTTCCGGCGCTGCACCGAGAGGAACGGTGAGGCCGTGGACTTCTACCTCCACCTCGCCACCGCTCTCGTCACGCTCCGCATGCTCATCCGCCGAGCAACGAGCCGCTACCGCGGGGACGGCCGTCCCACCACCCAGCAACCGCCTCCACGTAGGACACGGTCTTGTAGCTTCCCCGCTATTTCAGGTGGTACTTGCAGCCCTTCGCGGACTCGCCTCCTGCGTACTCGGCGACGGTTTTACCGTCGACCTTGATGCTGCAGGGCGGGAAGTCGAACGATCCGCTGGGGGTCAGTACGGCTTGGGACGACACGGACACGGTTGTGCCCTGCTTGAGGTAGGCGCCCTCGAGCGTCACGTCGGTGGTCTTCTTCCAGGGGAGAGAGACCTGCGCGGAATGATTGGTGTCCGTGATGTACAGGACGTTGGGCTTGCCCTTGCCCTCGACCGCAACGGTCACTTCGTAGGTCTTCGGCTTGCCCCACTTGGACGTGGGCTTCGTCGACCCCGTCGGTGAAGTGGCAGAGCTGCCCGCGTCGGCCTTCGCACCGTCGTCCCCGCTGCCACACCCAGCGAACAGCAGCGCAGCCGCCATCGCCGCAGTGACTCCAACGACCTTCTTGCGCACGTCTTTTCCCCTCCCGCACGGCTTCCAGCGCGGGCACACCGCCACGGCCAGGATGTTGATCATATGGGGTGCGCCGACAGCCCCGAACCGTAGCGGGGTTGCGGCCGGGGCCTCCGCCGCGGCAGGGCTGTCCGTTCCTGCGAAGGACCGTCAACCATGCCGGTCCTGAGCACCTCAGGACCAGAACCCGTGCGCTACCTCTCTTGCCGTCAGAAGCCGGCGCACGGGTTCCGTGTCGGATGTATCCGGATCTCGCGAACGCGTGATTCTGGCCGGCCGGCCTGCCAGCGACAGGCAGCTGCTCACAGCAACCGCCGTCGGCGCTGCGCGACGGTGCAGCATTCGTACGGGTATGCGGCACTGCCGACCCGGCGGTCTACTCTCGCTGGCTCTCCTCAATGAGCGGCTTGGAGACCCGTGGCGATCAGCGCCAGAAGGGCCGCGAGGGTGGCGACGGCCGCTATGAGGCTTGCGACTATCACCGAAGCCCAGTCAGGCACGAGCAGCCTCAAGGAGGGACGCTGAGGCAGACGCGGGTGCTGGACGTCAACCTCCGTTCGGCATTGGGTGTAGCTCCTTTGGAGGGACGGCCCCATCAGCACAGTCCAGCGGGTTCATAAGTGACGCGTGACCCCTCCGGCCATATCGATCGGGCGGAGCTCCTCAGCGGCGGCCTTCAAGCTGGTCTTGACCGCAGCTGGGGCGACCGGCCTGCGGCACTCACTTACCATATATCTGCGCCTTGCCCGCCTCGATTAGCGCAACGCCAGCTCATCGCCGCCCCTCCGAAGGAACTACGCCCAACGCTCTTTCAGGGCTCCAATACCGCGAGCCATTCCTCGAGCAGGCCACGAGTACGGCTGATCCGAGCGTGATCGTGAGCCATTATTCGTTCCTCATCAGCTAAGACTGCCGCGAGTGCGTTCACCGCGTCAGTGGTCTCCCCCGCCTTCCATCGGTAGGAGGCGAGGAGCCTTCGCGCATCAAGGACCTCTGGGTGGTCGGGGCTGAACAGCCGTAACTTTCCCGCCAGAATCTTCTCGTACTCGGTTACGGCTGCCCGCTCGTCTCCTGCGGCTGCCCGGGCAGCCGCGAGGTGTGATCGGGCGGCGAGCGTGTTGTGATGGCCTGAACCTCTCAGTCGTGTCTGGTCTCGTACGAGCTGCTCGCCGTCCGCTATCGCGCCGACCGCGTCATCGGCTTCTCTTCGCCAGTGCGCGAGGAGGTGGCGTGTGCTGAGTGTGTCGGAATCGTCGGGCCCGAGGGCTAGTTTCTGGTCGGCGCGCACTTGCTCAAGTGCGGTCACGGCCAGGGGCGCGCCTAGGGTCTCCCCGCACCAGTGCGCCAGGAGGTAGCGGGTATGCAGGGTTCGCGAGTGGTCGGGGCCCAGCCATTGCAGCATTTGTTCTGACAGCTTCTGCAGAGCGGCCGTGGCCCCGGCCGTGTCTCCCATATGCCCGCTCAGGTGGGCGAGAGAGGTTCGCGCTGCCAGGCAATCGGGGTGGGCAGGGCCGAGGCGTTGGTGGGCGGCGTCGGCTAGGTGCCGGTAGTAGTCCAAGGCAGCTTGCGCTTGGCCACTGTCCCATAGGCTGCTTCCATAACGGCGCAGGATCGGGTGCGCTGCGGTGGTGTACAAGGCTCCTTCGCTGTGCTGGACCAGCACAGCGGCATTGGCCCGAAGCACGTCACCTTCGGCGACGACATCGAGACCTGTGCCATGAGGCCACGCGGCGAGCAGGGCATCGGCTGCGGTGCGGGCGAGCCGGCCGTAGCGGTCGGGGGCCAGGGGGTCGCGGACGGTGCGTTGGATGAGGTTGTGGACCCGCACCGTTCGATGGGTGCTGGTGGAGCCGGGGTCGGTGGTGATGTCGAGCAGGCTCAGCCGGTGCAGGGCCCGCAGTGCGCCGACCGCGTCCTCGGCCGTGACTTGGGCCGGGATCTGCTTCTGTTCGTGGGTGGTGCGTTGTTCGGTGAGGTGGGTCAAGGCAGGCGGGCTGGTCAGGACGGTGATGGGGATGCCGTTGGGATCGAGCATCGCGGTCAGCTGCAGCATCGGGCGGGCCAGGCCCGCCGGACGGAGGTTGTTGGCGCGGTCGATGGACAGGAACCAGGCGGCCGCGACGGTGGCGGCCTGGTCATCGGGCAGGGCGGCGGGCTCGGGCAGGACGTCGTCCAAGGGGCGGGCTCCGTCGGCCAACTGCTTGCGGTAGGTGACGCACTCCGCCCGGGTGCAGGGTTGCGGGCAGGAGGACGGGCAGCCGATCGGCAGGAAGCCCGCCTGCGGATCGGCCTCGTTGAAGCGGGCGTTGTTGAGATACGCGGCGGCCTGAGCCAGGGCCAGAGGGAAACGGCCGAGGTCGCGGGCTAGGGCATGAATGTGCTCGGGCGGGTCGGTGCGGCCGTGGGCGGTCAAGGCGGCGGTGAGGTAGGTGCGGGCCTCGGCCTCGGTGAACAAGCCAACCTCGAGGCGGCGGCGTGAACCGCTGGTCAGCACGGCGTCCCGGCGGCGGGTGGTGACCAAGGTCTGGCCGAGAGGGTTGTCAGCGGGTGGCCACAGGGACCGCAGGTCGGCGGGGTCGATGAGATCGTCCAGCACCACCATCCACCGGCACCCCGTACTCCCGCTGCCGATGGGGGACGGTTTGGGCTCCAGCCAGGCCAGAAACTCCTCCGCGGCCTGTTCCGGGCGGTCGGGGTCGGCGCCGAGCACGATGGTGCCGGCCGTGGCATAGGAGGTGATGATCGCCTCGCGGGTGGCGGCGGTGACCCAGACCAGTAGGTCGACCCGTCCGGCCTGCCAGGCGGTCCGGGCGTGATGGGCCGCGAGCTGCGTCTTGCCGACCCCTCCGGTCCCCGCAAGGACCTGACACAGCACCGCCGTACCACCCTCGGCCACCGCCGCGCCCAACGAGCCGACTGCGCCCCGGTTCTGGAAGCAGTCCGCCTGCCGAGGGATCCGGCCCACCAGGTACGGCCAGGACACCGCGGCACGCGGCGCGGCGTAGTGCTTCACCGTCTCGGCGCGGCCGACCACCATGCTGTGGCCCTGTGCGAAAAGCGAGGTCTGTGCCGTGATGTTCGGGGCTTGACTGACACCGGGTGCGGTCAGCCCAAATTCGGGCCCGGCGGCGGAGGGTTTCCGATGGCCACGTCCCCCATGCGCAGACCGGTTACTGAACCGTGGTCGGCCTTGAGGTCGACGCTCCCGCCGATGGCGATCCCGTCGTCAGCGGCCGAGACACCGCTGGTGGCCTGTTGGGCCAGGGCCACCAGTTCGCGCAGTTGCCCGGCTGTGTCCTGACGGTCGGGCTCGTCCAGTTCTTCGAGCAGGTCCTCGAACCGGGTCCGCCAGGAGGCCGCCACCCCAGCCCGTACCGAATCGGATTCCTCAGGGGTGGCGCTTTCGAGTTCGGCGGCTGACCGGTCAAGGCGGTCCAAGGCCCCTTGGTTGACACTTGATGGGCCGCCCCGGCCAAAGAGGCGGGCTACTCGTACCTTGAACCCCGCCCACGCATCTGTCCCGGCAGCCGACACCACTGCCGCACCGGCCGTCGAAGCCAAAGCAATCAATGCCTGATCCAACACGAGATCCCCCTCAGAGCGGCCTTCCACACGGCCGCGGCCCCCGTACCCCTGGGTGAAATAGCGTATCCACGGATGCACATTCTGGGACCGGGCCCGGTATCTCCTTTCGACGGAGCCGGGACTGTAAGACGTTCGGCCCTGTCTCACATTCGGTGGTGACGCAGAGTGGCATAGGTGGTTGATGTGAGCGTGGAGAGTCTCAACGAGCTTGTGGCAACGGTGTTTTCGGGGATATCCCCGCTGGTCATCGAGGAGGTGGTCGACGAGGGTGAGCGCGTCGTTGTGAGGGCACTGACTCCAGGATCGACTGCGGTCTGCCCGGTGTGCGGAGTGTTGTCGGGGCGGGTGCACGGCTATCACTGGCGGACGGTCGCCGACCTGCCGATCGACGGTCGGCGGGTGGTGGTCGGGCGACGGCGGCGAGGGTGCCAAACACTGGCTGCACATCCTCACCGAGATCAAGAACCGCGGCGTCAGCGACGCCCTCATGCTGGTCTGCGACGGGCTCAAGGGCCTGCCCGGGGCGGTGGAGACCGTCTGGCCGTAGACGATCGTGCAGACCTGCGTGGTGCATCTGCTGCGGAACTCCTTCCGCTATGCCGCCCGCCAGGACTGGGACAAGATCGCGAGGCTTCTCAAGCCCGTCTACACCGCTCCCACCGAAGAGGCCGCTCTGGACCGGTTCGCCGACGTGATCAATATGGACGTCGACACCGGACTGACGTGCGGCGCCCTCACTCACACAGAACTCTCCATCGGATGCGCCATAGCCACCTGGACCTTTCAGCCACCCGCCGACCCCGCTATCCGGGCTATGGTCATCGCGGAGCTCTACCGGCATCGGTCCTCCAACGGCCAACGGGTATGGAAGCTCCGCGCAGTTGGACAGGGCTGGGCCGACGGGCTCGACGGCCTGGCCAGAGCACACGGAGTCGACGTGGGCTAGCCTCACCGCCGGGCAGCCCTCGCAGAACCGGAGCTGAGCGGTCTATGTATCGGACTTCGCCCTACCCGCGAGCCACGCATGGTGGCCGGATTCCGGCTGCGCCTTCGGTTGGGACCCCGAAATCAGTAGGGCGCTGGACATGACGGAACCGGCGGTGCGGCAGGACCTCTACCGGGCCCGGGCCCGGGCCCGACTCAAGCCTCGCTGTCACCTACCCGCCCACCACCCCCAGCGGCCACCCGCTGACCGGCACACGGGCTCCCGACCTCGCCCTCGGTGACACCGGCCTGTTCGCGCTACTGCGCGTCGACCGCCACCTCCTACTGGATCCCACCGGCAGCGGCCGCCTCGCCGGGTACGCGCGCCGAGGACTGCACGTCCACACCGCCGCCCGGTCTCAGCCAGCGGCCGAGTTCACCGATGTCCGCGCCGCTCTCGTTCACTCCGACGGCGATATCGCCTGGGCAAGCGCAGAGCACGACGGCGCCACCCTCACCGCGGCCCTCGCCACCACACACCGGAAGTGAGTCGACGCGCATCCACGCGCAGCGGCTGGTCACGAGGTCTGGCAGCCAGGCAGCCCGGGCGTCGTGCCAGGGCGTGTAGGGGTAGTGGGGGCTGGGCGAGGGGATGGGCGCGGTAGCCCGCTGGTGCAGGTGCGCGCCGAGAAGGTGAGGAACGGCCCTTCCTCCGCCGCTCGGATGCCGCCGTAGGATGCAGGAGAGCCCCGCAGGTTTGCCGACAGCTTCCTGCGGGGCTCTTTCGCGTAGGTGCTCAGGCCTTGTGCGCGGCGACTTCCCGCGCACGGCCCGCCGGCTCCTTCACCGGCCGCGCCCTTGCGTGGGCGCGCATCTTGGTGCGCATCGTGGCGAAATGCTCGTCGCCGCGCGCGGAGGACACCAGCTCGTACTCGTCCAGGAAGCGCCCCCACGACGCGCAGGCCGTGTCCAGGTGCCCCAGCGTGAGCTGCCGCTGGGCCAGGAGCGCGTAGGAGTGGACGCGACCCTGGCGTTCTTGTACGGGCTGAACCTTGATGGAGTCCTGCAGCGCCTTGATGCTGCCGGACAGATCGCGTTCCTCGTAGCGGATGTGAGAGAGATGGAAGAGCCAGGCGGTGCGGTCGTAGCCGCCCACCGCGTCGCGCCGGTTGTCGGCTTTCGACAGCGCGGTGTCGGCCTCCGTGAGCCGGGTATGGGCCAGGCGGCGGTCCTTGACCATGGACGCGGAGTGGGCCTGCTGTCCGCGCAGGAAGGCGACCAGGCGGGGCCCGGCGTGCGGGGCGGCCCCGGCCGCGCTGTCGGCGAACTCCAGCCCCTTCGCGCCGTGCCGCAACGACGTCATCTGCAACGACATGCCTCGCAGTGTGCGGCAGTAGGTGACGTGGCCCCCGGCCTCGTCCGCCAGGGAGAGCGCTTTGAGGTACCAGCGCTGGGCGGCGGCATGGTCCTTTTCGTACACCACCATCCACCCGGTCAGATACGTCAGGTCGGAGGCGGCGGCCTTCATGTCGGCCGCGACCTGCTCGGAGGCCTGCGCCCGCATCCACGGCCCCACCGTGTTCACCAGGAACGCCGCCGCCATCGGCCGCGCGTGCCCGGCGCCGTCCTCATCCAGGATGTCCGCGATCCGTACGGTCGTCCGGCGCACCGAAGCGGCCTGCGATCCGCCGACCCGTGTGGTGGCTTTCCCTGGCGTCACAGGCTCGGCCGCGTGCGCCGCGGAGCCGGTGAAGACGGGCAAGGCCAGCGCCGCCGAGAACACGCCAGCCGCAAGCACGCCACGTCGTGAGGGGTCCATATCCGCCCTTCCCAGGTCAATCAACTCCTCGACAGTGTCGATTGGTTGAGAGCCCGCAGCGGACACGGCGGGAGTCAGACCGGCTTCTTCGTGCGTGGTGGGACGGCCGAGCTTCTCCGAGAGAGCGGCGACGGCTATGGCCCTGACCTGTGCTTTGGACTGATGGCCGCCAATCCACATCGACACGGACTGGCCCGAGTGCGACAGTGTCATTCCGGCGAGGGCGCCGATGCGTTCCCCGGCGCCCGCCAGGCGGTCACGGTAGCCCCGGACGGCCGACGCATCATCCTCGGCGCGGTCTTCCTCACCGGCCTCCCAGGACGTGACCGAGCTGGAAGAGCCGAGAGACCTCGGCGTGGTCAAGGCGGTACGGGAACGCAGCGCGATGTCAGGCGCGCTCGCTCTGCCCTCAAGAAGCGTGGAGAGGGCTGCAAACACATCCAGGCCGTCATCGTTCTCGCCCGTCGGCGGGCCGGCGTCCTGTGGGCGCTCTTGCGCGACAACCGGGTCTGCACCTCCGCCCCGCCGGTCGCGCAGGCGGCTTGTCTTCGTCATTAAGACTCCTTGCGGTTGTTACGCCTCCATCTAGCCGCAACGGGCCCGCCCGTGCGCCACCCGCAAGGGATGAGGGAGGCGCGTTTCGAAGGGATCAGGTGGGCCGTCCCACCGACGGGGCAAGGCTGGTCGGCCTTGCGGCCAAGGTCCGAGTCCGACGAAGGGCGGCAACCCGGCTGGAAGCCAGGGGCCGGCATGGTGCGGGCCGTCTGCGCGCCGCACTACGCTGGCTCCCACGGCCCGCCGCCGATCCGGGTTCCTGATCGGCCCTCAGCTCGTCGGCCCACAACTCATCAGCCCGTTGCTCATTGGCTCAGTGGGCTCGTTCCGACTTCGCCGACACGACGCACAGGGAAGCGACACACGATGATGTACGACCAGGCACGTGCTCAACAGCCGCCGGACAAGGTTCGGGATTCCACTGAACGCCGCGCTCTAGGCCCGGAGTCGCTGCTTCCGACGGACGAACGGGACCGGCTCACCCTGCGACTCCAGGAGGCCCTCAACAACTTCGCCGACAGCCCGCTCGAGGCGCTGGAAGAGGCTGAGGGCATCTTCGATGAAGCCGCCGCCCATCTCGCGAGCTCTCTCGCAAAACGACGGCGCGCTCTCCACGACGGCTGGCAGGACCATGACGCCGAAACACAGTCGGACGAACTCCGGCATGCGATGAGGCAGTACCGAGAGATCACACAGCGGCTGCTGCGCATCTGAGCAGGGGGCGCGCTTCGGCGCCGAGCTGTCAAGCGGTCAAGTGGCCTTATGGGAGGGGCTGTCCGCTGGCATCGGTGTATCAGCCCCCCTCCTGCCCGGGGCTGTGCTGACCCCGAATACGCCCGCGCGGTCCTGACCTGCTTCGCCGAACTCCACCAGTCCCCACGCGATCGTATCGGCTTCGTGAGCCGGTTGTGGTTGTGACATCAAAAGTCATCGTGATTGTTCATGCCGAGAGGCGCTCAGTGGCTCCCCAACACATCGCGAAACGACTCCCGCTCAGGTCTCCACAGTCACATGTCCGAAGAAGGGGGGGCGGTGGCGGGCCGTGTGCCCTGATCCGCACGGGCCGGGCGCGTTGGTGGGCACGTTGGTTCCGGGGTCCTGCAGGGGGTTCGGGTCGCAGGGGGACCCTCTGGCTGCGTAGGCGAGGCAGGGGCCGAATAGCGGATGCCGGGGGGCAGGAGATTGCCGTAGGCCTTCGAGCACCGTGCCACGCAATGAAATTGGTCCGCGTCAGACGGTGACCGGTGCACCGGGGGCGCTCGGACGGCTGACCGTTGGTGTCCTGGGAGGAGGGGGTCGGGGCGGGCAGCGCCCGCATCCTGATCACCGCCTGCCCGCTTGTGAGATCGCTGCTGGTTTTCCCCTTTTTCGCAGGGTGGCTCGTCGGCGGCATCTCGTCGTGGCCGGCGTGTGGTTGCGCCTGGCTGGAATCACGTGGCGTGATCAAGGGCTGACGGGTTGTCAGTGGTGGGTGCAAGCATGGTCGGTTGGGCGGGTAGGCGGTCGACTGAGGGGGTGGCGGTGCCGTATATCGAGTCGTATGTGAAGGGCGACGGAACGCGGGTGCGGGGGCACTGTCGGTGGGCCGCGGGGGCGCGGAAGGACATGGCGGTCCTGGCGATTGTGGGGGTGGCGGCGACAGGCATCGGCGACGGTGGCGCCGACGGGGGGCAAAGGTGGGGGCACACAGTACGCGCCGCGTCCGCGGCAGACGGCGCAGTACCCGATCACGTTCCCCAATAGCGGTCAGCCAAAGAAGCCGGTGCCGGAGCCGTCGGTCTCCTGCCCGATCCGCTTTCCTGCCCGGGGCGGTGAAGGGTGAGGCGGCGGGCGCCCGCCCGTCGGCGGCGGGCGATCAGGCGGCAGCAGCGGCAGCAGGCCCAGGTCGTGGCGGTCCTTATCGCCGGCGCTGCGGCTCTCTGGCTCCTCCTCGCGGTGGTCAACTGGCTGCTGGTGCACGGGTGGGTGCTGCTCGTGCTGGCTCTGTCGGCCGTGGGGGCGGGGCTGGCCTTCGTGCGGCAGCGGCGCCGGCGGGCCCGGTGGCAGGACGTCCAGCGCCAGGCGCTGCGCTACGAGATCGCGCAGATCGACGGACTGCATCACCGGGACTTTGAGTACGCGGTACGGGATCTGATGCGGCGCGATGGCTGCGCGGACGCGCGACAGATCGGCGGCGCCGGGGACAACGGCGCGGATGTCCTGGCCACCGATCCGCTGGGCCGCAAGTGGGTCATCCAGTGCAAACACCGCAGGAACGGGGCGCAGGGCTCGCCGGTGGGCACGCCCGATCTGCAGCGCGTCAACGGCACGGCCCGCCAGCTCTACGGGGCAAACGTCGTGCTGGTGGTGACGAACGGGCGCTTCTCCGTCCGCTGCGCTCCGTTGGCCAGGCAGCTGCATATGCACCTGGTGGATCGCCGGGTGCTGGCGGACTGGGCGGCGGGTTCCCGGCCGCTGTGGGAGCTGGTGCCCAAGGTCCCGCCCCCATCTCGTTCCACACCGCTGAGCTGAGAGAAAACCGCAGGGTCAAAGCGGCGGCAACGGGTGTGAAGCCCGTGGTTGAAGGTAACCCGGCAAAGGTGGCGGGTCCCGCTCAACCACGGGCGATCGAGACACTGTCGGCACGTGCTGGGGGCCGGGTCCTTACGGTCCTCAATGACCTTGAAACCAGTCGTGAGCGGTTTGGCTGCAGGGTGTGCACCGCTGTGCGTGCGGTGAGTGAGGGCAGGTCAATCCGGCGGCCGCGCAGGGGTGCGAAGGCGCCCTGCATGCCGTCCTTGAGGTCCTGGACCCTTTGCGGGCCCCACTGGACTGTCGGTGTTATCGGCCACGTGCCTGAGCTGCGCCGCCGCGTCACCCGCCGCCTCCATGTCCGCAAGGACTTCGCCGGCTTTCTGGCCTAGCTGACTGAAGCCGCCCACTAGTGGCCACGGCGGCGTGCTGGCGGCGTAGGGGCCATCCGTTGACTCACGGTTGCCCAGTTGCCCAGTTGCCCAGTTGCCCAGTTGCCCCGGTGGCTTTGGCGGGAATGCCGGCAGGTGACGGTCTCGACCGAAGCGGCACTTCCGTACGCGACACGTACGGCAAGTGTGCGCCATCAGTACGGTTGGGCCGTAGGGTGTGGGGCGGGAGGTAGTCGATGTCTGAGTTGTTCGATGCGGTCGATGCGCTTGTGGCGTCTCGCGCGTCGCTTCCGTCGGTGCAGGAGCGCAAGCGGCTGCGGGTGGCGCACGGTCTGACGCTGGATCAGGTCGCTGCCGCCTTGAAGGTGCGGCGGGCCACGGTATCGGCATGGGAGTCGGTCAAGAAGCCGACCGAACCGCGCGGTCCGGAGCGTGAAGCGTATGCACGACTGCTCAAGCAACTGGCGGAGCTCTACCCCGCAGCACAGGAGCCGGCCGCCCCGGCGCCCGCCGTGTCCACCGGTGTGCCCGGCCCGGCGCAAGCTGAGCCGGTATCCGCAGACCTGGGTTCCGGGGCTGTAGTCGGGCCTGCGTCTGTGCAGCCGCAGGTCCCCGCTTCGGATCCCGTGGAGACTGCTCCGGTCGCGTCAGGGACGTCGTCATTGGCATCGGCGACGCCCCGCCCGGAACGCACCGTCAGGCCCTCGGCGTCGCGCCGTCCCGGCGCGCGGACGGCGGATGCGGCCAGCACCCCGGAAGGCGGCGTTGATCAGCGGTTCGAGAACGGTCCGCTGGCGGTCGTTGACGTCGATGCAGAGGGTCAGGTGCTGGCGTACTGCGTCGGTGGCCTGGTCCTGGACGTGCCCGCCCAGTGCATCCCGGCCCTGGTGGACTGGACGTTGAAGGAGGCCAAGCTCGGCGCGCCGCGGCTGTCCGGGCCGGGTAAGGATGCCGATCCGCTGATCGTGCTCACTGAGGCTGCCCTGGAGCGCTACGGCCTTCCCGCGACGCTCACCGAGAAGGAACGCCTGGCCGGACGGATCCCGGAGGGCCACAAGGTCATCAAGCAACTGGCTCGCGCCAAATGGCAGTTGACCAAGCGCGGCCTCGGACCGTGGGCGCGGATCTACCGCCCCGCGCAGGGCTCCGAACGCTCCTGCGTGCAGCTGTGCATCCCGGCGTGGGACGCGCTGGACACCCGTCACTGGGGCCAGGCCGGACAGCTGGCGCCGGCGGAACTCGCCCGCGTGCTGGGCGTGTACGCCGCGCGGGTGATGACGCCGCGCGGCTCGACCGCCGTGACCGGCCTGGAGCTGATGACCGCACTGCACCCGCCGACCCGCGCCACCGCACCCGACGAGAACGGCAAGCGCACCTCGGAGCGCAACCCCGGCTCGCTGGGCAAGGACGCCATCGACCCGATGAACTGGCCGCCGTGCGAGGTCCCCGACGGGCACCCGGTCCTCAAGGACCTGCCCCGCTTCCACGTGCGCGGACCGGCCCAGAAGCTGTTCGAGGAGGCCTACGACTGGGCACGGCCGATGACCGATGCCGAGTGCACCCTGCGCCACCTGGTCGGTATCGACGTCAACATGGCCTTCGCTGCCGGCGCCAACGGGCTGACCGTCGGTCTGGGGGAGCCGACACACGTCACAGCCCCCGTCTTCGACCCGAAGCTGCCCGGCTCGTGGCTGGTGGATCTGTCCCACGTCGACCTGTCCCGGGTGAAGGTCGCCAAGGAGTGGGTGGAGCTGGACGGCTCGCTGCTGCCCAGCCCCTTCACACCGAAAGGCGACCGGCCGACGGGTCCGGCCTGGTATGCGACGCCCACCGTCGCCTACGCGGTGGAGCTCGGCTACGACGTCACGCCGCTGGAGGCGTACGTCAGGTACGAGAGCGGCCGCTACCTGGACGGCTGGTACCACCGCCTGCGTGACGCCTACCTCGCCACGATGGCCGACCTCGGCGTCGACGCCGACCTGCCCCCGGCCGGCTTCCTGACGGCGATGGACGGCTACCAGGGCCGCGACCCGCAGCTGGCGATCGTCGTCTCGGCCATCAAGGCGACGGTGAAGGGCGGCCTGGGCAAGCTCCGCGAGCGCCCGCGCGGCGAGGGCTGGCGGCCGGGCGAACCGTGGCGGGCCCTTGCCCGCCCGACGTGGCGGCCCGACATCCGCGCGGCGGTCATCGCCCGCACCCGCATCAACCTGCACCGCAAGATCGTCAAGCACGCGGCGTTCACCGGGCAGTACCCCATCGCGATCCTGTCCGACTGCGTCGTCTACGCCGCAGGCGGCACCAGCCCGCTGGACTTCCTGCCCTACCGGGACGGCAAGGCGCTGCCCGGCGGCTTCAAGCTCGGCATCAACCCGGGCCTGGTCAAGCACGAGGGCACCCAGCCCCTCTTGTGGGGCGAGGAGGTCCGCGAGCGGTTCAACGCCCCCGACCTCAACCTCGCCCGGTACATCAAGGACGGCACCGTCACCGACGCCGACCACGGCGAGTAGGGGAGTACCCAGGCGATGAGCATGTTCGGGGAGGGCCTGGACAAGGCGGTGCAAAAGGCATTCACCCGCCCCACGCCCAAATCAGCGGGCCCGCAGATGCGGTACATGGTCAGACAGCTCGGCGGCACAAAGGCGGTCGCCGACCTGCTCAACATGTCCCAGCGGCAGGTGGAGCGGTACGTGGCGGGCCAGGCCAAAAGGCCGCGCCCGGACCTTGCCGCGCGCCTGGAGCGTGAGGTGACCAAGCGCTGGCAGCCGCAGATCCGGGCCAAGGCGAGGCAGAAGGCGGCGGAGAGCGGCGGCATCGTCATCGACGCCCGCGCCCGCATGGGCTACACCGCGCCGATCGGGTCGTCGGACCAGGACCGCATCCGGCACCTGACCGTCGCCCTGCCGCCCCGCTTCGCCGCCCGCCTCTTCGAGGCCCAGGAGACCGGTGCCAGCGATGACCAGCTCCAGGAGATCGCGGCCCAGGCGCTCAAGGAGGTCTACTTCCAAGACGGCGGCCGCCGCGCCGGCAGCCTGGAAGAGGTCCGCTTCACCGACATCGAACACCTCGAGTTCGACCTGTAGATCTCGAACACCCGCGAGCCCTGTCGACTGCGATGTGACTGAGCGTTCTTCAGTTGGCCACTAAGCTTTTGAGTTGGCCAGTGTGGTACTCAGCAACGATGGGTCTGGTGAGGCCGTCGGCTCAGGGCCCGCTGCCCGCTCCTGTGTCGTTCGAGGGGCGCCACGGTGGAGGCCATGGGACGTCGTGGGCGATCCGCGCCCCTCGGACGCCGAGATCGCAGCGCGCGGCCTTCAGGAAGTCCGTGCGCGCCTTCCGGAACTCGAGGTACGCCTCAGGCCATGTGACGATGCCGGTGGTGGGTATGCCGCGGGCCAGCCACTCGATATGCCAGAGCGCGTGGTTCAGTTTGACGGCGGCGGTATTGCTGTCCACGTCGCCGAGGAGCCAGAGGGCCTCTGCGAGCGCCGATCGGTGGGCCTCTGTTGCTGCGAGTTCCTTAAGCACCTCATCGGTTGGTTCCAGCGGTGTCGGCCCGGTAATGAGGCCCCGAGCGATGGCTAGCCCCGTGTACCGGCTGCTGAGTTGCTTGACGGTATGGGCGTATTCCGCATAGGCGTTGAGACGCCGCTCGTCCCATCGGACGGATTGCTGGCGCCGCCACCGAGCGCGCTCGTTCACGGCGGAGACAGCCAGGGACACCACCGCGCCGATGGCGACACCAACGAGAGGCAGTGCCTGACTGGCGAGACTCATCCTTCTCCCCCTTGAGCGGAACGAACTGCATCCCGAGTTCCTATCCCTTGATGAGGGCAGCGACACGTGAGGCGGAGGCCCATGGATGCTCCGGCGCCTGCTGCCGGCACTCAGGCCGACACCGAGAGGATCAGCGTGGCCAACCGACGCACTCAATGGCCAACTGAAGTGCTCAGTCACACTGCGTATTTCCCCAGGTGGCTATGCGCACCTGGGTCCGGGGTGTCACCGAGTGGGTTTCGTCCGTACCGCAGACCGTTGCGGCGCCCCGGCGATACCGTGATGGCACACGCCCAATGACGTCCCGGGAGCCCTCGATGAGCCAGGAGCCAGCCACCGCGCCCGACCGCCAGCCGCTCGACGCATCCGCCGCCGAATCGGTCCGCAGGTACGCGGCCGACCAGCGCGCGCGGGTCGACGTCCTCGCCTCCGTGCTGGAGGACATCGCCGAACACGGCTACCCCTCGCCAGAATCCGGCGTGCCGTGGGAGACCGCCCGCGACGCCCACCTCGCCCGTCTCGCCGACGGCGAGCCCCGTGTCGCCTGACCACGGTGCGCGGCGCTCCCAGGTCATCCTGGTGGAGCCCGCGCTCACCCAGCTGGCCAAGCTCAACGCGAGCGAGACTCACCGCCTGGACCGCGTAATCGTCGCCATCAGCGTCAACCCGGAGATCGGCACCGCGGTGCCGGGAACCTTGCTGCGCGACTACATAGACGAGATCGACGGGGTCCGAGTGATCTACTACGTGACCGCTTTGCGGACGATCACGATCGTGTCGTACGTCGAAGCCTGACCGTGGAAACAGCAGTGCCCGGACCTGTTTGGGTCCGGGCACTGCAAGCGCTCCCCACAGCCGAGGGTGTGACCATGTCGCCATCGCACGGGGACAACGTGGCGCGGCCTGCTCCCACCAGGGGCCGGACGACGCCGCGTCTGTCCGATCGCGGTCGTAGCTCTCCAGCAAAACGATGGCGCGCAGCCGGTCGGCCACCGGGCAGGCCGGCAGCTTGTTGTCCAGCCCCCGCAGCCGCACGGACAACGGCACGCCCGGGCGGGTGTCCTCGCGGGCCAGGTCCAGCACGGCGCGCATCAGCGTGAACAGCACGCTGCGCGGCGGCTCGGTCAGGGAGATCTCCCGCAGGTCGTTGACCAGGCTGGACTCCCACTCGTCGGCCTCCGACAGGTGCACGGCGAGCACCGACGCCAGAGCAGACCGGATGATCACCCCCAACTGGTCCCCGTGAGGACGTAGTTGGCGACTGGCAGGGACGGCAAGCACCGTTGCCCGGTGTCAGTGCATGCCAGGTGCTCCTGCATCGTGATCCGGGCCGTGCCTGCTGTGGTGTACCGCCTGACTGCGCCCACTCCCCACGCACGGACGTGATGCGGCCAAGGGGCAGGGACAGCCAATGCGTTGAGGTGACTGGGATCTTCTTCCGCTGCCGGCTGGGACCGGTACACGCTCGCAGCGTCGAACTGGGCTGTCACGACGCCGGTGGAGTCCCGTCCGGGCGACGGCGCGGGGTTGGCTCCACGCTGGCCTGGCTGTGGTGAGTGGAATGCTGGGCGTCGGGCTGACCTTCTCTGCCTGTCGGCGTGCTCTTGGGTGTGCTCGGCTGGGGCTGGCATGTGGCCGCTGCGCTGGGAGGGCGCAGGGCCGCGGGCGGGATGGGCCTGGAGCCGGGAATGTTCATGCGGATGCGCATATTCGGCGGCTGGGCCGGCGGGTGCTGATCGTTCTGCTGCTGTCCGGTGGTCGGGGTCGCCTCACCGTGCTCGGGGCAGCTGCTGCCCAGTTCGCAGGCCGCCGGTGGAAAAGCCGGCGTCGGGCGGGGCCTGAAAGCGCGGGGAGTGCCGCGATACGGGATGAATGGCTGCGGGCTCGCCGGTTCGTTCAGGGTGCGCATCTGGTCGGCGTCCAGCGCCGGTGCGGGCGGCCGTGTGGCCGGATGGGGCCATGACCCGATCGCCTTCCGCTGGGGCAGAGGGGGCCGGGCACCCGGCGTGGGCATGCGCAGGAACAGTGTCGGAGTGTCCGCGGCAGAATCGTTGGCCGGGCCTGTGCCGGGCCTGTGCAGCTCAGGCCTGGGAGCGTCGGCGCTGGAGGCGGGGAGATCACCCTCGTGCTGCACACCCCGCGCGCAGCTGGAGCACAATTGCGGTGCCCAGCCGCCCTCATCACTGTAGCCGAAGGAGGGACGGCGGCACTGCGGGCAGGCGAGCTCTCCGCGGCGCTGCGCCTGGTCGATGAGGAGTTCACGGCTCATCCGCGCGGCGGCTTCTGCTTCCGAGGACGCAGGGTCGGGTACATGGACCGTGAGCTTGAGAGCGGGGGTCTTGCGCGAAGTCGACTCCATCTCGCTCATCAGGAGCTGCAGGTCCCTGGGCGTGACGCGGTCGTGGCGGGTCCACTGTGCGGTGTCGGGTCTGCGTGAGCGCAGCCGGCTGCTTCGGCGGTCGGCGTCCGCACGGTCCCAGGCCTTTGTCCACTCGGGCAGCTCGCTTCTGCGGACGTTGCAAGCCTCGGCGAAGGCAGCGACGAATGTCCGGCTCGGCGTGGAGCTGCCTTTGAGGACCCGTCCGACGGTGCTGTGCGGCAGCCGCCCCACTCCGCCCAAACGGGCGTCGAGAGAGCGAAGGGGCGGCCGCCCGTCGTCGTGGTGGAGATCGACGAGAGCGGAGTGCAGATCAGCGAAGTCCTTGACGACGCTGATGTGCACTCCAGTGTGGTGGCCGCTGAACACGCCCTGAGTGCGGGCCTCGTCGCGCCGGGCGTGCTTCCACAGCCGTTCGGCGTCTTTCGTGCTGAGTCCGCAAGCCGCGGCGTAGGCCAGGACCACGGCCGGGTTCTGCGGAACGCTGCGCCCGGAGGCGGCGCGCGCGAGGGTGTCCGCGCTGTACTCGGTACGAGAGGCGAGCTGTTCGTAGGTCAGAGCGGCATTAGCCCTGCCTTTACGCAGCCACTCCACCAGAGCCAGTAGCGACCGGCTGCACCGGGGGATCGGGTTCTCGCGGCGCGCCATCGGACGGTCAGGCCTGTGCGGGCCGCGGCGCGGTGGTACGGCCGCGCCGCAGCCTCACCAGGACGCGGCCGAGGGAGACGGCCTCGATGACCAGGACGAGTACGCTCACGGCCGGCAGACCGGCGGCGGCCAGGGCAGCCGCGACGATGATGATCACGATGAGGACGGCTGCCTCGGGCGTAGCAAGAGGACGCGACGTGCCGCACGTTGCATGGTTGTTCAACTTATCGCCTAACTGTTCGCTCGGGACTCAACTACTTGTACTGCGGGCTCAGTTGATGGTGCCGCGGGTTGTGCTGGTGATGCACCGGTCGGTTGCCGCCGCCCGGGTGGTTGATGTTGCAGCATCCCGGCGCCCAGCACTATCCGCCGGGCACGCAATCCGCAGATGTGTCCCTTTGCCGGTCTGGCCCCGCTGCGACCCTCCGGCGGGGATCGTGCCTGTTCAAGGAGGGTCAGGCGGGCCTCTTTCCGCAGTTGTGTCCCACCTTTCGACCACCATGATCGTCACCGAGGGTGACAATCCGCAGGAGTGTCCCGCGATCCACTACTGCTTTCGGACATGCCGGAACGCACATCTGCGCAGCTCGGGAGGGGAATTGACACCCCAGTTTCCGCGCCAGCGTCCCAGCCTTGACCTTCGCGCCGACATGCCTGATCTTTGTGCGTGCCTGACTGCACGGCCTCACGGCCACCAGCGGGCTCTCCGAAGTACTGCGGGCAACACAGTCACCCAGGAGACAGAGCCGCCCCGTTGCCGCGGGACAAGCTCACCGTTCTGGCGCCGCCCATAGCGGCGCCAGAACACTCCTTGCCCACGCCGGCCCAGCGGCTCACGAAGACTCCCTGGCATACCTCTCCGCAGACACACATCTGCGCAGTGCCTTGGTGGTGCCCGTTCCTTGGCACTCGGTGGTGCTCAGTGGTGCTTGTTGGTGTCGTACGGGTCGTGATGTGAGGGCTGCCGGAGAGCGATGACATTCCCGAGCCGGCCGGAGCCGTTACCCGCCTGACGGAACGCGGGGAAGAAAGTTCGGCCGCTGCTCCCCCCTGGCGGGACGTACGACTGTCCGGCCTTTTCTTGCAGGTCAGGGCCGTGTGGCGTGGTCTCCATGATGGATATAGCGATCATTCGAGCAGGCCAGATGTACCGCTACTACCTGCGCCAGGTCGTCGTCGGCGACGGCCGCCGCCCGGCCCGCACGCCGCTGCGCGAGGCCCAGGAGGAGGCCGGTGTCCCGGCGGGGCGATGGATAGGCCGCGGCCTGGCCGTGCTCGGGCTCAGCGCGGGGGTGGAGGTCACCGAGGCGCAGCTGCAGAACCTGTTCGGCGAGCGGGGCCGACACCCGTACGCGGACCGGATCGAGGCCGAAGAGCTCGCCGCGGGGAAGTCCCCGGAGCAGGCGTTGCGAGCTGGCGCTCTGGGGCGCCGGGTGGACGTCACGGGCTTCGATCTCGTGTTCCGGCCGCAGCCGACGATCTACCTGTTGTGGGCGCTGGGGGATGAGGAGACGCGGCGGGTGATCGAGGCCGCGCACGACCGTGCGATCGAGCGGGTGCTGGAGTGGATCGAGGACGAGTCGGCGGTGATCCGGTACGGCAAGGACGGCATCTACAGGGCCCGGCCGCCCGGCGATCTGGTCGCGGCCCGCTTCCGTCACTACGAGGCACGCTCCGGGATGCCGCTGCTTCACGATCATGTGCTGCTGTCGGTGAAGGGGCAGCGTCTGGACGGAAAGTGGGGGTCGATCCACTCGGAGATCGTGTTGGAGAACACGGTCGCCGCGTCTTCGCTCTACAACGAGGTCGTGGCCGCTGAGGTCTGTGAGGTGCTGGGGCTGGCGACCGAGCCGCGCACCGTCTCCGCGGGCCGCCGCCCCGTCATGGAGATTGCTGGTGTGCCGCACGAGCTGATCCGGTGGACCGCCAGCCGCGGGGGGCAGATCGCCGCCTGCCTGGTGGACCTGGAGCACGAGTACGTCACCGCCGTCGATGACGAGGGCGAGTTGAAGTACCTGTCCGCGGTCTCAGAGCGGGCTCGGGTGGAACTGATGCGGATGGCCGCCCACAAGACCCGACCGCCCAAGAAGAAGGCCCGGGCGCTCGCGCAACTGCGCGCTGACTGGAAGCAGAGCGCGATCGATACCTCCAAGGTGGCCGCCGACGTCATCAACTCGCTCCTCGAGCGCGCCCGCGCCGCAGCCGTCGCGATCTGGGCCCGGGTCGCCGCCGTGGTCGACGTCGCCGCGGTGGTGTTCGTGATGAACGGCGGCGGCCGGTTCCACCGCCGGCACCTGCTCGCCGAAGCCTGCCGCCATCTCGCCCTGGTCCTGCGCGGCCGCCGCCGCGACCCCGGCCTGGACGATCAAATCGTGGCCGCCGCCATCTCCACCCACTGCCTGGACATCAGCGAGCCGAAGACCGTGCGCGGCCTGGAGGCCGACTACCGCCTCTACACGGCCCGGTGGGCGCTGTCCGATCTCGTATCTGCCCGGCGCCCGCCGACCGCTGTCCCCGACCCGGACCGACTGCCTCCGGCCGACCCCGGCGCACCGGCCTTGGCCGATCCCCGGCCGCCGGGACAGGGGGCGGGGGAGTGGGAGATACCCCGCGTCCCGCTGCGCTACGACCGCGCCGTCCTCGCTGGCGCGGCGCTGCGGGCAAAGCTGCGCACCACCGTCGTGCGGGGCCGGGGGTACGACGTCGCCGCGCACCAGCAAGCCGCGATGCCCGAACTGCTGCTCGCGGGCCAGGACGCCAACCCCGACCGTCCGGAGACGGAGGACAAGCCCCGGTCGGTGGTCGACGTGGCGGCGCTGCGGGCCCTGAAGGCATCACGCACGGACGTGGAGGCCCTGGACTTCACCTCCGAGCAGCTGCGCCGTGTGACGGACGCCGTCACGAAGGCCGTCGACGGAGCCGCCGCGAGGACGAAGAAGTACGCCAACTCAGAGGGCGCCCCCGCACCGCGCCCGGCGCGCGAGGATGACCAGCGGGCCCACCGCCCCCAGCAGCCGGACCGACACCGCGGGCCAGAAGCCGGCCGCTGATTGGCTGCGCAATGCCGAGCATCCACCGGGCACGTACCGAGCCCGTCCGTTGAAGCCGTCACTCGGACGAATGAATGAGCTGCCGTGGCGGCCCGTCAGTTGTACCGGCGGGCCGCCACGGCAGCAGACTGCTGGGCGGCCCTCTCGGTGGGCCAGCATCCGCAGGGCGCTCTCCGGCCAGACGCCCTCATGCATTACCGGCGGATGCGAAGGAGCCAGGCCCCGACCTCATGCCACACCGCGCAACCCGCTCGCACCTATCTGTGCGTACCGGGGCCGGACGGTCCGCAGTCAGGAACGCTGATGAGCCACGGCGACATTCTTAACCAGAAGGCCCGCTACCGTGCCCGATGTACTGGCCTCGGGCACCAGCCCAGCCTCCAGCACCTCCAAGCCCTCCAGGTGCAGGAGCCGGTTCCGGCAGCCGTCAGCCGGGACCAGGCCCGCCTGGAGGCAGCCGTGTTCGAGCGGCTGGGCGGCACGACCGACTACTGTGCCCATCCCGCCGGCGTCGCCCATGTCCGCCCCGGCGCCGACCACTTGGTCGTGGAGCTCGATCCCAAACTCGGCCCCGAGCACTCCCTGCCGGAGCACTCCTTGCTGTCTCTCCTGCCCACCCAGTACACCGGGCCTGACGAAGACGAAGGAGCCCCGGGAGGCATCGCCGGGATCAGGCTTCTCGGGATCGACGCGGCCGGTCTCCACCTCGGCCTGGTCGGCACCGACGCCCGCGTCACCCTCACCGGACCGGCCCCCACACAGTGGCGGACCATCGTCTCCACACACCGCACCTCATGCCACGACGGCCGTCTTGTCCCCCTATGGGACGCGCCCGCGCTGACCTCGTTCGAGTCCGACTACCTGGCCGCAGACCACGCCTGCCAGGAGGAACGAGCAGACCACGCGTGGGTTGCCAGCGGCCTGCTGCGCCGCATTGCCCTCTTCCACACCGTGATCAAGCCGTACTGCGTCAGGCACTGGCAGCACGGACTGGGCTGGAAGTTCGAGCTGCGCTACGAGCACGACGTCCCTATGGACCATGAGGCGCTCCTCGCGTACCTGACCCACCCGGTATGGGGGATGCCGCTGAGGGCCGACCGTGAGCACTGCGTGTGCAAGCCGTGCGACTGCGACCAGGGAGCAGAGCGCAACTGCTGGTACACCCTCGATGCGGGAGGAGGCCGTCGCGGCGAGATCGGGATCCACTTCCGGCGCGCCCGCGTCGGCCGCGACACAGGGCAGGAGTGCGGACGGCTGGTGGGAGCAGGCGCCACCCCCGACTGGCTCGCACAGGCCCTGCCGTCCCACTACCAGCGTTCAGCCGCATAGAACGCACCCCCGGCCATCGGGCTGCACCGCGGCGAGAAGCCGGCCGCTGAGGGCACCCGGTGCGGTGCACTCAGCGGCCGGTGCACACCGACGAGTGCACGACATCACCGGTGACGATGTCGTGCGTCCACCCGGGTGCGCACTGCCGTGTTTCTCCTTGACCGTGGCCGGGGTCAAGGAGAAACGCACCGAACTGTCGGAACTCGATGCGCGGCATCCGGTGCGGTCGGTGCGTACCGAGTGCGCGGGGGAACGTAGGCATGGAGCGGGGATGTACGAAGCGGTGCTCGTGTGTCGTTGGGAGGCGCGGCGTCTGTGACCTGTGGTGGTCGGGCCTACCGCGCCTGCTTCAGGCTCTGTGGTGGGAGTCGACCATCGGGTCCCGCCGACACCCGTACTTCACCACCCTTGGTGGGGTCGATGTTGGGCTGACGGTGCCGGTACCGGCGTGCGTCCCAGGGTGGGTACCGACGTAAGTACCAGCGTGGTTGGGCAATCGGAGGCCTTTGTGCTGGCCAGGGGCGGTTGACGTCTGCTGACACCTCTTCCACCTTGCAGGGAGAGGTCCTTCTTCCCTGAGTCCGGGGCGTGGCGAGCCAGAAGCGATGGGCCGGGCATGCAGGGAAGCGCCCCTTGTCCACCGTGGTCGGTCCGGCCACAAGCCCGACTCTGACCCCCCTTGTCCAGCTCTGCAACCGCCCGTGTGAGGCCGCGTTTCTCCTAGACCAGGTTCGCTACCGGCCGCCGTCAGACCGCGGTCAAGGGGGGGGGCGTACACGCTGCTGGCTCAATCGCCGACCCGGCCGGGTCGGTCCGACGCGAAAGAGATACGGCGATGACGGCACACCGACCAGCAGCCGGCCCCCGGCATGCACGTCCCGACCATGAGGCCGACCAGCACTGTGGCGTCCGAAGCGCGCCCCTACGGCGCTCACTTCGGACGTCACTTGGGAACCCCCTTTGGTGCCGGACATCAGGAGAGAGGGAAAACGCCCTGGCCACACCGCAGACTCGGGCGCCTGCCGCGTCGTCACAACCCTCTTCTCTCCTCTTGTACTTGGTGGGGATGTCAGTGGAGGAGGAGAGCATCGGGTTCGGGGGCCCGGTGCCTTCTGCTGCCGCAGGCCGGCGCCCGGCCGGTGGCCTTGCGCGGCATGTGGAGGGACGGGGCTGATGGCGGGGAAGCGTAAGACCAACCCGGCGGGATCGACGAACAATCACCGCGGCGATGTGCTGCGCGTGCTGGGAGCGTTGAAGGTGGCAACCGCTGATCAGATCCAGCGGATCGGCGCGCCACACCTGAGCTTTAGGCACACCGACAAGAAGACCCCGTTCGAGCGGAAGACCGCACGCAACGCCTCGCACACCGGTGCGCTCTCCGACATGCGTAAGCACGGCCTGTCCGAGAACGGCGGCTCCACTACGACGGGGGAGAGGCTGCGAAACCTGACCCCCAAGGGCCTTCAAGCCGCCTCCTACGAACTGCGGCGCCCGGTGACGGAGATGGGCTCCACCGCCCGCGGTGCGGGCTCCAGCGGCGCCTCGCATCCCATGGCCGTCAACGAGACCGTGATCGCGATGCTGCGACCGAAGCCGAACCTCGCCAAGCTCACCGAGGACCCGCCCGAAGTCCAGGCGGCCGCCCAGGCTGCCGTCGACGCACCCGATGGCATCGGCTCCATCGCCTCGTACTGGACCGAGGTGCCGCTGCCCGCCACCGGCTCCTGGAACGCGCCCGGTAAGGGCGGCGCTCAGGCCGACATCGTGCTCACCGCCCCGCAGGACGGGGTGCCGCTGCTGTTCATCGAGGTCGACAACTGCCACGAGACCGCAGAGGAGCTCGCCGCCAAGCTGGAGAAGTACGCCCGCTTCTTCCGGCGGAAGGTGAAGGACACCGACGGCACGGAGCGCCCGATGTGGCGTACGCGCTGGACCGTCCCTGAGGGCCGATACGGCGATAGGCCGCATCCGCCCGTTCTGCTGGTGTTCAACCACCTTGGCGCCCGCGACCCGAACAGAACTGTCCCGCGCCTGCAAGAGTTCACCCGCCCTCTGTGGCAAGGGGAGCGGCACGAGGACCACCACCTCTACGGCCACAAGATCCCGATCATCGCGACAGGGATGCGCAACCTGCGCGAGCACGGCCCGGCCGGACCAGCGTTCCACCGCTTCGGCCGCGACCACATGTAGCCCCTCCTGGAAGCGATCGGCAACCCCCGCCGCGAGACAGCCGACACACGAAGGCGGGCCGAGCACGAGGCCCGCAACCGCGAGCACCAGGAGCAGCTGCGTCGTGCGGCCGAGCAGCAGCAGGCCGAGCGGGAAGCACGCCGCCCCCTCTGCGTGAACTGCGGTACGAAGTTCACCGACGAACGGTGGAATGCTACGGAGCCCGTCGGGTGGGATGCCCCACGGGACACTCACCGGCACCTGTGCGACGCCTGCAAGCAGCAGGTCCTCACCGCCGAACGCCAGGCCGACCAGGCCGCTCCGGAGCACCAGGAGCTGGACCAGGTGGTGCCCGAGCCGCGGGCTGAGGGCGGTTGGTTCTCGCAGTTCCGTACCGGCTCCGGGTAACCGCGCGGGCGATTACCCACTTTGGGTAATCGCCCGCCATCTGACCTCTGACCTGCGGTGGTAGCTCCTACCACCTTCGACTGGTTTACGCGGTCGGCAACGGCCCGGCGGTTCGGATGTGATCGGCCTCGGTTACGAGGCTGGCGTCTCGATCCAGAAAATCTTGGGATCGGAGGCAGCACTTTGGGCGGGCCGTTCGACTCTGTGATGTGAACACTCTCGTAGAGCACGGGGCCAGCCTGCTGGGGCCTGTCCTTGCGCAGTCCAGGTGGTGGGTGGCGTTGTGTCTACTCCCTGCTCTTGCGGGCGCTGCCGCGTTCCTGGCGGAATGGCAGCGCAGGGCCACCCTGATCGCATTGGTACGCCAGGCTCCTGGCGGCACGGTGGTGGTCCAGGAGCGGGGACGAGGGGGGCCTGCCATGCAGGTGCACGTCGGAGCGCCATTGGAAACGGATCAGGGGGAAACCGGTGTGACGCAACAAGGTCAGGAGAAGGGGCAACAGGTCTCCGCTCTATGGGAGCGGGAGGCTAACGGCTTGACCCGCTATGCCATGGTGCGGACCGGCGGGGACCAGGCCGCGGCTGATGACCTCGTGCAGCAGACGTTCATGGCCGCCTTTATGCAATGGAACGAGTCACTCGACAGCCTGGATGCGGAGGAGCGCCGCAACTGGCTGCGCAGCGTGTGCCGACGGAGGTGGATCGACGGCATCCGACGGGAGACCCTCGGGGGCCGACTGCAGGCTGATGTGGAACGGCTGTACGCCCGCGTCAGCCCCGACCCGGCTGATGCGATCCTTGCCCGGGAAGATCTAGATCGCTGCTGGCAGGTGTTCCGCCAACTTCCGCCCAGGCGCAGGGAAGTTGCCCTGCTCTATTTCATTGAGCAGCAGTCTGCGCTGCGTATCGCGGAAATCTTGGGCATCCAGGCATCGGGAGTGCGCAAACACGTGGCCAAGGCCCGGCAAGCGCTGCGCGAGGCTGTCGGGCTTTCGGACGCGGAATCAGTCGAGACGGGCACATTGCGAGAGGGAGAGGGGGAGCAGGAATGACGGACAACGAGCAGAGCCGCGCCATCGAAACCGACCTCCTGATCGGGAACATGCTGCACCAGACAGAAGCCGTGGTGGACATCGATGAGCAGAACCTGGCGCAGCGCAAGAACCAGCTGCTCGACTGGATGGCAGAGTCAACGCCGCCGCCGGTCCAGCAGCCCGATGAGAACCGCGAGAGCCAGGAGAGGGAAGCCCGGCGGATCCGAAGCGAGGGTGATCGGGAGCGCCCGCTCAACGAGGTCGCCTTCCTGACCGTCGCGGAAGTGGCCTCTGTCATGCGGGTCTCCAAGATGACGGTCTACCGCTTGGTCCACTCCGGTCATCTCCCCGCGATCCGTGTCGGGCGGTCGTTCCGGGTTCCCGAGCAGGCAGTCCACGAGTACCTGCTCGAGAGCTACATGGGGAGCATCGAGTCCACCGATCGCCCGTGACTTGGGCTTCCCGGGCGATCCGTTCGCCCGGGAAGCCGGTCGTTGACGTACATGGTCCGCACAGCAGCACCAGCCATCGTGGTCGGCTACCACGATCCTGCGACGGGGGGGGAGCGGCAGCGCGGCGGCCACCATCTTTACGACGGGAAGATCGTCGCTGTCGGACTGGGCAATCTCCGCGAGCACGGACCGGCCGGCCCCGTGTTCCTGCGCTTCGGCCGCGACGACATGGAGCCGCTCCTGGAGGCGATCGGCAACCCGCCCCGTGACGCTGCCGACGCCCGCGAGGCAGAAGAGACCAGGGCCCGTCAGCTGGAGTACCAGGCACAGGTACGGCGGGCGGCCCAGGAGCAGGCGGTGAAGCAGGCAGCCGAGCTCGAGGCCCGACGTCCTGTCTGTACCGGATGCGGGGCGAAGTTCACCGACGCCCGCTGGGAGGCGGTACAGCCGAAGGACTGGGGCGCCTCGAAGGACTCGCACCCGCAGCTGTGCGACGGCTGCAAGCAGCAGGCCGCTGCGGTCGTCGCCGGTCCTGGCACACGGGAGCGCCAAGAGCCGGCGCACAGGGAAGTGGACCCCCTCAACCAGAAGTCCGCCGGCTGGCTCGCGCGTTTGCGCCGCTGAGCCGGGCGCGCAACGCAACGAACACCACCGCCGAGTTGCTCCTCCTCGAGGAGGAGCAACTCGGCCTGCCACCTATCGAGCGCGCAGCCAGAGCGCGGCACCGGCGAGGGAAAGCAGACCGGAGCGATCGGTGATCGGCTCGTAGCGGGCGCCGGGGATCCTGGAAGGGGACTCGGTCAGGACTGCCCCGACCTCGTGGGCGCCGGGCCCATCCGCGAAGCTGTCCCAGGCCAACTCTGGCAGGCCCCGGAGGGCTTGCTCGGTCCACCACGGGCGAATGTTCAACTCGCCCCACAGCAGTGCTGCTCTGGCCATCAGAGCGCTGCGCAGGAGCATGCACGGACGAGGCGCCCAGTGCTGCTCCAGAAGCGCCTCGCTCGGGTGGAGATCGGCACGGTCCCACAGATGCGTATAGCCGGGCTTCCAGTGCCACCGCGTATCACCGCGGAAGCGTTGGGCGAAGTCGCGACGGCTGCCGCCGGGGGAGCGCGAGTCGATGAGGTCGAGGCGCCCGCCGGTGGGCAGGTGCACCAATCGCAGGCGTCGCACTCCGATGCCCTGAAGCCTGAGGCCCGGGATTCCGTGCGGGCCGTGGGCTTCGGTGGTCAGGGGGAGGATCCGCGAGGCGACACGGCAAGCCGTGTTGGTGTGGATGTCGAGCCTGCCAGGGTGGGAGACGACGACATTGACATAGGCGCTCGTGCTCGACATGGATGCGCCGATCGGCGTCTCCAGCGGATGCGAGGCGCGCAGCGTGGTCAGCAGGAACGTGGCCAGAACTGCCTGGAAGGCGTGCTGCGCGGCACTGTCGGCGTTGTCGATCGAGATTCGCCCGCTGCTGTCCCGCACAACGGCTCGACAGTCGGCGTTCAGTTGGTCGAGGAGCAGCTTTCGCTGAGCGCGGTCCTGGGTGTGAGGCGACACAAGGGTCCCGTTTCCGCGGCCGATCACCCGGGCTCTATACGGCCGCTGGGCACAGGGCATCGAGGAAGAAGTGCATCAGGGCTTGCGCGGGACACGGGCATCGCACCCTCAGAGGCTCACCTGCAGCTCCGCCCGGGCGGATTGCCAGCCTTCGGACCGTCCCAGCCCGTACGCCACACCCTAGGCGGCCGCGTGTCCTGTTAAGCGGCGACACGCCGCCGCCTCTTCTGGGCCCAGCCTTCACCGACGAACCACGATGTCGTCGGCCTGCTCGTGTTGGATCCCGGCGGCGGCCAGGGCCTGGAAGACCGTGAGCCGCGCCGCCGTGGCCTCGTGCTGATGCGGGCCAGCTCCTGGCCGTACGCGTCGGCGTCGTGCTGCTCGGTGCTCACGCGGTGCCTCCCTTGTCGTCGTCTGCGTCTCGGTGGCCGGGGGCGCGCATGATGCGCCAGCTGGTGCGCGGCGCGGTGACGGCGTGGACCAGGACGACGACGGCCTGGCGGGCGGCGCCGCCCCGGACCCATGCCCCGGTGAAGCGGACCTGATCGGCCGCCCAGTCGCCCAGTCGCCGCCACGGGCGCAGTCGCCCGAGCAGGTAGCCGGCGGCGAGCGCCGCGGCTGCGGTGGCGACGACGCCCATCACGACCACCGCATCCCGATCGCGGACAGCTGCTCCATCCGCTCCCGCGTCAGCGCCGCGGCCCGGCTGCGCTGGTTCCCGATCCAGGCGCCCAGCTTGTGTTCCCGCTCCTCCTGGTCCTCGCCGACGATCCGCTCGACGTGCTTCCTCGGGACCTGAAGGTGCCCCTCACGCTCGTAGAACTGGCGGGCGGCCTCGTAGTTCAGCGCCCACTTGTCGGCCTGTGTACGGCGCTTGGGCTTCTCGTCCTCGCTGGCGGGCTCGATCCCGAGGACTTGTTCGCACATCCACTGCTGCACGGTCGTGAGCTGATCCCACCCGAGCCGCACCGACTGGACCCACCGTCCGAGATCCTCGCCCTGGCGCAGGACTTCGCCCGCTGCGGTGGGCAGCGCCTTGCCCGCGTCCAGGTGCATCCGGACCAGGTGGAAGCACCGCTGCCACATCACCGGCCACGACGGGCACCAGGACGCGTCGATCTCCTCCAGCTGCTCGCGCCGCTCGTCCGACAAGGCCCCGGCCGACGACTGAACTGGCAGCCCCTCGGCACGCCGCTGCTCGATCTCCTGCGCCTTCCGGGCGGCGGCCCGCGCGTTCTTCAGGAAGATGCCGACCTTCGCGCCCTGGTAGGTGGCGTCCAGCGGGGCCAGGAGGTGGCCGTGTTCGGCGGCCCACCCGCGCGCGGCGGACAGACCCTCCTCCCACGCGACGTCGAAGTGGGACCAGATCATGCCCAGCTTCTCCAGCTGGGCGACGCGGTCTTCGTCCATGTCGCCGCGGGCGTAGAAGCGGCGGGCGTCGGCGGTCCACTGCCCCAGCGGGAAGGAGGCGAGCGAGGCAGGCCACCCCGCGGCTTCCGCCTCCTGGCCGTCGACGGCAGGCACGCGGAACGTGAACGGCACCTTCAAATCGCCGTGCACACGGGCGTAGATGACGGCCGCCTCCACCCCACGCCGCCAGTGCTCGTGCTCCGGGTTGAGGACGCGCAGGTTGATGAACGCGGCGAGCGCGGCCGGGTCGCGGGGCGTGGAGAACTTCAGCAGAGCCTTGGCGGGGCCTCTGACGCCCCCGGGGCCCTCACCGCGCCCGCCCGTGCTCTTCCCGCTGCCGTTCTTGTAGCGGCTCGGTGCCTGTTGCTCCGCGAGGGTCTCCACGATCCGGGCGTCGTGTGCCCGCAGCGCCTCCAACAGCTTGGCCAACCCGCCGAACGCCCGGGACGTGAGCATGTTGTCCGCCGTCTCACCGGGACCGAGCAGCACCGGCACGACCAGGCTTGCCACCTTGCCCTCGCCCGGCTGCATCCGCAGCGCCCGCCCCACCGCCTGGACCAGATCCGGCATCGACCCGCGTACATCTGCCCAGTACACGGAGTCACATCTTTTGGTATCGACCCCCTCACCCAAGACCTTCACCGAGCACAAGAAGCACTTCTCCACGACGGTGCCGTCCGTGGCGATCCCGGCCGCGAACTCCCCGAGCAGCCGGCGGCGGTGGAGCGGCTTGTGATCGCCGCACAGCCAGTCCGCCCAGATCGTCGTCGGGTACAGCTCGGGGTCGGATGCGTGCAGCTGCGTGGCGACGTCGGGAAGGCCGGCCGCGAACGCCTCGGCCTCCTTCACCATGTGGTGGAAGACCAGCGTGCGGCGGAACCTCTCCTCCGCAGACGCCTTCACCAGGGCGGTCTGCAGAGCGGCAAGCCGCGCTCCGCGCACCTGGTCCGAGCGGCCCTCCGCGCCCAGGAGCTGCGCGGCCTGCAGCGCGGTGTCGGTGACGTCCACGCAGACAACCTGGTAGGGGGCGCAGATTCCCCGGTCGATGGCCTCCGAGAGCGTCAAAGTGAACGCCCTGCTGCCAAAGGGCCCATCGGGGTCGTCGTCCATGCTCGCGACCAACTCGCCCGGTGTGCCGGCCTCGTCTTCGTCCCCGAGTTGCCACAGCCGAGGCGTGGCCGTCATATACAGACGGCGCAGGGAGGGGATCTTCTGGTTGTCATGGACGACCGCCCACGGCTTCCCGATCCGGCCGGAAACCCTGTGGGCTTCGTCCACGACGATCAGGTCCCAGGCCGCCAAACCCGCAGCGTGCGCCCGCTCCAGCGTCCCCAACCCGAGCGAGGCATACGTGGCGTACACCGTGACCTTCTCCAGGCCCCGCGTCCATTCCACCAGCTCGTCTACGTCCGTGGTGTTGGGGAAGGACGCTTCCTCGCCCCGCAGCGACGACACTCCGATCCTCGGCCCCCGACGTCCGCCCTCCCACCAGGCGGCTTCGGTCTGCGCCAACAGGTCCAGCGAGGGCACGAGCACCAGCACACGGCCCGCGTGGAGCTCCTCCGCACTGCGTACCGCCACCCGGGTCTTCCCGGACCCGGTCGCCATGATCACCTGCGTGCGAAGCCCTCGCTCGGGAATACGCAACCCTGCAGGCAACTCGAGTTCCTGAAGAACCACGTCGACGGCTTCACGTTGGTGCGGCCGTAGATCCACGTCGGCTTCCCATCTGTTGGTGCGGTGGCTGAGTTGGTTCATGTGGCGTTGTAGGCGAGCTTGGCGAGTTCCAGGGCGTCGGCCAGGCTCGACTCGTCAGTGAGGTCGACGCTGACGCGGTACTCCTGGTGTTCCGTGGTGAGGGTGCGGGCCGTAGTGATGGACAGGTTCGCAAGCTGCTGATCGGTGTAAGCGAGACGGAAGTTGATGCGGCTGAGCTCCGGAAAGACATAGGCGAAGCCACCCTTTTGAGAACCCTGCCTGCGCAGTCTGAGGTACCGGCTGTAGTCCAGGGGAACACCCGGCTGGGCACCCTTGCGCTTGATTCCGTGGACGAAGGTGTTGTCCCACTCGGTCCCCAGCGTGCCCGACGAGGGGCAGGACACGGTCCGGGCACTGGTGGGGCTCAGCCCCGCCCCGGAATTGTTCGTCCGCTTCATGTCCGTGACACCGAGCTGCGGTGGACTTGGTGCCGGACCCAGCCGATCTTGGCGCCGTCGCGGTCTTCTCAGACCGGTGCACGGACACAGCCGTCACTTACATAGCCCGTAACCGATCCTGCCCTTGCGGAGCCGGGACGGTGCTCCCGCAGGGCGTCGGTACTGCGGTCTGCATTCCCGGCCAGGGCGAGGGGCTGGTTCGCGGGCAGACGGCGCCAGCGGCTGAGTGCTCCACACGCTCGCTGCAGGGATCGCTTGCGTCCGTGGCGCCCGCGTTGCCGGCCTTGCTGGCTGGGTAGGCGAGTCGGGGGTCCTGGCCCGGATCTTGGGGAGACGTCGCGGAGCGTTGCCTCGATGTTCGATTGCGAGGAGTCGGCTGCGGGCGCGACCGCGTACGCCTTGCTGGCCGGGCCCAGAGGCGACGGCCCCTCAGGTGCTTCTCGGCTGTCGCTGCGGGAGACATTGAGCTGCCGTCAGGTCGTGACTGCAGGACCGTTATCAACTTGTTCCCGACCTCAATGCAACCGTGAGTAACGCCACAGGAGAGAAGTGCCTCTTTATCCCGTACGCCCCAAGTACTCCTTCTAGATCTCTTACTTGATGACTACATACAGTCGCCGCTTGGTTGCCATGTTCAGGCAATCTTCATCTTTGTGATGGGCCGGGGTGGGATATGTGGAGGCACGTGCGTTCGCGTGGTGGGTCCGGAGCGTTGGCGGGTCTGGTCAGCGTGGCGATCGTTGTGGGACTCGCTTCGGCGGCAACCGCGACGGGCGCCCCTCGTGTCGCATCCGCGGCGACGAAGTCCGCAGATGAGGGTTCCGATGCGCAGAGGCCGAGCACGGAGGCGGCCCTGGCACAGGCCAAGCGCACCGGTAAGCCGGTGGAGGTGACGTCGCTGCGCAGTGCGAGCAGCGATGTGTATGCCACGGCCGACGGGAACCTCGAGGCGCGGGAGTACCTGCGCCCGGTCCGCGCCCGGGTGGGGGACGCGTGGAAGCCGGTCAATACCGACCTGGTCAAGTCCGCCGAGGGCGCGGTCGCGCCGAAGGTGACCACGGTGGGGCTGGAGTTCTCCGGTGGCGGGGATATGCCGCTGGTGCGCATGGAGAAGTCCGGCCGTGAGCTGGCGCTGTCGTGGCCGGGCAAGTTGCCCGCTCCGCGGCTGGAGGGGGAGACGGCCACCTATACCGATGTGCTTCCCGACGTGGATCTGCGGATGGGAGCCCAGGAGGACGGGTTCACGCAGCTACTGGTGGTGAAGTCGGCCAGGGCCGCAGAAAGTTCGGCCCTGGCGGAGTTGCGGCTGAAGCTGGCCGCGGATGGCATGGAGGTGAAGGAGACCGCCCAGGGCGAGCTCCAGGCACTGGACAAGGGTGCCAAGGGCGCGGTGTTTGAGGCGCCGAAGCCGATGATGTGGGACTCCAGCCCCGGCACGGACAGTGTGCGGGCCACCAGGTCCGCGTCATCCAGGGGTGTCGCATCGCATGACGGCGGAGCAGCGTCGCAGTCTGGGGAGGAGCCCGCGGCGGGTGAGTCCGGCAAGCTCGCACCGGTGGGGGTGGATGTCCCCGCCGGCGGCAAGGAGCTGGTGCTGACCCCGGATGCGGAGGTACTGAAGGGCAAGGGCACCACCTATCCAGTGTTCATCGATCCGCAGTGGTACTCGCCGCGTGCCTCGGCCTGGACGATGGCGTCGAAGTACTGGGATTCCTCGCCGCAGTGGAAGTTCAACGGTGATCACGACGCGGGCATGGGCTACTGCAACTGGGACTACTGCCAGCCCAACGACACCAAGCGGCTCTTCTACCGCATCCCGGTGTCCAAGTTCGCAGGTAAGACGATCCTGTCGGCCGAGTTCGTGGTCCGCAACACCTGGTCGGCTTCCTGCTCGGACCGCAGCGTGGAGCTGTGGCAGACCAAGGGCATCACGTCCGCGACAACCTGGAACTCGCAGAACGCTTCCGGATTCTGGGACAAGAAACTGTCGACGAAGTCCTTCGCCTACGGCTACCCGGGCTGCGCGTCCAAGGACGCCGAGTTCTCGGTGAAATCCGCCGTGCAGTCTGCGGCCGACGGCCGGGATTCGACAATGACGTTCGGTCTGCGCGCGGACAGCGAGGCCGACAAGTACGGCTGGAAGCGGTTCTCGGACAAGGCGTTCCTGCGGGTGAAGTACAACCGTCCGCCCTCTCAGCTGAAGATGTCGCAGCTGACGATGGAGTACGGCGGCACCTGCAAGCGGTCCGATGACGCTGCACGCGTCCGCACCCTGGGAAAGATCCACGCCAACAATGTGAAGGACCCGGACGGCGACAGCGTCTCGGTGCAGTTCCAGGCTAAGTGGGACGGCGGCAGCTGGAAGCCAGAGCGCACTACGTCGAAGAAGTCCGGCTCTGACTACACGATCAGCCTGCCCTCATCGAAGATCCCGGTAAACAAGCAGGTCAACTGGTACGCACGCGTCTACGACGGGGCGCAGTACTCGCCCTGGTCGTACGCGGGCGACCCGACCGCCTGCTACTTCGTCTACGACACCAAGGTCCCCAAGGCGCCAGCGGTGTCCTCGGGCGAATACCCGGCTTCCGACTCGGAGGACCCGAATGATCCTTGGTATGACGGCGTTGGCAAGTACGGCTCCTTCGACCTGAAGGCTGCCGACAGCGATGTGACGTCCTACCGGTATGGCATCAACACCGACCCCAGCTCGAAGAACAAGATCACCACATCCGGTGGTGCCGCGAAGAGCGCGAAAGTACTTCCCGCCAAGCCGGGGCTGAACTTCTTCACGGCCCAGGCCTTCGATACTGCGGGCAACGGGAGTGAGATCCGCACCTACCAGTACCGGGTCAAGGCCGGCCAGCCGGACCGGGCGACCTGGCAACTGGACGAGGCGGAAGGCACCGGTGAATCCAAGGGCTCCACACCCCCGCGCGCTGCGCAACTGCACGGCGGGGCAACCCTGGGAGCAGCCGGGGCGCAGGGCACAGCCCTCTCCCTCAACGGAACCGACGGTTACGCCTCCACCGACATCCCGGTGGTCAACACCAGTGGTGGCTTCGCGGTCTCGGCGTGGGTGAAACTGTCCAAGGTGCCCGAGGGGGCGGCGGTCATCGCCACCCAGCCGGGCAACCACTCGCCGGGCTTCGAGCTCTACTACTCCAAGACGTATGACCGCTGGGCGTTCAACCAGTACAAAACCGATACCGCGGATGCGGGGATCGCCCGCGCGATGGCGGATCAGCCCGGCGGTGTTGCGCCGGACAAGTGGACGCATCTGGCCGGGTCTTACGATTCCGTCCGCGACGTATTGGAACTGTTCGTCGACGGCAAGCTGGTCGGCAAGACCGCCTATGACAGCCCGTGGGAGGCACGCCGCGGCCTGCAGCTGGGAGCCGCCTCCTACAACGGTGCGCCCTCGGCGTTCTTCCCCGGCGCGGTCGACAATGTGCAGTTGTTCGACAAGCCGCTGGCGCAGGACGAGATCGACAAGCTGCACGCCCAGCAGACGGTCGGCGACCCTGGCCGCCCCGCATTGGCCATCTTCGACCTCGACGAAGCAGCCGATGCAAAGGAGATCGCCGGACATGGCGGCGTGCTGCCAGCCAAGTACAACGGCGGTGTCACCACCGGCGTCCCCGGTATCGCGGGTAAGGCCGCCACGTTCAACGGCACTGACGCCTACGCGAAGATCGGCCAGACCAACGGCCCGCACGTGAACACATCTCGCAGCTTCACCGTCTCTGCCTGGGCCAAGCTCGACAAGAAACCGGACGGCCCAGCGATCATCACCGCGCAGGCAGGCAAGGAACGCCCCGGCTTCGAGCTGTACTACTCCTCCACCTATAACCGGTGGGCGGTCAACCAGTACTCGGCTGATGCCGCCGATGCCACCCCGATCCGTGCCATGCAGCCCGAGGGCGACAGCGCCTACGTGGGGGAGTGGGCCCAGCTAGTGGGCGTGCACGACACCGTCGCCAATACCCTCACGCTGTACGTCAACGGAGCCAAAGCCGGCTCGGTCCCACTGGCCGGGGCTTTCTACGCCGACCAGTCCATGTACCTCGGGGCGGGCAGCTACAGCGGCCAGGTCGAGAACCACTTCCCGGGCACCATTGATGATGTGCGCCTGCTGGACCGACCGGTGTCGGCGGAGGAGGTGCAGCAGATGTTCAAGCAGCGGCCGCTGGTCAAGGGACGCTGGAACTTCGAAGCGACCGACGCCACCGGCTCCACCACACCGGACCTCTCGGCTGTGAAGCGTCCGATGAATCTGAGCGGCGGCGCAAAGCTCGGATCAGGAATGATCGACAACAGCGGGCTGGAGCTGAACGGAACAGACGCGTACGCGGGCACCGTGCTGTCGCCTATCGACACAAGTGCCAGCTTCACTGTCACCGCCTGGGCTCAGGCCGCAGCGATCCCGGACCACGGTGTGGCCTTGGTCAGCGGAACAGGTTTGCAGCGAAGCGGCTTCACGGTCCGATTCCAACCTGACCCCAAGGACCCTGAAGGCCTGGGCCGCTGGGAACTGACGCTCCCTGCCAAGGACAGCGCCGACTCGCCGGTCACCGTGGTGAGCAATACGGAGTTCTACGACGCGCGCGAATGGAATCACCTTGCGGTGGTCTATGACGGCTTCGCGAAGGAAGCCCGCCTCTACGTCAACGGCGTCCTGCAGGAGGTCGCCTGCGGGGATGCGGATGGCAACGGTGACGCGGACGACGCGGCCTGCCAGGACCTCATCGCCTGGGCGGACAACGTCCTGAGCTTCAAGGCGCCTATGGCCCTGCAGGTCGGCAGGGCCAGGGGTGACGCCGCAGGCAGCTACTTTGCCGGCGCCGTGGACGATGTGTGGGCCTTCCAGGGAGCGCTCAACGACAGCCAGGTCAGCGAGCTGGCCGGCTCCTGGTTCGACATCCCAACCGACGTACCCGCCGGAAGCTGACTCGGCGCCAGGGGTGCGCGCGGCCGCGCGCACCCCACCCACACCTGGCTCTTCCTCTTCTCACGTTCCGCGCCGTGTGATGCCACGAACACACACGGCGCCCGGCAGTGATGGACATATCGCGCATGAAACCTAAATCCGAACGACTTGCTCGCCCCACGTTCAGACGGCGGCTTGCTCTGGCTCTGTCGGCGGTGATGGTCGGCACCGTGCTGCAGGCCGTTGCCATACCGACGGCGGTTGCCGAAGGCACTAACCTGCCCGGTCTTCCCAAATCCGAGAAGCCCGTAGCCGGCAAGAACGGCAACAAAGCCAAACCGCGCCCCCTCTACAACAGGCCCCGAACGCCAAGCCAGCAGCTCAGGAAGACCTGGCCTAAGAGCGGCGCGGCCACCGTTGCGCTGCCCAAGGCATCAGCGAAGGACGCCAGAGAATTCGTCGAGGCCAAGGACCTGCCAGTGGCCCTCGCTCCGGCGAAGGCCGCCGCCAGTAAGACCAAAGCCCGAACTGATGCTGAGCCGCGAAGCGTCGAGACCCGGCTGCTCGAGGGCAAGCAGGCTGAACGTGCCGGAGTGAAGGGCCTGCTGTTCACCCTCACCCCCAAAGCGCAAGCCGAGCCCCGAACGACGGACGCAAAGGCGGCAGACGACGCGGGCCGGGTAGCGGTCACCGTCGACTACGCCAAGTTCGCCGAGGCCTTCGGCGGCAGCTACGCCTCCCGGCTGCGTCTGGTCGAACTGCCTGCTTGCGCCGTCACCACGCCGGGCAAGAAGGCCTGCCGTACGGCTGAGCCGATCCCGGTCGAGAACAACACCGAAAAGCGCACCCTGACGGCGAACGCCGTATCACTCAGCTCCAAGGGCCCGACGGTCCTGGCAGCCGCTGCGGACACAGGAGGGGACAAGGGCGACTACAAGGCAACCGCACTGTCGGCTTCCTCGGCCTGGAGCACGGACCTCAATACCGGCGACTTCTCCTGGTCGTACGAAATGCCAGTGCCCGAGGTCCCCGGATCACTGAGTCCGAGCGTGGGCCTGTCCTACTCCTCCGGTTCCATCGACGGCCGCACCGGCGGGACGAACAACCAGGGATCCTGGGTGGGTGACGGATTCGACCTGTGGCCCGGCTCCATCGAGCGCCGCTACAAGTCCTGTTCCGACGACGGCGCGAAGAACGCCGACGGCAACAAGCCCGGCGACCAGTGCTGGGCCTACGACAACGCCACCCTCACCTTCAACGGCAAGGGCGGTGAACTCGTCCGTGTGCCCGGTGACCCTGACAAGGACCCCAAGACCGAAGAGTTCAAGCTGAAGCAGGACGATGGCACCCGCATCGTCCGGATGGCGTCGGCGGACCGCGGCAACGGGGACAACGACGGCGAGTACTGGCGCGTCACCACACCGGATGGCACCCGCTACTACTTCGGCTACAACCGCCTGCCCGGTTGGACGGAGGGCAAAGACACCACCGACTCCACCTGGAACGCGCCCGTCTTCGGCAACAACGCGGACGAGCCCTGCCACAAGGACGCATTCGCCGATTCGTGGTGCCAGCAGGCCTGGCGCTGGAACCTTGACTACGTCGTCGATCCGCACGGCAACGCGCTCTCCTACCACTACGCCAAGGAGACCAACTCCTACGGCCGCAATCTCAAAGAAGACAGCGACACCCCCTACACCCGGGGCGGCTACCTCAAGCGGATCGACTACGGCCTGAAGTCCTCCGCCATGTTCAGCAAGCCCCAGGCCCAGGTCGTCTTCGACAACGCCGAACGCTGCCTGCCCCAGGACGGGGTAACCTGCGCCGCGGACACCATCGATACCAAGTCCTTCTACTGGTACGACACTCCCTGGGACCTGAACTGCAAGGCCGGAACCAAGTGCGACAACGGCCGTCTGGCGCCGTCGTTCTGGACCCGCAAGCGCCTGACCGACGTCACCACACAGGTCCTCAAAGCCGACGGCACCTACGGCAAGGTCGACTCCTGGAAGCTCGCCCACGACTGGGGCATGGCCGACACCGACTACCAGCTGCTGCTCAAGAGCATCCAGCACACGGGCCACTCCGCCTCCCCGGCTATCACGCTGCCCAAGACCACCTTCGACTACGAACAACTCGCCAACCGGCTCGACAAGACCGGCGACGGCGTCGCACCCTTCATCAAGGCACGTCTCTCGGACGTGGCAGATGAGTACGGCGGCCAGGTCAGCGCCAACTACTCCGCCGCCGTCTGCGACTTCGACAAACTGCCCACGCCGCACACGAACACCACACGCTGCTTCCCCCAGTACATCGGAGGCGACAGCACCACCGGCCCCGAACGGCACTGGTTCAACAAGTACGTCACCACATCCGTCACCTCCACCGACCGCACGGGCGGGGCACCCGACCAGGTCACCAAATACGAGTACCTGGGCGACGCGGCCTGGCACTTCGACGACGACGACGGTCTGACCAAGGAAAAGCACAAGACGTGGTCCCAGTGGCGCGGCTATGGCCACGTCCGGGTCCAGACCGGAGGCCAAGGCGGCGCAGATGCCATGAAATCGCAGGACGAGCACTACTTCCTGCGCGGCATGGACGGCGACCGCAAGGACACCACCGGGGGCACCAAGTCCGTCAGCGTCACGCTGGGAGAGGACGAGGGCGAGGCAATCACCGACCACGGGTCGGCGGCGGGCTTCGAGTACAAGTCCCTGAGCTTCGACAAGCCTGACGGCAAGGTCCTGAACAAGTCCGTGAACCGCCCCTGGCATCACGAGACCGCGAAGAAGGTACGTGACTGGGGAACCGTCACAGCCAACCTCACCGGCACCACGTACACCAAGGAGTGGACGTCGCTCGACAACGGTGCCGGCAGCAAATGGCGCACCACGTCCAGCACCACCACCCTGGACACCGTCGCCGGGCGGGCCAAAGAGGTTGACGACCGCGGAGACAGCGCGACCGCGGACGACAACCAGTGCACCCGCACCACCTACGCCACCAATGCCGACGACAACATCCTGAACCTCCCCTCCCGGGTGGAGACCGTCGCCAAGGCGTGCGACGCGACCGTTGACCGGTCCAAGGACGTCATCTCCGACACCCGTACCGCCTACGACGGCGGCACCTACGGTGCAGCCCCGACCAAGGGCGACGCGACAGCGACAGCGTCCTTGAAGAGCCACGACGGTGCCAAAGCCTCCTACCTCGAGGCCGGTGCCACCTACGACGGCTACGGGCGCGAACTGACCAAGACCGACCTGACCGCGAATCTCGTGGCAGACGGCGACCAGGCGCCCACGCGCACCGAACGCAAGGACGGCCGCACCACTACGACGTCCTACACCCCCGCTACAGGCCGGCCGACGCAAACCAAGGTCACCACACCGCCGGCCACTCTGCTGGACCCAGCTACGACCCAGACCACGACAACGGATCTCGATCCCGTCAGCGGCCTCCCGGTCAAGCAGACCGACACCAACGGCAACATCACCCAATACGCGCACGACGCTCTCGGGCGCTCGGCCAAGGTGTGGCTCGCCGACCGCAAGAGCAGCTCAACCCCCAGCTACGAATTCGCATACACCGTCGCAGAAGGACAGCCCGCTACGGTCGCCACCAAGACACTCGACAACAGCGGCGGCCAGATCACCTCGTACGCCCTGTACGACGGCTTCCTGCGCGAACGCCAGACCCAGGCCCCCGGCCCCGAGGGCGGGCGCGTCCTCACCGACGTCTTCTACGACGAACGCGGACTAGCAGCGAAGACTTTCGCCCCCTACTACGCCACCAAAGCCCCCACCACCTCCCTCTTCAAGCCCATCGACGCCCTGGCGGTGGAAACCCAGACCCGCACTACCTACGACGGACTGGGGCGGGAGACCGAGAACCGGCAACTCGCTGGAAACGGCGACGGCGGCAAGGTCCTCAACACCACCACAACCACCTACGGCGGCGACCGCACCACCGTGATCCCGCCTGCAGGCGGCACGGCCACCACCACGCTCACCGACGCTCGGGGCAAGACAACCGAGCTGCGCCAGCACCACACCCGCAGCGCGAGCGCGGACTACGACACCACGTCCTACGGCTTCACCCCGCGCGGTGAGCTCGAGAAGGTCACCGACCCGGCCGGCAACGACTGGACCTACAGCTACGACCAGCAGGGACGGCAAACCGAGACCACCGACCCGGACAAGGGCACAGCCAAGAGCAAGTATGACGACCGCGGCCAGCTGACCACCATCACGGACGCTCGCGAAGTGACCCTGGTCAACATCTACGACAACCTCGGCCGCAAAACCGAACTACGCGAAAGCTCCACCACCGGCACACTGCGCGCCAAGTGGGTCTACGACACCGTCACCGGCGGCAAGGGCCAACTGGCCGAGTCCACCCGCTATGCCGACGGCCAGGCCTACACCAGCAAGATCACCGACTACGACCAGCTGTACCGCGCCACCAAGACCGCCGTCGTCATCCCCGCCTCCGAAGGCAGCCTCCAGGGGACCTACCAGACCGGGACCTCCTACAAGCCCTCCGGCCTGACCGCCGCGGTCAGCTACTCGGCGGCCGGCTCACTGCCCGGCGGCTCCTTCAACTACACCTACGAAGACCAGACGCTGCGCCCCATATCCGTCTACGGACAGGGCATGACCAGCAGCACCAAGTACAGCTACACCGGCAAGCCCCTGCAGTACCAGCTCGGGCTCACCGACGCGGCGAAGAAGACCCAGGTCACCAACACCTACGAGTGGGGCACCCAACGCCTGGCCACCTCCCGCGTCGACCGTGAAGGCCAAAACGGCGTCGACCGGCACGTCACCTACGGCTACGACGAGTCCGGCAACGTCCGCTCGATGGCCGACGTCTCCCGCACCGGCACCGACAACCAGTGCTTCAACTACGACTACCTGGCCCGGCTGACCGAAGCATGGACCGAGAAGACGGCGACCTGCGCCCCGAGCCCCGCAGCGGACAAGGTCGGCGGCCCCGCCCCGTACTGGCACTCCTTCTCCTACGACAAGGTCGGCAACCGGAAAACCGAAACCCAGCACGACCCGGCCGGCGACAGCACCAAGAACATCAAACGCGACTACACCTACCCCCCGGCGGGCACACCCAAGGCCCACACCCTGACCGACGTCACCACCTCAGGCCCGACCGGTACCAGCAAGTCGGAATTCGAGTACGACAACGTCGGCAACACCAAGACCCGCAAGGTGAGCGGCGACGGCCAGAAGCTGACCTGGGATGCCGAAGGGCACCTGGCCAAGGTCACCGAGGCCGACAAGGTCACCGAGTACGTATACGACGCCGAAGGCAACCGCCTCATCGGCCGCACCGACACCGACACCACCCTCTACCTCGGCCACACCGAGCTCACCCTCACCAAGGGCGCGACCAAGGCCAAGGCCACCCGCTACATCACACTCGGCGGCAGCCACCAGGCCATCCGCAACGACGACGGCACCTTCGACTTCACCCTCGCCGATCACCACGGCACCGGCCAACTCGCCATCAACGCAGCCGACCTGGCCCTCAGCCAGAAGCGCACCCTTCCCTTCGGCGGCCCGCGAGGCGAAGCCCCCAAGGACTGGCCGGGCACCAAGGGATTCGTAGGCGGCACCGACGACACCAAAGCCACAGGCCTCACCCACCTCGGCGCCCGCGAATACGACCCGGACACCGGCCGGTTCATCTCCGTCGACCCGCTCATGGACCCGGCCGACCCCCAGCAGATGCAGGGCTACACCTACGGCAACAACAACCCCGCCACGCTCTCCGACCCCGACGGCCTGCGCCCCATGGGAGCGTGCGACCACGGAGGCGCCTGCAACGTAGGCAGCAAGAAGAAGCCCAAGTGGGAAACCTGGACCTACACCAGCAGCGGCTCCTGGTCCTGGGGCTGGTCCGCCAGCAGAAGCTCGTCCTGGACGTCCAGCAGCTACCGCTACAGCGCCACAAGCTGGCTCCACTACAACACCAAGTCCGGCTACAGCTTCGCCAACAGCGGCGTATCCAAGATCCGAAAGCCCGAGCCCAAGCGCGCCCCGACAGCCGATCCCGACATCTGGGCCATGGGCACCAACCCCAACTACGGGAGCGACAAGAAGCCCGCTGCGGTAGCTTCGGAGGATCTTTCCTGGTTGTGCCCGCCAGGCGAGAGCGACAGCAAATGCGGCTTTCGACAGTCGTACTACCGCAGTTCCGAACTCATCATGATGGTGGCTGGCGCTCGAGCGGCCAAGGGTGCGAAGGGGCAGAGGAACCCGGGCGGTTGCACCTGCTTTGTCGCCGGCACCTCAGTTCTCATGGCAGACAAGAGCCATAAGGACATCAAGGACATTGAAGTAGGCGACAAGGTTCTTGCCACTGACCCGAAGACGGGAAAGACCACAGCCCGCAACGTCACAAAAAAGATCGTCACCGACAAGGACCGAGATTTTGTTGACCTGACGATCGCCACCAAAGACGGAACGGGATCCCTCACAGCCACCGCTGAGCACCCCTTCTGGGTTCCCTCGTTGAAGCTCTGGCTCGAAGCCGGCGACCTCGAATCCGGCATTACCCTTCGCACTGACGAGGGCAAGTCGGTCAAGGTCAAGTCGGTCCGTCATCACAAGGAACACAAGCGCACATACAACCTCACCATCGAAGGCGTGCACACGTACTATGTACTCGCTGGGCAGACGCCGGTCCTCGTTCACAACAGCAATTGCGGCGGCGCCGGACGCGACTTGATTGGTGGGCAAGAGCAGTTTCATATCATTCACGGTGACAGAAAGGGTGGTGGCCATAAGTGGCCGGGACAGCCTGGGAAGACCGTGTTCCCGCGCGGCTGGGACACCGACAAGATCCTCGACACCACTATCGATGTGGCGACCAGTCCGAACAGCGTCAGGACGCAGCAGACAGGCCGAGCTGGAGCTCTGTATACGAGGAACGGGGATCCGTCGCGGTGGAAGGTTGAAGGAGTAGTGGACGGCGTGAACATCAGGGTCATCTATGAACCTGCAACAGACCGAATCGTGACCGGCTTCCCGTATCGACCCTGATGGAGGTGCAGTGGAAGCCGTAGAGTACGCCGCCAAGATCGAAGAACTGCTAGAGGAATCTCCCATCACTGCACCTTCAGTCGCAGTTGACGTGCGCGACCTTCTGGTGGCCGGAGAGTTCGCCCTAGCTTTCGACACAATGTGCTCATGGATTTACGAGGACGAGTTGTCGATCAGTGAGGAGTATTACGGGCGGCTTGTTCGGCTGTCGGCAGACCTCGGATCTCGTGATCTAATCGCGCGAATGCGTGAGCTGGTTACGGGATAAGCGAGTGGGCTCCCGTCGCCGCTTCGAATTGGGGTGCGTCGTGATCGTCTGATGCGGACCGGATCGGAGTGAGCGACCGCAAATCTGAAGCCCCGCCAGGTGCGTCCTGGCGGGGCTTCTGCGTGGGGTGACGGCAGTAGTTGACGGCAACGTCAGCGGACGGCGGCTCCGAAGAGGGGTGGTTCGTCGCCGTCGTCGGGCTTGCCGGTGATCTCGGTGGGGTTGCGGAGGGCGTGGCCTAGGAGGTCGATGGCGTCGCGCTGGAGGCGGAGCCGGACGTGGGCGTACACGGTGGCGGTAACGCCGATATGGGCGTGGCCCAACAGCTCCTTGATTACGACGAGTTCCACTCCCTGCTCCAGGAGGAGGGTGGCTGCCGAGTGGCGGAGGTCGTGGAACCGGATGCGGCGGAGGCTCACCTGGCGGAGCAGGGTGTTGGAGTGCCGGGTGAGGGTGGACCCTTCGATCGGGGCGCCGTCGAAACGGGTGAAGACGTAGCCGCTGTCCTTCCAGCTTGTCCCTGCCTCCTCGCGTTCCTGGAGCTGTTGCTTGCGGTGCTGTTCTAGCGAGCGCAGGCACGGCGTTGGCAGGGCGATGCGTCGTTCGGAGCTCTTGGTCTTGGTCGGGAGGGCTGTCAGGCCGCCGGAGTTGGTGCGCTGGAGGGTGCGTCGGATGTTGGCGGTTCTGCCGGCCAGGTCGAGGTCTTCCCAGCGCAGGCCGAGGAGTTCGCCCTTGCGGAGCCCGGTGTGCAGAGCGAGTTCGAACAGCGGCTGCAACCGGTGACCGTCGGCGGCGGCCAGGAATTTACGTGCTTCTTCGGCGGTGAGGGGTTCGAAGCGGCGGGGGCGAGTGTGCCCGTGCGGACGTTGCGGGCGACGTTGCGCGGGATCTCCTCCTCACGCACGGCGTGCTCCAGGGCGGACTTGAGGACAGAGTGCACGTAGGCCAGGGTCAGGGGCGAGAGCCGCTTGGAACAGCACTTTCCGGCGGCACAGCAGAGGGGCTCATCGCGAGCGGTGTCGAGGCCGCGGGTGCAGCGGGGCCAGCGGGTCGCCCTCGGGCAGGAAGTCGGCGACGGACCGCACCGGCGGTGCCGGCTCGACAGGCGAGGCGGCTTTGGCCATTTCCAGCATTTCGCGCGGCACCTGAAGCACCTGCGCGAGGAAGGGCAGCCACTCCCGCGGAGACCGCGTCCCGATCTCCCAACGGGACACGTCATTTCGCGTCGGCGGAACGCGCCCAGGAGCAGCCTCGGCCAGCGCCTCGGCGAGCCGCCGCTGACTCCAACCGCGCGCCAGGCGCAGCCGCCTGACCAGTTCCCCGACCGTCTCCCGCACCAGTCCAGCTTGGCAGACAGCAAGGCAGACACGCTGGCTCCTCCGCAAGGTCCATGCCAGCGAGACGCTGATCAGCAACCCCGGATCGCGTCGAGGAGAGGGCACCAAGATGGCTGAGCATGCGACACCGTGGCCAGACGGTCCCGCTATGCAGGGGCCGCGCCTGCTGCCGTGGGCCACCGCCGAGGGGAAACCCTGCTACCTCAGCAGCGACGGCCGCGGCTACCTCGCCACCCTCGCCGACAACATCGAGTCAGTACGACTCGGCATGGGCGCGGAGCTGCTGGAGTACGCCCGAGACACCACGGCCCCCGGTGCGAAGATCCTGTCGGCCACCGAATACCGCTGGCTGGCCCGCCGGTTGACCGAAGCCCTCTCCGACGCACTCCGGGTCGCCGACTCCCGCGGACAACGTCTCCCGAGCCCGCAGAGGAAGAGGAAGCGGCCGAAGGTGTCTGACTCCACGAACAACAGTTCAGAGCTCCATTGCTGGAGCTACCCGAGTCCAGAGTCTATCCATGCAATATTGTGAAGCAAGTGCAGCCCTCAGAGTCGATAGGGTGGGGAACATGCAGACAGGTGGCATCGGTGTTGCGGCTGACCGTGAGTGGATCATCAGGAATGCGAAGGGGAAGAAGTTCGTGTACGACTCGGAGGCTGAAGCGTTCGAGGAGTTGGAGGAGTACGGAGACGGTGCAGTAGTACTCACCCGGCTTGTGTACCGGGGCATGTTCAGGACCAAGCCGGTAGAGGACTGGCAGCCGGTGGAGCGCCCTGCATCCTGACCCCTCAGGCCACCCTGGCCCACCTCTTTGCTGCTGCCCCGTAGCCAGCCCGGCCCGCTTCAGCGGGCCTTGGCGGTCCTGGAGGCGAAGCCGGAAGGGCCGTTGGGTGGGGGAGCACAGCGGACCCACTGGGCCGGAGCACAGCGGAGGCTCCCACTCCGGAGCGCAGTGGACGGAGTGTCACCCGCCTTGCGCAGCAAGGCGGGTGAGCGTGGGGCGCAGCCCCACTCCAGCGCTCCGGAGTGGGAGCCTCCGCTGTGCTCCGGCCCAGTGGGTCCGCTGTGCTCCCCCACCCAACGGCCCTTCCGGCTATGAAGATGTGTTTCGGCCAGC
>NZ_JBEZVL010000022.1:0-100970 GCF_040636975.1 Streptomyces sp. NPDC032198 | reverse complement strand
CTGGCGTTGACTTTTGGCACACTGTTGAGTTCTCAAGGAACGGACGCTTCCTTTGTACTCACCCTCTCGGGCTTTCCTCCGGGCGCTTCCCTTCGTTGTGTTCCAAACTCTATCAGGTCTTTTTCGACTCCCTGACCACTCATCTGCGAGCACGCAGAATCCGACCCAGGGATTAGGATCTGACTTGATAGATGCCGCCGAGTCCGGACGCTTGAACGCGTCGCTTGCCTCAGGCAGGAGTCCGACTGTACATCGGGCGTTGGGGTGGGCGCAAATCGTTTGTGCAGTGCTCCTACTCAGTCATCCGGGACCTCTCGCGCGGAACCGGGACTTTTTATGACTTACCCTTCTGAACAGTGCGTCGTCCAGGACAGGTAGTGACGGCGGCTACGTATCTCCACCTCCTGGGAGGCTTGCCATGACCAGCGTTTCGTCCCCGCTTGCCGGACGCGCCATTGGGCTCTCCGCTGTACCGGACCCCGTGTTCTCCGGCGCGATGGTCGGGCCAGGCACCGCCATCGACCCCGTGCGCGAGCCCTCCGTGGCTGTCGCCCCCGTCGACGGCATCGTCGTCTCGCTCCACCCCCATGCCTTTGTCGTCGTGGACGACCAGGGGCACGGCGTGCTGACGCACCTGGGCATCGACACCGTCCAGCTCAACGGCGAGGGCTTCGAGCTGCTCGTGAACAAGGGTGACACTGTGACGCGCGGTCAGTCCATCGTGCGCTGGGACCCCGCGAGCGTCGAGGCGGCCGGCAAGTCTCCGGTCTGCCCGATCGTGGCACTGGAGGCCACTGCCGAGTCCCTCTCCGACCTCGTGGAGGATGGCGACGTAAAGGCTGGGGACGCTCTCTTCAGCTGGAAGTGACGTCATCGCCGTCCCTGACGGCAGGTAGGACATCCACCGCGGCGGCTGGGCCCGTCGCTCTATTGGAGACGGGTTACATGGAGACAACGCTGCGAGGCGTCGGCGTGAGCCACGGTGTGGCGATCGGCGAGGTTCGGCACATGGGGACAGCGGTGCTGGAGCCGCCTGCCAAGCAGATTCCCGCGGAGGAAGCCGAGCGCGAACAGGGGCGTGCTCGCCAGGCGGTGGAAGCTGTGGCGGCCGATCTCAATGCGCGTGGCAATCTCGCCGGTGGCGAGGCGCAGCACGTGCTCGAGGCGCAGGCCATGATCGCCCAGGACCCCGAGCTGATGGCCGACGTCGACCGGCGGGTGACCGTCGGGAGCTCGGCGGAGCGCGCCATCTACGACGCGTTCTCGCACTACCGCGAGCTGCTCGCGGGTGCCGGTGAGTACATGGCCGGTCGGGTCGCCGACCTCGACGACGTGCGGAATCGTATCGTCGCCCGTCTGCTGGGCGTTCCGATGCCCGGTGTTCCGGACAGCGACGAGCCCTACGTCCTGATCGCGCGTGACCTCGCGCCGGCGGACACGGCGCTGCTCGACCCCGCGCTGGTGCTCGGCTTCGTCACCGAGGAGGGCGGGCCGACCAGTCACAGCGCGATTCTCGCGCGGGCGCTGGGTGTGCCCGCGATCGTCGCTCTGCCGGGTGCGGGTGAGCTGGCCGAGGGCACCGTTGTCGCCGTGGACGGCAGCACCGGTGAGATCTTCGTCGAGCCGAGTGCGGAGAAGCGGAGTCAGCTGGAGGCCTCGGCCGCCGCGCGCAAGGCGGCGCTCGCCGCGTCGACGGGTCCCGGTGCGACGTCCGACGGGCACAAGGTGCCGTTGCTCGCCAACGTGGGCGGTCCCGCGGACGTGCCGGCGGCGGTGGAGGCCGGTGCCGAGGGTGTCGGTCTCTTCCGGACCGAGTTCCTCTTCCTCGACGACAGCACCAAGGCGCCGTCGGAGGAGAAGCAGGTCGAGGCGTACCGCGCGGTGCTCGAGGCGTTCCCCGAGGGCCGTGTCGTCGTGCGTGTGCTCGACGCGGGTGCCGACAAGCCGCTCGACTTCCTGACGCCCGGCGATGAGCCGAACCCGGCGCTCGGCGTGCGCGGGCTGCGGTCGCTGCTCGAGCACCCCGAGGTGCTGCGTACGCAGCTGACGGCGCTGGCCAAGGCCGTGGAGGGACTGCCGGTCTACCTCGAGGTCATGGCGCCGATGGTCGCCGACCGTATCGACGCCAAGGCGTTCGCCGACGCGTGCCGCGAGGCGGGGCTTCAGGCCAAGTTCGGTGCCATGGTGGAGATTCCGTCGGCCGCTCTGCGGGCGCGCTCGATTCTCCAGGAGGTCGAGTTCCTGTCGCTCGGCACCAATGACCTCGCGCAGTACGCGTTCGCGGCCGACCGTCAGGTGGGCGCCGTGTCCCGGCTGCAGGACCCGTGGCAGCCCGCGCTGCTCGACCTGGTCGCGCTGTCCGCCGAGGCGGCGAGGGCCGAGGGCAAGAGCTGTGGCGTGTGTGGCGAGGCGGCCTCCGACCCGCTGCTCGCGTGCGTGCTGACCGGTCTCGGTGTCACCTCCCTTTCCATGGGTGCGGCGTCCATTCCTTATGTGCGGGCGACGCTGGGCAAGTACACGCTGGCTCAGTGCGAGCGTGCGGCTGCCGCCGCGCGTGCCGCGGACAGTGCCGAGGAAGCACGCAAGGCCGTGCAGGCGGTGCTGTCCGGCGAGTAGCCGGAAACCAGGTGTGTGAGGGGCGCTCCATCCGGTATGGGTGGGGCGCCCCTCGGCGTTCAGTGCCGGTGTCCCCCTTCGGGTCGCGCGTCCCCGATGATCGGTGCGGCGCAGTAGTCGACGCCGGACTCGGGGGCGACGAGGTCTCCTGACACCGCGTCGGTGCAGTAGGCGTCGAAGACCTCGGCCGCGGTGAGGGGCATCAGTCGCTCGCCGTGCAGGCGCCAGCCTTGGACGCGGTCGCGTTTGCCGTCCGCGAGGCTGCGCATCACGACGCCCGCTGCGCTGTGGGTGGCGATGCCGACCGCGAGGAGCGTGGTGAACTGCAGGGCTTCGGTTTCGTCGAGCTCCGTATGGCCGTCGTCGTCCTGGGCCGTGTGCAGTGCGGCGAGGAGTGTCTCCGGGGTGGTCGGCACGCTGCAGACGAGGTGCCGGGTATCGGTCTCGGAGCTGTCGAGCAGGTGGACGAGCAGGTCCGATGCCCGGTTGAAGGCGGCGCGGCCGATGTCCTCGCCGCAGACGGCGCAGGAGCCCAGGCGGGCCAGCAGCAGTGTCGCGTACTCCCAGGTGGCGCGGCGGACCGCCTCGTCGATGAGGTCGGGCAGGAGATCGGCGAGGGGCTGTCCGTCGTACGGAACGGTGGGCCCGGTGGCGGCCAGCTCCGCGGTGAAGCGGGTGCGGCTGGCCGGGGCGTCCGGGTCCAGGCCGGTTTCGGCGCAGTACTCGGCGTACTCCTCGGGGTCGAAGAGCGCGATGGTGGTGTGCCCGCCGTCGGACGCGAGTGACCTGAGGAGGCCTTCGGCCTGCTGGAGGTAGGCCGTGTGGTCGTCGAAGGTGAAGGTGCGGTAGCGGCGCATCGCCGCGAAGTCGTCCTCGTCGGCCAACAGGCCGATGGTGCCGGCGACTTCGCGGCGTAGTGCGCGCCGCATGGTGGTGTGTTGCGTGCGAGCCATGATTCCCCCTGCGGTACGTCGATCAATGCTCACTCAGAGTAATCGGGAGCACTGACAACGGCGGCTGGGCGGGGGGTCAGGAGCGCTTGCGGGCCAGGTCCTCGTAGAAGCGGAGCAGGTCGAGGTTGTCCACCGAGCCGGGGTTGACCGCCTTGTCCAGTGCGGTGCCCTGGAGCAGTCGCTTGACCGGGACCTCGATGCGCTTGCCGGTGAGGGTGTGCGGGATGCCGGGGACCTCGATGACCTCGTCGGGGACGTGGCGCGGGGAGAGCTGCGCGCGGATCGTCTGCTTGATGCGGTCGCGGAGGCCGTCGTCGAGGGTGGCGCCGGGGGCGAGGTGGATGAAGAGGGGCATCCAGTAGCCGCCGTCGGGCTGTTCGACGCCGATGACGAGGGATTCGCGGATCTCCGGGAGGCGTTCCACGGCTTCGTAGATGTCGGCCGAACCCATGCGTACGCCTTGGCGGTTGAGCGTGGAGTCGGAGCGGCCATGGATGACCACCGAGCCGTGCGAGGTGACGGTGATCCAGTCGCCGTGGCGCCAGACGCCGGGATAGGTGTCGAAGTAGCTGTCGTGGTAGCGGGTGCCGTCCGGGTCGTTCCAGAAGTGGATCGGCATGGAGGGCATCGGGTTGGTGACCACGAGTTCGCCGACCTCGTCGATGAGGGGCTTGCCCTGGGGGTCCCAGGCCTGCAGGTCCGTGCCGAGGCCGGGGGCCTGGAGTTCGCCGATGTGGACGGGCAGGGTCGGTACGGCTCCGGCGAAGCAGGAGCAGACGTCCGTGCCGCCGCTGACGGAGGCCATCCAAAGGCCGCCGGGGGTGTTCTCGAATTCGTCGTGCAGCCAGCGGAATCCGTCGGGCGGGAGCGGGGATCCGGTGGTGGCGACGCACTGGACGGTGGAGAGGTCGAAGTCGCGGGCCGGGTGTACGCCGGCCTTGCGGCAGGCCATGACGTACGCGGCCGATGTGCCGAAGAGCGTGGCCTTCGTGCGTTCGGCGATGCGCCACTGGGCGCCGGTGTCGGGGTAGCCGGGGCTGCCGTCGTAGAGGACGATCGTGGTGCCGGTGAGGAGACCGGAGACGAGGAAGTTCCACATCATCCAGCCGGTGGACGTGTACCAGAAGAAGCGGTCCTCGGGGCCCAGGTCGCAGTGCAGGCCGAGCTGCTTGAGGTGTTCGACGAGGATGCCGCCCTGGGACTGGACGATGGCCTTGGGCAGGCCCGTCGTGCCGGAGGAGTAGAGCACCCACAAGGGGTGGTCGAACGGGACCGGTTCGAAGACCGGGGCCGTGTCCGAGGCGGTGAGGGCTTCCCATTCCAGGGCGCCGTCGGGGGCCTCGGTGCCGAGCAGCGGGATGTGGACGACGGCGCGCAGGGTGGGCAGTTCGCGGCGCAGCTCGGCGACGGCGTCGCGGCGGTCGTGCTCCTTGCCGCCGTAGCGGTAGCCGTCGACGGTGAACAGGACGACGGGTTCGACCTGCTGGAAGCGGTCGAGGACGCTGCGTGCGCCGAAGTCCGGGGCGCAGGAGGTCCAGACGGCGCCGACGGCCGCGGTGGCCAGGAGGGCGACGACGGCCTGCGGGATGTTGGGGACGTATCCGCTGACGCGGTCTCCGGGGCGCACGCCCAGTGTGCGCAGCTCGGCCGCCAGGGAGCCGACCTGGCGGCGCAGCTCGCCCCAGGTGACGGTGGCCGGCTCGTGGGTCTCGTCGACGTGGAGGAGAGCCGGGTCGCCCGCGCGCGCGGGGTCCTCGGCGGCGCGCAGGGCATGTTCGGCGTAGTTGAGCGTAGCTCCGGGGAACCATTGGGCGCCCGGCATCGAGCGGTCGCCGAGTACGCGCGCGTAGGGCGTCGAGAACCGCACGTCGAACCAGTCGGTGACCGACTTCCAGAACGTGTCGAGTTCGTCCACGGACCAGCGGTGCAGTGCCGCGTAGCCACCGTCGGCGGGTGCTCCGTGGCGCTCGGCCGCCCAGGCCTGGAACCGCGTGATCTGCGCGGCGGCGATCCGGTCCTGGTCGGGCTGCCAGAGCGGTGAGGGGTTCGCTGAGGACATGGGTCGGCTCCCGGGCTCTACGCGTCGTATGCGTGTGTGGTGCGCGCGTGCTGGTTGTGCGCGCGACACGGCTGACAGGGACGATGCCACGTGATCGATTTCGACACCAGGGGGTGCCTCACACAGTCAGCGAGGCGCCTATGTGGCGTCACCCCAGGTGAACGGCAGCTGAACGATCCACACAGGCGGCTTCTTCGGTGACAGGGTGAGCAGCATGAACGGTCGTGACCTGGTGCGTTCGATGAAGGCGGTCAGCTTGATCGGTACGGGGCAGGGGTTGCGTGCGGTGCGGTCCTCCTGGAGCAGGCGGCGGGTCGACGCGGCCGGGCTCGCCCAGCGGGGTGTCGAACGCGCGCGGGTGCCCGGTCCGGTGACGGGGGTGGAGCCGGGGCCCGGCGGCGGGGTGCTGCGGTTCGCCCGTTCCGAGCTGCGGGTGCGGGTCACGACGGGCGGTGCGATCTTCTGGGGCTGGGACGGTGCGGAGCCCGATCCCTCGTACGCGCTCGTCAGCGGGAGCCCTGACGCGGACCCGCGGGCCGTCCTCGAACCCGACAAGGAGGGTGGCTGGCGGGTGGTGTCGGAGCGGGCGACGGTGGTCGTCTCGCGGCTCGGCGCCGTGGAGCTGCGGACGCCCGGCGGTCTGATGCTGCGCCGTGATCTGCCGCCTCGCTGGTGGGAGTCGGCCGGCGGAGGTCCGGGGCACTGGCTGCAGCGCTCCCAGGTCGCGGCGGACGCGCGGTTCTTCGGGCTCGGGGGACGTGCGCGGGGCCCTCGGCTGCGGAACGGGACGTACCGGCTGTGGAACACCGATCCTGGGGGTTCGTTCGGGCCTGGCGACGGCCCTTTGTACATCACCATGCCGGTGCAGCTCGTGGTGGCCGATGTGGGCTGTCATCTGGTGTTCCACGACAACACGTGGGACGGCACCGTGGCGGTGCGTGAGGGCGAGGAGGGTGCGGGGTCGGGGCATGACAGGGCGGGTTCGTGCGAGGTGCGCATGGACGGCGGGCCGCTGAGGTGCTGGGTCATCGTGGGGACCCCCGCGCGCGTGCTGCACACGTGGGCCTCGCTCACCGGGCCGCCCGCGCTGCCTCCCGCGTGGGCGCTCGGGCACCATCACGCGCGGTGGGGCTTCGGCAGTGAGCGCGAGGTGCGGCGGATCGTCGACGGCTACCGGGAGCGGGGGCTGCCGTTGGACGCCGTCCATCTGGACATCGACCACTACGAAGCGCATCAGGTGTTCACCGTCGACAAGGAGACCTTTCCTCACTTGCCGCAGTTGGCGGACGACTTGGCCAGGGACGGCGTGCGTCTGGTGTCGATCGTGGACCCGGCGGTGAAGGCCGAGCCCGGCAATGAGGTCTACGACAGCGGCCGGGCGACGGACGCCTTTGTGCGCGATGCCGCGGGGCGGACGGTGCACGGGGTCGTCTGGCCGGGCCGGGCGGTGTATCCGGACTTCACGGACGCGCGGGTGCGGGCGTGGTGGGGCGGGCTCTACAAGGAGCGGCTCGCCCAGGGGTTCGCGGGTTTCTGGCACGACATGAACGAGCCGGTGTCCTTCGCCGCCTTCGGGGAGCCGACGCTGCCGCGCTCGGCCCGGCACTCCCTGGAGGGCCGCGGCGGCGACCACCGCGAGGCGCACAACGTGTACGGCCTCGGCATGGCGCGTGCCGGGTACGAGGGGCTGCGCGAACTGCACCCCGAGGAGCGGCCGTTCCTGTTCTCGCGCTCCGGGTGGGCGGGAATGCAGCGCTACGGAGGGACGTGGTCCGGGGATGTGGCCACGGGGTGGCCGGGTCTGCGGGCGTCCCTTTCGCTGGTCCTCGGTCTGGGGCTGTGCGGTGTGCCGTATTCGGGTCCTGATGTGGGCGGGTTCGACGGCAGTCCGTCACCCGAGTTGTATCTGCGGTGGTTTCAGCTCGGCTCGTATCTGCCGCTGTTCCGTACGCATGCGGCTCTGCGGGCCGGGCGCAGGGAGCCCTGGGAGTTCGGTCCCGATGTCCTGGAGCACGCGCGCGTGGCGCTCGTCGAACGCCGGCGGCTGCTGCCGTACTTCGTGACGCTGGCGCATCTGGCGCGGCGCACGGGAACGCCGTATGTGCGGCCCTTGTGGTGGGGCAGTGCGGAGGACCGGGCTCTGCGTGACTGCGGGGACGCGTTTCTGCTCGGGGACTGTCTGCTGGTGGCGCCCGTGTTCGAGGAGGGGGCCGTCCGCCGTACGGTCCGCCTGCCGGCGGGCCGCTGGTACGACACGGCGACCGGCAGGGCGTACGAGGGGCCTGCGCGTGTGCTCCTGGAGGCTCCGCTGTCCCGGATCCCGGTGCTCGCGCGGGCCGGTGCGGTGCTGCCGGTGCGGGGCGCCGCCGGGGGGATCGAGCTGGAGGTGTGGGCGCCGGCGCCGGGACGTACGGGAGGTGGCCTGGTGGTCACGGACGCGGGTGACGGGTGGGAGCAGCCGGAGATCGAGCGGTTCACCGCGCGGTGGGCCGGACAGCAGGTGGTGGTCGAGCGGGACGGCGAGGAAGGGGGTGACGTCGGGCTGCCGGTAACGGTGCGGGGAGGCGCGCGACCTCAGACGTAGCGCCCTTCGAACCAGGAACGCACCGCCAAGGTGTGCAGGGGGAAGGCGAGTTCGGCCGGGTGACGCAGCAGGTGCCAGCCTTCGGTCTCGGCCGTGGGGGCGGATTCCGGCAGTTCGGCCGCCGGGCGCTCGGGCAGCAGGCCGAAGATCAGGAGGTGGCCGTCGGGTGCGCTGAGCGCCCCCGCGAGGCGGACGTCACGGCTGGCCGCGCCGATGCCGGTCTCCTCCTTGAGCTCGCGGACGACGGCGTCCCGCCAGTCCTCCCGGTCGTCGATGAACCCGCCGGGCAGCGCCACTCCCCCGCGCGCGGGGGCGATGGTCCGGGTCACGACGACGAGGGCGGTTCCCTTGGGGTCGTACACGGGCTGGAGTGCCACCGCCACGGGCAGCGGATTGCGGTAGGCCACCGTGCCGCAGGCGGGACAGGTGCAGGGCCAGGCGGAGAGCTGTTCCCCGTAGGGCGCCCCGCAGCTCGAACAGTGGGAGCCGGGGACGGGTTCGGCGTGGTGCTGGGATGCTGACACGCGGCGGACTGTATCCGATCACTCCGGTGACGGTCTTTCCCCGCGGGACCGGATCCTGATAGATGCAGGGTTCATGACAGGACTTGCCCCCGCACTGCGGAATCTCGCCGTCACCGCCACCGCTCTCGCCGCCGTGGCCGCCGCCCCCGTGCCCGCCCACGCCAAGCCCGAACCCAAGGCTCCCGATGAGTTCGTGGCATTGCGGGACGTGGACCCGACGATCATCCAGGAGATGCGCTACTTCACGCCGCACAACTTCGTGGGGAAGCCCATCGACGGCTACAAGAGGCCGATGTGCATCCTCACGGAGCCCGTGGCGAAGGCGCTGCACAAGGCCCAGCGCACGCTGCTGCGCAAGGGCTACTCCCTGAAGGTGTACGACTGTTACCGGCCGCAGCGGGCTGTCGACCAGTTCGTGCGCTGGGCCGAGGATCTCGGCGACGTACGCATGAAGGCGGAGTTCTATCCCCATGTCGACAAGTCGCGGTTGTTCGAGGACGGTTACATCGCGGCGAAGTCCGGCCACAGCCGTGGCTCGACGCTCGATCTGACGGTCGTGAAGCTGCCTGCCCTTCCGACGCGTCGGTACGTTCCCGGGGAGCCCCTCACGCCCTGCTTCGGGCCCAAGGGCGAGCGCTTTCCCGACAACTCCGTGGACATGGGGACGGGGTTCGACTGCTTCGACACTCTCTCCCACACGGACGACCCCCGGATCACCGGCAAGCAGCGCACCAACCGTGATCTGCTGCGGGGCGCGCTGACGAAGGTCGGTTTCGTCAACCTTCCCGAGGAGTGGTGGCACTTCACCCACAAGCCCGAGCTCTTCCCCGACACCTATTTCGACTTCCCCGTGGCGCGGCGCTCGCTGAACGGGAAGTAGCGGGTGCCGGGCTACTGACGGGATCCGGTTGCCCGTGGCACACTTCTGACGTTCCGTCAGATCCAGTGTCGTGGAGGAACCTTGCCCCGTACGCGTACTCCCGTGGTGGCCGGCTGGTTCGCCGGGGAGGGAGACAACTTCCGCCTTCTGGGCACGCGCTGCTCGGCCTGCGCCAGTGTCTTCTTCCCCCGCGAGGACGGCTTCTGCCGCAATCCCGGCTGCTCGGGCGGTGACCTCGACGAGGTCCCGCTCTCCCGGCGCGGACGCGTCTGGTCGTACACGGACAGCCGCTACCGCCCGCCCGCACCCTATGTGTCGGATCAGGAACTTCCCTGGCAGCCCTACGCGTTGATCGCTGTGGAGCTGGCGGCGGAGCGGATGGTGGTGCTCGGCCAGTCGGTTCCGGGGGTGACCGTCGCCGATCTGGAGATCGGCATGGAGGTGGAGGTCGTCCCCGGCGTGCTCGACGAGGGGGCCGGGGCCGACGAGGACTCGGGGACGACCTGGACGACGTGGCACTGGCGGCCGGTGGGGGTGGACGCATGACCAGCGAGGTGGCGGTGCTGGGCGCGGGCATGCACCCCTGGGGCAAGTGGGGCCGGAGCTTCATCGAGTACGGCACGGCGGCGGCCCGCGCGGCACTCACCGACGCCGGGGTGGACTGGCGCGACGTGGGGTCGATCGTCGGTGCGGACACGGTCCGTGGCGGCTATCCCGGGTACGTGGCCGGGGCGACGTTCGCGAAGGCGCTCGGCTGGCAGGGCGCGCGGGTCGCGAGCGTGTACGCGGCGTGCGCGTCCGGCGCACAGGCGATCAACACCGCGCGTACGCAGATCCTCGCGGGCCTCGCCGATGTCGTCCTCGTGGTCGGGGCGGATGCCGCGCCCAAGGGGTTCTTCCGGCCCACCGGAGGAGACCGGCAGGACGACCCGGACTGGCTGCGCTTCCGGGTCCTCGGCGCCACCAACCCCACGTACTTCGGCCTGTACGCACGCCGCAGGATGGCGGTGCACGGCGACACCCTGGAGGACTTCGCCCAGGTCAAGGTGAAGAACGCGGCGGCGGGGGCACTCAATCCGAACGCGCGGTACCGCAAGACCGTCACCGCGGAGGAAGTGGCCGCGTCGGCGGTCGTCGCCGACCCGCTGCGGCTGCTCGACATCTGCGCGACCTCCGACGGCGCGGCGGCGCTCGTGCTCTCCAGCATGGAGTTCGCGCGGCGGCACGGCGCGTCCGACCCGGTGCGCATCCGGGCGGTGTCCACGGTGACGCCGACGTATCCGACCACCGTCCTCGATCTGCCGGACATCGCGACCGACTCCGCGGCCACCGTGACACCGGCCGACGGGACCTTCCGCGCCTCCATCGCGCACGCCGCGTACGAAGAAGCGGGCATCGGACCCGACGAGCTCTCCTTCGCTGAGGTCTACGACCTCTCCACCGCACTCGAACTGCAGTGGTACGAGGACCTGGGGCTCTGCGGCGAAGGAGAGGGCGCCAAGCTGCTGCGGGAGGGGGCGACCGCCCCGGGCGGGCGCATACCGGTCAACCCCAGTGGCGGACTCGCCTCCTTCGGAGAGGCCGTTCCGGCGCAGGCCATCGCCCAAGTGTGCGAGCTGACTTGGCAGTTGAGGGGGGCGGCGGGGGCGCGGCAGATCTCGGGGGCACGGGCGGGGATCACCGCGAACCAAGGACTCTTCGGGCACGGCTCCTCGGTCGTCGCGGTGCGCTGAGCACCGTCACCGGCCCCGCGCGGCCCGTCACGGGAGTGGACCACGGGCGCCTCGCGGGGGAAGGGATCGCGCCGGTTAACCGTTGCCGTCCGCGACCTTGACGCTCCATCACCACCGGTGAACACTTCCGGTGTCAGTCGGCATCGCCGCACTTCGGCTCCGTGCCACTCAGGGCCCCTGGACGCGCGAAGGTCTGCACGAAAGGCCTGTTCAGCGGGTCATCCCCCGCTGGGCGATTCGACTGCGACGGCACGCTCGCCATGGAAGCCGGGCGGGGCGCGGGAACCCCTGCCTCCGGCTGAAGTCATGGGGCGCGGCCAGGCAGTTGTCGTGGAACGCACCCAGCACGGAGTACCGGGGCCACGGCCCCGGGCGAGGCCCTAGGAGCCGCCATGTACTCGAATGGGGACATCTTCGTCGGTGAGATCATCGGCACCGCGATCCTGATTCTCTTCGGCGCCGGTGTATGCGCCGCCGTCACCTTGAACCATTCGAAGGCGAAGGCCTCCGGATGGGTCGTCATCGCCTTCGGATGGGGCTTCGGCGTGCTCGCGGGCGCGTACACCGCGGGACCCCTCTCCGGCGGTCATCTCAACCCCGCGGTCACGCTCGGCATCGCGATCGACACCGGGGAGTGGGGCAAGGTCTGGATCTATCTGCTCGGGCAGATGGTCGGCGCGATGCTCGGCGCCGTCCTCGCGTATCTCGTGTACTACGCGCAGTTCAGCGCCAACGTCTCCGGGAACGTCAAGGACAAGGTGACGAGCGCCCATCAGCCGACCCCGACGCTCGGCATCTTCTCGACCATCCCGGAGATCCGTAACCCGGTCGCCAACGTCGTCACGGAGGTCATCGCGACGATCGCCCTGGTGCTGCCCATCCTCGCCTTCGGGCTCACCAAGGGGCTCGGCGAGTCCGGCACGCAGACGCTGATCGTGGCGTTCCTGGTCGTCGGCATCGGCCTCTCGCTGGGCGGGCCCACCGGATACGCCATCAACCCGGCCCGCGACCTGGGCCCGCGCATCGTGCACACGTTCCTGCCGATCCCCAACAAGGGTACGTCCGACTGGAGTTACGCCTGGATCCCCGTGGCCGGGCCGCTGGTCGGCGGAGCGCTCGCAGGTCTCATCTACAACGTAGCCTTCTGACGCTAGGGGTAGCCATGCCGGACAACTCCGAGAAGTTCGTCGCCGCCATCGACCAGGGCACCACCTCCAGCCGCTGCATCATCTTCAATCACTCGGGCGAGATCGTCGCCGTCGACCAGCGCGAACACCGCCAGATCTTTCCCAAGCCGGGGTGGGTCGAGCACGACGCCACCGAGATCTGGTCCAAGGTCCAGGCCGTGGTCGCGGGAGCGATCGCCAAGGCCGGGCTCCGCGCCGACCAGCTCAGCGCGCTCGGCATCACCAACCAGCGCGAGACGACGGTCCTGTGGGACCGCGCCACGGGCAAGCCCGTGCACAACGCGATCGTCTGGCAGGACACCCGGACGTCGGCCCTCTGCAACGAGCTGGGCGGCGCGGACGGCCAGGACAGGTTCCGGGAGCAGACCGGGCTGCCGCTCGCGAGTTACTTCTCCGGGCCCAAGGCCGCCTGGCTGCTCGACAACGTGCCCGGACTGCGGGCCCGCGCCGAGCGCGGCGAGATAGCGTTCGGCACCATCGATTCCTGGCTGATCTGGAACCTCACCGGCGGCACGGACGGCGGCGTGCACGTCACGGACGTCACCAACGCCGGGCGCACCATGCTGATGAACCTGGCCACCCTCCAGTGGGACCAGTCGATCCTGGCCGCGATGAACGTCCCCGAGGTGATCCTCCCGGAGATCAGGTCGTCGGCCGAGGTCTACGGCACGGCGGTCGGGCAGCTCGCCGGTGTGCCGGTCGCCTCCGCCCTGGGCGACCAGCAGGCGGCCATCTTCGGGCAGGCCTGCTACGACACGGGGACGGCCAAGAACACGTACGGAACCGGCAGTTTCCTGTTGCTCAACACCGGTAACCGGCCCGTCCCCTCGAAGAACGGGCTGCTCACCACGATGGGCTACAAGATCGGCTCCGAGGCGCCCGTCTACTGCCTCGAAGGGGCGATCGCGATCACCGGCGCGCTGGTCCAGTGGTTCCGCGACCAGCTCGGCATCATCCGCAGCGCCGACGAGATCGAGCCGCTGGCCGCGAGCGTGGAGGACAACGGCGGCGCGTACATCGTGCCCGCGTTCTCCGGCCTCTTCGCGCCCTACTGGCGCTCCGACGCGCGCGGCGTCGTCACCGGGCTCACCCGCTACGTGACCAAGGCGCACCTGGCACGCGCCGTCCTGGAGGCGACGAGCTGGCAGACCCGTGAGGTCGTCGACGCGATGTACCAGGACTCCGGGGTGCAGCTGCGGACCCTGAAGGTCGACGGCGGCATGACGAAGAACAATCTGCTGATGCAGCACCAGGCGGACGTTCTCGGGGTGCCGGTGATCCGGCCGAAGGTCTCCGAGACGACATGTCTGGGCGCCGCGTACGCCGCGGGGCTCGCGACCGGGGTGTGGAACGACCTCGACGAGCTGAAGGCGCACTGGCAGCGGGACGTCGAGTGGACTCCGGCGATGGACGCGGAGGCCCGCGAGCGCGAGTACCACAACTGGCACAAGGCGGTGGAACGAAGCTTCGGCTGGCACGAGGACGGCGCGAGCTGAGCCGAGGATGACCGCGGCCCCTGCCTCCGCCGAAGGGGGTACGGGCCGCGGCTGTTCGCGGGCTCACGCGCTCACGTGGTCGCGGGCTCCCTGGCCGCGGCGGCGGTCGTCATCGCGTGCTGGACCACGCCGATGAGCACTTCCTTGACCGACTGCCGCTCGCGCGCGTCACACATCACCACGGGAACGCCCTCATCGAGGTCGAGCGCCTGGCGCACGGCATCGGCGGGGTAACGCGATGCGCCCTCGAAGCAGTTGACGCCGACGACGAAGGGTATGGAGCGGCGTTCGAAGTAGTCGACGGCCGCGAAGCAGTCCTCCAGGCGGCGGGTGTCGGCGAGGACCACGGCGCCCAGCGCCCCGGTGGCCAGCTCGTCCCAGAGGAACCAGAAGCGGTCCTGGCCCGGGGTGCCGAAGACGTACAGGACCAGGTCCTCGCGGAGCGTGATGCGCCCGAAGTCCATGGCGACGGTGGTGGTGTGCTTGCCCGAGACGCCGCTGGTGTCGTCGACGGGGCGGCCCGCCTCGCTGAGCAGCTCCTCGGTGCGCAGCGGTTTGATCTCGCTGACGGCGCCGACGAGGGTCGTCTTGCCCACGCCGAAGCCGCCCGCCACCAGGATCTTCAGCGTCACCGGCTCGACGGGGGCCTTGCCGCGCTCAGAACGCTTGAAGATCATCGCTCGCTTCTCCTGGATCAGTTGCTTCGGGGGGTGCGGTTGTTTCGCTGCTGTGGTGCGGGGGCGGGCCGTATCCGCCGCCGCCCGGGGTTTCGATCACGAGTACGTCGCCGGGGGCCGCGTCCGCGAAGTCGCTGCCCTCCAGCACCTGGACACTGCCGTCGGCGCGCTCCACACGGCCCGTGCCGAGCGCTCCGGGGCTGCCGCCCGCCATGCCGTACGGCGCCACCTTGCGGTGCTGCGAGAGCGTGGAGACCGTCATCGGTTCGCGGAAGCGGATGCGGCGCACCGCCCCGTCCCCGCCGCGCCACCTGCCGGTGCCGCCGCTCCCGCGCCGCACCGCGAACTCCTCCAGGAGCACCGGCAGGCGCCACTCGAGGACTTCGGGGTCGGTGAGCCGGGAGTTGGTCATGTGGGTCTGGACGACGGATGCCCCGTCGAAGCCGTCGCCCGCCCCGGATCCCGAGGCCACCGTCTCGTAGTACTGGTGGCGGTCGTTCCCGAAGGTGACGTTGTTCATCGTCCCGGAGCCCTCGGCCTGGACGCCCAGGGCTCCGTAGAGGGCGCCGGTGATCGCCTGTGAGGTCTCGACGTTCCCGGCGACGACGGCCGCGGGCGGCTCGGGGGCGAGCAGGGAGCCCGGCGGCACGATGATGCGCAGCGGGCGCAGACAGCCGTCGTTGAGCGGGATGTCCTCGGCCACCAGCGTGCGGAAGACGTACAGGACAGCGGCGTTGACCACCGCGAAGGGCGCGTTGAAGTTCGTGGCGAGCTGGGGGGACGTACCGGTGAAGTCGACGGTCGCCGAGCGGGCCGCGCGGTCGACCGAGACACGGACCCGGATGACGGCCCCCGAGTCCGTCGGATAGGCGAACTCGCCCTCTTCCAGTACGTCGATGACGCGGCGTACCGCTTCTTCGGCGTTGTCCTGTACGTGGCTCATGTAGGCCTGGACGACATCGAGCCCGAAGTTCGCGATCATGCGGGCGACTTCGTCGACGCCCTTCTGGTTGGCGGCGATCTGGGCGCGCAGGTCGGCGAGGTTGGTGGCCGGGTTGCGGGAGGGGTAGGGGGCGTCGGTGAGCAGGCTCAGGGTCTCGGCCTCGCGGAACCGGCCGCCCTCCACGAGGAGCCAGTTGTCGAAGAGGACGCCCTCCTCCTCGATGGTGCGGCTGTTCGCCGGCATCGAGCCGGGGGCGATGCCGCCGATCTCCGCGTGGTGCCCTCGCGACGCCACGTAGAAGAGGATCCGTTCCCCCTGGGTGCCCCGCTCCGAGGTGTCCCGCTCTTCCGACGTGTCGAAGACCGGCGTGATGACGGTGACGTCCGGGAGGTGGGTTCCGCCGTGGTAGGGGTCGTTGACCGCGTAGGTGTCTCCGGGGCGCATGCTGTCGCCGCGGCGCTGGATCACCTCTTTCACGCTGGTGCCCATCGAGCCCAGGTGCACCGGGATGTGCGGGGCGTTGGCGACGAGGTTGCCGTCCGGGTCGAAGAGCGCGCAGGAGAAGTCGAGCCGCTCCTTGATGTTCACGGACTGGGCGGTGGACTCCAGGCGGGCGCCCATCTGTTCGGCGATCGACATGAAGAGGTTGTTGAAGACTTCGAGGAGGACGGGGTCGGCCGCGGTGCTCGCGGCGGAACCCTCGGGCACCGCCACACGTTCCATGACCAGGTGTCCCTCGCGTGACATGGCCGCCTGCCAGCCGTCGTCCACGACCGTCGTGGCGCTGGCCTCGGTGATGATCGCGGGCCCGTCGACGCTCTCGCCGGGCGGCAGCTCCTCGCGGCGGTGCAGGGGCACGTCGCGCCAGGTGCCGCCCGTGTGCAGGCTGACGGTCCCCGGAGCGCCTCGGCGCGTGTCACCGGCGAGCACGGAGAGATCGGGCTGCTCGGTCTGGCCGGTGGCCTCCACGGAGAGCGCCTCGACGACGACGGGGCGGTCCAGGGTGAAGGAGTAGGTGGTGCGGTGGCGTTCCTCGAAGAGGCGGATCATGCTGTCCGGCTCCGTGAGTTCCACGGTGAGCGTGGTGTCGGTGCCGTCGTACCGCAGCTGGGCGCGGCGTGTGACGCGGATGCGGTCCTCGGGCACGTCCTCGGCGAGCAGTTCGGCGCGGGCCGCTTCCTCCAGGTCGTCGGCGGTCTTCAAAACGCGGGGCATCGCGGAGGGTTCGAGCCGGGCCTCCACGGACTGCTCGCGCATCGCGGTGGTGTCGGCGAGGCCGATGCCGAGCGCGGAGAGCACTCCGGCCATGGGGGGTACGAGGACGGTGCGGATGCCGAGCGAGTCGGCGACCATGCAGGCGTGCTGGCCGCCCGCGCCGCCGAACGTGGTGAGGGCGTAGCGGGTGACGTCGTGGCCCTTCTGGACCGAGATGCGCTTGACGGCGGCGGCGATGTTGGCGACCGCGATCTGCAGATAGCCCTCGGCGACCTGCTCCGGAGTGCGGTCGTCGCCGGTGCTCTCCCGGATGTCGCGGGCCAGCGCGGTGAAGCGGTCGCGCACGAGGGCCTCGTCGAGCGGCTGGTCGCCGTCCGGCCCGAACACCCGGGGGAAGTGGGTGGGTTGGATGCGCCCGAGGGCGACGTTGGCATCGGTGACCGTGAGCGGTCCGCCGCCCCGGTAGCTCGCCGGGCCCGGAGCGGCGCCCGCCGAGTCGGGGCCCACGCGGTAGCGGCTGCCGTCGAAGTGCAGGACGGAGCCGCCGCCCGCGGCGACGGTGTGGATGTCCAGCATCGGCGCGCGCAGCCGGACGCCCGCGATCTGCGTGGTGAAGACCCGTTCGTACTCGCCCGCGTAGTGCGACACGTCCGTGGACGTGCCGCCCATGTCGAAGCCGATGACGCGGTCGAAGCCCGCGCGCTGCGACATGCGGGCCATGCCGACGATGCCGCCGGCGGGCCCGGACAGGATCGCGTCCTTGCCGCGGAACTGGCCCGCTTCGGTGAGGCCGCCGTTCGACTGCATGAACATCAGCCGTACGCCGCTGAGTTCATCGGCGACGTGCTGGACGTAGCGGTCGAGGACGGGCGACAGATAGGCGTCGACGACCGCCGTGTCGCCGCGCGGGACCAGCTTCATCAGCGGGCTGACCTCGCTGGAGAGCGAGACCTGCGGAAAGCCCGTGCGGACGGCCAGTTCGGCGATCGCCCGCTCGTGGGCGGGATACAGATGGCTGTGCACGCACACCACGGCGACGGCCCGGATGCCGTCCTCATACGCCTGGCGCAGCGGCCCGGCGAGCTGCTCCAGGTCCGGTGCCCGCAGGACCTCGCCCTCGGCGGTGACCCGCTCGTCGACCTCGATGACCCGGTCGTAGGGCAGCTCCGGCAGGACGATCTCGCGGGCGAAGATGTGGGGGCGGTTCTGGTAGCCGATGCGCAGGGCGTCGCCGAAGCCCCGCGTGATCACCAGGGCGGTGGGCTCGCCCTTGCGTTCCAGGAGGGCGTTGGTGGCGACGGTGGTGCCCATGCGGACGGCGTCGACGGTCACGTCCGCCGTGTCGTCGTGGGCGTCAGGAGCCTCAGCCTCCGGCGTGACAGGGGCGGCGCGCAGTAACTCACGGATGCCCGCGACGGCCGCGTCGGCATAGCGGGCCGGGTTGTCCGACAGGAGTTTGTGCGTGAGCAGCCGTCCGTCGGGACGGCGCGCGACGATGTCCGTGAAGGTGCCGCCCCTGTCGACCCAGAACTGCCAGCCAGTCACGTCCCACTCCCGCTTCCGCGCTGTTCAGAGCGCCCGGAGGCCGTTGATCACGTCGCGCAGAATACTCTCGTCCGGCAGTTCCGCAGGGGGTACGGGACGTGTCACGTGCACCAGTTCGTCGTCGACGAGATCGCCGATGAGGACGCGGATCACGCCGATGGGAAGGTCCAGTTCGGCCGCCAGTTCGGCGACCGACTGGGGGCTGTCACGGCAGAGCCCGACGATGTCCACATGTTCCGGGGACAGCGTCCTGTCCGCCTCCGGGTCCCCGGCGCGGGCCTCCGCGATGACGACCGCGATCAGATCGAGGCGGTGCTGGGCCGGACTGGTGGTCCGGCCGCGCGTCATGGCGTACGGCCGCACCACGGGCCCGGCGTCGTCGTCGAACCAGCGATGGGTCCCCTGTGTCCCTGTGCCGTCTTCGCTCATACCCTCCCGCTACCCTCCCGTGGGCAGGTCGGTGCGCGGCGCCGTACCCAGATGCACACCCACCCTCTTGACCAGCAGCGTCATTTCGTAGGCCACCAGGCCCACGTCGGAGTCGGCGTCCGCGAGGACGGCGAGGCAGCTGCCGTCACCCGCGGCCGTGACGAAGAGGAACGCGTCGTCGAGCTCGACCACGGTCTGGCGGACCCTGCCCGCCTCGAAGTGGCGCCCGACGCCCTTGGCGAGGCTGTGGAAACCGGAGGCGACAGCCGCGAGGTGCTCGCTGTCCTCCCTGGTCAGATCCGCCGATACGCCGGTGGGCAGGCCGTCGCCGGAGAGCACGAGCGCCTTGCGGATGCTGGCGACCCGCTGCACCAGGTCGTCGAGGAGCCAGTTCAGCTCCCTCGCTGCCCCGGGTGTGGCGGTACGTGCGTCGGCCTTCGGTGCGGTCATCGACCGTCCCCCTCAGATGTCGTTCCTGGTGCTGTGCCGTCCAAGGCGTCTTCGCCCGCGGCGTTCTCTTCACGGCCACGCTGCCAGCCACGCTGGAGCGAAGCCATCCGGCTGCGTACCTCGTCGGCGTCGCGCTCTTCCGGCCTGGTCGTGGCCGGGGCCGAGTCGCGTTCCGTGCGCTGGTCCGGTCCGTCCTTCAACTGTGGGGCGAGATTGGCCTGGCGGACGCGCCGGGGCAGTCCGCCGGGTGCGGTGGTGGGCGCCGGCGCCGGGCCCACGCGGGACTCGGTCTCCGTGCGCGAGGGCTCCACGCGCGGGGAATCCGTACGCGAGGGCTCCGTGTGCGAGGGCTCCGTACGGCGGCTGCGCCGCGGGAGGTCCGGCGGGGCGTCGGCCGCGGTCACGTCGCTGTGCGGCGGCGAGAGGTCGGGCCAGGCGGACTGCGGCTCCGGGCGGCGCGGCAGGTCGATGGGCTCGGCGACGGGACGGCTGCCCCGGTCGCGGTCCACGGCGCCGCCCTGGGGGCGTCCCACGGGCGTCTGGGGGCGCTCGGGGCGCTCCAGTGCCGTGCCGTTGTCCTCCGCCGCGCCCCGGGGCCTGTTGTGCGTCACGGGGCGGCCGTGCGAGGAGACCAGCTTCGGGGTCCTGCGGCGGGGCAGCTGTACCGGGTCTCCGGGGGGCTCGTCGCCGCCGGGGGCGCCGAAGGGGCCGGTGCTTCCGTTGCCGCGCGTGGGCAGGGCGTCGGGGCGGGTGGGCTCGCGCTCGCCCGTCTCCCGCTCGTCGCGGGCCTGCTGATGCTGCTCGTCACCCTGGACCCCGGCCATGCGGCGGCGCGGGCGGAAGAGTCCGCCGCGCTCGCTGTCGGCGTCGTCGAGGTCGCCGAGCGCGCCGGGGAAGGGGTCGAGGCCCGCCATGCCGACCGGCGCCTCCAGCTCGACGGGACCGTCGAGGAGGGACGCGGGCAGCCCCGGGAGCTGTACGGGCACCTGGCCGAGCGCGGCCTGCTTGTCACCCGTGGCGTCGCGGCCCACGGCCTCCTTGGGCTGTGGCCTGTCGAGACGGAATCCGACGCCGTTCGTGTCCGGGACGTCGTCCGTGAGCAGCGTCTCCGGGATGAACACGACGGCGGTGGTCCCGCCGTACGGAGAGGGCTGCAAGGAGACGCGTACGCGCTGGCGCTGGGCGAGGCGGCTGACCACGAAGAGGCCGAGGCGGTCGGTGTCGGAGAGCTCGAACTCCGGGGTCTCCGCGAGGCGGAGGTTGGCGTCCAGGAGCGCGTCGGCGGCCATGCCGAGGCCCCGGTCGTGGATCTCCAGGGTGAAGCCGTTGGCGACGTGCTCCCCGAGGACCTGCACCGCGGTGTGCGGCGGCGAGAACACCGTGGCGTTCTCCAGGAGTTCGGCCATCAGGTGGGTGAGGTCGGCGACGGCGGGCCCGGTGACGGCGATGCGCGGCAGGCGGCGCACCTCGATGCGTTCGTAGTCCTCGACCTCGGCGACGGCCGCGCGGACGACGTCCATGAGCTGGACGGGCTTGCGCCACTGCCGGGACGGGGCGGCGCCGGAGAGGATCACGAGGCCCTCGGCGTGCCGCCGCATGCGGGTGGTGAGGTGGTCGAGGCGGAAGAGGTCGGCGAGTTCGTCGGTGTCCTCGGTCCTGCGCTCCATCGTGTCGAGCAGGGTGAGCTGCTTGTGCAGGAGCACCTGGCTGCGACGGGCGAGGTTGACGAAGACCTCGGAGACGCCGCGGCGCAGGTCGGCCTGTTTGACGGTGGCCTCGACCGCGGCGCGCTGCAGGGTGTTGAGGGCCTGGCCGACCTGGCCGACCTCGTCCTTCTCGTACGTCAGGCGTGGTGCCTCGGTCTCCACGTCGACCTGTTCGCCCGCCGCCAGGCGGCGCAGCACGCCGGGCAGCCGGACGCCGGAGGCCTCGTGGGCCTCCAGGCGCAGCCGGCGCAGGTCGCGGATGAGGCTGCTGCCGATGCGCACGGACATGAAGACCGAGAACAGGAGCGCGAGCAGGCCGAACACGCCCGCCACGACGACGCGCACGATGACGCCGACCGCCACCGGTTCGACACGGTCCTGGAAGCGGTCGCCCGCCGCCTTGTCGCGCTCGGCGAGGTCCTTGAGCGCCTTGCCCGCAGCGGCGTCCCAGCGTGCCGCCGTGACGGCGCGCGGGGTGCCGGGCGAGGACTCGACGACGGCCTTCTCGGCGGACCTCAGCTCCGTGGTCTCCGCGCCGTTCCAGTAGCGCTCGTACCCGGCGCGCTCCTCCTCGGGCAGCTGGGCGAGGTTGACCTCGTACAGCAGCGTGCGCTGGGCCCTGAGGTCGGAGATCTGCCGGATCTCGGCCTTGGTGAGTCGGCGTGCGACGAGAGCGGAACCGAGCAGCGCGTCCTCGCGGGAGAGCAGTTCACGTGCGCGGGTCACGCCGACGAGGGCACGGCCCTGCTGGTCCATCTTCACGTCGTCGAGACCGTGCAGGGTCATCAGGAAGCCGTAGCAGGGGTCGATCAGCTTCGTGTACATCTTCAGCGCGCCGGCCCGGGTGATCGTGCCTTCCTCGACCGTGCGGCGCAGCGAATCGATGCCCTCGAAGGAGTCGAGGAGCGACGCGAGGCGGTCCGCCGACTGTCCGGTGACCTCGTCCCGCACGTCCTCGTGCCCGGCGTTCTCCACGACCTTGGCGACCATCTCGTCGGTCGCCGTCCGGCTGCGGCGCAGCGCGGCGAGCGCGTCGGAGGCGCGGGGGTCGGCGAGATAGACGAGGGTCTGGCGACGTTCCTGCTGGACGACCCGGGCCGTGTCCTCGATCGGGTAGCCGATCTTGTCGACGACTTTGGAGACGTCGATGAGGTCCTTGGCCGACTGGCCGGTCAGGTAAGTGGCAAAACCCCACATCGCGGTCAGGGAAATGAGCGGCACCAGCAGCAATGCCACGATCTTCCGGCGGATGGACTTCCCGCGAAAGCGCATGGCCTCCCCCAGATCGGCCCCCTGTGGCCGCGCTATGGCCAGGGGCACACATGTGCGTCAACAAACGGCGTGAGCCTACTACTGACACAGGAGCAACTCGAAGGCACGTCCGGACGGATTTCAGCCGTGACGCAAAAGGGCCGTCCCCAGTTGTCCCTCCAATTCGGGAGATTGCATCCCGCGTGTGGCACATGCCACTCGGCACAGTCCGCCTTGCCCCGGGCCCCAGTTGGCCGGAACTCTTCGCTTTTCCGAACCGTGCGGGAATCATCCCGGTCCCTCATTCGTCTTTCGGTAAGGGAGTTGGGGACAGCGGGCACCAGAGACCGCATGCCGTCATCAGGTGGCGTAAAGCTGCGTATACCGGGCAGCCACTGGAAGGTCGGATCCGCCGGCATCTCATCGAACGGCCCGTGGGGGCATCGGGGGAGTGACGAGTTGATGGGCACGGCAGAACGCCAGAGGACGACCGCGGATGAGCACGGGGCATCCAGGCGTCAGTACGGCGAGCACCACAGGGAGATCGAGAACCGCGGGGAGTCCGAGGACCGCGGGGAGCCCGAGAGCCGCAGGGAGTTGTGGGTCGAGGAGCCGGCGCGCAGACGCCGCCTGCCGGATCCGGTGCGCACGGCCGCGGTGCGAGCCGTGATCATCGTGGCGCTGACCCTGATACAGGCGATGACGGCGTTCCTGTGCGCGCTGGCCGGATCATGGCTGTCCTTCCCGATGGTGCTCAGCAGCGTGGCCAGCACCGTCGTCGCCACCTGGGGTGTTCTGGACGTGTGGGTCACCCGCCAGGTGTGGAACCAGCGGAACGGCGTGGTGTCGGTGCCGAGCAGCACGGCACGTCAGTTGCGGCGCGAGCGCCGCCAGGCCCGTCGACAGGCACGCACGACGGCGCGGAACGAGGAACGCATACGCAGGCGTGGCGGGGCAGGGCAGTTGTCGCACCCGTAGGGGTCAGGCCGCGACCGGCACCTCGGCCAGCAGGCCGCGCCGCATCCGCATGAACGGGCGCGGGCGGTCCACGCCAAGGACCGCGGTGGTGCGTCCCTCCCGCTCGTACGCGGCGAGGAAGCTGCCCTCCTCCGGTGAGCCTTCGAGGAGGCGCACGGTGTCGTCGGGGCGCCGCCGCCCCGCGAACTGGATGCGGGAGCCGTACTGATCGGACCAGAAGTACGGCAGCGGGCGCACGGTCTCGGCGGTGTGCCCGGCCAGCAGGTTGCGTACGGCGACGCGGGGTTGCTCCGTGGCGCTCGTCCAGTGCTCGGCCCGCGCGCCGCCCACGCGGGCGACGTCGCCCACCGCGACGACATGCGGCAGCCCGGTGACACAGCCGTCGTCGCAGAGCACTCCGTCGCCCACGGCGACGGTCGAGCCCGCGAGCCAGCCGGTGTTGGGGACGGCCCCGATGCCGACGACGACCACATCGGCGGGGAGGAGCCGGCCGTCGGCCAGCTCCACCGCGCGTACGGCCGTCTCGCCGTGCAGCGCGGCGACACCGGTGCCCGTCACGAGCTCCGCTCCCCCGCGCGCGTGCAGTCCGGCACAGAAGGAGGCCATGGCATCGCCCAGTTGCGGGAGGAGCGGCAGCGGTGCGGCCTCGACGACCGTCACCTCGTGCCCGAGCGCCACACACGAGGACGCGGTCTCGGCGCCGATGAATCCACCGCCGATCACGACGACCCGCCGCGGCCCCGCGGTCAGCTCCGTGCGCAGGGCGCGGGCGTCGTCCAGGGTGCGCAGGGTGTGCACCCCCGTCAGGGAGGGCCCGGGCAGTCGGCGTGCGGACGCGCCGGTCGCGATGACCACCCCGTCGCTCGCGACGGTCCGGCCGTCCTCCAGGAGCACGGTGCGGCCACGCGGGTCCAGGCCACGGGCACGGACCCCGAGCAGCCACTCGGCGGCGAGTTCGCCGCTCTCCTCGTCGTCCGACAGGGCGAGTTGGGCCTCTTCGGCCTTTCCGACGAGGAAGTCCTTGGAGAGCGGCGGCCTGTCGTACGGTTGATGCGGCTCGTCGCCGATGATCACGAGCCGTCCGTCGTATCCCTGGGCGCGCAGCTCGCGCGCCGCATAGAGCCCGGCGAGCGAGGCGCCCACCACGGTGATGGTCCTCATGCGGCGGAACCCTCCTCGGCCACGAGGTGGACGTGGATCGTGCCGTCGTCGACGCTCACCCGGTGGGTGCGCACGGCGCGGCGGGCGGGCAGGCAGGTCGGCATCCCGGTGCGGAGATCGAATGAGGCGGCATGGAGCGGACATTCGACCAGGCATCCTTCGAGCCAGCCCTCGGAGAGGGAGGCGTCCTGGTGACTGCAGGTGTCGTCGATGGCGTAGATCTCGCCCTCGGCGTTGAACACCGCGATGGGTGGCGTGGTGTCGACACGGACGGACTCGCCCGCGGGGAGGTCTTCAAGGCGGCAGACGGGAATCATTGGGCCCCCCTCTTGATCTCTCTCGGCCCGGTCCTGACACCTTCTCGGCACAGGACCCTTCGGTAACATGATGTTTCGCATGGCGCACGAGGGAGCGCTATGCGCAACAGAATCCGGTCGGGACGCCCACCGCGTCAAGGGCTTCCCGAAGATGCGGCTTCAACAGGCCGCGAGGTGGTGAGAGTTGAGATATGACCGGCACCCGGAAACAGCCTGATCAGAACGAGGAGCCGCGCGGGAACCGCCCCGAAAACCGACCCGAGTCCCGTGAGAAGCAGGCGAAATCGGCACCGGGGTCCGTCCAGTCCGTGGACCGCGCGGTCAGCGTCCTGGAGATACTCGCCCGGCTCGGCGAGGCCGGGGTCACCGAGATCGCCGACGAGCTGGGGGTGCACAAGTCGACGGCCTTCCGGCTGCTCGGCGTGCTGGAGAACCGGGGCCTCGTGGGCCAGGCCAAGGACCGCGGGAAGTACTTCCTGGGGGCCGGCGTACTCCGCCTCGCGGGGGCGGCGGCAGTGCGTCTGGACATCTCCCAGGAGGGCGGCCCGGTCTGCCGCGACCTCGCCGACGAGCTGGGCGAGACGGTCAACATCGCGATCCTGGACGACGATGCCGCGGTCAACATCATGCAGGCCCGCGGCCCCGCGTCCGTGACCGCGCAGAACTGGCTGGGCAGACGCACCCCGCTGCACGCCACCTCCAGCGGCAAGATCCTCCTCGCCCATCTGCCGACGACGCTGCGCGAGGGCCTGATCGCGCGGACGCTGCCGCGCCTGACCGAGCACACGGTGACCGGCACGGTGGCGCTGCGCGGCGAGCTGGAGGCCGTCGTCGACCAAGGGTTCGCCATCGCCGTGGAGGAGCTCGAGGTGGGCCTGGCCGCCGTCGCCGCGCCGGTGCGGGCGCACGACGGCAAGGTGATCGGGGCGCTCAGCGCGTCGGGGCCCGTGTACCGCCTGACCGAGGACCGCCTGACCGAGCTCGCCAAGCGCACGGTCGCCGCGGCCCTGGAGCTGTCGCGGCGGATGGGCTACGGCTTCTGACCGACGATCAGTAGACGCCGCCAGTAGACGCCGCGGGCGAGGGCGGAGCCGGGAGTCACCGGTTCCGCCCTCGCCTTTTCTCTGGCCCCGCACCGCGCCCGCGCCCCACCCGCGCCGGTCGTGTGCCGATCGCGTTTCGCCGTGCCCAGCGGATTTGCCAAGGGTTAACTCCCACCCCTTGACGGCCTCTTGATGGCGTTCCCACTATGTCTCTCATAGCGCAACCCGTCGTGCAGTGCGCAACAGCAGAGGAGTCTGGCCGTGCCACACGAGGTCCGTGCCGTCGTCGCCATGAAAAAGGGCGCACCCGTCGAGGTGCAGACGATCGTCGTGCCAGATCCCGGACCGGGAGAGGTACTTGTCTCCGTGCAGGCCTGCGGGGTCTGCCACACGGATCTGCACTACCGGGAAGGCGCGATCAACGACGACTTCCCGTTCCTGCTCGGCCATGAGGCCGCCGGCACCATCGAGGCGGTCGGCACCGATGTCACCGATCTCGCCCCCGGCGACTATGTGGTGCTCGCCTGGCGCGCCCCCTGCGGAAGCTGCCGCTCCTGCCTGCGCGGCCGCCCCTGGTACTGCTTCGACTCACGCAACGCCGCCCAGCCCATGACCCTGCTGGACGGCACTCCCCTGAGCCCCGCCCTCGGCATCGGCGCCTTCGCCGAGAAGACCCTGGTCGCCGCCGGGCAAGCGGTGAAGGTCGACCCCGCGGCCCGCCCCGAGGCCGCCGGACTCATCGGCTGCGGAGTGATGGCCGGCTACGGGGCGGCCGTGAACACCGGCGGGGTGGGCCGCGGCGACACCGTGGCCGTCATCGGCTGCGGCGGCGTCGGCAATGCCGCCATCGCCGGTGCCTCGCTGGCGGGCGCGCGCCGTGTCATCGCCGTCGACATCGACGAGGGCAAGCTCGACGGCGCGACCAGGTTCGGCGCCACGCACACCGTCAACTCCCGCGGCACGGACCCGGTCGACGCGGTCCGCGAGCTCACCGGCGGCTACGGGGTCGACGTCGCGATCGACGCGGTCGGCACCCCGTCGACGTACAAGCAGGCCTTCTACATGCGGGATCACGCGGGTGTGCTGGTGCAGGTCGGTGTGCCCGACCCGGAGATGCGGATCGATCTGCCGCTGATCGACCTGTTCTCGCGGGGCGGCGCCCTCAAGTCGTCCTGGTACGGGGACTGTCTGCCGACCCGGGACTTCCCGATCCTCGTCGACCAGTACCTGAGCCGGCGGCTCGACCTCGGCGGCTTCGTCTCGGAGACCATCACGCTCGACCAGGTCGAGGAGGCGTTCGGCAGGATGCACCGCGGTGAGGTCCTGCGATCGGTGGTGGTCCTGTGAGCGGCCGTTCCGCGACGCCGCGCGTCGTCGTCATCGGCGCCGGCATCGTCGGCTGCTCGCTCGCCGACGAGCTGACCGCCCGCGGCTGGACCGACGTCACGGTCCTCGAACAGGGTCCGCTGCCCGCCCCCGGCGGTTCCACCTCGCACGCCCCCGGCCTCGTCTTCCAGACAGGACCGTCCAAGACCATGACCGCCTTCGCGACGTACACGGTGGAGAAGTTCGGGTCCCTGAAAGTGGACGGCCTTTCCTGCTTCAACCCGGTCGGCGGCCTCGAACTCGCCACCACGCCCGAGCGCTGGGCCGACCTGCACCGCAAGGCCGGGTACGCCGCGTCCTGGGGCATCCGCGCGGACCTCGTCGGTCCGGCCCGGTGCAAGGAGATGTGGCCGCTCATCGACGAGAGCAAGGTCCTGGGCGGCCTGCACACCCCCGACGACGGGCTCGCCCGCGCCGTGCTCGCCTGCCGCGCGCAGATCGAGCGGGCACGCGCGCGTGGCGCGCGTTTCCTCGACCGGCACACCGTGACGGGCGTGGAGCAGGAGGAAGGACGCGTCACCGCCGTCGTCACCGACCGCGGCACCTTCTCCGCCGACCACGTCGTGTCGGCGGCCGGCTTCTGGGGGCCGGTGGTCGGGCGCATGGCCGGCGTCGACATACCCCTCCTGCCGCTCGCCCATCAGTACGCGAAGACGGGGCCGCTGCCCGAGCTCGCGGGCGTCAACGACCCGCGCACGGAGGCCTCGAAGCCGATCCTCCGCTTCCAGGACCGTGATCTGTACTTCCGTGAGCACACCGACCGCATCGGCATCGGCTCCTACGCCCATCGGCCCCTGCCCGTGGACGCCTTCACGGTCCCGGCGTACGACGACGCGGCGGAGATGCCGTCCTCGTACCCCTTCACCGAGGAGGATTTCGCGCCGAGTTGGGAGGACTGCGGCTGGCTGCTGCCGTCACTCCGCGACACGGACGTCGCGGAGGGCTTCAACGGTGTCTTCTCCTTCACCCCGGACGGGATGCCGGTCCTTGGCGAGTCCCGTGCGCTGCGCGGCTTCTGGCTGGCCGAGGCGGTGTGGGTGACGCACTCCGCGGGCGTGGCCAGGGCGGTCGCCGAGTGGATGGTCGACGGGCGGCCCTCCATCGACGTCCACGACTGCGACCTGACCCGCTTCGAGGACGCCCAGCGCTCCCCCGCGTACATCGCCGACCGCGGCGCCCAGCAGTTCGTCGAGGTCTACGACGTCCTCCACCCCCTGCAGCCCATGGACCGGCCCAGGCCACTGCGCGTCAGCCCCTTCTACGCCCGGCAGCAGGAGCTCGGCGCGGTCTTCCTGGAGGGCGGCGGCTGGGAGCGCCCGCACTGGTACGAGGCCAACGCCCCGCTTCTCGCGGGCGTCCAGGTCCCCGAACGCGACGCCTGGTCGGCCCGCCACTGGTCGCCGATCGCGGCCGCCGAGGCGAGGGCGACCCGCGAGAAGGTCGCCCTCTACGACATGACGCCCCTGCGCCGCCTGGAGGTGTCGGGACCCGGCGCGCTCGCCTTCCTGCAGCGCATGACCTCCAACAACCTGGCCAAGAAGCCCGGCGCGGTGACGTACACCCTCCTCCTGGACGAGTCGGGGGGCATCCGCTCCGACCTCACGGTGGCCCGGCTCGCCCTGGACCGCTTCCAGGTCGGCGCCAACAGCCCGGCCGATCTCGACTGGCTGCTGCGCCACGCCCCAGGCGACGTGCACCTGCGGGACATCACCTCCGGCACCTGCTGCATCGGTGTCTGGGGCCCGCTCGCCCGCGACCTCGTGCAGCCGCTCAGCCGCGACGACTTCTCACACGAGGGGTTCGGCTACTTCCGCGCCAAGGAGACGTACATAGGGCATGTCCCGGTCACGGCGATGCGGCTGTCGTACGTCGGTGAGCTGGGCTGGGAGCTCTACACGGACGCCGACACCGGGCTCCGGCTCTGGGACACCCTCTGGGAGGCGGGGCAGGAGCACGGCGTGATCGCGGCCGGGCGGTCGGCGTTCAACAGTCTGCGCCTGGAGAAGGGCTACCGCGCCTGGGGCCATGACATGACCACCGAGCACAATCCGTACGAGGCGGGGGTCGGCTTCGCCGTCCGCATGGACCGCGGTGACTTCGTGGGCCGGGCCGCGCTCGAACGCCTCGGCTCCCCGGGGCGCAGGCTCACCGCTCTCCTGCTCGACGATCCGGCCGCCGTGGTCCTCGGCAAGGAGCCCGTCTTCGTCGACGGGGTGCCGGCCGGGTATGTCACCAGCGCCTCGTACGGCTACACGCTGGGCCGTTGCGTCGCCTACGCGTGGCTTCCGCCGCTGGAGACGGGCACGAGCGTGCACGTCGAGTACTTCGGCGAGAAGGTCCCCGCGACGGTCGCCGAAGAGCCGCTGTTCGACCCGAAGATGACCCGCATCCGCCGCTAGAGGCCCCCAAGGTCCGGCAGTTCTGGAGGAAGCTCCGTGTCCCCCACCTATGACGTGATCGTGATCGGCCTCGGCGGCATGGGCAGCGCCGCCGCCCACCACCTGTCCGCGCGCGGCGCCCGTGTCCTCGGCCTGGAGAAGTTCGGGCCCGTCCACCACCGCGGCTCCAGCCACGGCGGTTCGCGCATCACCCGGCAGTCCTACTTCGAGGACCCCGCGTACGTCCCGCTGCTCCTGCGCTCGTACGAGCTGTACGCACGCCTGGAGCGCGACACCGGCCGCGAGATCGCCACCCTGTGCGGCGGTGTGATGGTCGGCCGCCCCGAGTCCCGCACCGTCTCCGGTTCGCTGCTCTCCGCTCGGCAGTGGGACCTCCCCCACGAGATGCTCGACGCCCCCGAGATACGCCGCCGCTTCCCAACGCTCAGCCCGCGCGACGACGAGGTCGCGCTGTACGAGTCGCGAGCAGGGCTCGTGCGCCCCGAGAACACCGTCGCCGCGCATCTCCAGCTCGCCACGCGGCAGGGCGCCGACCTGCACTTCGAGGAGCCGATGACGCGCTGGGAGCCGTACCGGGACGGCGTGCGCGTGCACACCGCCGAAGACACGTACACGGCCGGGCAGTTGGTCATCTGCCCGGGTGCCTGGGCACCGCGGCTCCTGACCGACATCGGGGTGCCGTTCACCATCGAGCGGCAGGTCATGTACTGGTTCCAGCCGACCGGCGGAGTGCGGCCCTTCCTGCCGCAGCACCACCCGATCTACATCTGGGAGGACGCGGACGAGGTCCAGGTCTACGGCTTCCCCGCCATCGACGGCCCCGATCTCGGCGCCAAGGTCGCCTTCTTCCGCAAGGGCACGCCCTGCACGCCCGAGACCATCGACCGCACGGTCCACGAACACGAGGTCGCCGCCATGGCGGAGCACATGTCCGGCCATATCCCCTCCCTGCCGGGGCAGTTCCTCAAGGCCGCGACCTGCATGTACTCCAACTCGCCCGACGAGCACTTCGTCATCGCCCGCCACCCGGCCCACCCGGACTCGGTCACCGTGGCGGCCGGGTTCTCCGGGCACGGCTTCAAGTTCGTGCCGGTCGTCGGCGAGATCGTCGCCGATCTGGCGCTGCGGGGCGCCACCGAGCACCCCATCGAGCTCTTCGACCCCAGCCGCCTGGCCGCCGCGCCCGCTTGAGGAGTACGCCACCGTGACGACGACCCCCGAGGCCCCGTCCGCCGCCAGCCTGATGACCACGCTGCCGGGCCACTTCTACACCGATCCCGACATCTTCCGGCAGGAACAGGAACGCGTCTTCGAGTCCCTCTGGTTCTGCGCGGTACGCGCCGCCGACCTCGACAAGCCCGGCGCCTTCCGCACCGTGCAGATCGGCCGCGAGAGCGTCCTGATCACGCGCTCCCGTTCCGGGGAGCTGCGCGCCTTCCTCAACATCTGCCGGCACCGCGGCGCCCGGCTGTGCACACAGGAGTCCGGCGAGGTGCGCCGCGCGCTCCAATGCCCGTACCACGCATGGACGTACGACCTCGACGGCAAACTGATCGCCGCGCCGAACCTGGTGAAGATGCCGGACGTCGACCGCGCCGCGTACGGCCTGGTCAAGGTCGCGCTGCGGGAGTGGCTCGGCTACGCCTGGGTGTGTCTGGCGGACGAACCGCCGTCCTTCGAGGAGACCGTCATCGGTGCGGCCGTGGAGCGTCTGGGCGACGCGGCGTCCATCGAGCGCTACCGGACCGAGGGGCTCGCCCTCGGCAAGCGCGTCACGTACGACGTGCGCGCCAACTGGAAGCTGGTCGTCGAGAACTTCATGGAGTGCTATCACTGCGCGACCATCCACCCCGAACTGACCGACGTTCTGCCGGAGTTCGCGGACGGGTTCGCCGCCCAGTACTACGTCGGGCACGGCGCCTCGTTCGGTGCGGAGGTCAGCGGATTCACCGTCGACGGCAGCGCGGGCTTCGGCCGCCTCCCCGAGGTCGCCGATGACCAGGACCGGCGCTACTACGCGATCACGATCAAGCCGACCGTCTTCATCAATCTCGTGCCCGACCATGTGATCCTGCACCGGATGTTCCCGCTGGCCGAGGACCGCACGGTCGTCGAGTGCGACTGGCTGTACGCACCCGAGGTCGTCGCGTCCGGTGTCGACCTGACCAAGTCCGTAGAGCTCTTCCACCGGGTCAACGAACAGGACTTCGAGGCCTGCGAGCGCACCCAGCCCGCGATGGCCTCACGTGCCTATCGCGGGGGCGGGGTGCTCGTGCCGACCGAGCATCACATCGGTCTTTTCCATGAGTGGCTGACCCAGCGGCTGGGCTAGGACCTCTGCTCAGGAGGTGGGTGCCGGGCGCTTGTACATGCGCGTCGCCGTGATCTCCCCGTGCACCGTCTCCTCGGCCGGGTCCTGTTGCGGCAGGCCCGGCCGCAGGTGCTCCTCGACGCTGATGTACTTCAGCCCCGCACGCAGGTCCGCGTCGTTCCGCAAGCGGATGACCAGCGGGAACTCCGCGAGCGCGGTCGTGTCGAACAGGCCGGTGGTGTAGAGCAGCTGCACGCCGAGCGCGTCCGACACGGCCCGCTGGAGCTCCAGGAGGTACGTGGCGTTGGCGCGGCCGATGGGGTTGTCGAGGAAGAGCGTGCCGGCGTGCCGGTGCTTGTCGCGGCCCCGGTCGTTGCTGCGCAGGGCGGCCATCGTGCAGTACAGGGCGATGGCGGCGGTGAGGAGCTGGCCGCCGGAGAAGACGTCGCCCATCTGGCCGACCGGCACCCGCTCGGCACGCAGCACCGCGTCCGGCTTGAGGATCTCCACGGCGATGCCGCGCGGCTCAAGGGCGGCCTGGACTCCGCGCAGCAGCAGGGACATTCCGTCGCGCCGCATGTCGGAGTTCTTCTTGACCGCGGCCCGGGTGGCCTCGTCGATGACCTCGCCGAGGCGCTCGGTCAGCGTCGCCTGGTCGGGCTCCTCGAAGCGGACGCGCAGGAACTCCTGGCCCGACCACTCCCCCAGCCCTTCGGGCAGCTGCGAGAGGCGCTGGGCGGAGCGCAGCGTGGCGAGCGAGGACTCCACGAGCCCGCGCAGGCGGTCCACGATGCTGTCGCGGTTGCGCTCGAGCTGCTCCAGCTCGTCGGTGAGCACGCGCAGGCGGGGCGCGAAGGCGTCGGCCCACTTCTTGGCGTGCTCGGGCAGCGCGGACGCGGGCAGTTCGCGGATCTGCTGGCGGGCGGGGGTGCGCACCTGCTCGTAGCGGGTGGAGTTCGCGTGCCGTACGAGGATGTCGCTGGCCTCGCGGACGGCGGCCTCGGCGGTGGAGAGGTCGGCGGCACAGCCGCGCAGGGAGCGCCGGGCCTCGGACGCGGACTGGCGGGCCTCTTCGAGGGTGCCGGGGTAGGGCTCGGTCTCCTCGGCGGCTGCGGCGCCCTCGGCGTCCTGGTGCTGCTCGCGCAGCAAATCGCGCAGGAGGGCCGACGTCTCGTCGAAGCCGCCCGCCGCGTCCTCGGTGGCGCGGTGGGCGTGCAGGAGGGTGGCGTGCGCGTCCTTTGCCTGGCTCAACGCCTCGGTGTGGGCGGCCAGTTCGCCGGTGGCGGTGCGCAGTAGGGCCTGCGCCTGCTCGGCGTCGGCGGGGACGAGCTCTTCGGGGAGCTCGGTGTGCGCGTCGGCGTCGTCCTGCGGGGCGAGCCGTTCGGCCTCGCCGCGGAGCCTGCCGAGCTGCTCGCTGGCGGCGGAGGCGCGGGTCTCGAGGAGCTGGACCTGAGCCTCCGCTCGAGCGGAGGCGGCCTGGCGGGACGGGCCGTCCGAGCCATCGGTGCCCTCCAGGAGCGTGGCGGCGCGGGTGCGGACCTTGTTGCTGAGCCGGTCGAGCTCGGCCAGGGCGCCGCTCTCGTCGCTCTCGGCGCGGGCCTGTTCGGCGCGCAGGTCGGCGCCGACGCCGACCTTCTCGTAGAGCTGGGACGCGGCGCGGTAGGCCTCGCGGAGGGCGGGCAGCGACGTCTTGGGGGCGCTGGTGTCCTCCGGGATGTCCTCGGGGGCGCCCGCGATCTCGGCGCGCTCGGCGCGCAGGGCGCGAGCGGTGCGGCGGGCGTCGTCGGCGGCGCGCTGGGCCGAGCGCCGGTCCTCGTCGGCGGCGCGGGCACGGTCCAGGCAGGCCTGGGCGCGGGACTCCGACTCGACGGCGTCATCGGCGAGTTCGCGCAGCTTGGCCTGCCAGCCCGCGCGCTCGCGCAGACGGAACGCGAGCCCCGCGAGGGCGTCGGCGGCGCGCCGCGCGCGCTGCGCGGCCTCCTGCCGCTCGTCACGCGCGCGTGCCGCTTCGGCCGCCGCCTCGTCGGCCTCGGCGCGGACCGTGCGCGCCTCGGTGAGCTCGGCCTCCGCCTCTTCGGCGAAGGCACGGGCGCTGCGTGCGTCGGCGGCGAGCTCCTCGATGCGTCCGGCCGGGCAGCCGCCCCGCCAGGAGGCGAGCCGCGCGGCGAGCTCGCGGTCCTTGGCGAGGCGCACGGCGAGCGCTCGGATCTCCTCGTCGCGCTGTGCCGCCCGCGCGCGGAGCGTCTGGCGCTCCTCGTCGGCGGCGTGTTCGTCGTGCATGGCGGGGTTCGGCGGGACGAGGAAGACGCTGCCGTCGGTGCCGCCGCCCGCGTCCTCGCCCGGTGTGGGGGCGAGGAGAGCGGCGGCGGTGCCGACGGCGACGGCGGAGCGGGGCAGCAGGGCGGCGCCCGCGAGCGCTTCGCGGGCCCGTGCGTGGGTGGCGGGGTCGGTGATGACGACGCCGTCGACCAGCTCGGGCCGGGCGGCGAGCACGCGCGCGTGGTCGGCGGGGTCGACGGCCTGTGCGAGGTAGCGCCAGCCGGGGAGAGCGGGGATGCCGTGCTCGCCGAGGAACTCGACGGTGGCCAGGACGTCGGGTCCCGGCGGCAGGAGTCCGCCGTCGCCGAGGGCGCCCAGGATCCGGGAGTCGTCGGCGGCGGCGGTCCGCAGTTCGAAGAGCTGCCGCTCGGCGGAGGCGACCCCGTCCTCCAGGAGGGTGCGGAGGTCGTCGGCGCTGCGGTCGAGCTCCGTGAGGGAGAGGGGGCCTTCGGTCTGGAGGCGGGTGGCGGTGGCCGTGCGGGCGGATCCGGCCGTGGCGGTGGCCGGCTCCGCCTTGTCGCTGCCGTCGCCCGCTTCTCCGGCTCCCTGGCGAGGCTGTGGCACGCCGCCCGGAGAGCTCGCCCCGGGAAGTCCGAGCAGTTCGGCGAGGCGCTCGTCCTCGGCGATCGACTCGGCGGCACGGCGCTCCGCGTCGTACGCGTGCTCGGCCGCGTCGGCGGCGTCCGAGGCGCGGGCCGCGGTGAGTTCGGCGCGGGCCTCGGCCGCGGCTGCCTCCTTGGCGTGCTCGGTGGCGCGCACGGAGGCCTCGCGGGCGGCGTCCCAGGCGGTCACCGTGGTCTTCTCGGCGTCGCTCGCGGCCAGCGCGGCGCGCGCCGGGTCGGCGTCCGGTGCGGTGTCGTCCAGCCAGCCCGCGCGGACCGCCTCCGCGGTCTCCTGTTCGACCTCGGTGAGGCGCTGGCGCAGGTGTCCGGCCTCGCTGCGGGCGCGCTGTGCCTCGGTCGCGGCGACGGTGGCGTCGCGGTGGGCGGCCTCGCCGGTCTGCTGGAGCGCGGCCGAGCGCTCCTCCTCCTCGTTCGCGAGGGACTCGGCGCCCTCGGCCGCGGTGTGCAGGACGCGGACGAGATCGGCAGCCGCTTTGGAGCGGGCGGCCAGCGCGGGCGCCGCGTCCCGTTCGGCCTCCAGGATCGCGGAGGCCACGCGCGCGGAGCGGTCGGCGGCGGCGCGGTGGCGCAGGACGGCTTCGGCCGCCTGCCAGGCGGCGTGCAGCTGGCGTGCGTCGGCGAGCTCACGGCGCTGGGCGGCGGCGGCCTTCTCGGCGACGGTGAGCGCCAAGGAGGCGTGCCGGAAGGCGAGTTCGGCGGAGATCAGGGCGGACCTGCCGCGTGCTTCCTCCGCCGTGGTGACGGTCTGCGCGGCGGCGGTGACCCGCTCGGCGAGATCCCCCGCGCGGCTCCGCTCGGCGACGGCGCGCGCCGAGAGGCGGCGGGCGAGCGCGCGGGTGCGCCGCTCGGCTCCCGCGTGCACGTCACGCGCGCGTGAGCGTGCGTCGGCGGCGTCGACGATCCGGCCGAGCAGGTCGACGGAGCCCGCGGTGAAGTCCCGTTCGGCGATGAGTTCGGAGCGGCGGCCCAGCTTGTTGCCGAAGCCGTGGACGAGGTCGGCGAGGCCGTCCGTGTCGCGCGTGTCCGTGACGGCGCGCAGCAGCAGGTCGGTGAAGTCGGAGTCCTTCTTGACCGCGAAGAGGCCTGCGGCCTCGCCCTCGTCGGCGTTCATCTCGCGCTGGTAGCGGAAGAGTTCGGGGTCGAGGCCCAGGTCGCCGAGGTGCTCGATCCAGCGGTCGTGGATCTCCTCCCAGTGCACTTCGAGGTGGGGGTACGCCTTGCCCGCGTCGGTCAGCGCGTCACGGAAGCCCTTCATGGTACGCCGCCGCCCCTGGGCGCCCGACGCGCCTTCCACGGAGGGCCGTACGGCGGTGGACTCGGCGACCGGCAGCGAGTCCAGGCTCATGCCGGGCCCGGGACGGAAGGAGTACCACGCCTCGGCGAACTTCCGCGGGTCGTTGGAGACCTGGCGCCCACGCCATTCGCTGACCTTGCCGACGACGACGCACTCGCCGGTCAGCGTGTGCTGCCACTCCAGGGCGACGTGCCCGCAGTCGTCGGCGAGCAGGAACTTGCGCAGCACTCCGGAGCTCGCGCCGCCCAGCGTGTTCCGGTGCCCCGGCAGCATCACCGAGAAGATCAGCTTGAGCAGGACGGACTTGCCGCCGCCGTTCTCCAGGAAGAGCACGCCCGCGGGCGCCGGGCGGCGGGGAGGGCCGACCGGCTCGTCCTCGAAGAACTCCGCCTGGGCGGGCGCGGGGTCGGGCACCTCCGCGCCGACGCCGCGCAGGTCAAGCACGGTGTCGGCGTAGCGCGCACCGGCGGGGCCGATGGAGTAGAGGCGGACCCGGGACAGCTCGTACATGGCGGCGGACTCTCGTCGTAAGTCGTGGGGAACAGCAGGAAGGTGGGGGTGGGGCGAGAGGCTCAGGAGTGGAAGGGCAGCCCCGCGTCGGCGGCCAGCTCCAGATCGTCGGTCTCGTCGGGGGGCAACAGGGTCGCGGACCCGTCCGTGACGGGCACGATGCCGAGCTCCAGGAGCTCGGCCATGGCGGCGCCGCCCGCCATGTCGCGCACCTGGAGCTGATAGCGGGCGGTGGTGCGGTACGTGCCCCCGGAGTCGTCGCCCGTGCGCTGGAGGAACCCGGAGTCGGTGAGGAACGCGACGGCCTTGCCGATGATCCCGGTGGTCGATCCGGCGAGGCGGCGAGCGTCCTTGGTGGCGCCCGTCGAGCTGCGCCGTGCCCAGATCCGCCAGGCGGCCTCCAGGCCGGGGGCGTCGGTCTGCGGATCCGAGTTCTCGCCCTGCTCCTCGGCGCGCTCCTCCAGGCGGTGGCAGGCCTGCCGTACGAAGGCGTCGACGCCGTTGACCGTGACCCGTCCGATGTATCCGTCGTCGGCGAGGTCCTCGGGGCGCGGGAACGCCAGGGCGGCGACGGCGAGATGGGCGAGACCGTGCAGGAAGCGGTCGGTGGAGTCGGCGGCCGTACGGCGGGCGTAGTCGCCCATGCGGACGGCGAACACGGAGTCCTCGGCGGCCGTCACGGCCATCCCCGCGCGCGGGGACACCTCCAGGACGACGAGCCCGAGCCCGGCGGCGACGGCGTCGGCGAGCCGCGCGAACGGCGGGTCCTCGCGGTACCGGCGCAGCAGTTCGGCGTACTCCTGGTCGCGAGCGGGCTGGAGCTTGGGCTGGAGCCCGAAGGCGACGAGGCGCGCGGCGTCGGCGGCGTCGGCCGGGGTGATGGGGGCGGTCGCCGCGGGCGCCGCCGCCGGGTCCGGCTCGCCCCACGCGGCGTGCTCTGCGGGGTGCTCGGTCACGGCTTGTGCTCCTTGCGGCGGTCGTACGGGAGAGTCGGGGGATGGAGGTGGGGATGGGGACGGAGGCCGGGAGTGTTCACGCGCCCTCCGTCCGGCCGGCCGCCATGCCGGCGGCGTCGAGCAGTGCGGTGCCCACGATGAGATCGGCGCCGCCGAACTCCTGGTCGTTGAGTTCGGTGCCGTCGTCCACGGCGAACAGGAGCTTCTCCTCGCCCTGGCGGTAGGCGGTGCCGACCGGGGGGCTGGCCGCGTGCACCGCGAGGAGAGCTACCAGGTACGGCAGTTCGGTGTCGCGGAGCCGGGCGTCGGCGAGCAGGCCGGAGAGGCGCCGGGGCGCGTCCGCCGGCAGGTCGAGCAGCTCCATGGCGCTGGCGAGCTGCTCCTCGCTGAAGCGGCTGTCGTCGGGGGTGGCGATGAGGTCGGGCTCGGGCATCTCCATGCCCAGGTGCTCCCGCTCCTGCGGCGGCGTGAGCAGTATGTCGACGAGGTCTCCGACACGGACCGAAACCGGCGTGCGCAGGCCTGTCCCGCGCGCGAAGAACGCGCCCGTCACGCGGCTCGCCTGCTCGACCGGGAGCGGCAGGAGCGGGGCGACGAGCTGGCCGTACAGATCGAGCCCGCTGCGTGCGGTGGGGGTCGCGAAGGCCTGCCGGTCCTGCTCGGCCCGGAACAGCGGGCCCGCGTCGAGGAGCCGGGACTGCAGCTGCGTGTGACGGCGGATGCAGTCCTTGACGATGTCGACGAGCTCGGCGGCGCGGCGCTTCTGCTCGGGGTCCTCGGACTCGTCGCGTGCCTTGCGGATGTTCGTCAGGATCGCGTTCTCGTGGCGATAGCGGTCGGCGACGTGCTCAAGGGCCTCCGCGATCATGTCGGGGACGGCCTGGAGCCAGTCGACCGCGCGGACGTTGCGGCGGGTGGCGTCCAGGGCCCTGCGGAGCGTCTCCGAATACTGCACCGTCCGATACCGCGCCTGCTCGGCGGCGAGCTGGGCGTCGGCGAGGCGGCCGCGGCTGATGAGCACCTCGAGCTTCACCTCGGCGGCGATCTGGGCGCTGGTGACGTCGGTGTCGAGGGCGCCCACGAGGACGTTGACCGCTTCGTCCGTCGTGCGGAGATAGACACTCCCCCCGTACCCGGGCACCTCTTCGATCAGCTTGAAGTCGTAGTCCCTGCGCACATAGGTGCCGTCGGGCGCGAAGGTGCCGTACACGGCGCGGAAGCCGCGGTCGACGCTGCCGACGTTGATCAGGTTCTCCAGGACCCAGCGGGCCACGCGCTCGTGCTCGGCCACGGGGCGCCGGGGGGCCTGGGCCCCGACGCGCGGGAGCAGCCTGGTCACTATCTGCTCGTGGTCGGCGCCGGTGTCGAAGTCCATGTTCAGTGTGACGAGGTCGATGGCGGAGAGGGCCACTTCCGCCATCGCGTACACCGAATACTCGCCCGCGAGATTGGCCTTGCGCACGTCCAGGTCGTGCAGCGGGGCCGTGCAGGCGAGCGCGCGGAGCCGCCGCGCCAGGCCCTCGTCGGCGGCCGGGCCCTGAGCGGGCCTCGGCCCCGCGCTGAGCTGGGGCGGAACGGTGTCCGTAACGGCAGGCGAAGTCACGGTGCACAGACTAGATCCTCGGTCTGACAACGGTCGAAACGGCGCAGATCTGACAGCGTCCTTCCGAGGTCCGTCCGGGCTCAGGAGCCCGGACGCTCGCCTTCCGCCACGCGTCTGCCGTAGACCTCGACGAGGCCGCTGCGCGAGTCGTCCAGGTAGACCGCGAGCAGCCGCTCGGCCTCCGCGGCGTCCCCCTCCTGGAGGGTGTGCAGTATCTGCCGGTTGCGTACGAGGTACGGCTCGTGCAGCCCACGCGGATCGTCCACCACGTGGAAGGCCAGGCGCAGTTCGGCGAAGACGCTGCGCATCACCTCGTCGGTGCGGGCACTGCCGGCGAGCGCGACCAGCTCCCGGTGGAAGTGGATGTTCGCCGTGGAGACGCCCTTCCACTTGCGCTCGCGGGCCGCCTTCGTGCCGTCCGCGACGGCGCTCGCGAGTCCGTCGAGCGCGAAGGGCGGATCGCCGAGGCCGCGGACGACCGCGCACTCCACGAGGCGCCGGGTGAGATAAATGTCCTCGACGTCCTCAACCGTGAGAACTCGGACAAATACTCCGCGGTTGAGCTGGTGGACCAGCAGCCGTTCGTGCGTGAGGAGACGGAATGCCTCGCGCAGCGTGTTGCGCGAGACGCCGAGCGCGCCGCCGATGCTGTCCTCCGACAGGCGTGCCCCCGGCGGGAAGTAGCCCTCGGCGATGCGGCTCCGGAGGATGTCGGAGACCCGCTCCGCGGTGCTGGTGCGCCCCAGGAGCGCACGGTCGTCGGCCAGCCCGCTCGCGTCAGCCATTCCCTCAGCCATGCCCGGATTCAATCGCAGATACAAGAACGAGACAACGTGGGTATTGAGGGATCGTTCAACGATCCTCTACCTTGTCGGCACGGCACAGTCCCCGCCCGTGCCCCGGCCGCTCACCATCCCTGCCCGCTCCGCACCCTCCGTCCCCCCTCCTGCGAGGTGCCCATGAGCACACCCCCACCGCCCCAGACCGTGTCGGCCGAAAGCCGCCCCGTGGACGGCGAACCCGCCGACGACAACGGCGCGTTCGGCTGGCTGCGCGCGCTTGGCCCGCGAGGCCGCCGCGCCTTCGGGGGCGCCTTCGGCGGCTACGCCCTCGACTCCTACGACTACTTCACGCTGCCGCTGAGCATGGTCGCGATCGCCGCGTACTTCGGCCTGGACAGCGGCCAGACCGGTCTGCTCACGACCGTCACGCTGGTCGTCTCCGCGATAGGCGGCGCGATCGCCGGGGTGGTCGCGGACCGGATCGGCCGCGTCAAGGCACTGATGATCACGGTCATCACGTACGCCGTCTTCACCGTGGCCTGCGGCTTCGCGCCCAACTACGAGACGCTGCTGGTCTTCCGCGCCCTGCAGGGCCTCGGTTTCGGCGGCGAGTGGGCGGTCGGTGCGATCCTGGTCGCCGAGTACGCCACCGCCAAGAACCGCGGCCGTACGCTCGGCGCGATCCAGAGCGCCTGGGCGATCGGCTGGGCGCTCGCGGTGATCGTCTACACCGTGGTGTTCCAGTTCCTTGACGCGGACACCGCCTGGCGCGTGATGTTCTGGACCGGCGCGCTGCCCGCCCTCCTCGTCGTCTACGTACGGCGCAATGTGCACGACGCCCCGGAGGCGGCCGAACAGCGCGAGAAGAGCGCGGACAAGGGCTCGTTCACCGCGATCTTCAAGCCCGGCCTCCTGCGCATCACGCTCTTCGCGGTCCTGCTGTCCACCGGCGTCCAGGGCGGCTACTACACGCTCGCCACCTGGGTGCCCACATACCTGAAGACCGAGCGCGGACTCACGGTGGTCGGCACGGGCGGGTATCTCGCGTTCCTGATCTCCGGTGCCTTCATCGGCTATCTGGCGGGCGGCTATCTCACCGATGTGCTCGGCCGTAAACGCAACATCACGCTTTTCGCGTTCCTCTCCGCGGCCAGCATCCTCGCCTACACGAACATCCCGGACGGGGCCAACGGCCTTCTCCTTGTGCTCGGTTTCCCGCTCGGCTTCTGTATGTCGGCCATTTTCAGCGGCTTCGGTTCGTTCCTCAGCGAGCTCTATCCGGCCGCCGTGCGCGGCACCGGGCAGGGCTTCACGTACAACACCGGTCGCGCCGTGGGCGCCGTGTTCCCCACCATGGTCGGCTTCCTCGCCGACAGCTGGGGCGTGGGCGGTGCGCTGGTCTTCGGCGCGCTGGGCTACGCCATCGCCGTGCTCGCGCTGTTCGGGCTGCCCGAGACGCGCGGCAAGGAGCTGGTGTGAGCCCCGCGGCCACGGCGTCGCGGAGCCCCGCGGAGGCCCGGGCGCTCTTCCGGTCGGGCACCAGCGGGCCGACCGCGGGCTGGGCGGCCGGTCACACGCAGGCCAATCTGATCTCCGTGCCCGCCGACTGGGCGTACGACATGCTCCTGTTCTGCCAGCGCAACCCGAAGCCCTGCCCGGTGCTCGACGTCACTGACGCGGGCTCCTGGACCACCCCTCTGGCACCCGGCGCCGATCTGCGCACGGACCTGCCGCGCTACCGGGTGTGGGTGGACGGCGAGTTGACCGACGAGCCCACGGACGTGGCCGACCGGTGGCGGGACGATCTGGTGTCGTTCCTGATCGGCTGCAGCTTCACCTTCGAGTGGGCGCTGACGGAGTCAGGCGTTCCGATGCGCCATGTCGAGCAGGGCCGCAACGTCTCCATGTATGTGACCGCGCGCCCCTGCCGTCCGGCGGGCCGACTGCACGGCCCGATGGTGGTGTCGATGCGCCATGTGCCGCCGCGGCACCTCTCGGCGGCGATCAGGGAGACCTCGCTGCTGCCCGCGGTGCACGGCAGTCCGGTGCACTGCGGGGACCCGGCGGGGCTCGGCATCGACGACCTCGACCGGCCCGACTTCGGTGATGCGGTGGCCGCGGAGCCCGGTGACATCCCGGTGTTCTGGGCGTGCGGGGTGACGCCGCAGGCCGCGGTGATGGCCTCGCGGCCGCCGTTCGCGATCACGCACGCGCCGGGCCAGATGTTCATCACCGACGCCCGTGACGAGCAGTACCGGGTGGCCTGACCAGGCCGCACGGTGGAAACAGGAGATCTACGCAGATGACGCAAGCCCCGGCCGACGCCGTGATCGATCTCAACGCCGACCTCGGTGAGGGCTTCGGCCGCTGGCGCCTGACCGACGACGAGGAGCTGCTCTCCGTCGTCACGAGCGCCAACGTGGCCTGCGGCTTCCACGCCGGGGACGCGGCCACCATGCGGCGCGTGTGCGCACAGGCCGCGGCACGCGGGGTACGGATCGGCGCCCAGGTCTCCTACCGCGACCTGGCGGGGTTCGGGCGCCGCTCCATGGACGTGCCCGCCGACGAGCTCGCGGCCGAAGTGGCGTACCAGATCGGCGCCCTGGAGGTCTTCGCGCGGGCGGCAGGCACGCGCGTGTCGTACGTGAAGCCGCACGGAGCGCTCTACAACCGCGTCGTCCATGACGAGGAACAGGCGCGCGCCGTCGTCGACGGTGTCCTGCTCGCGGATGACGCGCTGCCGGTCCTCGGGCTGCCCGGATCGCGCTTCCTGGAGGTGGCGGGCAGGGCCGGGCTGCCCGTCGTCACCGAGGCGTTCGCGGACCGTGCGTACACCCCGGAGGGGACGCTCGTGCCGCGCGGCAACGATGGCGCCGTCATCACGGAGGCGGACGCCGTCGTCGAACGCTCCGTGGGCATGGCCCGGTTCGGCTCCGTCACCGCTCAGGACGGCCGGCGCATCGACGTCCGCGCGCGCTCGCTGTGCCTGCACGGCGACACCCCGGGGGCGGTGGCGCTCGCCCGGCAGGTCCGGGCACGCCTCGAAGCGGCGGGCGTCCGGGTGGAGGCCTTCGCGTGAGGGTGCTTCCGGTCGGCGACCTGGCGCTGCTCGTCGAACTCGCCGACGGTGACGAGGCGCAGGCGCTCCACGCCGAGCTGCTGCGTCGCAGGGCAGCGGGCCTGATCCGCGTACGGGAGATCGTCCCCGCGGCCCGCACGGTGCTCCTGGACGGCCTCGACGACCCTGTCCGCGTCGGCGCGGAGCTCGCCGCCCTGGAAATCCCGCCGCTCCCAGCTCGCGCGGAGGACGTCCGGGAGATCCCGGTCCGCTACGACGGGCCCGATCTGGCGGACGTGGCGGCGCACTGGGGGGTCCCCGTGGCGGAGGTGGCGCGGATCCACGCGGCGGCCGAATTCCGGGTCGCCTTCTGCGGGTTCGCTCCCGGCTTCGGCTATCTCACCGGGCTGCCGGAGCGCTACGACGTGCCTCGCCGGGCCACACCGCGCACGAGCGTTCCGGCCGGCAGCGTCGCCCTTGCGGGGCCGTACACGGGGATGTATCCGCGCTCATCGCCCGGCGGCTGGCAGCTCATCGGCACGACCGACGCCGTGCTGTGGGACCACGCGCGCGTGCCTGCCGCACTGCTCACCCCCGGGGTGCGGGTGCGCTTCGTGCCCTCCCCGGCGGTGCCCAGCCCGGCGGCGCCCAGCTCGGTCGCTCCCAGCTTGGGGGCGCGATGACGGACCGTGCTTTCGCCGTCGTACGGGCCGGGGCGCTGACCACGGTGCAGGATCAGGGCCGTCCCGGGCACGCCCACCTCGGAGTGCCGCGCTCCGGGGCCCTCGACCCGGCCGCGACGCGCCTCGCCAACCGGCTCGTCGGCAACCCGCCCGATGCGGCCGTCCTGGAGACCACGCTCAACGGCTGCTCCGTGCGACCCCGTTGCACGGTGACGGTGGCCGTCGTGGGAGCGCCCTGCCCGGTGACGGTCGACGGCCGCCCGGTGGCGTGGGGTGCCCCCGTGCGGGTACCGGCCGGGGCGCTGCTCGACGTGGGAACGGCCGTCTCCGGAGTACGTTGCTATGTCGCGTTCGGCGGCGGGGTGGCCGTCGAGCCGGTCCTCGCCAGCCGCTCCACGGATCTGCTCTCCGGGCTCGGCCCGCCGCCGCTCACGGACGGAACCGTCATCCCTCTGGGGAGCGCTGCCGCCCCCCACGCGCGCGTGGACACCGTCCCGCACCCCGCGCCACCCCGCGAACTGATCCTGAGGGTGACGCCAGGACCGCGCGCCGACTGGTTCACCCCCTCGGCCCGGCACACGCTGACCACGCGCGCGTACCGGGTGGCCTCGGCGAGCAACCGCATCGGTCTACGCACCGAAGGGCCTGCCCTGGAGCGGGCGTTCACCGATGAACTCCCCAGCGAGGGCATGGTCCTGGGCGCCGTCCAGGTGCCGCCGGACGGCCGGCCCGTGGTGTTCCTCGCCGACCACCCGACAACCGGGGGCTACCCGGTGATCGCGGTGGTCAGGGAGGCCGATCTGGCCGGTGCGGCGCAGGCGGTGCCGGGAACCCCGGTCCGTTTCGTCCCGGCGGCACGGCGCTGAGGCCGCGCCCTCCTGAGGGTGCCCGTCCCAAGGCCCCTGAGGCTCCCCTCCTGCCTACGCCGCGTCCGGCTGCTCGGCCACGGTGAGCGCCGCGAGCGCCGCCGTCACCGCGTGGGTGGCGCTCAGGTCGAGCCGAGCGCTGCTGCCCCGTACCTGATGGCGTACCTCGTCGGCCGCGAGGGTGAGCAGCTGGGGCAGCAGATCGGTGCACCGGCGCGCCACCCAGCCGGTACCTTCGGTGGCCAGCCACAGCAGGCTCGCCGAGCGGGTGGGCGAGGGCAGTTGGGGCTCGCACGAGGGCGGGCTGCCCGCCGCGAGGCCCCGAGCCGCGAGCAGCGCGTGGAAGCGGGCGGCGACAAGACGGTGGCCCCGCTCCCCGGGGTGCAGCCGGTCCGCGCTCCACAGGGCGCGGTCGGCGACCCACTCGTCGTCCGCGAGGTGCAGGTGGACGGCGGCGTAGCGCTCGGACAGCGCGTGGACGGCGGCGTTGACCGCGCGCTGCCGCCGGGCCAGCGGGCGGGCCAGGGCGCCCGGGAGGCCGAGCATGGCCCCCGGGTCGGGGAGGCAGGCGGTGAGCAGCTGGGCGCCGTGCCGCGCGGCGGCGGCGTAGACCTCGTCGAGGCGTGCCGCGACGGCCCGGATGTCGAACGTGCAGCGCAGGGTGTCGTTGACGCCGACGACTACGGAGACCAGGTCGGGCCGCAGCTCCAGGGCCACGGGCAGTTGCCGGTCCAGCACGTCCCCGGTCTGGGAGCCGCTGACGGCGAGGTTGTGGAACCGCACCGCCCCCTCATGCGCCGCCCCCTCACGCGCTCCCAGCCCCTCGGCCAGCAGCGCCGCCCATCCGCGCCAGCCCTCGTCCACGGGATCTCCGATGCCTTCGGTGAGGGAGTCGCCCAGAGCCACGAAACACAACGGCTTCATGACGCACGCCCCTCGCCGGGCGCCTCGTCGGCCGCCGCCCCGAACTCCCCCGCGCTTCCCGCCCCGAGCCGCGCCTCATGCGCCCCCAGGAACGCCGCGACAGCCCTCCCCCACCCGAAGCACTCGGCACGCGCGCGTGCCGTCTCCCTCCGGGACCGCTCGGGACGGGCGAGGAGTGCCTGGACGGCGGTCGCGAACGCCTCGCCGCTGTCCGTCGCCACCGCGCCCGCACCGCCCACGATCTCCGGGAGCGCCGACGACGCGCTGGCCACCACCGGCGTCCCGCAGGCGAGCGCCTCAAGGGCCGCGAGCCCGAACGTCTCGCAGGGGCCCGGCGCGAGGCAGACGTCGGCCGTGGCCTGCAGCACCCCCAGGGCCGCGCGGTCCACGACGTGCACGAGGAACGTCACCGGCAACCGCCTCTCGCGCGCCCGCCGTTCGAGACGGGCACGCAGCGGCCCGTCCCCCGCCAACGCGAGAACCGCCGGCACGCCCCGGCCACGGAGCGCCTCCAGGGCGTCAAGGGCCATGCCCGGCCGCTTCTCCACGGACAGCCGGGAGCAGAGCACCAGCAGCACCTCGTCCTCGCGCGCGTGGCGGGCACGCACGCGTGGATTCCGCAGTCCCGGATGGCTGCCCGCAAGGTCGACGCCGAGCGGCGCGCGGACGACGTTGCGCGCCCCGACGCGGACGAACTCGCGCTCGGCCTACTCCGTGGTGCACACGACCCGCGCATAGGCGTGCGCGGTCCGGGAGTTGAGGGCGTCGGCCGCACGCAGGACGGCCTGCTGGGGCATGCCCCAGGAGCTGAGGACGCCGTGTGCGGTCTCGTGGGAGACCATCACGGCCGGGATTCTGCGGTGCCGGGCCCACGCGCCGGTCCAGCGCAGTGTGGTGCGGTCGGAGACCTCGATGCGGTCCGGGGCGAGGCGTTCGAGGACCCGGGCCACCCTTCGGCGGTCCGTGAGGACGCGGTAGCCGCCGGTGCCGGGCAGCAGCGTGCCCGGCAGGGTCACGACGCGGCCCTGGTCGGTGTCGCGGACACCGGCCCGTGCGCCGGGCACGATCAGTACGGGCTCGTGTCCGGCCGCGCGGTAGCCGCGCCCCAACTCCCGCAGCGCGGTGCGCAGTCCGCCGGACGTGGGGGCGACGAAGTTCGCGAGCCGGACGATGCGCAGCGACTCGGCGGGACGCGCGCCACTCCGTGCCGCCGCCTCACGGTAGGCCGCTTCCCTGTACAGGGCCGCCCTCATGCCGCCACCGCCGTCCGCGCGGCGAGCACGTCGGCGTAGTGGTCGACGAGCTGCTCGCCGACCGCCCCCCAGGTCCGCCCCTCGACGGCGGCGCGCCCGGCCCTTCCGTACGCCGCCCGCAGCCCTGGATCGGCGGCCAGCGCCCAGACCGCGTCGCGCACCGCGAGGGCGTCCCGGGGTGGCACCAGGACTCCGGTACGGCCGGGGACGACGAGGTCGAGGGGTCCGCCCGCGGCGGGCGCGACCACCGGCACACCACTGGCCATGGCTTCCTGCACGGTCTGGCAGAACGTCTCATAGGGGCCGGTGTGCACGAAGAGGTCCAGCGAGGCGAAGATCCGGGCGAGTTCGCCGCCGGTGCGGCGCCCGAGCATGACCGCGCCCGGCAGCGCGGCCCGCACGGACCCCTCGCTGGGTCCGTCGCCGACGACGAGGCGTACGCCGTCGAGGGAGCACACCCCGGCCAGGAGTTCGACCTGCTTCTCGGGAGCCAGACGCCCTACGTAGCCGACGATCAGCTCACCGTTCGGAGCGAGTTCACGGCGTACGGCCTCGTCCCGGAGGGCGGGCCCGAACCGGGCGGTGTCCACGCCCCGTGGCCACAGCCGTACCCGTGGCACCTCGTGCGACACGAGGTCACGCAGGGCGGCGGACGACGGGGCGAGCGTGCGGTCGGCCGCAGCGTGGACGGCGCGGATGCGGCGCCATGCGGTGGCCTCGCCCATCCCCATGTACGTACGGGCGTAGCCGCCCAGGTCCGTCTGGTAGACGGCGACGGCGGGTATGCCCAGGCGCGCGGCGGCTGCCATGCCGCGCGCGCCGAGGACGAACGGGCTGGCCAGGTGGACGAGGTCGGCCCGGTGCGCGCTCAGCGCGGCCGACAGGCGCCGACTGGGGAGCGCCACCCTGACCTGCGGATAGCCGGGAAGGGGCAGCGAGGGGACACGGATGACGGGGCAGGGCGCACTGGCATCGGCTGCGGCGTCCGCCCCGGCCGCGGGAGCCGGGGCGATGACCAGGGGGTCGTGACCCCGGGCGGCGAGTTGCCGGGCGGTCTGGAGGGCGCAGTGCGCCACGCCGTTGACGTCGGGAGGGAAGGATTCGGTGACGATGACGACACGCATACCCGTGTTGTCGTCGCGCGGGGCGTGGTCACGTCAACGTGGATCTTTCCTGGCGAGGAACGTCCCATGAGCGTTCCCCTCCGCCCCCTCCGCACGCGCCCCTCCCCCGGGGCGCGACGGCTACACCTCGGCCGCGTCGGGGCCGATCCTGCTCCGTACCGCGGTCTGTACCTCGTCCTCCTCGGCGGGATCCGAGGCGAGCCTTCTGAGCTGGGTGACGACCCGGGCGTCGCCGGTCTCGGCGTGCCGTGCGGCGACCTCGCGGGTGGACTCCTCGCAGTCCCACAGGCATTCGACGGCGAATCCGGCGGCGAAGGAGGGGTCGGTGGCGGCGAGCGCGCGGGCGGCGCGGCCACGGAGGTGGGAGGAGGCGGTCTCGCGGTAGACGTGGCGAAGGACGGGGGCCGCGCAGGCGATGCCCAGGCGCCCGGCGCCGTCGACGAGTGTCCAGAGGGTCTGTGCGTCCGGGCCTTCGCCGCGGACGGCCTCCCGGAGCGCGGCGAGCACGAGCTTGCTGTCCTGGGCGCCTCCCCTGCAGGCGAGTACCCGTCCCGCGGCGGCACCGAGCTCGTCGGGGCGCTGGGCCCAGCGGCGGGCCCGCTGCACGGCGGCGACGCTGCGCATCCGTTCGAAGGCCTCGGCCGCGGCGTCCACGACCGCCCGTGAGGGACTCTCCACCGCGCACTCGATCAGGTCGAACACATCGGGATCATGGGCGTCCGCGAGGTAGCGCAGGGCCGTGCCGCGCGCCCCGTCGGAGCCGTTGCGGGCGGCCTCGAGGATCTCGGCACGGTCATCGGGCCCGGCGACCGCGCTCAGGCAGCGGGCGGCGGGCACGTGCAGGACGGCGCCGCGTTCGAGCCCTTCCTGGGCCCAGTCGAAGACGGCCTGGACGCTCCAGCCGGGGCGTGGCCCCGATGGCCGCATCTGTCGCTGCCAGCGGTCGAAGGAGCCCTGTTCCCGTGCGGCGCGCACACGGGCGCCGACGGCCTGCCTCGGGTCCTCCTCCCACAGCCGCCAGGGCCGGGGTTCGTAGGCGTCGCGCACGACGGCGGCCAGTTCGGCCTCGCCCTCCGCGTCCTCGGGGAATCTGGCGAGCACGGGCAGGGCGAGGGCGCGCAGGCCCGCGTCGTCGTCGCGCAGCGCCAGTTCGTCCAGGGCCCAGGCCCAGTTGGCGCCGAACGCCGCGTACCGTCGCAGCAGTTCGAGGGCGTCGTGCCTGCCGTACGAGGCGAGGTGCCCAAGCACCGCGAGCGCGAGGCCGGTGCGTGACTCGTCCGTGTTCAGGACGTCATCGGCGTCGAAGAGATGCCGCTCGATCTCCTCGATGCCGCCGCGGAGGTCGAGGTAGAGCCTGGCGTAGTAGAGGGAGCGGTTCTCCACCTGCCAGTCGTGGCGTGGGTCGTGGAGCACACAGGTGTCGAGGGCGGCGAGCGCCTCGGAGCGGGGGGCGGTGAGTGCGTGCAGAGTGCCGTCGCCGCGGCCCCTCTGCAGCAGGCCGAGCAGCGTACCGCTGGGCGCTATGACCGGATCGAACATGGGAAACAGCCTCACATCAAGCGTCGACGCAACCGGGAATCGTGAATTACCTGGCCGTGCGCCAACACGTCGGGCCGCCCGCCGTCTCTTGCTTGCTGTAAGCCATCTTCCTCTGCCTCTCGTCGGTGGCCCGAAGGGATCCCGGACGGGAGGTCCGGGGGCGGGCCGCTCACGGTCCGCGCGGTGCGGCAACTCCTGCCCCACCGTCGCGTCCGTGAACACGTCGTCATGATGACCCAGCGGTTCAGCCCGCCGCGACCACATTTCCAGCGCCCCCGTTGTTGCTGGTCAGGTACCCCGCTCAGGCCGCCCCGAACAGCTCGACCAGCTCCGTCTTCGCGAACATCCGGGCGGTGTCCACCGCCGACGGCGTACCCGCGGCCGGATCCGCCCCTCCGTCGAGGAGCGCCCGGATCACCGCGTCCTCGCCCTTGAAGACGGCACCGGCGAGCGGTGTCTGCCCCCGGTCGTTGGCACGGTTGGCGTCACCGCCCCGCTCCAGGAGGGCCCGGACCGCGTCCGCGTGGCCGTGGTAGGCGGCGAGCATCACGAGCGAGTCGCCGCTGTCGTTGGTGAGATTCGCCGGAACGCCTGCGTCCACGTACGCGACGAGGGCCGCGGTGTCGCCCTGGCGCGCCAGATCGAAGATCTTGGTCGCCAGCTCCACGACTTCCGGGTCGGGGGCTTCGCTCATGGACCAGACCGCCTTTCGACTGCGGGGTGACTCGGGAGGTCGTACGGCGTCCTGTGCGGCCGTACGAGTGAATCGACAGGGTACTGCCCGTGCGGGCACATGACGGGGCGCGCCCGCGGCAAAGCTCACCGACGGACCCGGACGCCCGCCGAACCCGCGCTCGTACGGCCCCGCAGAGCTCCGCCATTCGAGGGAATTTAAGAAAAATTCCCCCATTTGCACCTTTTATCGTATGGATACATGCTGTGAACCTGGAACAACTCATGGTGACTGTCCCCACCAACCAGGAGAACCGTCATGATCCTTTCCATCTCGGGCGTCGTGCTGCTCGGCATCATCGTCTTCCTGTTCTTCCGCAAGGACGGGCTCAAGGCGTCCCACGCCGTGGTCTGCGCGCTCTTCGGCTTCTTCATGGCGGGCACCGCCATCGCCCCGAGCATCAAGGCAGGCAGCGCGAGCCTGGCGAGCCTGCTCGGCGGGATCAAGTTCTGACGCCTCCTGCCCCCTGTAGTCGTTCGTTCGCACCATCTGGAGACTGACGTGGCCCGGCGCCCCCTCCCCCGCATCCTGAGCAACGGCACCGCCTCGATCGCCCGGAGCCGGGAGTTCGCACGGTCGGCCGCCGACAACGCCACCGACGTCCTCCACCCGCTGATCACGATCACTCGTGGACTGCGCCGGCTGGCGGGGGCCGGGCGGCGCAGGTGGGCCGACACCCCCAAGGACCGGCGCGGACCACTGATGTTCCTCGTGGCCTCCGTCGTCCTGGTCGTGGCCCTCATGCCGTACGGTCCGCTGCTCGCCGCCATCTGCCTGATGGCGGCCGCCGCGTGGACCGGCAGGGAACGCACGGAGCCCGCCCCCACGGGTCCCGACGAGGCGCAGACCCAGCGCCTGCAGTCCCTCTACGAAGCGCTCGTGCCGTACTTCTCCGTCCCCGAGGACCCGGCGCCGCTCTTCGCGCACGGCGGCGAGTGGGACAAGGCCCTCACGTCGTACGAGTTCGACGACGACGGACGTGTCTCGCATCTGGTGGTGCGCTACCCCGCGTACTTCACGGACGGCGAGGCCGACTCCCGCGCACGCATCGAACAGCTCCTGCACGCCAAGTCGGGCCGTGGCCGCGAGTACCACTTCGAGTGGGACGAGGAGGGCAACCAGCTCACGGTGAACGTGCTGCCCCCGCTGCCCACCGACATCGCCGCCCAGCGGTTCGTCACCGCCCCCGGCGAGACCGTCCTCGGCTTCACCGACCCCACCGGCGTCCAGCGCACCCTCCCCGTGGCGGACGGCGACGAACAGCGCGACGTGCCCCCCGTCGTCTGGCGCACGGGCCCCCGCTCCACCGAACCGCACCTCCTGGTCGTCGGCGAGCCCGGCAGCGGCACCACGACCCTGCTGCGCTCCGTCGCCCTGCAGGCCCTGCTGCACGGCGACGTCCTGATCGTCGAGGGCAGCGGCATCGGCGACTACGCCTGCCTGGCCGGACGTGACGGCGTCCTGGCCATCGAGTGCGGGCTCGCCGGAGCCCTGGCGAGCCTGGAGTGGGCGGCGCACGAGACGGAGCGGCGCCTCATCTCCGCCAACCGCGCCCGGCAGGCGGGCCACCCCGCCCCGGAGGACACCAAGCGCCCGCTGTGGATCCTCATGGACCGCCCCAGCGTGCTCGGTCACCTCGCGGCGGCCGACGGACGCAAGGACCCCCAGGCGCTGCTCCAGGTGCCGCTGCGGCACGGCAGGGCGGCCAACGTCACGGTCGTCGTGGCCGACCAGTTCGACAGCCTGGACGCCCTGAGCGACCCCGTACGCCAGCACACACGCGCGCGCGTGGTGCTCGGCCCCACGACGATCGACCAGGTCGAGGACATCCTCGGGGTCCCGCCCCGCACGACGCCCACGGCCAACGTCCCGCCCGGCCGCGGCTACGCCCGGCTCGGCACGGGTCAGGTGCACCGGCTCCAGGTGCCCGCGACGCCCGATCCGTACGACGACGCGACGAGCGAGGCGCACCGGCAGGCCGTGACGGATCTGCTGCCGGCACGGAGCACCCCCGCGGATGCCGGGGCCGGTACCAGTACCGGCACAGAGGCCGGCACGGAGGCCGGCACGGAGGCTGAGGCAGACGCGGACACCGTCGTGACGAAACCCGACGCGACGCCGGAGCCCGTGCCCGCCGAGAGCTGACGCCCAGGACGCTCGCGACGCCGAGGGCCACAGAGCGGGACTAGGGCCCTTCTGACGGATCGCCGTGGGAGAGGGAGCGGCGTTCGGTGCGTGCCCTGGGGGGTCCCCCGGCCGGAGGCTGGGGGAGTGCGGTGTGAAGGGTCATGTGGCGGAGCCACCTGTCCCTTTGCGCCGTGCGGCGAGGGTGCGTGCCGGGCGTCGCGACGCCGCGGAGATCCGTCAGAAGGGCCCTAGGCCACGAACGCCCGCGACGCCTCCACGCCCGCGCCCGCCCCCGTCTCCACCAGACGCGCGGCCGCTGCCAGGCGCACCGCGGCCTCCTCGGCCACCGCGCCCCCCACGGTGAAGGGCAGCCGCACATACCCCTCGAAGGCTCCGTCCACGCCGAAGCGCGGCCCTGACGGGACCCTGACCCCCACCCGTTCGCCCACCTCGGCGAGCCGGGACCCGGAGAGGCCGCCCGCTCGGGCCCACAGGGTGAGGCCGCCCGCCGGTACCGCGAACTCCCAGTGGGGCAGCTCACGGCGGACCGCGGTGACCAGCGCGTCGCGGTTCTCGCGGGCCTGGTCCCTGCGCACCTCGACGGCGGACTCCCAGCCGCCGGTGCTCAGGAGCCAGTTCACGGCCAGCTGTTCCAGGACCGGGGTGCCCATGTCGGCGTACGCACGCGCCGAGACCAGGCTGCGGATCACGTCGGGCGCGGCCCGCACCCAGCCGATGCGCATGCCCGCCCAGAAGGCCTTGCTCGCCGAGCCGACGGTGATGACGGTCGAACCCGCCGGGTCGAAGCCGCAGACGGGGCGCGGCATCGTCAGGTCGTCGTCGAGCTGAAGTTCGATCATGGTCTCGTCGACCACGAGGACCGTCCCCGCGGAGCGGGCGGCATCGACGAGCTTGCGCCGCTGGTCCTCGTCCGCGAGCGCGCCCGTGGGGTTGTGGAAGTCCGCGACCACGTAGGCAAGGCGGGGCGCGGCGTCGCGCAGCACCTGGCGCCAGCGGTCCATGTCCCAGCCCTCGAGCCCGTCGGACATGGCGACGGGGACCAGACGGGCGCCGGTCTCGCGCATCAGCTGGAGGATGTTGGCGTACGACGGGGACTCGACGGCGATGCGTTCGCCGCGCGGTGCGAACAGATGGCAGATGGCGTCGATGGCACCCATCGCGCCGGTCGTGACCATGATCTGTTCGGGCATCGTCGGGATGCCGCGCGCGGTGTAGCGCTCGGCGAGCATCTGGCGCAGCGCGGGCAGCCCGGCCGGGAAGTCGCCGTGCGTGTGCGCGTACGGCGGAAGTTCCTCCAGGGCGCCCTGTACGGCGCGGGTGAGCCAGGGCTCCGGCGCGGGCAGGGCCGCGCAGCCCAGGTCGATCATGGAGCCGAGCGCCTCGGGCGGAAGGGGTTCGAGCCCGCGCGCGGGGAGGGGGTTGCCTGCCGGGACAGCGGTCCAACTGCCCGCTCCCCTGCGGGATTCCAGGAAGCCCTCGGTGCGCAGCGCCTCGTACGCGGCGGCGACCGTGGTCCGGCTGACGGCGAGGGAGACGGCGAGCTCGCGCTCGGCGGGCAGCCGCGCGGCGACCGGGACGCGGCCTTCGAGGACGAGCATGCGGATGCCGTCGGCGAGGGCGCGATAGGCGGGCGGACGGCGCGTGCCGGGGCCCGCGGGGCGCGTCTGCTGAGAAGTGAGCAGCCGGGCGAGCTGCGTGGAGCCCACCGCCGAAGTCCACTGAGCCATGATTCCCAGTCCACCTTCCTGGAATTGGCCATGGTTGGTATCCCTTTACGAGCCACAGAGTGTCATGCGTCAGGCCACTACCACCAGCAGGGGGGCATCTCTTGTCCACGCCCAAGCCACCGACACCGACCCCGACGTCTCCCCACACACCTCCCCGGGCGTCACAGCCGCGACCGGTGAAGCCGCACCTCGCACTCCGGCTCACCCAGCTGTACGTCGGTCTGGCGCTCTACGGAGCGAGCTCCGGGCTCCTGGTGGTGGCCGGGCTCGGCCTCGAACCGTGGAACGTGCTGCATCAGGGCCTCGCCGAGCTGACCGGGATGTCCATCGGCGTCGTCTCGATCGTCATCGGCGCCGCGGTGCTGCTCCTGTGGATCCCGCTGCGGCAGCGCCCCGGCCTCGGCACGGTCTCCAACGTCTTCATCGTCGGCCTGGCGATGGACGGCACCCTCGCGCTGATGCCGGACACGCACTCGCTGGCCGCCCGTATCCCGCTCCTCGTGGCGGGGATCGTCCTGAACGGTGCCGCGACGGGGCTCTACATCGCGGCGAAGTTCGGACCCGGGCCCCGGGACGGGCTGATGACGGGCCTGCATCAGCGCACGGGACGCTCGATCCGGCTGATGCGGACCCTGGTCGAGGTGGCCGTGGTCGCCACCGGCTTCGCGTTCGGCGGCACGGTGGGCATCGGCACGGTCCTGTACGCGCTGGCGATCGGCCCGCTGGCCCAGTTCTTCCTGCGCCTCTTCGCCGCGCCCGCTCCATCCGAAGGAGACACCGTGGCCGCCGGCGGTCAACCGGAGCAGGCGATACTGCAGCGGTGACCACGCGCGGACGCCACCCCTACCTCGACCACTCCGGCCCGCTCGCCTTCGCCCATCGCGGCGGGGCGGCGGATGGCCTGGAGAACACCGCCGCGGCTTTCCGGCGCGCGGTGGAGCTGGGGTACCGCTACATCGAGACGGATGTGCACGCCACGGCGGACGGCCGTCTGGTGGCCTTCCACGACGCGACGCTGGACCGCGTGACGGACACGGCCGGGCAGATCGCCGACCTGCCGTGGAGCGACGTGCGCCACGCGCGCGTGGCGGGCAGCGAGCCGGTGCCCCTCTTCGAGGACCTCCTGGAGTCGTTCCCCGACGTCCGCTGGAACGTGGACGTCAAGGCCGAGCCCGCCCTGCTGCCCCTCCTCGAACTGCTGCGCCGCACCGGCGCCTGGGACCGCGTGTGCGTCGGCTCGTTCTCCGAATCCCGCGTGGCCCGCGCCCAGCGCCTTGCGGGCCCCCGCCTCGCCACGTCGTTCGGCACCCGGGGCGTGGCCGCCCTGCGGCTGGGTTCGTACGGCGTCCCCGCCCCCGTCCGCCGCTCCGCGGTGTGCGCCCAGGTGCCCGAGTCGCACGCCGGGATCCGCGTGGTGGACCGCCGCTTCGTCCGCGCGGCCCACGCGCGTGGACTGCAGGTGCACGTCTGGACGGTCAACGACGCCGGACGCATGGCCGCGCTTCTCGACCTCGGTGTAGATGGCATCATCTCTGATCACATCGAGACGCTGCGCGAAGTGCTGAAGGACCGGGGAGCCTGGGCCTGACCGCCTCCGGGGCGGCAGCGGACCACGGGGACCAGCGAGGGGGCACGGGTGGGCACCGACACCGTGCGGGCAACGCCACCGGCCGACGAGAGCGCCGCCGAACGACGGCGCGAGCAGCGCGGCTGGTACTTCTACGACTGGGCGTGCTCGGTCTACTCGACGAGCGTCCTGACGGTGTTCCTGGGCCCGTATCTGACGGAGATCGCCAAGTCCGCCGCGGACGCGGACGGATACGTCCATCCACTGGGCATACCGGTCAGTGCGGGGTCCTTCTTCGCGTACGCGGTGTCGGCCTCGGTGATCGTCTCCGTCTTCGTCATGCCACTGGCGGGCGCCGCCGCCGACCGGACGGGCCGCAAGAAGCCGCTCCTGGCGGCAGCCGCCTACCTGGGGGCCGCGGCCACGGCGGGCATGTTCTTCCTGGACGGCGACCGCTATCTCCTCGGCGGCCTCCTGCTGATCGTCGCCAACACCTCGCTCGCCGTCTCGATGGTGCTCTACAACTCCTACCTGCCGCAGATCGCCCCTCCGGAGGAGCGTGACGCGGTCTCCTCGCGCGGCTGGGCGTTCGGCTACGCGTCGGGTGCACTCGTCCTCGTGGCGAACCTGGTCCTGTTCCTGGCCCACGACACCTTCGGCGTCTCGGAGTCGACGGCCGTACGCATCTGCCTGGCGTCGGCGGGCGTGTGGTGGGGCGCCTTCACGCTCGTACCGCTGCGGCGGCTGCGCGACCGCAAGGCGCCGCCGTCGGAGGCCTCGGCACGCGGCTGGCGGCAGCTCGCGTCGACCGTGCGCGACATGCGCCGCCATCCGCACACCCTGTCCTTCCTGCTCGCCTATCTCGTCTACAACGACGGCGTACAGACGGTGATCTCCCAGGCATCCGTGTACGGCTCCGAAGAGCTCGGTCTCGGCCAGTCCACACTGATCGTCGCGGTCCTCCTCGTACAGGTGCTCGCCGTGGTGGGGGCCCTTGCCATGGGACGCCTCGCACGGACGTACGGCGCCAAGCGCACCATCCTCGGTTCGCTCGTCGCCTGGACGGTGACGATCGGCGCCGGGTTCTTCCTGCCCGCCGGCGCCCCGGTGTGGTTCTTCGTGCTCGCGGCGGGCATCGGCCTGGTGCTCGGGGGTTCGCAGGCGCTCTCGCGGTCCCTGTTCTCGCATCTGGTGCCCGCGGGCAAAGAAGCCGAGTACTTCTCCGCGTACGAGATCAGTGATCGCGGCATGGCCTGGCTCGGGCCGCTGATCTTCGGCCTGACGTACCAGCTCACGGGGAGCTACCGGGACGCGATCGTCTCTCTGGTGGCCTTCTTCGTGATCGGTTTCGTGCTGCTCGCGCGGGTACCCGTACGGCGTGCGATCCGCGACGCGGGAAATCCCGTACCCGACAGGATTTAGCAACTGAAGCCAAAGGGCGGTAGTGTACGCGTTTGGCCTACCAGGCGGACCGTTACTGCGCGCTGGAGATTCAGAAACGCTGGGTGACATCTGCTACTAGATGTGACAAACCGGGCGCTGGTGGGTACAACAAGGGGCGGCATACGACGGCGACGCATGACCCTGAACGGGAATCTTTACCGCCGACCGGACGTTGACCGGATGACGACGACAGCGACACCTGTCCTGTGGGCGACAAGCCCGGGAGGCACGATTCATGAGTGAGCGAGCTCTTCGCGGCACGCGCCTCGTGGTGACCAGCTACGAGACCGACCGCGGCATCGACTTGGCTCCGCGCCAGGCCGTGGAGTACGCATGCCAGAACGGACATCGTTTTGAGATGCCCTTCTCGGTAGAGGCGGAAATCCCGCCGGAGTGGGAGTGCAAGGTCTGCGGGGTCCAGGCACTCCTCGTAGACGGCGACGGACCTGAAGAGAAGAAGGGGAAGCCTGCGCGTACGCACTGGGACATGCTCATGGAGCGCCGTACTCGAGAAGAACTCGAGGAGGTCCTGGAGGAGCGCCTTGCGGTTCTCCGCTCAGGAGCCATGAACATCGCGGTGCATCCGCGGGACAGCCGCAAGTCCGCCTGACGGCGAACTGAAGAACACCGCACACAAAGGCCGGGAGCACTGCTCAGCAGTGGTCCCGGCCTTTGCGCTGTCTTCTCTTCGTGCTGTTCTCTTCGCGCGGTGCTGCTCTCTCTCCCCCCCCGGACCTCAGCGGGGCGGCAGCTGCGGGTCGTCCGGGTGCGCGCCGCGGGCCGGCCGCTCGTCGTCCCTGATGACCTCGCCCTGGACGACCTTGCCGTCCGGGCGGTGCATGCGCGCCTGCTGGAAGGCGTCGCCGAGGCTGCCCTGCGAGGCCTCGCGGACCTTGCGCTCGAACGTCTTCTCCGCCGTACGACTGACGGCCTTCTGGATCGGCGGCACCAGCAGGAGCAGCCCCAGGGCGTCGGAGATCAGCCCCGGCAGGATGATCAGCAGGCCGCCCAGCATCGTCAGGGCGTTGCCGCCGCCGCGCTCGGAGGGATGCGGCGCCAGGCCGCTCTGCTGCTGTTGCACCGCCTCGCTCAGCTCGCGGAAGGCGCGGCGCCCGGCGTGCTTGATGACCATGCCGCCGAGCACGATGCCGGCCACGAGCAGCAGGAACACCGTGAGCCCGCCGGCGGCGCCCGCCACGACGGTGAGCAGCCAGATCTCCAGGACCAGCCACGCGGCGATGCCGAGCGGCAGGAACCTCAGGACGCGGGAGCGCCGGGGCCGGGCGGGTCGGGTGGGCGGTACGCCAGTCGTCATGGATCCAGTGTGCCTGGACCCGGCTCAGACCGGCATAAGGGGATGATCAACAACGGAGCCGTCGGAGCGACGCCCGGCGGCCCCCACGGCCCTTCTCAGAGCTTCTTGCGGTCCTTCGGGGACTCCTGCGCCCCTTCGGCGTCCTTGCGCCCCAGGGCGCGGCCCACGCGGCCCACCCGCTCGCCCACGCCCCACGCCGTGACCCGCCACAGCGCCTCGGCCACGATGTCCTGGCTCATCTTGCTGTCGCCGAGCTCCCGCTCGACGAAAGTGATCGGCACCTCGACGACGTGGTAGCCCGACTTGATCGCCCGGCGGGCCAGGTCGACCTGGAAGCAGTAGCCCTGCGAGGCGACCTCGCTGAGGCCGATGCCTTCGAGGGTCTCGCGGCGGAAGGCGCGGTAGCCGCCCGTGACGTCACGGATCGGCACGTCGAGCATCAGCCGGGAGTACGTACTGCCGCCGCGCGAGATCATCTCGCGGTACTTGGGCCAGTTGACGATGCGTCCGCCCGGGACCCAGCGCGAGCCGAGGACGAGGTCGGCGCCCTTGAGCGCGGTGAGCAGCCGGGGCAGCTCCTCGGGCTGGTGGGAACCGTCGGCGTCCATCTCGACGACCACTCCGTAGTCGTTGTCCAGGCCCCACTGGAAGCCCGCGAGATAGGCCGCGCCCAGGCCTTCCTTGCCCTTGCGGTGCAGTACGTGGACGTTCTCGTCGTCGATGGCGAGCTCGTCGGCGATCTTGCCGGTGCCGTCGGGGCTGTTGTCGTCGGCGATGAGGATGTGTGCCTCGGGCACGGCGACCCGGACCCGGCCGACGATGGACTGGATGTTCTCCGCCTCGTTGTAGGTCGGAATGATCACCAAGGCCAGGCCGAGCGGGCCGAACTGCCTCCCCTGGTCACCGGTTTCGGAGACCGCACCGCCGTCGTTCACTACTGCCCCTTCGTTCGTACGCAGAGGACCACCATAGTGGCCTCTTCCCGCACGGCCACGGCGGCACGGGCGGTTGAGGGGAGTACTGCGGATCGGGGCCCGGCACCCTTCGGGCCGACCTGGGGCCCGCTGGCTGCGGGTCGACCGAGAGCCGTTGTCTACTGAGTGTCCGGGCCCCACCCGGGTCACACCTGCCGGCCCGGTGGAACGTTCCCTCGCGTCCGCGACGCGGGCGCTGGACCTGGCTCCCAGTGGTGGTGCGCCGGTGCGGCACACCGCCCATGGCCCAGCGGCGTTCGACGGCTGCGTGGAGGTTCTCCGGTCGGACGTCCTTTGGTGGACCCGGCCGAACCTACCCGCCGACGGCCGCGTTCTGTCAATAGCCGTTTGACCTGGGCGGATTCCAAAGACAGCCAGGTCAGTGGCGAGGATACGCAGGTCGTGCGACGCGCCAACGGACCGCGATCGGCGGTACGCACCGCCGGGACATCACTCTTCCGGCCCTACGTACACCGTCTTTCCGAAGACCACCGTGCGCAGGCAGACGGGGAGTTCGGCGCCGGGGGTCATGTCGGGCAGGCCCGGCGTGCCGGAGCGCGGATCGGTCGACCAGCGGGCGACCCGGTCGTCCGGCGCCTGGACCACGAGATCCGCGGTCCGCCACACGGCGTAGTCGGCCGGCGCCCCCGGCACCAGAACGCCCGCGTCGTCCCGGCCGATGGCCCGCCAGCCGCCCCGGGTGTGGGCGGTGAACGCGGCGCGCACGGAGACGCGGTGCTCCAGGGTCTGGTGGAACGCGGCGGCCCGGACGGTGCCCCAGGGGTCGAGCGGGGTGACGGGGCTGTCGGAGCCGAAGGCGAGCGGGACGCCGGTGCGCAGGAGCGCCGCGTACGGGTTGAGGGTGCGGGCCCGTTCGGCGCCGAGGCGCTGGACGTACATGCCGTCGTCGCCGCCCCACAGGGCATCGAAGGCGGGCTGCACGGAGGCGGTGAGGCCGAGCTCCGCGAAGGCCGCGATCGTCTCCGGGGTGAGCATCTCGGCGTGCTCGACGCGGTGCCTCGCGGCGCGGACGCGGGCCAGGCCGACCTTCTCGGATGCGGCGCGGATGCCCTCGACGACGGCGGTCACCGCGGCGTCGCCGATGGCGTGGAAGCCCGCCTGGACCCCCGCCTCGGTGCAGGCGATGACGTGCGCGGCGACGGCGACGGCGTCCAGATGGGCGGTGCCGGTGTGGGCGGAGTCGGCGTACGGCTCGTGCAGGCAGGCGGTGTGCGAGCCGAGGGATCCGTCGACGAAGAGGTCGCCCGCGGCGCCGATGGCACCCAGTTCCTTTGCACGGGCGACGCCTTCCTCGCCCTGCTGTGCCCAGTAGCCGACGACACGAGGACCGGTCTCCTCGGCGGCGAGGCGCAGCAGCCCGGTGAAGTCGTCCTCGCTGGAGATCTCGGGTCCCGCGCACTCGTGCACGGAGCCGATGCCGAGGGACGCGGCACGGCTCAGGGCCGCGCGCTGGGCCTCGGTGCGCTGCTGCGGGGTGACCGCGTCGAGCGCGGCGGCGCGCACCCCGTGGTGGGCGTCGGCGGTCAGCGGTGCGTCCGGGTGGAAGCCGGTGCGCCCGGTGATGCCGGGGACGAGGTCGAGCAGCGCCGTGGTGACGACGGCCGAGTGGACGTCGATGCGGGAGAGATAGAGGGGACGGCCGCCGGCCGCCTCGTCGAGTTCCGCGCGCGTGGGCGGACGGCCGCCCGGCCAGCGGGCCGCGTCCCAGCCGTGGCCGAGGAGGACACGGTCGTGCGGCCGGGCCGCGGCGTGCGCGCGGACGAGAGCGAGCGCGTCGTCGAGGGTGCGGGCCCCCGACAGGTCGAGTCCCGTCAGGGCAAGACCGGTCGACGTGGTGTGCACATGCGCATCGGTGAACGCGGGGGTGACGAGCGCCCCTTCGAGGTCGACGACCTCGTCCACACCGTCGGCGAACGCGTCGGCGGCGCCCTCGGACCCCACCCAGGCGACGTGCCCCCGTTCGACGACCATGGCCGTGGCGAACGGATCGGCGGGGCTGTGGACGTCGCCGCCGCGCAGCAGCACGGTGCGGTGGCCCTGAGGGCCGTTCTGGGGGGTGGTGCTCTCGCTCATGGGACCAGTCTCGCCCCTCCCCGCGCGCGCTCGCGCACGGGGCTCCCGCGGGCGGCTCAGACCTGCGGGGGCCGGGCCTCGTACGGGGTGGAGAGGACGACCGTCGTGCGTGTGGAGACGCCGGCGAGTGCGCGCAGGCGGCTCAGCAGGTGTTCGAGCTCCAGGGGCGTAGCGACGCGCACCTTGAGGATGTAGTTCTCGTCGCCCGCCACGCTGTGGCACGCCTCGATCTCCGGGACGCCGGCGAGGCGTTCGGCGATGTCGTCCGGTGCGCTCGGGTCGAACGGCTTCACCGAGATGAACGCCGTGAGCGGAAGGCCGACGGCCTCCGCGTCCACGACCGCGGCGTATCCGCGGATGACGCCGCGCTGCTCCAGACGGCGCACACGCTGGTGCACGGCCGATGTGGACAGGCCCGTGGCCTTGCCCAGGTCGGTGTAGCTCATCCGCCCGTCCTTGACGAGCAGCTGCACGATCTGTCGGTCCAGCTCCTCCATGCGCCGAACCTACAGGGCTCTTGATCCCTCCGGATACCGGTAGGCGCGACGGCGGCAACTTCTCCGGGCATGTGACGAACGCCACATACCTGCGACCGTGTCCAAAGGGATGCCACGATTACCTCTACGACGGGACGGGAAGTGCTTGCTGTGGTCGAGGCCGCAGCGCCTTCTCGGCCCACCCAAGGGGGAGAATCCCATGCAGAACTTGAAGCGCCCCGGTCGCCCTGCCCGCAGCAAGCAGCAGCGCTCCGATGAATCCGTGTCCGCACCCGTGCCGGAGGGCGTCGAACCGGCCGACACCGAGTTCGACGAGTACGACACCTTCGAGATGTACCGGGTGACGTGCCCCGACTGCGCGCAGCCGATCGCGCTCCTGGCCGACGAGGACGTCCTGCCCGAGCACGCGCTGTGCGCCACGCGGTGGAACCCGTTCGGGCTCACGGTGTGCCCGGGCACGGGTCGCGCCGCGGCCGACGCGGAGCCCGCCGACGAGACGATGGAGGCTCAGGAGCAGGACACCGCCCTGCTCCTGACGCTCCCTCAGGGACTCGACTGGCGTACGCAGCCCTTCTCGCACGTCGGCGGCCAGGGCTCGCGCCCCCGCCGCGTGCCCGAGCAGGACCGGCGCTCAGCGGCCTGACGGCTACCAGTAGCTGCCCTGCACCATGGCCGCCAGGCTGGCGTGGTGCAGGATCAGCAGGTCCGGGTCCTCGGGCACCTCGGCCTCGCCGAAGTGCACCTGGCGGTAGGCGACGCGCAGCATGACGACGGCGTGCCGCAGGGCCGCGTACAGCGTGTGGAAGTCCATGGACCGCGGTGTGTGGCCGGTGAGTTGTGCGTAGCGCTCCTCGATGTGGTCGCGGCGCAGGAACTCGGGCAGGCCCTCCTGCCCGAAGCTGACCGTCAGGTCCTGGAAGAAGCGGTGCAGATAGACCATCCAGCCGAGGTCGACCTCGCGGGGTGCGAGCGCCGCCATCTCCCAGTCCAGTACGGCCGCGGGGTCGAAGCCGTCGTAGATGACGTTCCCGATGCGCGCGTCGCCCCAGTTGAGGACGGGCTCACCCTCGTCGTCGGGCCACCACTCGTCGAGGCGGTCGAAGGCGCTCTCGATGAGGGGCGAGCGGGGCAGGCCGTCGACCACCCATGCGTAGTAGGCGCGCTGGGCTGCCACATGGCGGCGCAGCGCGCTCCCTTCGCCGGGCAGGGCGAGGAACCCGGCCTCCTCGACCGGCACTTGGTCGTGCAGGTGCGCGATCAGACGGACGGATGCCTCCTCCAGGTGCGCGCGTTCGGCGTCGCTCGCCGCGTGGAGCCAATTCCCCTCGTACGTATAGGGCATGACGTCCGGCGGCACGCGCCCCTCGGCCCGTTCCATGACGAAGAAGGGCGCCCCGAGTGGCCCCGCGTCCTCCTCCAGCCACAGCACGCGCGGCACGGGCAGGTCGGTGCGTTCGGCGACGAGCCGCATCGTGCGGTGCTGGCGCGGCAGGTCGTAGACGGGGAAGATCGTGTACGCGGCCGGGTCCGCCGCCACGCGCAACGCGCAGGCCCGCAGCGGCGGTTCGGGGTGCTCGATGTCGAAGAGGAGGGTCTCGCTCGACATGCCGTTGGACTCGGGGACCCGTACGCCGGTGGCCTTGGCGCCGGGCAGCCGGGTGCCGAGCCAGGCCGTGAGCCTGCGGGCCAGCTCCTCCGGGTCGCGGGTGGTGGTGCGGGGCCGCGGTGCTGTCGCCATCGCGGAGCTCCTCTCGGCTGTGGATATCAGGGGGCCACGGAGTCGAAGCCGGTGAAGCCGCTCGGGTCGTGGCGGCCGAAGCTGCCGTGCTCGAAGATGCCGTATCCCGTAAGCCCGTTGAGGGTGAACCGGGCGGCGTGGTCGATGACTCCGTAGGCGGCCATCGGGTGCGCCGCCGGATCCGACAGGTCGTACACGCGGCGGTCGCTCCAGCCCCGCCCCTGCCAGGTGCCGTGCTGCCAGTCGTCCGCCGGCGGATAGCCGGCGCCCACGGCGAGCGGCAGCGAGGCAAGGACCTCCACGCCCAGCTCCAGCGGCTTGCGGCCCTCGGGGTCGGTGAGGTGGATGACGGCGCGCTCGGGGTGCCGGGTGCCGGAGCGGTAGGTGATGTCGGCCTGGGGCCAGCCGAGTTGGCGGTCGCGCACCCCGGGCCGCACGAGCGTGGCCTCGTTGAGGGTGCGGTATCCGTCCGCGTCCTCCTGAGCGATGACCATCAGGAAACGGTCCTCGAAGCGCACCGGGCTCCAGATCCAGTGGAAGCCCTCGGTGCCGAACTCCTCCTCCAGGCGCCCGCGTTCCTCGCCGGGTATGGGCCGCACCCCCCAGCTGCGGTCACGGGTCGCGGTCCACTCCCCCGCCGTCACGGGGATGTCCTCACCGCCGACGCGGATCACCCCGGCGCAGCCGCCCGCCTGGACGAAGCGGCGGCCTTCGAGGGAGAGACGGTCGCCGCGCCGCTGGATGTGGTGCGGCTCCCAGAGCGCGGGGAAGGAGGCGGTCCACGTGATGTCGTACGAGAGGGATTCCGGGTCGTCGGGATCGGCGGCGCACGTCAGGCGCAGCCGCTTCAGCGGTTCCTCGACGGTGATGGTCAAGGGGCCGACGGAGAGGTTCATCCGGTCGTCGCCGAGCGCGTCCGACGCGCGTACGGCATGGAGCGTATCCCCCCTGCGCAGGGTGGCGTACGCGTCGATCACACCGACATTCGGATAGACGCCGAGCCCGAGGATGAGAAGCGATCGCCCCTCGTGATCGAAGAGATGGAAGATGCAGCGGTCGTAGGCATTGCGGTCGCCCGTCGCGACCTGCTTCATGGACAGCGGCACTTGATGGATCGGGTACTCGTCGAGCGGAACGGGACGGTCGTCTGCCACGGCAAACCTCCCTGGGCACAAGGCAGTTGGCGGGCGCCGGGCGGAGAGCGGGCCACCGGCGCGAAGTTGACGGTACGTCAGACAATGCGACGGAGCCAGACACGTGTCAGCGCGCTTTCGGGGGCCGTGCGCCCGCCCGGATCGCCGCGCCGCGGGGCATCACGGGGTGCTCCCCCGGACTCCGCACGGCCTTGCCGCGAACTGACACTCGAATCCGACGGGCGGTGACTTGTCCCCCTCGGCGCGCGTTGGCCCCGTATGACCACCCCCACGCCGACGCCCATGGCGCACCCGCCGACCGGCCGCCGCAGGCGCACCCTCCTGACGGCTCCCCCGCCCGACGCAGAATCGGTTCCCCAGCGGCCTCAGTACCCCCAGCAGCCCCAGTACTCCCAGTACCCCCAGCAGCCGCAACACCAGCAACACCAGCACCAGCAGCCTCCGCAGCCCCAGCCGCCACACGTGCAGGACCCTCCCATCTACCGCGCGCTCATCCGGAACTGGGCCGAGCGGGGCAAGACCCTGCCGGGGCGGCACGACCCGGAGTGGGTGCGGCTCGCGGCGCCTCCGGTCAGGCTCGGGCAGTTCAGCGCGAGTCGGGACCCGCGAGGTGACGGGCGATGACCATCCGCTGGATCTGATTGGTCCCCTCGACGATCTGCAGCACCTTGGCCTCGCGCATGAAGCGCTCCACGGGGAAGTCCGCGGTGTAGCCATAGCCGCCGAGGACCTGCACGGCGTCCGTCGTCACCTTCATCGCGGCGTCCGTGCACAGCAGTTTGGCCATGGCCGCCTGCTTGGAGAACGGCCGGCCCGCGTCGCGCAGCCGCGCCGCGGAGAGATAGAGCGCCCGGCCCGCCTCGATCTGCGTCGCCATGTCCGCGAGCATGAAGCGAAGGCCCTGGAAGTCCGCGATCGGCCGCCCGAACTGCCGCCGTTCGGTGGCATACCGGAGCGCCTCGTCCAGCGCCGCCTGCGCCACGCCGATCGCACAGGCCGCGATGCCGAGCCGCCCCGAGTCGAGCGCGGAGAGCGCGATCGCGAAGCCCTGGCCCTCCTCGCCGATGCGGCGGGCGTCGGAGATCCGTACCCCGTCGAAGTTGATCTGAGCGGTCGGCGAGCCCTTCATGCCCATCTTCTTCTCGGGCGCCGCCGCGTTCAGGCCTGCGGCGTCGCCGGGCACCAGGAACGCCGAGATGCCGCGGGCGCCTTCGCCGCCGGTGCGGGCGAGCACGGTGTAGAAGTCGGCGACCCCGCCGTGCGTGATCCACGCCTTCGTGCCGGTGATCACCCAGTGGTCGCCGTCGCGGACCGCCTTCGTCCGCAGTGACGCGGCGTCGGAGCCGGACGCGGGCTCGGAGAGGCAGTACGCGCCGAGCAGCCCGCCGCCGAGCATCGCGGGGAGGTGCTCGCCCTGCTGCTCCTTGGTGCCGTAGTTCGCGAGCGCGTGGCAGGACAGCGAGTGGACGCTGACGCCGAGGCCGACGGTGAGCCGCGCCGCGGCGAGCTCTTCGAGGACCTGGAGATAGACCTCGTACGGCTGGTCGCCGCCGCCGAATTCGGAGGCGTACGGAAGCCCGAGCAGTCCGGACTCGGAGAGGAGGGCGAAGACCTCGCGCGGGAAGCGCCCGGCGTCCTCCTCCTCGGCCGCGCGGGGAGTGATCTCCCGCTGGACGACTTCACGGACGAGCGAGAACAGATCCCGCGCCTCGTCCGTGGGCAGCTGACGGTCCACCGACTGCTGCAAGGTTCGCTCAGGCATGGCGATCGCATCCTCCCTCTCGGCACTGCGGCGGACCCGCGGGGTAGTGCGGCGCCACCGTGTCTCACGGCCCGGCCGATGGCGCCCCTCCGGGTCGCGGAAGGTGCTGTGACCAGCGGCTGTGGCGCTTGAGTATGCCCGATCGGCGGCAGCCAGTCACTAGTTAACGACCGCTTACTCAAAAGATAACCGACGTCCGCAAGAGGGGCTCGGAATTGGTCCGAACCATTGACCCCACTGGTCTAGTCCTCCTAGAGTCCAGCCGAGCGCCTTTCCGCGTTCATGCCAATTCAATATTCACGGATGTCCCCATGGCATCCGCAGGTCAACAGCACCACGCCCCCCATGCGCCCTCTCCCCCCACGAGGAGAAACGATGCTCAGACCGCACCTCCCCCGCGCCTTCCGGGCGCTCATCGCCACCGCGTGTTGCGCCGTGCTCGGCGGGGGTCTGCTCGCCGGCGCGGGCACCGCCGCCGCGGGCCCCGACAACGGCTCTGGCAAGACCGCGAGCTCCGAGGCCGCGGCCGGTTCCAAGGTCGTCGGATACTTCACCGAGTGGGGTGTCTACGACCGGAACTACCACGTCAAGAACATCGAGACGTCCGGCTCGGCCGACAAGCTCACGCACATCAACTACGCCTTCGGCAACGTCCAGGGCGGCAAGTGCACGGCGGGCGACGCCTACGCGGCGACCGACAAGGCGTACACCGCCGACCAGTCCGTGGACGGCGTCGCCGACACCTGGGACCAGGACCTGCGCGGCAACTTCAACCAGCTGCGCAAGCTCAAGAAGCTCCACCCGGACCTGAAGGTCCTGTGGTCCTTCGGCGGCTGGACCTGGTCCGGCGGCTTCACCGAGGCCGCCAAGAACCCGGCCGCCTTCGCCCAGTCGTGCTACGACCTGGTCGAGAACTCCAAGTGGGCCGATGTCTTCGACGGCATCGACATCGACTGGGAGTACCCGGGCGCCTGCGGTCTGACCTGCGACACCAGCGGGCGCGCGGCCTACAAGGACCTGATGTCCGCGGTGCGCTCGAAGTTCGGCGCCGGCAACCTCGTCACCTCGGCCATCCCGGCCGACGCCGAGGAGGGCGGCAAGATCGACGCCGCCGACTACGCGGGCGCCGCCCAGTACGTCGACTGGTACAACCCGATGACGTACGACTACTTCGGCGCCTGGGACGCGAAGGGCCCGACCGCCCCGCACTCACCGCTGAAGGCGTACGAAGGCGCGCCCAAGGCGACCTGGAACACCGACTCCACGATCAAGAAGCTCCAGGGGCTCGGTGTCCCGTCCGAGAAGCTGCTCCTCGGCATCGGCTTCTACGGCCGCGGCTGGACGGGCGTCACGCAGAAGGACCCGGGCGGCACCGCCACCGGGCCCGCCGCGGGCAAGTACGAGGCGGGCATCGACGACTACAAGGAACTGAAGACCAAGTGCCCGGCCAACGGCACGGTCGGCGGAACCGCGTACGCGCACTGCGGGACCAACTGGTGGAGCTATGACACCCCGGCGACCATCGCGGGGAAGATGGACTACAAGAACAAGGCCGGTCTGGGCGGCACCTTCTTCTGGGAGCTCAGCGGTGACACGGCCGACGGCGAACTGATCAAGGCCATCAACTGATCACGTCCATCAACTGATCGACCGCACGCGGGTGTTGGGGCGGGTGCCGGACGGCTCCCGCCCCTCCCTCATGGCCGCGGCGGGGCAGGGAAGGCCGGTTCGAACTCCTCGATGACGCGCAGAGTGTCGCCCAGCGTCCGTACGAGCAGATCGCAGACGCTCTCGCGTGTCAGGCCTCGCCGGCCGATCCAGTCGAGCGTGACGCCCTCGACGCTGCACAGCCAGCCGAGCAGCGCCGTGCGCGCCAGCTCCGGGATGTCGCGGCGGCCGTACGCCCCGTCGGCGATCGTCCCGATCAAGGCCTCGCGCACGCCGTCGCGTATGGCGTGCACCTCGGCGTCGAAACCGACACCACCGCTGATGATGGTGCGGTACGCCGCCTGATGGTGCTCGGCGTAGCGCAGATAGCCGTCGATGGTGCCGTGCACACGCTCCGCGGGCGGCAGGTCGTCGTGGCGCCCGGCGCGAGCGACCAGTTCCGCGACCGAGTCCTCGATGATCGCGAGGTAGTAGCCGCGCTTGGACTTGAAGTAGTAGTAGATCAACCCCTTGGCGACGCTCGCCTGCTTGGCGATGTCATCCATCGACAGGGCGTCGTACGACGTGTCGGCGAACAACTTCCGCCCGATGGTGATGAGTTCGGCGCGGCGCGCCACGGATCGGTCGGTGCCGCGCGCTTGCGGACGCGTGTCCACCGGGCGGTCGGCGCCGCACTGTTGACTATTATTCAATTTCGGCCCTAGTCTCCAACTGCCTCGGGTATGCGCAGTATGGCAGAAGCACGCCACCTGCCGGTTCTGCGTCCGAAGGCGCTCTCTCACGCACTCCCCCTACGCACGTGGACGACGTACGGGAGGAAGACTCATGAGCGCAGCGCGTACCCCTTTGCGCGAGGGCAGAACCTCCTGGAAGAAGACGGCCGTCGTGGCCCTGCCGGCCGTCCTGGCCGTCGGCGCGATGGCCTCCGTGATGGCCGAGGGGGCGCTCGCCGCCTCCTTCGCCGTCTCGGGCACCAGCTTCCAGGTGTCATCGGGCAAGCTCACCAGCAAGGGCCTGTCCTCCTACGTACAGACCGACCGGGACATCGACGGCAAGGGGCACCCGGTGGCGCTCCTCGGGATCGGTGACGCGACCCTGTCCGACATCTGCCAGGCCGCCGAGGTCAAGACCCCGGTGGGCACCGTGGTGTTCAAGCTGACCGCGGGCGGCCCGGCGGGCGAGGTCACCGCGAGCAATCTCATCATCGACGGCGAGGACCTGAAGGGCGACGCCCGCTTCGGTACGGCCGAGATCGGCCGGGACGCGTCCAGCCTCGACGAGGTGTCCGGGATCCAGGGTGAGAAGGGGAAGTTCGGGCTGCAGGCCGGGGACATCACCGTCTCCGGGGTGAAGTCCCACGCCTGGTCGGCGACCGGCGGGAACTTCCGGCTCAAGGGCATGAAGCTCGACGTCAGCATCGGCGGCAAGAAGTGCTTCTGACCGGCGGCCGGAGGGCCGGTGTCAGAGCGTGGGGCAGAGACGGCGGCGGCTGGCTCGACGAACGTCTGCCGCTGCGGGAGCCTCGCCGGGTGCTGCGCGGATGGCGGCGCACCCGGCCCTTCTGGGGCGGCCTGCTGCTCGTCCTGGGCGGCGCCGAGCTGCTCCTCGTGCCGCTGTCGCCGCTGACCGTCCTGGTCAGCCTGGGGCTCGGCGGGCTCGCGGCGATCGGCATCGGGCTCGCCCTGATCGCCGCCGGGATCTTCCTGTGGCTGCTGCCGCACGCCCATCACTACGTGAGCGTCAACGCCCTGATCCTGTCCGTGCTTTCGTTCGCGGCCACGAATCTGGGCGGTTTCCTGGTGGGCATGGTGCTCGGCATCATCGGCAGCGCGATGGGCTTCGGCTGGACGCCGGTGCCGGAGGGCGCCGAAGAGGACGCCGAGCGGCCGAAGGTGCGGGACGGGCAGGGCACGCGGACGCTCGGCGTGCTGCTTCCGGTGGTCATCGTCGGGGCGACGCTGTGGGGCGGGGCTCCGGCGAGGGCCGCCCCCGCCGACGCGATCGTGGCGGCGCGGACTCCGCCGACGGTCACCACCACGCTCTTCTCGCCGCAGGGCTTCACCCTGGCCGGTGTGCGCGAGATCCCCACGGCCGACGGGCCGTTGAAGGTCATGGTGCTGCGGATGAAAGCGGCCTCGCTCACCGACTACCGGCTGAAGACGCGTGACGGCAGCAGGGAACTCGCCCTGGGCGCCGACACCTTGGACCTCAGCGGCTCCGTCACGCTCTATCTGACCAAGTTCAAGGGCTGCCTCGAGGGGCTGCTCTGCATCACCTTCACGCCTGACAAACTGCCGGTGCCACCCGTCGTGCCGCCGTTCGTCTTCATGACCGACGTACAGGCCGAACAGGCCCTGGTCACCTCGGACTTGATCGTCGCGGGCGGACTCACCCTGAAGGCGTCGGCATGATCCAGATCCAGGCGGGCCTCTTCTGGGCGTACGCGATCGGCGCGACGTTCGCGCTCTCCGCGGGGCGGCAGCTCCAGGTGTGGGAGCGGATCAACGCGGGCGAGGGGCCGCGGACGCGCAGCCGCGCCGCCAATCCGTATCTCGCGCTCACCGCGCTCTTCGCGGCGGTCCTGATGGTGCCGACGGGGCTTTTCCTGCTCTGGCAGAACCCCGCGTGGACGACGATGCACGTCGCGCACGGGCACGACGGCGTGTGGGCGGGGTTCGTGCTCTTCTACGCGGGCGGGATACCCGTCGCCGCGATCATCGGGTTCCTGGTGGCGCAGGGGTTCGTCCTGGTGGGGGCGGGCTACTGGGCGTATCTCCAGTGCGTGGGCGGGTACTTCCTGCTCTTCGGGACGCTGGTCCACGGCTGGGACGGCAGGGGGTACGAGCGGTTCTTCTCCGCCGAGGCACGGGACTTCGCGGGCTGGCGGCAGGACAGCGTGGTCAACCACGTACTGGACTTCCTGACCTCCGGGACGTTCCTCGCGCTGCTGATCTTCGGCGCGGCCGTGATCGGCACGATGCTCCTGACGGAGATCGGCTGGCTGATGGAGGGCTGGTCGCTGCCCGGTGCGGACGAGGACCGCAAAGTACACCGGTTCCTGGCGATCGCCATCGCGGCCGCCGGGGTCTACGGCCTGCCGTTCGCCGGCGCGCTCGTCGCGAGTGTCCTCGTCCGCCTGCTCGGCGGATGGATCGGCCTGCCGCTGTTCGCGGTGATCGCGGGGTTCACGCTGCTGTCGCGGCGCTCACCCGTGCGCTGGCTCTACGGCCTGGTGGGTGTTCCGCACCGGCACTGGCGGGCGGATCTCGATCCCGGTCCGGAGCGCACCGGTCACGAGACCGGGGTCACAGCAGACCGGTCTGCGTGACGAGCATCGCGAGGACGACGACGAGCGTCCAGCCGAGGACGTGCTCGAGCACCTTCGGGCCGTCTTCCTTGGGGCCGCCGGTGCGCGTGGTCGCCCGGGGCTGTGCGGTGGCAGTGGCTGTGGCAGCGGTCATGGCATCACTCGATACGTATGCGTCACGCCCTGGGGTGTGACGTCCGGCAGCGGACTCCCCCCACTGACTCATCCACCTTGCCATCGGATCCGGCCTTCTCGAGCGAGAGCTTGGTCACTCATGCGCTGCATCCCGTACAACTCGGGCCGCCGGATATGCGTCTCACTACGCGTGGTGGGGCACACCCCCAGGCGCATCCCCACCGCCTCGTCAGCGCAGCCTTCCGACCGAAAGGTTCTCGATGAGCACGTACCGGACGCCCCGCCGCAGAGCGCGGCTCGCCCTCGCGGCCGCCGTCACCGTGACGGCGGCCCTCACCGGCACGGTGTCGCAGGCCGCGCCGTCCGCGACCGGCACCCCCACGCCCGGCGCGCCCGGCCTGGGCGACCCGATGTTCCCGCTGGACGGCAACGGCGGCTACCGGGTCGACCGCTACACCCTGGACTTCGACTGGCAGGCCCCTAAGACGCCGTTCGAGGCGACGGCGACGATCAAGGCCACCGCCACCCAGTCGCTCTCCCGCTTCAACCTGGACTTCGGGGGCAACACCCTGCACGGGGTGAAGATCGACGGCTCGGCCGCGGGCACGTCCCGCGCCGGGGACGAGCTGACGGTCACGCCCAAATCCCCGATCACGAAGGGCCGTACGTTCACCGCCAAGGTCACGTACACCGCCGACCCGACGCAGACGCGGCACCGCGACGACGCCATCGAGGACTACGGCTGGATACCCACCGCCGACGGCACGGTGGTCTACCCCCAGCCGAACGGGGCCCGGCTGATCTTCCCGGCCAACGACCACCCCAGCCAGCGGGCGCCGATCACCTTCCGCATCACCACACCGAAGGACCTGACGGCGGTGGCGAACGGCAAGCTGGTCGACAAGGCCGAGCGTCCCGGTGACCGGGTGCGCTGGACGTACGACTCCGAACAGCCGCTGTCCACACAGCTGGTGCAGATGGCGATCGGCAAGTTCACGCTGGTCGACGGCGAGGGACCGGGCGGGCTCCCGCTGCGGGACGTGGTCCCGGACGCGCTCGTCGAACCGACGGCGGAGTACCGGAAGCTCACCCCGGACCACTTGGCCTGGCTCCAGGAGAAGCTCGGCCCCTACCCCTTCAACCGCTACGGCCTCCTGGTCGGCGACACGGATCTGGGCGTCGCCCTGGAGACCCAGACGCTCTCCCTCATCCCGAAGGCCGACCTCCTGGGCACGAAGGTCGACGCCGAGCGGAACATGGTGCACGAGCTGACCCACCAGTGGTTCGGCGACAGCGTGGCCCTGAAGAGCTGGTCCGACCTGTGGGTGAGCGAGGGGCACGCCCGCTTCTACGAGCGGATGTACTCCGAGGAGCACGGCGGCGACAGCTTCGAGGCCGCCATGAAGACGGCGTACGCGGCCCACGACCAGTGGCGCAAGGACTACGGCGCCCCCGCGGAGCCCACGGAGCCGAACCTCTTCAAGCGCATGCGGTACGACGGCTCGGCCCTCGTCCTGTACGCCCTGCGGGAGCAGGTCGGCAACGCCACGTTCGAGAAGATCGAGCGGGCGTGGGTGAGCGGCTTCCGCGGAAGGACCGCGAGCACCCAGCAGTACATCGACCTGGCGTCGAAGGTCGCCGGCCAGGACCTGGAGGGCTTCCTGCACCCGTGGCTGTACGGCTCGAAGACACCGCCCATGCCGGGGCACCCGGACTGGGTGGTGACTCCGCCCCAGGGCTGAGGCCGAGACCCCGTGACCGCCGGAGTCCGTCGTCTGGCGGCGGCGTTCGTGTGAAGAACGCAGTCGGGCGCTTGTGCGACGGGATCCACCGGTGATCCGGGGTTACGCTGGGCGCCCGTCGAGCTGGGAGGTCTCATGTCCGACCACGAGCAGGAGCACGAGCGGCAGCGAACCGAGTTGCTGGGCACGGAGATGCGCGAGGCGACACTGCCCGACGGCACGCGTGCAGTGATCGTCGTCAAGGCCGGCACACCCCAGGCCGAGGTCGACGAACAGGCGTCCAGAATGCGCCGAAGCGCACCCGAGGCGAAGTAGCCCGAGCCCGCTGACGGCCCCTCCCGCAGGCGCGGGAGGGGCCGTCATGGTGTTGTCAGCAGCCCCCAATAGGTCAGGCCCATAGCTCAGGCCCACATTCTCCTTGGCTAATGATCGGACCCGGCTCGTCGGTTACGATCCCCGGGAGCTTCGCTTGGATCGGGGCGGATTGTGTGGGTGATCCACCTCCGCTTCCGCGGCCACGGCGTGACTCGCGTATTGCCCGAAAGTGCCCTGGTCAGCACCGATCAGTGGAACCAGGTCATGAACTGAACATGCTCTGCGGCCTGCCGCGTACAGCAGTCAGGCCACGGGAGGGAGAGCCGTGTCCGGTAGCGACCTCACGGTCGACTACGAGTTCTTGAGTAGTTGCGAACGCCAACTCGGCAACCTGCACTTGACGTTCAAGAACATCGAGAACCGCCGTGACGACATGGAGAAGCACTGGGGCGCCGGGAACATCGCGGGCGCCATGGGTGATTTCGTCGACAATTGGGACGACTACCGCACCAGACTTGTCGAGGGTCTGGAATCGACCGGCAAGCTCGTCGCGGAGACGAAGAAGTCGTTCGAGGCCCTGGACGACGAACTCGCCAAGCAGAGCAAGGGCAAAGGCGAGGGGAAGGGCAAGTGACCACCGCGGCATCGAAGCGCCGCCCCGTCGACTGGGCCCCACTGTGCGCGACCGACCCCGTTCCCGGCGATCCGGAGGAGATCCGGGCAGAGGTCCGGCACATGGTCTCGGTCGCCGAGAAGCTGCGCACGCAGGCGAAGAACCTCAAGGCCATCTCGGACGAGGAGAGGCTCAAGGGAAAGTACGTCCAACGCCTGCGCGAGGACTCCGGCACGCTGGAGAAGCACATGCGGGAGGTGGCCTCCCGGTACGAGCGGGTCCACGGACACCTCACCAAGTGGGCGAACAAGCTGGAGGACCACCAGGACGACGCCGACCGGATTCTGCGCGAGGCCAAGGAGAAGCACGCGGAGGTCGAGCGGGAGAAGGCCAAGGACGCCGAGAAGACGGACGAGGACAAGAAGCCGAACCCGCCGGCGAGCGACGGGCCCTCTGACGACCCGCTGCAGACGTACAGGAGCCGGCTGGACGCCGTCACGGGGAACCGCGACACCGACGCCAGCACCTATGCGGGCAAGATCAACGATGAGATCGACGACGTCATCGAGGACTCGTGGTGGGACGACGTCAAGGGCTGGGCCCATGACTACGCGGACGAGATCAAGGCTTTCATCGATGTTCTTGGCTGGGTGGCGACGGCGGCAGGCTTCCTGGCCCTGCTCATCCCTGGCCTGAACCTGCTCATCCTGGGCATCGCGGCGCTCACGATCGCGCTCAGACTCCTCTTGGTGGCATCCGGCGACGCCACCTGGACGGATGTCATCTTCGATGTCGTGGGCGGACTGCTCGTCGTGGGTGGCCTCGGGGCCGCCGCGAAGCTCGCCAGCGGGGCCAAGGCCACCGTGGGGGCCGCTCAGGCGGCCCGGACCGCCGGCCTGAGCAGAGGGCTCAGCGGCGTCAAGGGCCTCATGGATGACATGGGCCGGATGATGACCAAACTGCCGGAAGGCCAGGGGCGGCAGGCCCTCGGTGGGGCCCGTAACGCCATGCGCAAGTCCATCTCCCAGAACGTCGGCCTGGTGGCCAAGGGGCCGCTGAGGGTCAGCCCGCTGTCGACGCTGGTGCACCTCGGCGACAAGGAGATGGCCGGCATGGCGAAGATGTTGCAGGCGAACAAGGCCACCTTCCCCGAAGCCGCGGGGGCCGCCGCGGACAAGGCCTACAAGTCCTACCAGGCGGGGCTCGGCATCGCCTGGACCGGCATGGGGATGGACGTCGCGGACAAGGCGTTGGGCAAAAGCGACCTGACAAGCTTGACCGAAGAGAAGTTCGGAAGCGGCGAGAAGCCGTACAACGCGGCGTACTCGGACTGGAAGGACAACACCCTGAAGCCCGCCCCCGACACCCACTGGTAGCGATACGGATTTCTGGAGCGACGTAACTCCCGACCCGTCCGCACCGCACCCCTGAGGAATGACCATGGACCTGTACTCGGCGCAACGCATTGCCGAGGCCGAAGCCGGCCGCACCGGTCTCGGCACCGGCCCCAACCGGCGGCTCCGGCTGACCCTGCTCATCGGAATGCCGCTGTTCCTGCCGGTGTTGGGGATCATGATCCTGGTGCCGAAGTCCCTGGCGAACGACGTCCTTTACGTCTATGAGGCCGGGATCGTCGGCTGTCTCCTTCACTACGTGTGGGTCTTCGCGAAGTTCCCCCGGTACGCGGGCCGTCCGCCCTACCTCACCCGGGATCTCGCCATGGGCGGCGGTTTCTTCCTGCCCTCGCTGTTCTTCGGTTTCTGGCCGGGCATGATCGCCGCCCCGGCCTGGGCGCTCTTCGTCGGCGCCGCCTTTGCCGTGGAAGGGATGCGGGAACGCCATGAGCAGCGCTGAGCACCGTCGGACCCCGACCGGCTTCAACCTGGTGCCGCCGCCCGGCTGGGACGCGATTCCGCTGGACACGGGCACCCAGGAAGCGATGGACCGCATCGTCCGCAAGGCGATCTCGCAGCTGCCCGTCGGCTTTCCCAAGGACGACATCCCAAAGGCCCGGCTGAAGCTGACCCAGGAGATGAAGAAGGTCGTCCGCCGGGCCGGCGCCAAGGGCGGGATGACTCTCTACCTCCCCACCGAACGCCTCCACGGCGTCGCGCTGCCCGTCTCGATCGTCGCCTCCGAACCGATCGAGATTCCGCGGGTCAGGCCCGAGAGCGGCCCGGAAGCGGTCCTGCTCGCGCTCGCCTCCGAGACTCCCGGAGCCGAGGTGCGGGAGCTCGACGAGACCGCGGCGCTGCGCTCGGAGCGCGAGGTCCCCGCCGATCCCGCGCAGGGCGTCGACGTCGCTCACCGCCAGGTCGAGTATTTCGTGCCGATCCCGGAGAGCACCCCCGACCAGTACCTCACCTTCTCGTTCAGCGCCCTGATCGCACCCGGCTCGGACCCCGCCTTCCACGACACCCTCGTGGAGCTGTTCGACGCCGTCATGAGCACCTTCCGCTGGAGCTATGCCTGAAGGCTCCCCTCTGCCGCGCCCCCGACGAAAGAGACCCCTCATGTCCGAAGGCACCCTGTGGAGCACCGACCTCGGCGCCCCGCTCCACATCGACACGGATGCCAACCCAGGCCTCTGGGGCTATCTGCACCTACAGATCGACAAGAAGACCTTCAAGGAATGGCTCAACCTGCACTTGACCGGCCTGGCAGCCGTCCACAACATCGAACTCACCCGCAAACTCCGCAGATTCCACAAGGACTTCTACGAGCAGACGCTGACGACGCTCCGGGACAAGCTCAAGGCCGACGAGGCGTTCATCTACCACCCCGTTCCGCTGACCAGCATGCCGCTGGTGGTGCACGCCACCCGCATCCACTGCGAGGCCCCCGACGCGGCCTCCTGTGAGGGGCTCACCGCGCCCACCGTGCCGCACCCGGACATCCCCGAGTGGCAGCAACGAACCGGCAGCGTTGCCATCGCCTCCCCGTACCTGGGCGACGACGGGGTCCGTGTCACCCGTTCCTACCCCGCGGACAGCACCATCATGATGACCTCGGTGACCTACCACTGGCACACCCCGCCCGGCCTCCCCGACGTCTGCCTCCGCGGGCACCACGACGATCCGGAAGTGATCGCCGCGGCCCTGGAGCCCCTGGACGACTTCGCGCGGACGCTGCGGCTCCCTGGGACGGCTCGATAGCGGCTCGATGGCCGGGCTGCGCAGAGGCCCCCTCCCCACGCGTGGAGAGGGGGTCTTCGTGCGTGCTGCCTCAGTGGATCCCCACGCCCGCCAGCGCCGCCCTCTGCTTCGCGGAGAGCTTTGCCGGGAAGTACAGGTAGCAGACGCCTCCCGTGCCGGAGACGACCTTGCCCGTGGAGTTGTAGCGCTTCGTGCGGAGCCAGATGTTCTCCCACTCGCGCCGCTTGTAGACCCGGCGCACCGCCTCATTGGTCGGTGATGCCGGGTCGTTGGCGATCACGTCGCCCGTCGACGTGAAGCCGATCACCGTCATCAGGTGGCCCGCCGTGCCGTAACCGGCGCCCGTCAGCTCCTCCTTGAGGAACGACTGGGACGTTATGGCCGGGATGCCCGCGGCGATCAGCGACTCCAGCTCGGTGAGCGAGGCGAGACGGGTGACGACGCCCTGCATGTCCTTGTACGTCGACGCGTAGGCCGCGTTGAAGGGCCAGTTGCCGCAGCCCGCGTACTGGTAGTCGAAGGTGTACCGGGCCGCGTGGCACACCTGCGGGTCGGCGTAGGACGGGTCGACCCAGGCGAGGTCGGCCTCGGTCGGCCCGCGGCCCCAGAACTCGATGATCATCTGCGAGGAGGTGGGGCTGCACCAGGCCTCGCCGCCGTTGTCGTACTCCGGGTACTGACCCGCGTGGATCTCCTGCGAGTAGCGCGGGACCTTCAGTTCCTTGGTGAGGCCCGGCTTGGACGCGGGGACGGTGAAGCGGTCGGGCACGGCGGACGCCATCGCGCCGAGCCGCCACACCGTGGGGGTCTCGGTGGCGCCCGGCTTGCGGTACAGGGTCAGACGCAGCTTGTACGAGGTGAGGCGCAGGCCCGTCGTCGTGTCGTCGATGGAGAAGGTGTCCGTCCAGATGCTCGACTTTCCGTCGCTCTGGTCGTCGAGCGACGTACGGCGGATGTCCTTCTCCTTGTCGTCGCCCGAGGTCCAGCGGCCGAGGACGTACCAAGGAGTCTTCTTCTTGTCCGAATACGTGCCCTGGAGCTCGACCTGGAGCCACGTGCCGGTGGGCGTACGGGCGTTCCAGGAGGCGACGACCTCCGTCGCGGGGACGTCCGGACGGTGCACGGGCGAGGTCCACCGGGCGTACTCCCAGGTGGCGGTCTTGCCGGTGTGCGGATCGGCGTAATCGATGCGGCCTGCGGCCTCGGCGATCTGCACGCCGGGACGGGTTCCGGACACGGCGCGGGTGCCGTCGGCGGTGCCGGCGCTCCAGTCCGCGTGCGAGGTCCAGAAGCGGTTGCTCACCGGTCGCTTCGCGCGCGGAGCGGCGCCGGGGCCGCCCGATGCGAGCGCCGGGCCCGCGGTGGCGGCAAGCGCCGCCACGGCCGCGGCGGCGGTGAGGACGGTTCTGCGGGACATGTCATCAGCTCGGTCCATGGCGGGACCCCCAGTCGACGTGGGTTCCGGAGGGTTCCGGAAGGGGCAGGTCAGGTGCAGGGCGGTAGGCCAACTATGGCCGCTCCACGCCGATTTCTGCCAGCGCTTCGACCACCACCGTGTCCGCCAATATTGGCCTCGACCACTGGCGTGAGCTGCGACGGCGCGCGGAGCGGGGGATTCCGCACCCGTACGCTTGAGGCGATGACCGCACACGCCACTCCCCTGTCCCGCGTCGCGGCGGAGCTGTTGCGCCTGCCGCCCTCCTGCGGCCCCGTCCGCCTCGTGGCGGTCGACGGGCACGCGGGCTCCGGCAAGTCGACCTTCGCCGACCGCCTCGCCGACGCCCTGGGCGGTGCGCCCGTCCTGCGCCTCGACGACATCGCGAGCCACGACGCGCTGTTCGACTGGACGGAGCGGCTGCGGCGGCAGGTCATCGTGCCGCTCTCACGGGGCGAGAGCGCGCACTACGAGACGTACGACTGGCATGCGCGCCGTTTCGGCCCCCGGAGCCGCACCCTGCCGCCCGCGCCCGTGGTCCTCGTCGAGGGGGTCGGCGCGGGTCGCCGCGCGCTGCGCCCGTTCCTGGCGCGGCTGCTGTGGATGGAGCTGCCCCAGGGCGATTCATGGGCCAGGGGGCGCCACCGGGACGGAGCGGTCCAGAGCGACTTCTGGGACGGCTGGGAACCGGCGGAGCGCCGGCACTTCACGGAAGACCCTTCGCGCCCCTTTGCCCAGTCTTTGGTGCGACAGTGGCGCGAGGGTTATGAGGTACTGCGGGGGCCCAATGCGACGGCTGCGCAGAGCCAAACCGTCACTCAGGGTGATGGACCGTCGGCGGTCCGCTGAACCTCGCAAAGAGCGCTCCCAGAAGTTCGCGCCAGTTTTCATGAGTGCCTCAACTCGGCTTGACCGAGGGCCCTTACAGGACTTACGTTCTGAATGTGCGGCCTTTCGAGACCGCCCGCAGACGCGAAGCCCCCGGTTGTTCCCCCGTGATCGGGGGCTTCGTTCTGCCCCCCGACCTCGCATTTCGGACGCTGCGAGCCGTCCTTCACTCACCCTGGGTGACGATGCCGTCCCCTTCACCTGCCCGATCCGGCACTGCGGCACCCTACGGCCGAGTGCTCCCCCGCAGGTACGATGCCTTTCGGTGCGACTTACGGACGGCTGCTCGGCGCACCGTTTCAACGTCCGTCCGCAGCACGGCGGTTCAGCGAAGTTGCCGACGGGCACCGGTCCGGCGGTACACAAACGGGGGCACGGTTTGTGGGGGACGTGATGGACTTCGACGCGGTGGGCTCACCCGCCCCGGCCGACCTCGCCTGGCTGAGGGGCGTCGACGCCTACACGATGGGCGCCTATCCGCAGGCGGAGGAGGAATTCCGGGCCGCGGTCCGGATGGATCCGGGGATGGCCGACGGCTGGCTCGGACTGCACGCGCTGCGCATCGACACGACGACGGCGCTCCTGCGGATGTTCCAGCACCGGGACAGGTTCGGGGAACAGCGCACCCGGCACGGGCGCACGCTCAATTCCTGGTACTGGCTCGGCTGGTGGGTGCAGCCGGTCCTGGAGAGCACGCGCGACCTGCTGCTCGCGCACGCCTCGCACTGGCTCGACGGCCGTCATGTCCCGGAGCTCGACCGGGCGTTGGCGGGGCTGCCGCCGGTCGACGCGGATCCGCAGGTGCGCTTCCTGCACGCCTGCCGGTCCTATCTGGTCAAGGACTGGGAACAGCTGGTCCGGCACACGGACTCACTGATCGACGACGCGATGCTGGGCATCGAGGCCGGTCTCTTCGGAGGCATGGCCCGCGTACGCCTGGAGATGTACGGCCAGGCCGAGCCGCTCCTGTCCTCCGCACTGATGCGGTGCCGCAGCGAGCAGCCGCAGCGCAAGGAGCTGCGCTACTGGCTGGCCCGCGCGCACGAGGGCACGGGCCGCTCGGCGGCGGCCCTGCCGCTCTACCGTGCGGTGCACCGGGTGGACCCCTCCTTCATGGACACCTCCGCGCGGCTCGCGGCGATCTCCGAGGGCGACGGGTACGACGAGGTCACCGACCTGGCGGCGATCGCCCTGACCGGCTTCGGGCAGGACGCGATGGACGGGCCCGACGGGATCGATCCGCTCTTCGGTACGGAGGGCCGCGACCTGAAGGTCACCGAGCCGGAGCTGCCGTCCACCGGCGGCCCCGCCGAGACCGACTCGGTGCGCGAGAAGGCCGTGATCCCCATCCAGCCGGGACTGCCGCAGTTGCCGCCGGGACCGACCGACCCCGCCCTCCTGGAGGCCGCGCTCGCCGAACTGGAGGGGATGGTCGGCCTCGAACCGGTCAAACGGCAGGTCAAGGCCCTCTCGGCGCAGCTGAACATGGCGCGCCTGCGTGCCGCGCAGGGGCTCCCCGTACAGCCGCCGAAACGACACTTCGTTTTCTCCGGCCCCTCTGGCACCGGCAAGACCACCGTGGCCCGCATCCTGGGGCGCGCGTTCTACGCGCTCGGCCTGCTCGGCGGCGACCACCTGGTGGAGGCGCAGCGCGCCGACCTGGTCGGCGAGTACCTGGGCCAGACCGCCGTGAAGGCCAACGAACTGATCGACTCGGCGATCGGCGGCGTCCTCTTCGTGGACGAGGCGTACTCCCTGTCCAACACGGGGTACGGCAAGGGCGACGCGTACGGCGACGAGGCCCTCCAGGTCCTGCTCAAGCGCGCCGAGGACAACCGCGACCACCTGGTCGTGATCCTCGCGGGCTACCCCGAGGGCATGGACCGTCTTCTCGCCGCCAACCCCGGCCTGTCGTCCCGCTTCACGACCCGCGTGGACTTCCCCTCGTACCGCCCCCTGGAGCTCACCTCCATCGGCGAGGTGCTCGCCGCCGACAACGGCGACGTGTGGGACGAGGAGGCGCTCGACGAGCTGCGCTCCATCAGCGGGCACGTCGTCGACCAGTCCTGGATCGACGAGCTGGGCAACGGCCGCTTCCTGCGCACCCTCTACGAGAAGAGCTGCGCCTACCGTGACCTGCGGCTCTCCGGCTATCCCGGCCAGCCGAACCGCGACGACCTGTCGACCCTGCGGCTGCCGGACCTGATGCAGGCGTACGGAGAGGTGCTCTCGGGGCGGGGGCCGCAGAACCCGCCGGGCATCTGACACCCGGGTCCCGCTGCCCTCGCCCCGCCGGGTCAGACCAGGGCGCCGTCCTTCGCCGCCCGGGCCGTCTCCTGGGGCTTGCGGGGCACGGCGACCCGGTGGGCGGGGTCACGGACCTCGCCGACCAGGAGTTCCAGTACGTCCTCCAGGGCGACCAGGCCGAGCACCTTGCCCGAGGCGTCCGCGACCTGCGCCAGGTGCGTCGCGGCCCGGCGCATCACCGTCAGGGCGTCGTCCAGGGGGAGTTCGGCGCGCAGCGTCGTCATCGGGCGCCAGACCTGCTGCGGCACCGCGCGGTCCGTCCCCGCTCCCTCGGTGAGGTCGAGTACGTCCTTCACGTGGAGATAGCCCATGAAGGCACCGTTCTCCGCGCAGACCGGGAAGCGGGAGTAGCCGGTGCGCCCGGTGAGCTCGATGACCTGGGCCGGGGTGACCCCGGCGCCCACGGTCACCAGGGAGGCCCGGTCGAGCAGGACGTCCGTCACCGGGCGCGAGCCCAGCTCCAGGGCGTCCTCCAGGCGCTCCTGCTCCTCGGGGTCGAGCAGTCCCGCCTGGCCCGAGTCGCCGACGAGCCGGTTGAGCTGCTCGCTGGTGAAGACCGCCTCGACCTCGTCCTTGGGCTCGACCCCGAAGAGCTTCAGGACGAGCCGCGCGCACGCCCCGAGCGCCACCGTGACCGGACGGCAGAGGCGGGCGAAGGCGACGAGGCCGGGGCTGAACCAGAGCGCGGTCTTCTCGGGTGCGGCCATCGCCAGGTTCTTCGGGACCATCTCGCCGACGACGAGATGGAGGAAGACGACCACGGCGAGCGCGATGGCGTATCCGAGCGGGTGGATCGCCCCCTCGGGGATGTGCGCCGCCTCGAAGACGGGCTCCAGGAGGTGCGCGACGGTGGGCTCGGCGACCGCGCCGAGCGTCAACGAGCACATGGTGATGCCGAATTGGGCGGCCGCCATCATCTGCGGCAGATGTTCGAGGCCGTAGAGGACCTGGCGGGCCCGCTTGCCGTCCAGCGGCTCGATCTGGCTGCGGCGCACGGAGACGAGCGCGAACTCGGCCCCCACGAAGAAGCCGTTGGCGAGGACGAGGAGAAGGGCGAACAGGAGTTGGAGCATGCTCATCGGGCGGCCTCCGCCACGGTCATGGTCGCTGTGGCTTCAGGGCCCTCTGTGGCTGCTGTGTGCTCTGGGGCCCGTACGAGGCGTACGCGCTCGGCGCGGTAGTGGTCCACCTGGCGCACCGCGAGCCGCCAGCCCGGGAGCTCGGCACGGTCGCCCGGGGCGGGGATGCGGCCGAGGAGGTCGGCGACGAGCCCGGCCACGGTCTCGTACGGCCCCTCGGGGACGTCGAGTCCTATGCGCTGGAGCGTGTCGACGCGGCAGCTGCCGTCGGCGTCCCAGGCGGGGCGGCCGTCCTCGGCCGGTGCCACGGCGATCTCGGGCAGGTCGAGCAAATCGTGCTCGTCCCTGACCTCGCCGACGAGCTCCTCGACGATGTCCTCCAAGGTGACCACGCCGGCCGTGCCGCCGTACTCGTCGACGACGACGGCTATCGGCTGCTGGCTGCGCAGTTGCTCAAGGAGCTGCTGCACGGGCAGCGTCTCCGGGACCAGGAGCGGCGCCTGCGCGATCCGGCTCACGGGTGCCCTCAGGCGCTCGTGGGCCGGGACCGCGAGGGCGTCCTTGAGGTGCACCATGCCGACGATCTCGTCGATGCGCTCGCGGTACACGGGGAAGCGCGAGAGCCCGGTGGCGCGGGTCAGGTTGACCACGTCCTCGGCGGTGGCCGACGTCTGCAGCGCGCTGACCTTCACGCGCGGGGTCATGACGTGCTGCGCGGTCAGCTCACCGAGGGACAGCGTGCGGACGAACAGATCCGCCGTGTCCTGTTCGAGGGTGCCGGCCTGTGCCGAGTGCCGGGCGAGGGAGACCAGTTCACCGGGGGTGCGGGCCGAGGCCAGCTCGTCGGCGGGCTCGACGCCGAGCAGCCGTACGAACCGGTTGGCGGTGGTGTTCAGAAGGGAGATCACGGGCCTGAAGAGGCGCGAGAAGACGTGCTGGGGGCCCGCGACGAACCGCGCGACCTGGAGCGGCTTGGACACCGCCCAGTTCTTCGGGACCAGCTCGCCGATCACCATCTGCACGGCGGACGCCAGGAGCATGCCGACGACCACGGAGACGCCCGGTACGGCGCCTTCCGGGAGGCCGGTCGCCGTGAAGGGGCCCGCGAGCAGATGCGCGAGGGCCGGTTCGGCGAGCATGCCGACGACGAGCGAGGTGATGGTGATGCCGAGCTGGGTGCCGGAGAGCTGGAAGGACAGCTCCTTGAGGGCGTCGACGACCGTACCGGCCCGTCGGTCGCCTTCGGCGGCGGCCTTCTCGGCGTCCGGGCGCTCCACGGTGACGAGCCCGAACTCGGCGGCCACGAAGAAGCCGTTGGCCAGGATCAGCAGGAATGCCGCCCCGAGAAGCAGCAGGGAAGTCGTCATGCCGCCGCCTCCCCGGAGTGTCCGGTCCCGGTATGTCGGGAGGGGGCGGCGCATGTACTACAGGACGAACCGTCCATCGCCGGAGGGAGTCACTCCTCGGATAGCAGGAGCCCCTGTGGACCGGGCGGGCCCGTCAGGGGCGGGGCGGCACACCATGCGTGCCCCGCCACCAGATTAATCAAGACCCAGCCCGAAGCGTCAGTCCTGCGGGGTGTGGGCGTCGGCGAGGGCACGCAGCGCGCGGGCGTCGCTGATGGCCCGCTGCTTGGCGATGCCCGGCTGGATGCCCATGGCGGGGAGGCTGGTGCCGTCACTGAGGTTGAGGAACACCCACGGGTCGCCGGGGCGCAGGTTGACCTGGACGATCTCGGCCCAGGCCAGGTGCCTGCTGGTGGCGATGTTGACGACGGTCACGCCGGACTCGTCGGCGACGACCTTGGGCCTGCTCAGGAGCATCAGCACACCGAAGAGCAGCGCGCCGGTGACGATGAAGCTGATCCGCTCCCCCGGGCTGAGGGCCGGGATGAGCAGGGAGATCACCGTGAGGACCACGAAGATCGCGGCACCCGCGGAGAGCAGGACGACCCGGGTCCGGCTCGGCCGGAAGGTGACGGGCAGGGCGGGAAGCTCGGACATGAGGCGGGATCTCCTGCCGGATCAGAGGCGGCAGGCGTGGATGGCCGTGGTCAGGATGGCCCGCGCCCCGATGGCGTACAGGTCGTCCATGATCCGCTGCGCTTCCTTGGCCGGGACCATGGAGCGGACGGCGACCCAGCCCTCGTTGTGCAGGGGCGAGATCGTCGGCGATTCGAGGCCCGGGGTGAGGGCGACGGCCTGCTCCAGGTGCTCGGCCCGGCAGTCGTAGTCCATCATCACGTACGCGCGGGCGACCAGGACGCCCTGCAGGCGGCGCAGGAACTGCTGCACCTTCGGGTCGTCGCTCTCGGCGCCGGTGCGCCGGATGACGACCGCCTCGGACTTCATGATCGGCTCGCCGAACACTTCGAGGCCCGCGTTGCGCAGCGAGGTGCCGGTCTCCACGACGTCCGCGATGACCTGGGCGACGCCCAGCTCGATGGCGGTCTCGACGGCGCCGTCCAGGTGGACGACGGAGGCGTCGATGCCGCTGTCCGCGAGGTGCTTGGCGACGATGCCCTCGTACGAGGTCGCGACGGTCTTGCCCGCGAGGTCCGCGATGGTGTTCGCCGTGCCCGGCTTCGCGGCGAAACGGAAGGTGGAGCGTGCGAAGCCGAGCGGCAGGATCGTCTCGGCGTTCGCGCCGGAGTCGATCAGGAGGTCCTGGCCGGTGATGCCGATGTCGAGCTTGCCGGCCGAGACATAGATCGCGATGTCCTTGGGCCGGAGGTAGAAGAACTCGACCTCGTTGTCCGGGTCCACCAGGACGAGTTCCTTGGACTCCTTGCGCTGCTGGTATCCGGCCTCATGGAGCATCGCCGACGCAGGTCCGGACAGTGAACCCTTGTTGGGGACGGCGATGCGCAGCATGAGGACGGATTCCTTTGCGTTGAAGGGAGTTGGGGACTGCGGGGTGTACGGCTCAGAGGTGGGCGTACACGTCGTCGAGGGAGATGCCGCGGGCGACCATCATCACCTGCACGTGGTAGAGGAGCTGCGAGATCTCCTCGGCCGCGGCTTCCTTGCCCTCGTGCTCGGCGGCCATCCAGACTTCGGCGGCCTCCTCGACGACCTTCTTGCCGATGGCATGGACGCCCTTGTCGACCAGCTCGGCGGTGCGCGACGTGGCGGGGTCGCCGTTGGCGGCCTTGTGCTGGAGCTCGGTGAAGAGCTCCTCGAAAGTCTTCTTGGACATGATGTCGCTTACTTTACGCGGCTCCTCGGCCCCGTTCACCGCCAGGGTTCGGAGATCGTACGCAGCGTGGTCGCGGTGGCCACGGCCGCGGTGACCGCTTCGTGCCCCTTGTCCTCGCGGGAGCCCTCGATGCCCGCCCTCTCCAGGGCCTGCTCCTCGGTGTCGCAGGTGAGGACGCCGAAGCCGATGGGCACGCCGGTGTCCACCGTGACCTGGGTCAGGCCCTGGGTGACGCCCTGGCACACGTACTCGAAGTGCGGGGTTCCGCCGCGGATGACGACGCCGAGCGCCACGATCGCGTCGTAGCCACGGCCCGCGAGGACCTTGGCGACGACCGGCAGCTCGAAGCTGCCGGGTACGCGCAGGACGGTCGGCTCGTCGATGCCGAGCTCGTGCAGGGCGCGCAGCGCGCCGTCGACGAGGCCGTCCATGACCTTCTCGTGCCACTGGGCGGCGATCACCGCGACCCGCAGGTCTCCGCAGTTCTTCACGCTCAGTTCGGGTGCACCCTTGCCGCTCACGCGCTTCTCCTGGTTCTCGTATGCCGTACTTCTCGTATGCCGGTACTTACTGATTGCCGCAGGCGGACACCTCGGGAGCGGTGTCCAGCCACGGCAGGTCGTGCCCCATCCGGTCCCGCTTGGTGCGCAGGTACCGGAGGTTGTGCTCGCCCGCCTTGACCGCCATGGGCTCGCGTCCGGTGACCTTCAGGCCGTGCCGGATCACCGCGTCGGTCTTGTCGGGGTTGTTCGTCATCAGGCGCACGCTGCGGACGCCGAGGTCGTCCAGGATCCGCGCGCCCGCGCCGTAGTCCCGGGCGTCGGCGGGCAGGCCGAGTTCCAGGTTGGCGTCCAGGGTGTCGCTGCCGCGCTCCTGGAGCTCGTAGGCGCGCAGCTTGGAGAGCAGGCCGATGCCGCGCCCCTCGTGGCCGCGGAGGTAGACGACGATGCCGCGTCCCTCGTCCGTGATGCGCCGCATGGACGCCTCGAGCTGAGGACCGCAGTCGCAGCGCAGGGAGTGGAAGACGTCGCCGGTCAGGCACTCGGAGTGGAGGCGTACGAGGACGTCGTCGCCCTCGCCGATCTCGCCGTGGACGAGGGCGACGTGCTCGACGCCGTCGACGGTGGAGCGGTAGCCGTACGCCGTGAAGTCGCCGAAGGCGGTGGGCAGGCGGACCTCGGCCTCGCGGCGGACGGTGGGCTCGGCGCTGCTGCGGTAGGCGATCAGGTCCTCGATGGAGATGATCGTCAGGCCGTGCTTGCGGGCGAACGGGATCAGTTCCGGCAGGCGCAGCATCGTGCCGTCCTCGCCGGCGATCTCGACGATCGCGCCGGCCGGGCGCAGGCCCGCGAGGCGGGCCAGGTCGACCGCAGCCTCGGTGTGGCCGTTGCGGACCAGGACGCCGCCGGACTTGGCACGCAGCGGGAAGATGTGGCCGGGGCGCACGAAATCGGTCGGCTCGTACGTGCCCGACGCGAGCATCTGGAGCGTGGTGGCGCGGTCGGCGGCGGAGATGCCGGTGGTGACGCCGTGCGCACCGCTCGCGTCGACGGAGACGGTGAAGGCCGTCCGCATCGACTCGGTGTTGTGCTCGACCATCTGCGGGAGCTGGAGGCGGTCCAGCTCGTCGCCCTCCATGGGCGCGCAGATCAGGCCGCGGCACTCGCTCATCATGAAGGCGATGATCTCGGGCGTCGCCTTCTCGGCCGCGATGACGAGGTCGCCCTCGTTCTCGCGGTCCTCGTCGTCGACGACCACGACGGGCCGCCCGGCGGCGATGTCGCGGATGGCCGCCTCTACGGGGTCGAGGGCCAGGTCCGAGGCGTCTTCCTCATGACCCGTGCTGTACCAAACAGGTGCCGCGGTCATGCCGGGGCTCCTTCCGTGACGGGCTGCGAGGACTTCGAGGACACAGTGCGCGACCGCAGCCACCAGTCGCGCATGCCCCACAGGACGAGGGCGAGATAGATGACATACACAAGACCGGAGAAGGCGAGGCCGCTGCTGAACGCGAGCGGTACGCCGACCACGTCGACCAGGAGCCAGGCGAACCAGAACTCGACCAGGCCGCGTGCCTGGGCGACCATCGCGGCGAGCGTGCCGACGAAGATGTAGGCGTCGGGCCAGGGGTTCCAGGACAGGTCGGGGACGGCGGCGAACAGGGCGCCGACCGCGAGGGTGCCGACGGCCGTGCCGCCGAGCAGCACCCCGCGCTCCTTCCAGGTGGCGAACCGGACGGCGATGGAGCCGTCCTGCGCCTGCTGCTTGCCGTTCGTCCACAGCCGCCAGCCCCAGAGGGCTACGCCGATGACGAGCAGCTGCTTGCCGACGCCGCCGGAGAGGTGCGCGGACGCGTAGGCGCCGACGAGGATGACGCCGGAGAGGAACTGGGCGGGCCAGGTCCATATGGAGCGCCGCCAGCCGAGGGCGAGGGCGATCAGGCCGACGGTGTTGCCCACCATGTCGGACCAGATCACGTGCTGCCCGAAGGCCGTGAAGGCTTCGGAGTTGAGCCAGTTCACTTCGTGGCCTCCTGAGCGGGAGCGGCGGCGGATGCGGGGAGGGCGCGGTCGCCGAGCATGCGCTCGACGTACTTCGCGATGACGTCCACCTCGAGGTTGACCGGGTCGCCGGGCTGCTTGATGCCGAGCGTGGTCAGGGCGAGGGTGGTGGGGATGAGGCTGATGGTGAAGTAGTCGGGCCCGGCGTCGACCACCGTGAGGCTGACGCCATCGACGGTGATGGAGCCCTTCTCCACGACGTAGCGGGAGAGGTCCGCGGGGAGCGAGATCTTGACGATCTCCCAGTTCTCGGAGGGCTTGCGGTCCACGATTTCACCCGTGCCGTCCACGTGCCCCTGCACGATGTGGCCACCGAGGCGGTCGCCCACGGCGGTGGGCCGCTCCAGGTTGACCCGCGAGCCCGGGGCGAGCGCGCCCAGGCTGGAGCGGTTCAGGGTCTCGGCCATCACGTCGGCGGTGAACTCGGCGCCCTCGTGCTCCACGACCGTCAGACAGACACCGTTGACCGCGATGGAGTCGCCGTGCTTCGCGCCGTCGGTGACGACGGGGCCACGGACGCGGAAGCGCGATGCGTCGTCCAGGTTCTCGACGGCGGTGATCTCGCCCAGCTCTTCGACGATTCCGGTGAACACTTCAGTGCTCCTTCGCTACGAGGGTCGCGGTGACGCGCAGATCGGGGCCGATGCGGACGGTCTCGCTCACGTCGAGCCGCAACGCTTCGGTGATGGTCGTGATTCCGCCGCCGATGAGGGCGGCGGGGCCCGCGCCGAGCAGGACGGGGGCGAGATAGGCGACGACGCGGTCCACGGCGCCCGCGGCGACGAAGGCTCCGGCGAGCGTCGGTCCGCCTTCGAGGAGGACGGAACGCACCCCGCGCGTGTGCAGCTCGGCGAGGAGGGCCGCGATGTCGAGGCCGCCGTCCGCGCGCGGCAGGCGCACCGTCTCGGCCTCGCTTTCCGCGGTCACGTTCTCGGCGACGGCGACGAGCGTGGGCGCCGCGTCGTCCAGGACGCGGGCGCCGGGCGTCACGGCGGTGCCGTTCGTGTCGACGACGACGCGCAGCGGCTGGACGGCGCCTTCGACGCCCCGCACGGCGAGGTGGGGGTCGTCGGCGCGCTGGGTGCCGGACCCGACGATCACCGCGTCGCACTCGGCGCGCAGCCGGTGGACGTCGGCGCGGGCGTCGGCGGAGGTGATCCAGCGGCTGGTTCCGTCGGCGGCCGCGATGCGGCCGTCGAGCGTGGCTGCGTACTTCCAGGTGACGTGCGGGCGGCCGAGGCGTACGGAGGTCAGCCAGGCGGCGTTGCCCGCCGCGGCCTCCTCTTCCAGAAGGCCCGCCTGTACGTCGACTCCGGCGGTACGCAGTCGCTGCGCGCCCCCGGTCGCGGCGGGGTTCGGGTCGCCGACCGCGTAGACGACGCGGGCGATGCCGGCGTCGATGAGCGCCTGGGCGCAGGGGCCGGTGCGTCCGGTGTGGTTGCAGGGTTCCAGGGTGACCAGGGCGGTGGCGCCGCGGGCCTGTTCGCCGGCCGCGCGCAGGGCGTGGACCTCGGCGTGCGGGCCGCCCGCCCGCTGGTGGTAGCCCTCGCCGACGGTCTCTCCGGAGGCGTTGACGATCACGCATCCGACGACCGGGTTGGGGCTGGTGGAGCCGAGTCCGCGGGCGGCGAGCGTGATGGCGCGGCGCATGGCGGCGCGCTCGTGTTCGTGCGCTGCTGCTGCGGATGCGGTGGCCACCGGGTCCTCCTGCCTCATGGGGCACGGACTCCGGGGCCTGTCGATGACGACAGAACGTACGGACTGCGACACAGGGAGCGTCGCCTGAAACGAGACCTCTCCCCGGGAAACCCGAAAAGACGGGTATCCCAAAAACAAGCCACTCGGCGACGAACACGAATGCCCGCCCGCCGCGCACTGCCTCCCATCCGGACTTTCACCGTCGGTCCAGGAATTTCACCTGGTCAACCGGCCGCTGGAGGCGGCCGGGTCGCGGACTATAACCGCCGGTTCGGAATTACACCGACCCCGGAGTGCGCTGCTTTTGGTACGTGGCCAGTGTGCCACGCCTGATCGAGGCCCATACGGGCGAGCCCCTGTGGCCTGGGTCACAGCGGTCCGTGACGGGGCTCTGACCGGCGGTGACGAGGCCGCCATGGCTTCCGACCGGCCGCCGGGGCTCAGCGCGGGGCGCCGGCCCGTCCACCGGCACCGGCACCGGCCTGGTGCCGCGGGCCGAACAGCTCGTCCTGTGCCGCGTCCCTGGCGGCGAGCAGCGCGCCCCGCAGCACGGCCGAGCCGCCGAGCGCGCTCGCGCGCACCTCCGTGCGCAGCGGTGACATCGCCGCGAGGCGTTCCTCGACGCGGGCGGCCAGCGCGGCGCCGCCCGCGCGGCCCACTTCGCCGCCGAGGACGACGCAGCCCGGGTCGAGGATCGCGGCCACGGCGGCGGCCCCCACGGCGACCCGGTCGGCGACGGCGTCCAGGAAACCGGAGTGCTCGGACTCGACGGCATGGCGCACCAGATCCGCGGCCTCGACCCCCGTCACCAGGCCGTACTCGGCGCCGAGTTGACGGAGCGCGGCGGCGCAGGCCAGCGAGTGGAACCCGCCCTCGCAGCCGGTGGCGGACGGCAGCACATGCGTCCCCGGCACCGGCAGGAAGCCGATCTCCCCGGTGCCGCCGGACGCCCCGCGGCGCAGGGTTCCGTCGAGCATGACGGCGGCACCGACGCCTTCGCCGAGCCAGAGGAGGACGAAGGTGTCGCGGTCGTGGGCGGCGCCGTCACGCTGTTCGGCACGGGCGGCGAGGTTGGTCTCGTTCTCCACGAGGACGCGGGCCGGGAGCCGTTCCTGGAGGGCTCCCGCGAGCCGGCGGTGCCAGGCGGGCAGCGAGGTGGTGTCGCGCAGTTCGCCGGTGGCGGGGTCGATGAGGCCGGGGGCGCCGATGGCGATGGTGTGCAGCCGCTGGACGCCGCCGTCCCGTGCGGTGCGCTCGACGAGGGTGACGGCGCGCTCGACGGCGGGTCCGGTGCCGGTGTCGCCGCCGATGGGCGCGGAGGCCTCGGCGAGCACCGCGCCGAGCAGATCGGTGACGACCACGGAGAGGCCGTCGGTGCGTACGTCGAGGGCGGCGAGGTGCGCCCGGTCGGCGACGATCCCGTACAGCCGGGCATTGGGTCCCCGGCGCTGGGCACCCGCCTCCCCCACGACGGCGATCAGGCCGGAGCCCTGGAGGCGCTCGACGAGGTCGGCGACCGAGGGCCGGGACAGGCCGGTCAGCTGCTTCAACTGGTTGGCCGTCAGCGGCCCTTCGCGCTGCAGGAGCCCCAGGGCGAGCCGGTCGTTGATGGCCCGGGCGGTGCTCGGTGATGCGGGCATGCCGGGGATCCTTCCATAAAGGCGCTATTTATCAGGCAGGGTTCCTGATAGTTTACGTCGCCGTACCGGGGAGACGCCTGGGGAGGGACGGGGAATCGATGAGTGAAGTGGTCCACGACGTACGGCAGTTGAAGCGGGCGCGGTACGCCGTGGCCGCCGTCTTCTGTGTGCACGGCGCCGTCACCGGGTCCTTCGCGACCCGCGTGCCCTGGATCCAGGAGCACACCGGGCTCAGCGCCGGGCTCCTGGGCCTCGCCCTCGCCTTCCCCGCGATCGGCGCCTCCGTGGCGATGCCGCTCGCGGGCTGGGTCAGCCACCGCTTCGGCGCCCGTACGGCGCTGCGCGGGCTGCTCGCCCTGTGGACGATGGCCCTGATCCTCCCCTCGCTCGCGCCGAACCTGCTCACGCTCTGCCTCGCCCTGTTCGTGTACGGCGCGACGGCGGGCATGTCGGACGTGGCGATGAACGCCCTGGGCGTCGAGGTCGAGACCCGCATGAAGAAGTCGATCATGTCGGGCCTGCACGGCATGTGGAGCGTCGGCGCCCTGATCGGCTCGGCGGCCGGCACGGTCGCCGCCCACCTGGGTGCGGACGCCCGGCTGCACCACGCGCTCGCCGCCGTGGCCCTCACCGCGATCGGCCTCGTCGCCTGTCAGGGCGTGCTCGATCTGCAGGCGGAGCCCGAGGACGAGGCACCGCCGCGCTTCTCGCTGCCGCCCAAGTCGGCGCTCCTGATCGGCGCGGTCGGCTTCTGCGCGGTCTTCGCGGAGGGCGCGAGCCTGGACTGGTCGGCGGTCTATCTGCGGGACGTCCTGGACACATCGGCCGGTGCCGCCGCCGCGTCCACCACCGGCTTCACGCTCACCATGGCGATCGCCCGGCTCGCGGGCGACGCGGTGGTGGACCGCTTCGGGGCGGTGCGCACGGTGCGGGTGGGCGGCGTGGTCGCGGCGCTCGGCGGTCTCCTCGTGGTGGTGGCGCCGCATCCGGCGGTCGCCATGAGCGGGTTCGCGCTGCTCGGGCTTGGCATCGCGGTCGTGGTACCGCTGGCGTTCGCCGCGGCCGGACGCAGCGGGCCCAATCCGAGTCAGGCCATCGCGGGCGTCGCCACCATCACGTACACCTCGGGCCTGATCGCCCCCTCGGCGATCGGCACGCTGGCCGACGCGACGAGCCTGGTGGTCTCCTTCGGCCTGGTGACGGTGCTCGCCTGCGGGCTCGCGGTGTTCGCGGGGGTGCTGCGCACGGGCGGCCGCGAGGCCACCCCGGTCAGTCCCGCGGATGCGGCGGCGCCCGGCCCGCGGCCCTGAGCCCCGCCGCGACATCCGCCCCAGCGGGTAGCCCTCCTTACGCCGCACTAACATTGCGCTGATCTTCCAGGTCATTCTCACGGGGTCATCCCCACAGGTCGGGCGCACAGAAGGCGGAACAGAACCATGGATCTCGGCGTGCGCTGGAGACTGCACGGCGACGGGCGCACCCCCGCGCCGGGAGCCGTCGTCCGTCCCGACGAGCGGCTCTCCTGGCCGCGGACCCTCGGGCTCGGCGCCCAGCACGTGGTCGCCATGTTCGGCGCCTCGTTCGTGGCGCCCGTCCTGATGGGCCTCGACCCGAACCTCGCGATCATGATGTCCGGCGTCGCGACGGTCATCTTCCTGCTCGCCACGCGCGGCCGGGTGCCCAGCTACCTGGGCTGCTCGCTGTCCTTCGTGGGCGTGGCCGCCGTCATCCGCGCGCAGGGCGGCTCGTCCGCCACCGTGACGGGCGCGGTCTTCGTGGTCGGCGCGGCGCTGTTCCTGGTGGGTCTCGCCGTCCAGAAGTTCGGGGCGCGGATCATCCACGCCGCGATGCCGCCGATCGTCACCGGCGCCGTCGTCATGCTGATCGGCTTCAATCTGGCGCCGGTCACCGCGTCCACGTACTGGCCGCAGGACCAGTGGACGGCGCTCCTGGTGATGCTGTTCACCGGTTTGGCCGTGGTGTGCCTGCGCGGATTCTTCTCGCGCGTGGCGATCTTCCTCGGGCTGATCTTCGGGTACGCCCTGTCCTGGGCCCTCGACCTGATCTTCGGCAAGATCCACTCGGCGGACGGTTCGGGCAAGGTCGTCGACCACTGGCGGCTCGACCTCTCCGCCGTCGGCAACGCCGACTGGATCGGCCTGCCGTCCTTCCACGCGCCGAGCTTCGAGTGGTCGGCGATCCTCGTCGCGCTGCCCGTCGTCATCGCGCTGGTCGCCGAGAACGCCGGGCACGTCAAGGCCGTCGGTGAGATGACCGGCGACAACCTGGACGGCAAGCTCGGCACGGCGATCTCCGCCGACGGCGCCGCGTCCATGCTCTCCACCGCGGTGGGCGGCCCGCCCAACACGACGTACTCCGAGAACATCGGCGTGATGGCCGCGACCCGTGTCTACTCCACGGCCGCGTACTGGGCCGCCGCGGGCTTCGCCCTGCTCTTCGGGCTCTGCCCCAAGTTCGGCGCGGTCGTGGCGGCCATCCCCGGCGGCGTCCTGGGCGGCATCACCGTCATCCTCTACGGCATGATCGGCCTGCTCGGCGCCCAGATCTGGATCAACGCCGGGGTGGACCTGCGCAATCCACTGAACCTCGTCCCGGCCGCCGCGGGCATCATCATCGGCGTCGGCGGCGTCTCCCTGAAGATCTCCGACAACTTCGAGCTGAGCGGCATCGCGCTCGGCACGATCGTCGTGATCACCGGCTATCACGTGCTGCGCGCCTTCGCCCCGCCGCACCTCAAGTCGCAGGAGCCGCTGCTCGATTCGGGCACGTCCACATACGACGAGGCCGAGGACGGCGAGAGCGCCGACGGCGCTCAGCCGCGCGCCACGTCGTAGGCATGGCACACACGGTCGCCGTTCCCTCGTTCTGGGGACGCGACCGGTGCGGTGGCACGCGGACAAGCCCCTGACTGGGACCCTGCCACCATGGCGCAGCTGGAGCGGTTCGCGGAGTTCACAGGCTCGGCTCACGGGATTGACGACGTGGTGTCGCGGATGCGCGCGCTGGGCGCCGGTTTCCCCTCGGGGGACGGGGTCGGGGTCTTCAACCGGGTCTATCTCTCCGTCACCGAAGAGGTCGCCCGGCACCTCGACGGCGGCCGTTTCCCTGACACCGGAGCCGCTCTCACGCTGGACGTCCTGTTCGCCGAGCGCTATCTGACGGCGGTCGAAGCGGTGGCCGCCGACCGCAGGCCGCCCGCCTGCTGGCGGCCGCTGTTCCAGCTCCGGCGCCATCCCGGTGTACGCCCCCTGCAGTTCGCACTCGCGGGCATCAACGCGCACATCGGGCACGATCTTCCGCTGGCCGTCATGGACGCCTGTCGTGCGCTCGGCTGCGAACCGGCCGACCTGGAGGACGAGTTCGACCGCGTGGGCGACATCCTCGTCTCGCTGGAGGAGAGCATCCGCGAACAGCTGATGCCGGGGCCCGACCTCTTCCAGATCGCCGACCCGCTCACCCACCTGCTGGGCTCCTGGAGCCTGGAGCGGGCCAGGGACAGCGCCTGGGCGACAGCCCTGACGATGCGGGCGCTGGACGGACTGCCCGCCGTGGCCGAGGAGTTCCGGGAGCGCCTGGACGGAGCGGTCGGCCTGGTGGGGCGGATGCTGCTCACGCCCCTGGCGGACTGATCCGGCCGCTCCCCCGCTCGCACCGGGTAACTCCCCGCCGATCGCTGTACGTTGAAGGCAGTGACCCCGGATGCGAAGGAGCACCAGCATGGCCACACGACTCGGGCTCAGCCTCCCGCAGGGCCGGCAGTACAGCATCGGACGTGACGTCCCGGCCGTCGCCCGCGCGGCGGAGGGCATCGGTTACGAGAGCCTGTGGGTCTACGAACGCATCCTGTTCCCCGAGCCCGCGACCCAGGGTCTGTACGGCATCGAGGGCCTGCCCTGGCCCGACTCGTACCGCTCGGTCGCCGACCCGCTGGTCACGCTGACCCTGGCCGCGGCCGTCACCGAGCGGGCCCGCCTGGGTACCAGCGTCCTGGTCGCCCCGCTGCACGTGCCGTTCCAGCTGGCGCGCTCGCTGGCCACCCTTGACGCGGCGAGCGGCGGCCGGGTCGTCGCGGGTCTCGGCACGGGCTGGTCCCACGACGAGTACGCGGCAGCGGCGGTGGCGCCCTTCGAGAAGCGCGGCAAGGTCCTGGACGAGCTGATCGACGTCTGCCACGCGGTGTGGGGCCCGGACCCGGTGGCGTACGAAGGGGAGCTGACCACGATCGCTCCCTCGGTGGTCGGCCCCAAGCCCGCGCGCCCCGTCCCGATCCTGCTGCCCGCCAACAGCCCGCGCGCCCTGCGCAGGCTCGTCGACCGCGCCGACGGCTGGATGCCGGTGGGCACGGGCGCCGGAAAGCTGGCGGAACAGGCCCAGGCCCTGAAGCAACTGGCCGCCGAGCGGGGCCGCACGGAACCGGTCCAGAGCGTCATGCGGGCGAACGCGCGGTACACGGCGAAGGCGTACGAGGGCGAGAAGCGCGCCCCCTTCCAGGGCAGCGTCGCGCAGATCGTCGAGGACCTGGAGGCACACGCGTCGACGGGAGCCGTGGAGGAGATCCTCATCGAACTCCAGGGCAGCACACGGGACGCCGAAGAGCTGAAGGACCTGGCAGCGGAGGTGTACGAGGCGGCGAGGGCGGCCGGGGTGTAAAGAGCCCAAAGGGGCGCGGGGAACTGCGCGACCGGCCACAACCGGTCAGCGGACTCCCACGCGCCCCAGGTGAGACGGCGCTCCTGATCAGTCCTCCGGCAGTTCCACCGGGGCGATCTCGTCGTACACATCGCCCGGCCCGGGGTTGGTCGCATCGGTCGCACCACCGAAGTGGTGCATGACGCCCCACACCGCGTTCAGCGCGGTCTGGACCGCGCCCTCGGCCCATCCCGCCGTCCAGGAGATGTCGTCACCGGCGAGGAAGATACCCCGCTTGTCCTCGGGCAACGTCTCCTGCATGAAGTGCGTGAACAGGCGCCGCTGGTAGCGGTAGTGGCCCGGCAGGTTCGCCTTGAAGGCGCCCATGAAGTAGGGCTCGTTCTCCCACGACACGGTCACCGGGTTACCGATGATGTGCTTGCGGATGTCGACCTTGGGATAGATCTCGCCGAGCGACTTGAGCATGACCTCCATGCGCTCGTTCGCCGACAGCGGCAGCCACTTCAGGCTGTCGTCGCACCAGGTGTAGGAGAGGCAGATGACGGCGGGCTTGTCCGGACCGTCGTCGAGCAGGTAGGTCCCGCGCGTCATGCGGTCGGTGAGCGTCATCGACATGACGTCACGCCCGGTCGGGTTCCCCTTGTCGTCGACGGCCTTGTCCAGCCAGAACGGCCTGTCGACCGGCACGAACAGCTTGGAGGACTCCATGTAGTGGGTCCGCTCCATCGCCGTCCAGTGGTCGATGGGGAAGAGCGTGTCGTCACAGGCGATCTTGGAGAGCAGCAGCCAGGACTGGGCGGTGAAGATCGCCGCCTGGTACGTGCGGATGTCGCCCGAGGAGTCGGTGACGGTGACGCGGTTGCCCGCGGTGCGGTCCAGACGGGTCACGGCGGGCTTGGGCAGACCGCCCTCGTGCAGCGAGCTCAGGGACGTGCCGGGCGCCCAGTGCACGATCTTCTGCGGCTCGCGGTCCCACAGGCGCAGGGGAAGCTGCTGGCTGCCGCCGACGATGCCGCGGTGGTGGTCGTCGGCCTCGGTGTAGACGACGCGCAGGATCTCCAGGATGGAGTTCGGGAAGTCGGTGTCCCAGCCGCCTGTGCCGAAGCCGACCTGGCCGAAGATCTCGCGGTGCCGGAAGGACTTGAAGGCCTCGGACTCGCAGAGGAAGCCGTAGAAGGTCTGGTTGTCGAGCTTCTCGACGAGCTTGGACCAGATCTCGCGGATCTTCGGTACGTCGCGCTCGCGCAGGGCGCGGTTCATGTCGGAGAAGTCGGCGCCCTCCTCCAGGCAGGAGTTCCAGGCGTTCATCACGTCGCGGTAGACCTGCGGCAGGTCGTCGACGGACGTCGCGTAGTGGGACTCGCCCTTGAGGTCGACGACCGTCGAGGGGGTCGACTCCGCGAGGGGGTTGGGGAACGCCTGGGTCTTGAGGCCCACCAGGTCGATGTAGTGCTGGAGCGCCGTCGAGGACGGCGGGAAGCGCATCGCGCCCATCTCCGCGGTCAGCGAGGGGTCGCAGCCGTCGAAGCCGACGGTGCGCAGCCGGCCGCCGATCTGGTCGGCCTCGTAGACGACGGGCTTGAGGCCCATCTTCATCAGCTCGTACGCCGCGATGATGCCGGACAGGCCGCCGCCGATGACCGCGACCTCCGTGCCGTGCTCGGTCGCGGGTATCTGGCCGAGGCCCGCCGGGTGGGCGAGGAAATCGTCGTACGCGTACGGGAAGTCCGGACCGAACATGGTGATCGGCGGCTGCGCGTCGGTGTGCTGGACGGCGGTGGGCACCGTGGACGTCATGGGGTACGGACTCCTTGCGGGAACGGCAGGACAGAAGAAGAGGGGAGCTCGGGGGCGTCAGACCAGGGACGCGTACAGACCCGGGCGGCGATCGCGGAGGTAGGGGTTGGCCTCGCGCGACGCGGCGAGGAAGACGGGGTCGGCGTCGGCGAACACGAGCTGCTCCTCGCGTCCCGCCCGGACGCGTGCCACCCCGTCGGGACCGGCCAGCGTGGAGAGCCCGACGAACTCGAACTCCCCTTCCTTGCCGACCCGGTTGACGTAGGCGACGTACATCTGGTTCTCGAAGGCCCGCACCGGTACGACCGACTCGGCGACGAACTGGAAGGGGTGCATCTGGGCCGTGGGCACGAGCAGCAGATCGGTGCCCGCGAGGGCGTGCGCGCGGACGTTCTCCGGGAACTCCACGTCGTAGCAGATCATCAGGCCGATCCGCAGACCGCCCAGCTCCGCCTGTACGACGGTCTGCTCACCGGGGGTGAAGGAGTCGCGCTCGAAGCAGCCGAAGAGGTGGGTCTTGCGGTAGTTCGCCAGGCGCTCGCCGTCGGGGCCGATCAGCTGGACGGAGTTGAAGACCCGCTCCCCGTCCCGCTCCGGGTAGCCGTAGGCGATCGCGACGCCGTGGCGTACGGCGGTCTCGGCGAGCGCGGTGGCCGACGCCCCGTCGGCGGTCTCGGCGAGGCGCGCGACGTCGTCGCCGATCGCGTACCCGGTGAGGTACAGCTCGGGCGCCACGAGAAGACCGGCTCCCGCCGCGGCGGCACGGCCCGCGGCGTCGTCGAGCGCCTTGAGGTTCTCGGCGACGGAGCCGAGCTGCCCGGAACTCTGGAGCAGGGCGGTGCGCAGCGCAGGCATGGCGGATCCTCGGGGCGTACGAAGGGGCAGGTGGGGTCCGTTAGACCGTACGGTCGGCGGCCCTGCCCGGACAAGGCGCGAGCGTTGCGGGCAGATGCGTGATCCGTTGCGCGTACGGGGCCTCCGGCGGCGATTCGTTGCGCGGCGGCATGGGACCGGAGCCGTAGCGCTGTCCACCGCCGGGCGCAGGGCGCGCGGGGGTGATCCCCGCCGCACGGCGGAGGCGGAATGCCGACCCTGGCCGGACGTGCCGGGACCCCCTGCCGCGAGACCGTGATCTCGCCCGGAAGGACCGGGTGAACGGCACTTCGGACGGAGGCTCCCTGTGAGCCGCAACGCACTCAGCCGGATCACCGACAGCCGCCTGACCAGCACCCGCAGCCGCGCGATCGCCCTCGGCACCGCCCTGCTGATCTGCGCCGGAGCCGCGGGGGCGGCCGTGGCGTCGGACGACGGCGGGACACCACACAGGGCCGCCTCGCAGGCCTCGCAGACCTCGCAGGCCTCGCAGACCCACGCCCGGGAGGCCGCGGCCCTCACCGGCACCGCGAAGCTCTACCGCAAGACCACGGAGGACGTGACGTTCACCTTCGACGCCCATCTGGCCAAGCGCCACACCATGCGCCCGGACAAGGCGACCGGCACCTTCCGCTTCGTCCACCTGGACAAGCCGGGCGGCAAGGGCGGCTGGGCGAAGGGCCGCATCGACTGCCTGATGACGGGCGGCAAGGTCGCCACGGCCACCGGCATCATCACCGCGTCGAACCTCAAGGGCATCAAGGGCGGCCGCGTCGGCTTCTCGGTCCACGACCAGGGCGGGCACGACCGCGTGGGCTACAGCTGGGCCGCGGTGGGCGGCCCCGACGGGACCAAGAAGCTGCCCAAGTGCACGAGCTCGGCCCCCTTCGAGAAGGTCAGGAAGGGCACCGGCGACTTCGACGTCAAGCCCTGGCACCTCACGTACCCGACCAACTGATCACGCAGGGTCCCGCCCGTACGGGGGTCGGGCGGGCCCGGCGTCTCCGCCCCACGAACCACCCGTCTCCGCCCCACGAACCACCCGTCCCCCACCGCGCGGCGGAGGGGGTCCGCCCCCTCACGCACGATGCACCGTGCCCCGGCCCACGGGAGTGTGGATCACGCCCGGAGGGACCGGGCGGACCACAGCCAGACGGGGGCTTCCCATGCACCGCCGTTCCACCTTCATCCGAGTCGTCGCCGTGGGCGCCGCGTTCCTCGCGCTCGCCGGAGTCGCGGGCTCCGCGACCGCGACCGCGTCGGGGGGGGGGGGGGGCCCCCCCCCCGCCGCCCCCCCCCCCCCCGCCCCCCACCCCCGCCCCCGCCCCCCCCCCGCCGGGCCGCCCGCACCACCCCCCC